>JBAPVR010000021.1:0-151508 GCA_049283295.1 Candidatus Aquirickettsiella sp.
GGATTATTGGCTTCCGCTCAGCTTTATTATTTTTTTCTAAAATACGAATCCTTTTCCCTATTTCAACACCTCGCATATCAGGTAGCCCGGCATCGAGAATAATGAGATGATACGTGCTACGTAAACACATTTCTAATGTTTGTTTTCCATTTTCAGCGATATCAACCGGATAGCCCATTTTTTTCAAAAAAATGCTATGTACCCGTTGGATTATCAGATGATCTTCAACTAACAAAATTCTTTTTTTTATCCACTTACGATTCTCTCCTTGCTAAATTGTTAAAAATTTTAAATCTCATAATTTATAAAAAATAATAGTCAAATAAATTATTATTATACAATACTATTAAAATGTTTAAACCTAAAATAATTTGATTTAAAATTTTTTTAATGGCATAATTTTTCAGGTTTAAAAAAAAACAAGAATCTTGTTTTTTTATTTTATTTCACGTTATTTTTAATAAATAAAAATAGTGTTTATAGGGCTAAGTAAATTGCGAAAAATGACTTTGCAGAGGTTTATTTCAATTGTCGTTTAAACATACGCTAAATAATACTTTAGAGTACCTAATAGAAAAATGGGAGATAAATATTAATCATCTCCATAAGCATACTGGCATTCCTCTTTCAACGCTGAAACGATTAAGATTAAACAAAGAAAATAATCCTACTCTCGCATCGTTAACTCCTATTGCAAACTATTTCTCAATATCACTCGATCAGTTAATTGGAAGAGAAGCCTTACAAAAAAAAAATAAGCACCCAACTGGTTTGACTGTTCCTTTGTTACACTGGAAAAATGTTCTCAATACTCCTAAAAATAGATTCCAGTTAGCTTTCTCCTCGTTAATAATAAGAGATATAATTTTAAATGAGACTAGTTTTGAATTAATGATAAAAGATAATATGGATAATTTTTTAGCTGGATCTTTGCTAGTGATTGATCCTAGTTTAAGAGGTCGTAATCGAGATTTTATAATTGTCTATAAAAATGGAATGTGTAAACCCCAGCTTATGCAAAAAATTATTTATGAAAATAAAGTTTATCTTAAAAATTTAAGTGCTGAATCTGAAATCATTAAATTGACAGGGCTATACAAAATTTTAGGTATCATTATACAAATAATAATGAATTATAAAAAAAGAAAATTTTATGTTAATTTCGAGGATGAAAAAAGCAACGGCGCCAAAAAATATTAATCAATATATCCTTATTTTAGGGATGATAAACATTACGATTAGTTTAGCAGCCGATGTCGTAGCATATAAATTAGTATTTCTTGGCCCCGCATTAGTGCCGGGCGCGCCTCTTATTTTTCCTTTAACGTATATTATTGGAGATATAGTAGCCGAAGTATATGGTTACAATGCGGCTAAACACATCATATGGATTACGCTTGCTTGTGAATTATTTTTTTCGATTGCGATCAAATTAATTATTCATCTACCTTCTCCAACTTTTTGGCATGCTCAACTTTCTTATAATCAAGTGGTGGATCCTATCTTAAGATTTGTATTAGCTGGTATACTGGCTGTTATTAGCAGCAGTTTCATTAATATCTATATAATTTCGAAATGGAAAATATTAATGAAAGGTAGACACTTTTGGTTACGCAGTTTAGGATCATCTGCTATTGGCGGTTTTATTTTAGTTTTCATCACGATATTATTTGGATTTAGTGGTCATCTACATTTATCACAGTTGGGATATATGATCTTATCGGTTTATTCAATCGAGATATTATATTCCTTGTTAGGTGTATGGCCCGCTTCATTAATAACAGGCTTCCTAAAAATGGAAGAACAACTTGATGTCTATGACACCGAAACTGACTTCAATCCGTTCCGATAGTAAAATAAACAATAGGAAATAAAAATGTTATCGAAATCAGATTTTTTAAATAAACTGGATCAAATATTTATTAATGAAAATTTATTAGAAAAAGAAAAGAATTATATAAAAAATATTAAAGAAAATGAAGATCAACTACCTAACCAAATTACAGCCGATGTGCTCATTGCGCGGCTAGGCTTAATAACTATCAAAGGCATCACCGATGAAGATGGTTATTTTAAGGAATTTATTAATACCATTGATAAAGATGAAATAGAAAGTCAAACTGAAATATTTTATCTCCTAAAAGGGAAACAAGTATCTTGTTGGCACAGTTTAAAAGTTACGGAAACCTGGAATTGGCTTGGTGGTAAAGAAATCTCTCTATTTATTGTTACAGGACAAGAAATAAAGGAAGTTTTGTTAAATGAAACTAATTCTAGTTTTACTATAGCAGAACGTACATTATTTGGCGCTAAAATAACTAACCCAACAGACAATAACAATTTTGGATGGGTAACCTGCCTATGCAAACCTGGATTTGAACGTGAAAAATATATAAATCCTACTTCTAAAGAAATAGGTAACCTTACTCAAACCTATCCAGAAAGAAATGCCCTTATTCATGAGCTTACCCCAAAAACATCTGATAATAATAAAACTAAACGGTCGATATTTCAATATTTTAGAAGCTTCTGCTGTAATAATGGGGAACAAAATAATGAACAAACCCCCTTAATTAATCGCCACAATAAAATATAGATCACTAGATTTAAGTTTGGAGGATATTAGCTTGGACTTTAAATACGTAGAAAATTATATCTCAACAATTAAAGAAAAATATAAGTCGCTGCAAAAAGCTAATGCTCATCCTTTTTCATTGCGTATTATTGATGAAGAAGTTTGTACAAAAAATGGTGAAACGTTATTTACCCTACAGTTAGTTGGGAAAAATCTTGTTTCTAAATTATATGCTACGGATATTTCAAATGATAAAAAATTATTAAAATCGCTATCGCCTATAGATTTATTAAAAATTTTAAACACTTCAAATAAAAAATTCTTACATAAAAGAGAAAATATTATTCTTTTTCCCTGTCAAGCCTATTACAAATTGATTGCTAAAAACTACAACCATACCCTTCAACAAACCATTTTTATTTTAGAAATCACTCGTGCTAACAAGACTACACAACAAAAATTAACGGCATTAGAAATTGTTAATAATCCTTTAATTTTAGAAAAGCTTACCCCCCAAGAGATTTATGATCTAGGCTATACCGTAGGGTCAGAAACCATACTGAGAGAAATACTTTATTTAGCAAGTCTTTAAAAAATCGAAAAAAAAGTGAAATTTCCTTGATTTTAGGATAGTTTTTACTTGAAATTGAAAATTTTGCCCTCATGTTGTCCGTATTGGCATATTTACTCATAAGAGGTATTGGATTTATGGCGACCGTTGTTGAAAAACAGATATTAGGCTTTAAAACTGAAAGTACACAGTTATTAGACCTAATGATCGATAAAATTTATAAGAATAAAGAAATTTTTTTACGTGAATTAATCTCCAATGCTCACGATGCCATTGAAAAGTTACGTTTTAAATCCTTATCAAACCCTCAAATCTATGAAGAAGATCCTGAGCCAAAAATTGCACTAACCATTGATAAAGAAAAATATACCATCACATTAACTGATAATGGAATCGGTATGACTTGGGATGAGGTTATTTCAAATCTTGGTACCATTGCAAAATCAGGGACCAAGGAATTCTTAAATTCCTTGACCGGAGATACTAGCAAAGACACTCAGCTTATAGGCCAATTTGGTGTTGGATTTTATGCTGCATTTATGGTCGCCAACAAAGTAACCGTCAAAACGCGCGCGGCTGGTGAAGCACCAGAAAAAGGTGTTTGTTGGGAATACAACCGGGAATCCAAAGATGGATATACCATTGAAAGCATAAACAAGCCTGAACGAGGCACCGAGGTTATCTTACATCTAAAGAAAGATGAAAAGGAGTTTTTAGATGATTGGCGTTTACGGAGTATTATTACTAAATATTCTGATCATATTACTTTGCCTATTAGTATGAAAAAGAACATTACAGAAAACCAAATCCCTTCCGATACGACAGAAATAGTTGAAAAGACGCCTGAAACAATCTGGGAAACGGTTAATAATGCCACTGCGTTATGGACGTTATCTAAGGATCAGATTGATGATGAAAAATATAAGAAATTTTATAAGCACCTCACGCATGATCAGAATGATCCTTTTACTTGGATTCACAACAAAATAGAAGGAAACCAAGAATATACTACTTTACTCTATATCCCCTTACAAGCAGGTCCGTTTGATTTTTGGAGCCAAGAAAAACCTCGAGGCTTAAAACTATATGTTAAACGTGTTTTTATTATGGATGATGCTGAGCAATTTCTGCCACGTTATTTACGATTTGTAAAAGGAATAGTCGATAGCAATGATCTCCCATTGAATATTTCTCGAGAAGTTTTACAAAATAATAAGCAAATTGATAACATACGTTCGGCTATAACCAAACGCGTATTAGAAACACTAAGTTATCTTGCTAAAGAACAAACTGAAGAATATTTACAATTTTGGCATGAATTTGGCAATATTTTAAAAGAAGGTTTTGCTGAAGACTTTGCAAATCGCGATTCGCTCGCAAAGCTTTTGAGATTTAGCTCTACTCATTTAAATGATAGTGCGCAAACGATAAGTTTAGAAAAATATAAAGCGCGCATGAAACCTCAGCAAGACAAAATTTACTATATCACTGCAGAAAATTTTGCAGCAGCAAGCCATAGCCCTAATTTAGAAATTTTTCGTGAAAAAGAAATTGAAGTATTGCTTCTCCACGATCGGATTGATGAATGGTTGGTTGCACATTTAACCGAATTTGAAGGAAAGGCTTTGCAATCAGTAGCTAAGGATTCAGATATATCAGAAATAGCTGAAGAAAGAAGTGAAGAGTTACTAAAACAACACGAAAATGAATTTGGATCTTTACTAAAACAGATCCATGAAATACTTAAAGATAAAATTAAGGAAGTTCGCATTTCACAACGTTTAACCAGTTCTCCTGCCTGCATCGTAAAAGAACAAAATGCTTTAAATAGTCAATTAAAACGTATGCTAGAAGCTACTGGGCAAAAAATACCAGAAAGTAAGCCCATACTTGAGCTAAATACCAAGCATAAATTTATACAAGATCTAAAAGATGAACAAGATGATGCTCGTTTATCAGAATGGTCACATTTGCTCTTAGGGTTATCCATACTGGCTGAGGGGGAACAATTGGATGATCCTGCTGGGTTTGTAAAAACATTAACAAAATTATTGGCCAGTAAACAATAAAATTAATTTTTAAAAATTTATAAGTCTCTTTTTGAGAGACTTATATTATTCCAAATTATTTAAAAGTCTAGACACTTTACGCTAAATTATAATAGTATATGCGTGTTTGATCGCGTATAAAAATAATAATATTTGGGCGTTGTATGACTTCTATTGTTTTATCTAAACATTTCTTCCTTATTTCTGGTTTTTCACTTATTCTAGTCGCTTATATTTTTCAACAAACTAATTGGATGAGAATAAAAGGTTTCTTTTATAATCTTGTTAATATGTTGGGCGCTGGATTACTCATTTATGTTACTTTCCAGCCTCTGCAAATGGATCTTTTCATTTTTTCTGCAGTATGGACTTTCATCAGCATAATAAGGATATATAAGAGTTTTAAATAATTTACCAATTAAATAAAGTACCATCAAGTTTTCGATTAATGGGAAGATAAGCGCGTTCGTAAGGATATTTTTCTGCCAGCTTCTCATTAAAATCTATACCTAAACCTGGCTCGTCACTAGGATATAAGTAACCTTTATCAAAACTGTAGTGATGTGGGAAGACGTCATTAGTCTTTTCGGTATGGTGCATATATTCCTGTATACCAAAATTATTAATGGCAATATCAAAATGTAAAGCGGCCGCCATCGTGATGGGAGAAACATCTGTTGGACCATGGCATCCAGTTTTCACATGATAAACCTCAGCCATCGATGCTATTTTTTTCAAATGTGAGATTCCTCCGCCATGCACCACTGACATACGAATATAATCAATCAGTTGTTCAGTAAATAAGATATGTGTATCCCATATTGTGTTAAATACCTCCCCCACTGCGAGAGGAGTCGTCGTATGCTGGCGTATAATTCGAAAACTTTCTTGTAACTCTGCGGGCACTGTATCTTCCAACCAAAATAAGTGATAAGGTTCTAATTCTTTTCCTAGACGAGCCGCTTCGATGGGTGTTAAACGATGATGCGCATCATGAAGAAAATGAAGATCGTCACCATAGGTTTTACGCAATTCTTTAAATAATTTAGGCACATAATTAAGATATTTTTCGGTAGACCAAACGCATTCTTGAGGTAATCCTTTAGTAGCGGGTTCATAATACATTTTATCTTTAGAAACGCCATAACTATTGGGTAGACCAGGCACACCCGTCTGTGCACGAATTGCTAAATAACCCATATCAATGTATTTTCCCACTTGCGCGATGGTATCACTGATATCTATACCATTTGCGTGTCCATATACCATCACTCCTTGACGACTTTTCCCGCCTAATAAATTATAAACGGGTGTGTTTAATACTTTTCCTTTGATATCCCATAAAGCCATATCAATTGCAGCAATGGCCGCCATGGTAACGGGTCCACGGCGCCAATAAGCACCGCGATAAAAAAACTGCCAAATATCTTCGATTTGTGCAGGATCTCGACCCATTAAACAAGGAATAAGATCCTCTACATAAGCTTTAACAGCTAACTCTCGTCCATTTAAAGTCGCATCACCGAGACCATACAAACCCTCATCGGTGATTATTTTAAGAGTCACAAAATTACGATCCGGACAAGTCACGAACACTTTAGCATCTTGAATTTTCATGGGAACCTCGACGAGATCTGGTTTTATAGTTTTTTAGGTTAGCTTCAGTAATTCAAATTTTTAAATTATTGAATGACCAAATCATTCAAACGATTACGTCCAATGATTGGATATTGTTCAACTTCATACACAACCCCACTAACGGGAGCTGATTGATCCGCAAGCCAAAATACTACATGAGCAGCCACATTATCGGGTGATAATAAACGACCGCTAGGTGCATAGGTTTTAGGGATTTTTTCTTGCCAATTTTCTGGCAACCCTTCTGATAGTTTTAAACAAATCTCATTCTCGGTAGGTGTCCATCCAACATTAAGTTGGTTAACTCGAATAAGTTCGGGACCTAAACTATCTGCTAAATTACGTGTCATGGTCATAAGTGCTCCTTTTGAAGCAGAATAAATCAAAAGATCAGGCTGGCCTGTATAAGCATTCATTGAACCAATATTAACAATGGTGCCACTACTTTTCTGTTTTCGAAAAACTTCTACTGCTGCTTTGCATAATAGTAAAGGTGCATAGAAATTGACTCGCATAATATTTTCGCAAGCTTCCAAACTGGCTGAGTCGATATTGTTTCGAGGATAAATTCCAGCATTATTGACCAAACCATCTAGTCGACCAAATTTTTTTACTGTTTCTTTTATTAAAAAAACATAGGAGTTTTCATCCATTAAATCTGCCAGTAAAAAACTACTTGCCTCACCTAGCTCATGAACTATTTTTTTTGCGCAATCTTCTTTACGACCATGAATCATAACTTTAGCACCCGCAGCAACACAATGCCGAGCAGTTGCAGCGCCAATGCCATTAGTGGATCCGGTAATCAGAATAACTTTATTTTTTAACATCATCTAAATTCTTATCCTGTAATTTATTTTAACTAATGAAAGAAAAAAAGGTCTTTTTAACCTTGCAATATACTAGAAGCATGTACTGTCGCACCCAATTCACGGCTTCGCCGACCCAAACGCAAATTATTTTCAATTTGTTCTAAGGAACAATTTTTTGTTTCTGGAACAACAAAGTAAACAAAAATCAAGCCCAACACACATAGGATTGCATATAACCAAAATGTGTGACTAGTGCCTATTAACTGAATTAAGGTTAAAAATGTCAATGAAACCAGCATATTAAAACCCCAACTCGCAGAAATAGCTAAACTGGCACCTACTCCTCGAATATTTAATGGAAAAATTTCTGAAATAATTAACCACATAATAGGTCCTAAACTCATTGCAAAACTAGCAATATAAATGACCATACTTGCTACAGCTACCCAACGTAATGCTGTAAATACAGGAAAATAAAAAGCTACTCCCAAAATAACTAAACTAATAAACATACCTAAAAGGCCAAAAAGCAATAAAGGACGGCGACCCCAACGATCAATAAGAGGTAAAGCAATAACAGTAAACAATACATTGATTATTCCGATGCCTAAGGTTGCTAAAATTGCATTGCTAGCGTATTTAAACCCTGCCATTTGTAAAATAGTCGGAGCATAATAGATAATGGCATTGATTCCCGTAACTTGCTGGAAAAAACTTAAACCTAAACTAATAAAGAGAATAGGGCGTAACCATTTTGCTAATAATTGAAGGTGCGATCCTTTTTCAATTTTTACTGTTTGACGAATTTCATCAAATTCCTTATTGATGTTTTCACCATGACGTATACTCTGCAAAACAACACGCGCCTTTTGATCCCAACCTCTTAAAATCATCCATCGGGGGCTTTCAGGCAAATAAATAGTACCCAACAGTAAAATAACCGCTGGTACAACACCTAAACCTAGCATCCAAGGCCATTGCCCATTGACAGAAAAATAATAATTAATTAAATAAGAAAAAACGATACCTATGGTAATCGCTAGCTGATTCAAAGAAACTAGCATGCCCCGGATACGTTTTGGCGCAATCTCGGCAAGATAAAGTGGTGCGGTAAAAGAACCTATACCGATAGCCATACCCAGTATTATCCGACCTGTAATTAAGAAGATCAAATTAGGTGAAAATGCGGTGGCTAAAGAACCTACAATAAAGGTGAGTGCGGTAAACACGAGTACTTTACGTCGACCAAATAAATCACTGACTCTACCACTTACACCCGAACCTATTAAAGCACCAAATAAAACGGCGCTTACCACCATTTCAATCTGAAAATTAGTTAAGATGAAATCTTTTTTAATAAATAAAATAGCGCCGGAAATAATTCCCGTATCATAACCAAACAACAATCCTGCTAAAGCTGCAAATCCCGAAATGGTATAAATCAACCAATTAGGGTTTGATACTTTTATCATAAACAACCTCTTTGGCCTATTTAGTGATTACTTTACCTTTATCAGAACTAAAAGCAAGTTAAACTCTTAAAAATAATAGTTTAACTGGAACAATTATCAGTACCATCATGACATCTTATTCCTAAATTTTGAGCTAATTCATTAGGCTAAATAACAAGGTTCGGGTAACCCTTTAATACCCGTTTCTATAGCGAAAACCATACCCGATTGCGGGGCATCCGCTAGCTGTGCTGCGTTTAAGTTTATTGAGGCAGATGTTACATACAAAGTTGTTAAATCGGGACCGCCAAAACAACAACTAGTAGGTCTGGGTACTGGTATTGGGATGACACTATCGATTTCACCGCTAGGAGCATAGCGTGTAATTTGCCAGCCATCCCAATGACAACTCCAAAGATAACCTTGGCTATCAACTGTAAGTCCATCAGGAAAACCTTCTTGTTTGGAAATTTGAGCAAATATTCGCATTTCACCCAAACTCCCGCATTGCGGATCAAATTCATATTGATAAATTTGTCGAGCGGGTGAATCACAGATATACATCAAACTATTGTCTAAATTCCAAGCAATACCATTAGTCACGGTAAAACCTTTTAATACTTCTGTTGCATCGCCTTTATTTAAACAATACAAAGCGCCAATAGGTTCTTGTTCGGCACTATCTTTTGTTCCTGCCCAAAATCTTCCTTGCCTATCACATTTACCATCATTAAACATGACATTTTTTATTTCTTGTAGTGGTAAAGCAATGTTTTGTGTCGTACCTGTTACGGTATCAATAGTAACAAAACGATCCTTTAAAGCGGCTACTAGGCCTCCTTTAGCGCACCAAGCAATTGAACCAATTTCACTGGGCATAGTAAACTTATCGATATTGCCATCCTTATTTAAACGATATAAGATCGCGGCCACGATATCTACCCAATACAAACATTTTTCAACCGGGTGCCAAAGTGGTCCTTCACCTAATATCATAATCTGTTGACATGCCACATTAAGTTTCATAATGATTACCAAATTAATCGATAGATGGTTGTGTGTTGATAACGGTTACCCGGTAGTAAAAAAGGCGATGGAAACTGTGGGAATTTAACAGCACCAGGGAAATTTTGTGCTTCCATACAAAAAGCTCCATAACGTTGTGTACGTAAGCCTGAATTAATCGGATAATCTCTCAAACTATTGCTTGTATAGAATTGTAAGCCCGGTTGCGTAGTAAACACTTCTAGTGTACGCCCACTTATTGGTTCTGTGATTTTTGCAAGATATTGGGGCTGATGGTTCATTATAGTAGGTAATACATAACAAAGATCATAACCGCCAATAACAATGTTTTTAATTCGTTCACCAATAGAATGCGGTTTGCGAAAATCGAATGGGGTTCCTTTAACTTCTGCTATTTGACCGGTTGGTAATAAATCTTTATCGGTGACAACGTAACAATCTGAAAAAATTTGTAATATATGATCCAACACGGTTCCATTTCCTGCACCTGCCAAATTCCAATAAGCATGGTTAGTTAGATCGACGGGAGTGGCTTGATCCGTTTCAGCTTGATAGGAAATCTTTAATTCATTGGCCAGAGTTAAGATATAGGTGACTTTTATATGGAGATTTCCAGGATACCCTTGATCGCCATCTGGACTGTTATAAAAAAAGCTTACGCTTGCTTGATTTTCCTGAATTGAAACTTCATCTTGCCAAGCTACTTTATCTAAGCCTTTTTCTCCCCCATGCAAATGATGAGAAAAATTTTTATTTTTACTTAAAAAATAATCTTTTTTTTGATAATTAAAATACGCGTTAGCAATACGATTCGCGACCCGTCCTATCGTTGCCCCAAAATAAAATTCATGAGCTAAATAATCATCAAGATTATCAAATCCTAAAGTAAGTTCCTGACTAATGCCTCGCGAACCCGGAATTTGTACTGAGGTTAATGTGGCACCATAATTGATAATGCCAATCGACATACCATTTGGATTACGTAATGTATGTTGTGTAATAGGTTGGCCATCCATTAATTTTCCAAAAGCATTCGACTGGCAAGAAATTTTCTGCATAACTATATCTATTGCATTTTAAGTGGTAACAGAATACCACTCAAAATAAATTGGGCATTTTGGATCGTGGAATAATGGCGCCTGGGTGCATAATAACCTTTGCGGCGAGTTCATGACCATATAAGCTTGCTTTAATAGGATTATAACCTAATAAACGCGCTGCTAAATAAGCACTATTAAACGAATCCCCTGCCGCGGTGGTATCAATTACTTTATCTAGTAAACAAGTTGAAACTCGTTGTTGATGATCAGCTGTGGCGACTAATGAAGGATCGGCGCCACATTTAACCACTATTTCAGTGACACCATTTTCGAGTAATCGTTGTACACAATCCTCGATTGTTGCATCACCAAATACTAACTGATCATCTATAAAAGTAGGTAAGGCAATATCAACATATTTTAAAAAAGTTAACATAGTCTTTCTTGCAGAATCAGAACTAATCCATAAAGAGGGTCGATAGTTAGTGTCAAAAATAATTTTTGTGCCTTTTTGTTTAGCTTTTTGTAAAATATTTGCTAAATATTCTCGACCCGCTTCGTCGAGTATGGCTAAACTAATCCCTGAAAAATATAAATAATCCATTCCAGTCAATTGCTTAGATAAATCAGTGCGGTTATTACCTTTAAATAAATCTCGTGCTGCAGAGTCGGATCGATAAAAATAGAATGCTCTTTCTCCTTTAATATCGGTCCGAATTAAGTAAAGGCCAGGCAATTTATTGTCTATGCGACGAATTAATTCAGTCTTAAGACCTTCTTTTTGCCAATCCAATAACATCTGATCGCTATAGGCATCGTGACCTAGAGCGGTTACATAATGGATTTCAACGGTTTGGTTTTGCAATAATCGGCGCAAATAAATTGCAAAATTCAACGTATCCCCCGCAAAAGAAAGGGATAAAGAAGTGGATGTTTGATGTGATAACTCCAACATCGCTTCACCAATCACGCCAATTTGCTTAACTTTAGACATAAGCAACCTTCTTTAGGTTGCGTCCCAGACGGGTTATATTCGCTAACATTTGCTTAGCAAAAAATACGGCGGTATTATGCACTATAATCTTATAGGACATGAATGCTTACTTTAATTGATATTTTAGGCCAAAATCGAGTTATACCGATTATTGTAATCGATAAAGTAGAACATGCAATTCCTTTAGCTGAAATACTACTAACATCTGGATTTAAAGTTTTAGAAATTACTTTACGCACGGCTTGTGCCTTAGCGGCTATCGAGAAAATAAATACGGTATTTCCGGAAGCAATAGTCGGAGCAGGCACTATTGTCGAGACTAAACAATTCCCTCAGATTAAATCAGTAGGAGCGAAATTTGCTGTTAGCCCCGGTTTAAATGAGACTTTAGTGCTTGAAGCTGAGAGACACAATCTTCCTTACCTGCCAGGTATTGCTACAGTTAGCGAGGCATTGCTCGCTCATCAACTCAAACTAAAATATCTTAAATTTTATCCTGCTGAAAGCATGGGTGGCATTAAAACACTGCGAAGTATTGCAGAAATTTTACCTTTACATTTTTGTCCTACGGGTGGCCTGCATGCGGATAACTTTCTTAGCTATCTTAGCTTAGCTTACGTTTCTTGTGTGGGTGGAACCTGGATAGCCCCCCGTAAGCTTATTGCCAACAGTTCATTTGACAAAATAGCAGCATATGCCAATCATACTCAACAAATTCTAAAAACAATTTCCGTTTAAAAGAAAAGAAAATTCAATAACTATTGATTAATCATTAAGGTCTACTAAACTTTTCTTAGATTTTCTTATGGATAGCTAGTTAAACATGGATATTCGACAATTTAGATTATTAAAAACCCGGCATGTAAAGCTTCTTGCTTATTGTACTTATTTTCTGCTGCTTATTTTTCCAACCTGTGCACTAACTGATGTAATTAGTTCACTATCTCCAGGACAAGTAGAACGACAATTACGAAATACGATCACTATTCAGCAAGCGATCAGTGCAAATGGGCCTGCTATAACACCCATTGCAGCGGCGCCTACTCGTCCTGCCATTTCAGTACCGCCCAGTATGCGCAGACCTTTTGTGTTACGTTCTGTATGCATTAGTGGATCAACGGTATACTCACAAGAAAGTTTATTAGCTTTTTTTCAGCCTTATTTTAATAAAAGAATTACTTATAAAGAAATAGAAAAAATAAATGAACAAATTACCTTGAAATATTTAAAAGATGGTTTTATTCTTACTAAAGCCACTTTGCCGGTACAAAACTTATCATCCGGATATGTTCACATAGAAATATTAGAGGCTTACGTCGTTCAGATTAATGTTATCGGTAAAACCCACGGCTTAGAAAACTATCTTGATGCTTATGCTCAACAATTAAAAAAATCGCGTCCATTACGATTAAAAGTTTTACAACATTATATTTTATTGTTAAATCGACTACCTGGTGTATCCGCTAACTTAAAAAGGGGCCCCGAGCTGGTTAATTCAGGCGCCCAAACACTCACTTTTGTCATTAAACAACGCCGCTTTATCCCCAATGCGTTATTAAATAATAATCAAAACCGTTACTTAGGTGGTCAAAACCTATTTTTAACGGCAAATATGTACTCCTTATTGCAAGGAGGTGATTCAACCGTTGTAACGGCAGCTACTGCACCGTTTGATCCGAAAGTTTTACAATACTATTATTTATTACATAACTTCCCTATCGGTGTGAGTGGAAATCATCTCGATATTTATGCGGACTACACACAGATCAAACCTAGCATCAATATTCCACCTGCTAGCGTTGCCGGTAAAGCAGGAGATTTAGGCGCTTATTTTTATCATCCATTTATTTTACAAGTCAACGATAAACTAGATGGTCGTTTAGCATTCGGCTATTATCGAAGCAAAACATCTTCCTTTAATGGTGTCGTTAATGGCCCTGATGCTGTTGTACGGCTCCCATCATTACGTGCAAAAGCTATTTATGAGCGCACCAGAACCAAATATTTTGAGAGAATGGAAGCTGAATTAAGCCAAGGGATACATGTATTCGGTGCAAATACAGCCCCACCGCCGCCCCCTGGTATTCCTAATCCTTATGTTGGTTATACCAAATTTTATTATTATGTCACGCATGTACAAAACATAACTAAATCCTTTTCAGTACTAATAGATTCTATGGGCCAGTATGCCTTTAATCCGTTAGCTCCCGTTGAAAAAATTCCGTATGGTGGCGGCCTACCTTATGGACAGGCTTATGATCCTGGAGAAATTATTGGCGACCAAGGACTGATGGGTGGTATAGAATTACGTTATAATAGCTTTCCCAAATCGTTTCGTGCGATACAATACTTTACTCGCTATGATATTGGTAAAGTCTGGAATAAAAATGTAGCGCCAGCTTTCTTTTTAAACAGCGCATACAGCGATGCTTCGTTATCTGCTGGATTAAGATTACTGTTAAGTAAAGACTTCCGTCTGCAATTGAGTGTGGCAAGGCCGATGACCAACCCCGTCCAAGCACAAGTAGAAAGTGGTCATAATGGCAAAAGTTTACGTTTCTTCTTTACGTTTAGCTATACACCCTTTTAACATAGTATTACAAGTTTACAAAAACGTCACGAGTTGAATGCTGAATGCTTCTAATGATTATCACATAAAACTCGTGACACAAAAATTTTTTTATTTTCTAAAGCCCAAGAATTCCAACCCGAGGTACTCCTGCTGGTAAGGGAGGTAAAGCTATGCCTCCAATTACCGGTAGTCCTCCCGTTCCTGGTACAGGCACACCGAATACGGACCCTGTTGGGGTCTCTAAACCTAGGATTTGCCCATTTCTTTCCAAAACCTGAACACCCTGTGCGCCAGTTATTCCCGCAGCAGCCAAGTCTGCTAAATCTTGCTGTGTAAGAGCACGAGCAACTATGCCTTCTTGTCCAAGTATATTCCCAGCTAGAGTGATACCACCACTACTACCAAGTAGATCGACTAAATTTAAGCCGCCCGGACCTGCCGCTCCAGCAGCCCCAGTTGCACCCGTTGTGCCCGTTGCGCCAAGACCACCCATACCACCACCACTACCACCGCCGCAGCCGGTTAATAATATAGCTGTAGCCAAAACCCCTGCGATTATGCAGGCGTTGGTGTCTGATTTCTTCATAAAAACTCCCTTTAATAGCTATTAAAGAACAAAATAATGCACTTTATCGTAGAAGTTAAACCAAATAGTGTCAAATTAATCTAATTATATAAATTTTATACTCAAAATAAGCAAAACTAAATTTTTTTTAATAAAATTTGCGTTTTTGAATATTACATTCTATTAAGTAAATCTTTAAAACAATATGCGTTTAAAAATTGGTAATATTTAAGACATACTCTTGGTTTTAGATCTGAGATTAAATTCGGTATAATGTTCCACTCTAAACCAAATAAGGAGAAAGGCACTATGACTATGCAAACCGTGGATAATACGCTTAATGATATTTTGCAGAGTAATTACCTGCAGCAACTTGATAGACAACTAAATGAAAATCATTTATTGAAACATCCGTTTTATCAAGCTTGGTCTGCTGGAAAGTTATCAATAGATAATCTTCGTGATTATGCTTGCCAGTATTATCACCATGTGGATGCTTTTCCGCGATATATTAGTGCCACACACAGCAATTGCCAGAACTCTGAGGCTCGAAAAGTATTATTAGACAATTTAAATGACGAAGAAGGAATGAATGGTCTCGATAGTCATCCAGTTTTATGGTTACAGTTTACTAAAGGTCTCGGTTTGTCAGAAACTACTGTCACTAGCAGTGCACTTTTTCCAGAAACTAAACAATTTATTGATGAATTTTTGGCCCTATCACGTTCATCTTATGCCGAAGGCTTAGGCGCTTTATATGCATATGAACGTCAAATCCCACAAACGGCTGCCAGTAAAATCACTGGCTTAAAACAATTTTATGATATTGTTGATGAAGCTACTTTAAAATTCTTTCTCGTCCATCTTGAAGCGGATGTAGAACATGCTGAAGCAACTAAAACACTAATAAAAAATTTACCCCTAGAAGAAAAAATAGCGGCCGAAAAAGCAGCTAAAAAAATAGCCAAATCCATTTGGGATATGTTAAGCGGTATACAAGTACGAACGATAACGAATAGTTGTGAAGCTACTATAGTTTAATAATATAGTTTTTAATTAGAAAGTTTATTGGTTTTTATAGTTGCAACAATTGAATTTTTAATAAGGCGCTGAGTAGTAACCCAAGCTGAGTGGTATTAACATCATGAGGATTGTGAGTTTGTGCAGCAACACCAAAAAAATTCAAGTGTATAGAGTCTCTATGCAACTAATAAACTTCTAATTCTATATCATACTCCATCTGACACAGACACCCGACGAATTTTTCCTCCCAATTGTGATAGCTTTTCTTCAATGCATTCATAACCGCGGTCGATATGATAAATTCGATTTACGGTCGTTTCACCTTCTGCAGTTAAACCTGCTAGGACTAAACTTGCCGAAGCCCGTAAATCGGTGGCCATAACTTCTGCCCCCATTAACTTATCCACCCCTTTGCAAATAGCAACATTACCTTTTAAAGTAATATCAGCACCCATCCTACGCATTTCTTGGACATGCATAAAACGATTCTCAAACACAGTTTCGGTAATAATTCCAGTACCTTCTGCGGTAATGTTAAGCGCCATAATTTGTGCTTGTGCATCGGTAGGGAAAGCAGGATAGGGTGCAGTACTCACATCAACGGCTTTGGCACGCTTATTACGCATATCAAGTTCGATCCAATGATCACCAATAGCAATTTCTGCGCCTGCTTGACGCAACGTATAAATGACCGCATCTAAAGTATTAGCCTGAATATCTTTTAGGCGAATAAAGCCTCTTGTGCAAGCAACTGCAATTAAATAGGTCGCAGCTTCAATTCTATCCGGTAAAATTCGATAATAACCCCCTGTTAATTGCTCAACACCTTCGATAGTAATCGTATCTGTTCCTGCATTACTAATGTTCGCACCAATACTATTTAAAAAATTGGCTAAATCAACAACCTCGGGTTCACGGGCTGCATTTTTTATAATGGTTTTACCTTTGGCTAATGTCGCAGCCATCATTAAATTTTCAGTCCCAGTAACTGTGATAGTATCCAATTCAATCAATGCACCCTGCAAACGCCCTTTAGTTTTAGCTTTAATATAGCCATTTTCAATTTCAATTTTTGCACCCATGGCCTCGAGACCTTGAATGTGTAAATTGACAGGACGCGTACCAATCGCACAACCACCCGGAAGAGAAACTATAGCTTCGCCACAACGAGCAAGTAATGCCCCCAGAACTAAAATAGAAGCGCGCATTTTGCGTACCAACGCATAAGGTGCATAGGAATCAATTAGATCCCGAGAACGCACTTCTAAACTCATACGTTCACCTATGGTAAATTGTGCTCCCATACCACTTAAAAGTTCTACCATGGTGGTCACATCTTGTAGGTGGGGAACATTAAATAAAGTTATAGGCTCCTCTGATAGTAGGCAGGCTGCTAAAATAGGTAAAGTTGCATTCTTTGCGCCAGAAATTCGAACTTCGCCTTGTAATGGGATGCCACCCCTAATAATTAGTTTATCCACCATTTATCTCTCTTTTACAGTAGAAATTCCCAAGATATACTATTGCACTTGAATTTTTGTCGGCGTAGTCCGCTAAAGTCACAATCCTCATGTATATTAGTACACTTCGGTTGTTGCCAAAAACACAATTACTTGTATAAGCAAAAAATTTATCTTGAGTGCTAACATTTAAGCTTTTTTGCTTTAGGCCTGCCATCATTACGAGTGGTTTATGGGCAATATTTTTTCTAAATCTGACACTCGAATAATGGCAAGCATTTGTGCAGGTAAAGCCACAAAACGAATTTTTTGATCACGATTCTTGAACAGTCGTATCCACGCAATCAGCAATGCCACACCACTACTATCGCTTTGCAAGACCTGGTCTAAATTAAAAGTAAGTAACAAAGCTTTATCATTTTTTAAGATATTTTGGCTGAGTTGCCATATGCCGGGTACTGTATAGGTATTTAAAGCGCCCGATAAAACATAATGATCTTTCTTAAATTGAAAAGATGCCTTTTTCATACGTTAATAACTTTGGTTATTATGCTGAGCAAGTTTGCGAATAAGGCCATCAATACCACTGTTCTGTAACTCTGCCGCAAATTGAGAACGAAAGCTTTCTATGATGCTCACCCCATCCACGCTGAAATCATAAAGCATCCATTGTCCACCTATTCTCATCAAGCGATAACTAAGGTTAATAGAAGGTCCTGATTCGCGAACAATGACGCTATTAACCTGTACACGAGACTGATTATTGTAGTCTCCACGAAGCGGTAAAAAATTTACTCTTTCATCATTAGTGTATTGAGCCAGTGCACTCGAATAAGTACGGATAAGCAAGGTAATAAATTGTTGGGCAAAAGCTTGTCTCTGCATTGGTGTAGCTCTTAACCAAGCCTCACGGCCTAACGCTTTACTCGACATACTCATGACATCGACATGTGGCAACAAAATTTGATTAACTATTCCGTAAACGATCTGCGGTTTTGTTTTAAGTGTAGCTTGATTACGCTGCAAAGCTGAAATTAATTGATTAGAGGTATTTTGTAGCAAATCGATAGGCGAAGAAATAGCCCAAGCCATTGTACAAATTAATAACCCAATAAATGTGACTATTACCTTTTTCACTTCTTTCCCCCTGAGTTCTTTAAGCTAAATATTAATTGGCCAATAAGATCTTCTAAAATTAATGCGGGATGCGTATCTTGTACGATACCATTATTATTTAAAAATTTTTGTTCAAACCCTGGCGTTAGACTAATATAATTTGCCCCTAATAAACCTTGAGTCAGAATACTTGCGGAAGTATCTATTGGCAATCGTTTATATTTAGGATCAATTTTCATCGTCACAATAGCTTTAAATTGTTCATTATCCAGCTTTATCGCGCTTACTTCACCAATATGCACACCTGCCAAAGACACGGGCGAGCGTATTTTCAATCCACCCACATTATCAAAAGCAGCCTTTATACGGTATCCGTCTTCACCAATAGCGCTACTCAACCCACTTACTTTAATCGCCAAAACTAATAAAGCAAATATCCCCAATAACATAAAAAAGCCAACCCAAATTTCTATTATTCGCTCACGCACTACCAACCTCCCATCATCATTGCGGTTAATACAAAATCTAAACCCAGTACCGCTAAGGAAGAATAAACAACGGTATGCGTGGTCGCTCGTCCAATACCTTGCGCAGTAGGAACTGTATCATATCCTTGAAACACCGCTATCCATGTAACAACACCGCCAAAAACAATACTTTTTATAATTCCATTCACTATATCATCATGAAAATTAACCGCCGATTGCATAGCACTCCAAAACGTTCCGCCATCAACGCCTAGCCAAACAACACCGACTAAATAACCACCCCAAACCGCAACGGCACTAAAAATGATCATTAATAGCGGCATACTGATGAAACCGCCCCAAAAACGAGGTGAAATCACGCGCCAAAGTGGATCGACTCCCATCATTTCCATACTTGCAAGTTGTTCTGTTGATTTCATTAAACCAATTTCTGCGGTCAATGCTGAACCGGCGCGCCCTGCAAACAATAATGCTGTAACAACGGGCCCTAATTCCCGTACCACGCTTAAGGCAACTAATTGACCCAACTGTTGACTCGCGCCAAATTTGTTTAAAGTATTATAGCCTTGTAATCCCACTACCATGCCAATAAATAATCCCGATAAGACAATAATGACTAATGATAGTACGCCAATAAAATACAATTGTTCGATTAATAAAGGAAAACTTTTTTTAAACCGTGGTTTTCGAATTAATAAATGCATTAAAAATAGTGCCGCACAACCTAAGCTCCTTAATAGCTGTAGGCCCAACTGACCCAATAATTGTAATTTCTCTAAAATCAACATAGCATTAATGCAGCAAATCTTGAATATAATCGATGGCAGGATAATGAAAAGGGACCACACCATCAGGTAAACCTTGTAAAAACTGTTGAACCTCCGGATCTTTGTCCGCATGCACTTTTTCGGGAGTACCATGCCCAATAATTTTCCCGCTAGCAATCACATAGATATAATCCGCAACTTTTAGCACCTCTTCTACATCATGAGACACTAGAATTGTTGTAATACCTAAAGCAGTGTTGAGATCAGAAATGAGTTTAACAATCACTCCCAGAGCAATAGGATCAAGACCCGTAAAAGGTTCGTCATACATTATGAGTTCTGGGTCTAATGCAATTGCCCGAGCTAATGCGACACGTCGTGCCATACCGCCTGATAATTGACTAGGCATAAGATTTTTAGCACCCCGTAAGCCAACGGATTGTAATTTCATTAATACAATATTACGAATCATAAAGTCAGGTAGCTCGGTGTGTTCTCTTAGAGGAAAAGCAACGTTTTCGTAAACGGTGAGATTGGTAAATAAAGCCCCACTCTGAAACAGAATACCCATTTTACGACGTAAGTCATACAATTGCGCTCGAGTCAGTTTATTAATTAATTTACCATCAACACGAATAGTGCCACGCTCAGGTTTTAACTGACCACCTATTAACCGCAATAGGGTAGTCTTCCCACAACCACTAGGACCCATAATGGTGGTTATTTTTCCGCGCGGAATATTGAGTTCAATATCGGAAAAAATGGTACGTCCGCTCCGATTAAAACATAAGCCCTGAATATTAACGAAATCACTCAAGTTATTCGTCCCCTTTTCGCACTTTTTCTATCAGATAATCGGTAACTTGTAGAAAACGCTTCGGATCTCCGCCTACCATACTGGGATCAACTTTATATCGATTATCAATAACTAATGTTGGTGCTGCTAAAATTTTATCTTTTTGCATCAACGTTTCACTTCTCAATAATTGGGTACTTATACCTGGGGTAAAACTATTTATATTTTTAAATTGGTTTTGTCTAACACCCTGTTTTATGAAGAATTCTTCTTGAAGTTTAGGATTTGATAAATCTTGGCCCTCGACATGGATAGCTTTAAATATAGCAGGGGTCAATTTTTTTTCGACTCCTAGCATTTGCGCAATATAATAAGCTCGAGCTAAGTTGGTCCAACTGGGCTGAAATATTATCGGTACGCGTTCAAATTTTACATATTCTGGTTTCTTTGCAAGCCATTTGTCCAATGTAGGCTCAAAATGATAGCAGGCAGCACAAGCATAGCTAAAAAACTCAACCACTCGTACTTGAGTTTTTGGCAATAATTTAGGAATAATCTCCGATGTAGAAATAATTTCATAATCTTTACCCGCTTTGAAATTTGTCGGGGCGGATGGCGTTTTAGAATTATTATTCATTTTTCCACAAGAGGTTAAAATAATAGATAATGCTAAAAACAATAGGCTACGTAATCCCAATCTAAGCATACAGCCCTCTTTTAATAAAAAACTAAAGCGAGTAGACCTCTTTTAAAACTATCATTTTGCTTTATTCAAGTTAAATATGGCGCCCTATAGCGTAGAGGTATAGCATGCAAATTCCTTTTTCTTAAGGACCGCCGAGCAATAAATAAACAAAGCCATAGTTTCTATTTAGGCCTTATAAAAATGGCCAAGCATAACACAGCTTATCAAAAAACGTTAAATGGGAAATACCTAGCTTAGTAAAAAGAACCATTTTCACTATTTAACACAATTCCCAATTTACCAATCCGGTAAAAAAACTTTTCATCTAAGCCATTTTAAAGTTTTTTGCACATTGAATTAGTTGATAAGCACCTATATAGTTTTAAAAAGATAGTATTTTGTCACTTTTAGATTTTAGGAAAATCTAAAAGGCCAGCAATCAAAGACAACTATCTTCTTCATAGAATACGATAAGGATTTAAACAACATTAATAGTTCTTATTGAACTATTTTTTTATGGAGATACCTATGTGGAATATATCCGAACAAATACGTTACCAAATAATTGCCCAATATCGAGATAATACCATTTTAGTCAATATTCTAGGTCAAGGCTTATATTTTATACGCTCAGCTAATCAAATTTTTACAGCACCAACATTAATAAGTGGATTCTCACAAGAAGACGCCGCTTTAATAGGTTACATAGTAGGTTCGGAAAATCAATAAAATCTAAATTTGATAAAAATGTGATTTTATTTCACATAAAGAATGCTAACTTTCTTAAGATGCCTGTTACTCGCTTTAAATATAGAAATTGCATGCTGTTTCAGCTTATGTCAAAGTAACTTCATGAAAAGCTGACCAAAGGAGATCTGAGTGGTAACACAAAACCAAAAAGAATTGTTAAAAAGCAAAGTCGCCCAAGCCGCATTAGACTATATTAAAGTCGGTTCTATTTTGGGCATAGGGAGTGGTAGCACAATCAATTATCTAATTCCCGCGTTGGCTGCGAATAAACATAAAATCGAAGCCGTAGTACCTGCTTCCATAGAAACTGAAAAACGTCTGAAACAATTTAATATCCCCATCTTAGATCTGAATAGTGCAGGAGAATTGTCTCTTTATATTGATAGTGCTGATGAAGTTAATCCTCAGCTACAGCTTATAAAAGGAGGTGGCGGAGCATTAACACGTGAAAAAATTATTGCTGCTGCAAGCAGAAATTTTATTTGCATTGTCGATGAAAGTAAGTATGTCGAAATGCTAGGGCAAAAAAGCCTACCTTTGGAAGTTATTCCTATGGGACGAAGTTATGTTGCTAGAGAATTAGTAAAATTGGGAGGCTTTCCTGTTTATAGAGAAAAGTTTATCACTGACAATGGTAATATTATATTAGACAGTCAACACTGGGATTTTACCGATCCTATTAAACTTGAGCGTTTATTAAATAATATCCCGGGTATAGTAAGCAGTGGATTATTCGCCCAACGTCCTGCAAATAGGTTACTCATAGCAAGCAAGGATGGCATTAAAACAATTGAAAAATAAGTTTTTAATAACGGTAATAATCTGATTTATAAGGTCCTTGAAGTTTTACACCAATGTATTGGGCTTGCTCTGGAGTTAATTCTGTTAATTTAGCGCCAACTTTTTCTAAATGTAAACGCGCCACTTGTTCATCTAGTGCTTTAGGTAACATATAAACCTTCCCTTTTTCATAGCGGTCATTATATTGCCATAATTCAATCTGTGCTAAAACCTGATTGGTAAATGAATTAGACATAACAAAACTTGAATGCCCTGTTGCACAACCTAAATTAACGAGACGACCTTCTGCTAATAATAGTAAACGTTTTTTATCAGGAAAATTTATCTGGTCAACTTGGGGTTTAATATTCAACCAATTGAATTGGCGCAATCCAGCCACATCTATTTCAGAATCAAAATGGCCAATATTACAAACGATAGCGAGATCTTTCATCTGTTGCATATGAGATACAGTAATCACATCTTTATTTCCGGTCGCAGTTACAAATATGTCTCCCAATTTCGCTACTTCATCCATGGTCACCACACGATAACCTTCCATGGCCGCTTGTAATGCACAAATAGGATCAATTTCGGTAATCCAAACAGTCGCACCATAAGCACGCAGACTTTGCGCACAACCTTTTCCCACATCACCATAACCACAAATTACAGCAATTTTACCGGCGATCATAACATCCGTCGCACGTTTTAAGGCGTCAATTAAAGACTCTCTACAACCATAGAGATTATCAAATTTAGATTTTGTTACTGAATCATTCACATTAATGGCTGCCACTAATAATTTTTTTTCTTTTTGCATTTGATAAAGTCTATGCACACCCGTTGTTGTTTCTTCTGATACCCCTTTAATAGCCTGTAAAAGTTCAGAATATTTTTCATGCATTAATAAAGTAAGATCGCCGCCATCGTCTAGTAATAAATTTGGCTTCCAACCATCCGGTCCTACTATAGTCTGTTCAATGCACCACCAAAATTCTTCTTCGGCTTCTCCTTTCCATGCAAAAATTGGAATATTTCTGGCAGCCATAGCCGCCGCCGCATGGTCTTGAGTGGAAAAAATATTACAAGATGACCAGCGCACTTCAGCGCCCAAATCCAGCAATGTTTCAATTAAAACTGCAGTTTGTATGGTCATATGCAAACAACCGGAAATGCGTGCACCTTTTAATGGTTTTTCGTGAGCATATTTTTTACGCAAAGCCATTAAACCCGGCATTTCTTTCTCAGCAATGGTTATCTCTCGTCGTCCCCAATCCGCTAAACTTAAATCAGCAACTTTATAGTCCGCAATGTTAAGCTTCAACTTTTCTGTGATCATAAATAAATACCTTTCTTAATAACTTAAATAAATAGTAATTTTTTAAAATAACCTGCTAATACCGAATCAACTGAGTTTTGGCAAGACACTGTGAAAATGAAGCGCCTGTGTACAATATACGTGCAGTTGTGATTTCAGCGGTAACACAAAAAAATTTAAATACAGCAACACTTTAAAGCTCTGTTACTTGTTTGATTTCATGGGTTAATAAGGCTGCGCGCAATAATTCCGTCTTGTCGGTTTTCTCCCAAGGAAAATCTTCATTTTCACGGCCAAAATGGCCGTAGGCCGCAGTGCGTTTATAAATAGGTCTTAATAAATTAAGCATTTCAATTAAGCCTCGCGGTCTTAAATCAAAATGTTGTTGAATTAACTCAATAATACGCTGATCAGATAATTTAGCGGTACCAAATGTATTAATATTTATAGAGGTGGGCTCTGCAATACCGATAGCATAAGAGACTTGTATTTCGCAGCGATTGGCCAAACCTGCAGCAACGATATTTTTGGCCACATAACGTGCAGCATAAGCCGCTGAACGATCGACTTTGCTGGGATCCTTTCCAGAAAAACATCCTCCGCCATGACGCGCCATACCCCCATAAGTATCCACGATAATTTTACGTCCTGTTAAGCCGGTATCACCTAAAGGGCCGCCAATCACAAAACGACCGGTAGGATTTACATAATATTTTGTGGTTTTTGTTAACCATGTTGCTGGAAAGGTTGGTTTGATAATTTCTTCCATGACCGCTTCTTTAAGATCATCATAAGCAATTTCAGGAGCATGTTGAGTAGAAAGCACTACCGCTTCCACGCCAATGGGTTTTCCATTTTGATAGCGTAAACTCACCTGACTTTTGGCATCAGGCCGTAACCAGCTCAAACTATTATTTTTACGTAACTTCGCCTGGCGCTCCATCAAACGATGTGCGTAGGTAATGGCCGCGGGCATTAACACATCGGTTTCATTACTTGCATAACCAAACATTAAACCCTGATCGCCTGCACCTTGTTCAAGTTTATTAGCTTTATCTACCCCCTGAGCTATATCAGGTGATTGTTTCCCAATAGCCGTCATTACAGCACAGGATTCCCAGTCGAATCCCATCGATGAGCTATTATAGCCAATCTCTTTAACGGTTTCTCTGACGATTTGCTCTACATCAACCCAAGCTGTTGTTGTTACTTCACCAGCCACTAATACCATACCCGTCTTAACTAAGGCTTCGCAGGCGACGCGAGCATTTTTATCTTGGAGTAAAACCGCATCTAAAACCGCGTCAGAAATTTGATCAGCAATTTTATCTGGGTGTCCTTCTGATACTGATTCCGAAGTAAATGTCGTGTAATTATCCATTTTTTATTCTCAAACTTAAAAAAGAAAAATATGTATATAAAAAAAGAGCTTTACAGCTAAAAAGAATACTAGCGAATCTTGTGTAAAATAGCTAATTAAGATAATGCTTAAATCAATTTGGAGCAAGCTATTGCTACGATCGTGGTTCACGCATTAGAAATGTAGCTATAAAAGCAATACAAAAACCTATTGGTATAATAAGCAAAGCTCGATAATAATCACTCGGTGAATAGATTTTAACTTGATTTACTACCGTTCCTTGAAAGCTAGCATCCATCAACCAACCAAATAAAGGTTGAAATACTGCATAGCCTCCTATTGCCATAAAAGATACGACACTAACTGAAGTAGCGGTAATGCTCTTTAAGTTACTTGCTGCAACTAGGGGATAACTCAAAACTTGAGTGCTGGTAAAAAAACCTAAAGCAAAAAACAATAATGTGATAGTTAGAATAGAAAACCCCGGCACACAAATAATCGTAATAACCAATAACTGAGAAATAATAACGCCTAACATCATAAGGGGGATACGCTTTTGAATTTTGTCAGAAACCCAACCTACAACTGGACCACCAATGATCGTCCCTATAAAAAGTAAGCTCGGTGCAAATGAAGCTTCTGTTGCAGAAAAATGATCGGCTTGTTCCAAAAATAAACTTCCCCAAATCGCTCCTAACAGAGCAACAGGCAAATTCAACAAAGATACATAAAGCCCGCACAAGATATTTTGTGGATTTAAATAAGCTAATCGCCAACTTTTAAAAAGTCCTAACTTAGCGAGCTCTTGGTGCGAATTTTCTTTTTCCTGATGTAAATTAACTGGATAATCTTGGACAAAACTAAAAATTATTAAGAAAATAATGACACCTAAACCTGCGTCAAAAACTAAAGCATGGCGCCAACCTACTAATCCAACTAATAAAGTTAATGGAGTCTGCGCTACCATACCACCAAGCATAGCCATCGTTACAATTAAACCGCTCACTAATGCCATATTTTTCGCAGGAAACCAACGCGAAGCGAGTCGAATACTGCTTAAAAAACAAAAAGCACTACCAATACCACTCATGAAGCGGAATACAGATGCCCATAAAAATGAACTTGTCATTGCAAAAGCGGCAATACCAATAATACAAAGAAACAAAGAAGATAGAATGATTTTACGTGTAGAAAATCGGTCTAACAAAGCGCCTGCTATAGGTAAAAATAGTAAATTAGCATAAAAATAATAAGCAGATAGTTTGCCTAATTTAGTCGCATTCAGAGAAAAAGCATGCATCAGATCTGCACTGATAGCATTGAACATATTCATTTGAATAAATTCATAGAAAAAAAACAATGCCGCCGAAAAGCAAACTACCCATGGCAATTTTTTATTCATTATAGAAATATTCTCATGAAAAGCTGAAGTCAGCATAGATTATGCTCACGAATTAAAGGTTGACAATAGGTTTCACGCAAACAAAACGCGGCAATTAAACTCACTATAAAAGCTATCGGCATGATGGACATACCCCATAGAAAATCATTGGCTGAATAGGCGGGTATTCCATGTGAAAAGGTTTGATCCCAATGAAGCTCAATCAACCAACCAAATAAAGGTTGAAATACTGCTCCCCCGCCCATAATTAGAATAGAGGCTAAACTGGTTGATGTACCGGTTAAATGTCTAGGGTTACTTTCAGCAATTAAGGGGTAGCTAACTATCTGTGTACTCGTAAAAAAGCCTAATAATAAAAATAAAATAAGCAAACTATAGAAATGTAAGCCGGGTATAAACATAATAGCTATTAAAACGAACAAAGAGAGTATTGCACCAGTAATCATCAGCAATCTTCGCCTGGCAATAAAGTCAGAGAACCAACCTACTAAAGGTGAGCCGATAATAGTCCCTAAAAAGATCATTGTAGCGACTAAAGACGCTTGAGTTTTTTCAAGATGATGCACTTGGGTTAAATACAATGTCCCCCATAACGCGCCCAACAAAATAATAGGCAAATTTAAAAGACACGTATATATCCCCGCTAAAGTATTCTGCTTATTCTGCAAGGATAAACTGATACTTTTCATCACAGAAATAGGCTTAGTGGTTACCGCATCCAGCCTTTTCTCGGATAGTTGATCCTTCGGGTAATCATAGACAAATAAATAAACTAATAGCGTAATAAATAGGCCTAACCCGGCATTTATCAGAACAGCCGTTCGCCATCCCAGTGCATGGACTACTAGTGCAAATGGGGTTTGAGCTACTATGCCTCCGGCCATGGCAATGGTAATGATAATGCCGATGACTAAGGCTAACCTCTGAGATGGAAACCAACGTGTCGCTAATTTAATGCAACTCAAAAAACAAAAAGCATTACCAATTCCGGCTATAAAATGGCTAAAAGCCGCTATTTCAAAGGATCGACTACAAGCAAATAAAAGAGTGGACAAGACCACCATAATCATTGCACTGAGTATAATTCTACGGATAGAAAAACGGTCGACTAAGATCCCAGCAAATAATAAAAAAATCACATCGGCATAGAAATAGGTTGCAGACAAAAAGCCCAATTGGCTAGCATTTATTGAAAAATCACGCATTAACTCTTGGCTAATCGAGTTAAACATACCCATCTGGATGAATTCGTAAAAGAAAAATAACGCGGCAGAAAGGCAAACTAGCCAAGGCTGAATTTTAGAAAAACTTAGATGGTCATATGTTCGTTTAAAGATGTTTATAACCATTAATACCTCAAATAGAAAGTCGACTTCACAAACTTTTGTCTTTTATTTTTAGGGACTATTTGGGAAGCGTAGTTTATAGCAAGGACGGTCTATTGTCCAAGTTAAATCAATTAAGATGGAGGCGCCTTAAT
Source organism: Candidatus Aquirickettsiella sp. (assembly GCA_049283295.1). GTDB lineage: Bacteria > Pseudomonadota > Gammaproteobacteria > Diplorickettsiales > Diplorickettsiaceae > Aquirickettsiella. The sequence continues at coordinate 28,721 of JBAPVR010000021.1, forward strand.
GGCTGTTTGATAAGCCAGTTAGTGGTAGTCGCTCATCATTGTTAGCTTCTGATATTTGAGCATCTGAATTAGATAGTCTGAAAAAGTTACCCTGTAATAAACTTCTAGATTTCTCAGCTGCTGTTTTTCTCCCCTGTATTAATTCACTATCATCCTCTTGAAAACGATTACTGGCATATGAATTCATAAAGCAAGGAATACTAGCAATGCGAGAGATGTATGAATCTGTAAATACCAACGCCGCATTGCCCAAAGCATTTATTACTAATGCAAAAAATTCGACGATTTTCGTTAAATAATAGACTTTATCTTTCGGTAAATCAGCACTAAGACTGCAATTACTCTTGAATAAACTATTACACCAAGCAAGTGCCGTTGTTAACGTAAACGGAAGATCACCCATAATTGCAGCTACCGTTATTGCATCAGCAGCAACCCAACCTAATAAACCAGCCAATGTGGATGTGCCAGTAAAATCAAGATAAACTAATCCAAAAAAGGCGGCAACCATCACGAATACTTTAAAACCATAGCTCAGACCCTTAGTCCAATTTAGATTTTGCCATTTTTCTTTAATATCCTGTTTAATTTCTTGCCATGAGAACTGAGATTGTAATACCCCAATAAATGTTCTAAACATAACAATGGTCAAACTAATTAATAATGCGCCCGCCAATATGCTCAATAAAACAACTGTCAAATGAGGACAAGCTACAACTAAGCCAGGACAAATCAGGGCTAGCATTTTTGTACCTTCAAGGTAGGTAATAGCGGCTGCGGCCATTCCCACCGATGTGGAAAAAAAAGCAGCGGGGAAAAGTAAAAATTTCCTAGCTCTAGATAATTGCAGACGCTTACCTTGTTGATCGATAAATTCAGTCACCCCACCCTTTTTAAAAAGATCTTGAAAAAATTGTGGCATATGCTGTGAGAAAAGCTGAAAATTGGCTTTTGTACCCGCAAGGAAAATAAGCACACTTAAAGGAATCACAAACCCTAGCGGCAAACTAAAACTTACGAGCAATACAAAGATAGCGCCACCGGTACTTATCCCGCAAGCTAATGCCGCAATCAATCCTATGCCCATGCCGCATCCATAAAGAAGTTTGTCGGGCCAGCGAGTAAAAGTGGAAATTAATTTAGCGGCTTCTGAAAAATTTTCTTTAATATTTTCAGAAGTAAAATTAAATTCTTTATAATTTAAAAATTGCTTAATTACATTAATTAAATTTTTTTTTCTTAAATTATATCGTCCTAATTCTTCAAGCAGTTGTTCAATTTCAACTTTTTCAGACGCTTCTGCAGCATGCTTAAACCTCAATAAAGCTTCAGAAACTGATTTAAATAAACCTCTATGTATCGATCTTCTAATAGATTTATCTATATCTTTTTTAAATTTCATTTGCTGACGTTTTCTTCTCCATTCGGCATCGTCAGCGTTAGTCCAAGTTTCTTTAAAATCAGACCAGGCTTGAATAAAACATAACAGCCTAAATAAATTTAACAGCTCCTCTTTGGAATCAAATTCACTTGTGGCAGTATTACTTAGAATGGTAAGGATAGACTGCCTAACTTGAAGATCTTGAATGCCCTTGTCTAAGGCAGGAGCTGAACCCGACAAATACAGCTTCTCAATAAAGTGTTTTGGAAAAGGTGAAGCTTTATTTTCAGTCGGCATAAAAAACCCTCTTGAGCTAAAAACAAGCTATTAACCTAGAGATACCATTTATATTCATGATTTATTCTAAATAGTTAAAATTAAGATAATATTAAAAAAAGTGAATATTTAAAATTATTTCTATATTTAAAGGAACTTTGCTCTATAAAATATTAAATTTCTGCATGGGAGTCTAGTTAAGCGAACTATCTGCTAATTTAAAATGTTTTCTGCAAACTGCAACATAGCGTTCATTTCCGCCAATCTCTATTTGTCTACCCTCGGTTATTTTATTATTTTCAGCATCAAATCTGATGTTCATAATCGCCTTGCGGCCACAATAACAGACGGTTTTTATTTCGGTAATTTCATCAGCCCATATCAATAAATAAAGACTTCCTTCAAAAGGCTCAGCTCGAAAATCACTGCGTAACCCGTAGCATAAAACGGGGATATTTAAACGATCAACAATCTCCGTCAATTGTAATACTTGTGTTTTTGTCAGAAATTGAGCTTCATCGATTAAGACACATTTTAATGATTTTTTTTGCTTTAGAAAGGCTTCGACAGGCTCCAGTAAATTAACGTTTGGCGCAAACAAAGTGGCATCTGCTTTTAAACCAATTCTCGAACTAATGCATCCCAATTTATGACGATTATCAATGGCCGGAGCAAACAATAAGGTTCGCATACCCCGTTCTTGGTAGTTATAACTCGCTTGTAACAAGGCGGTGCTTTTGCCGGCGTTCATAGCAGAGTAGTAAAAATAGAGCTTAGCCATAATCAACAGTCTGTATCGGTTTCGTTTATAATACTCTTAACTATTACAAATAGGGAGAAATCTTTATGGCACTAACACCTTCCAGCATGCTCGCACTGGGCACCAAAGCACCCGATTTTAAACTATTGGATACGCTTACCGGCCAATCCTATTGTTTAAATGATACACAGAATTCAAAAGCCACCGTTATTATGTTTATTTGTAATCATTGTCCGTACGTCCAACATGTTATCCATCAACTCGTTCAGCTCGCTAAGGACTATCAAGCTAAAGGCATCACATTTGTAGCCATCAGCGCTAACGATGCCATAGTTTACCCAGAAGATGGCCCCGAAAAAATGGCTCAGCTCGCTAAACAATTAGGCTTTAGCTTCCCTTATCTCTATGACGAAACCCAAGCTGCTGCAAAGGCCTATCAAGCGGCATGCACCCCGGATTTTTTTGTTTTCGATAAAAATTTCTTATGTGTGTATCGAGGGCAATTAGATGGATCTCGGCCTGCCAATAAAATCCCGGTGACGGGCAAAGATATTCGTTCCGCTTTAGATGACCTTCTCAAGGGAAAACCTGTTAATCCACAACAACTGCCGAGTATGGGATGTAATATAAAATGGAAATAGATTTAATTTTAATTTATCTCATCCATTTTAGAGGAAAATGCAATTTACTTATATTTTGATTTAAGTGAAATATTTCACCATTTCCAGGAACTTTTTTGCTCTCTGAGCTACAAGCAATTTTTAGACTATTAAATTCGTTGATGCAACTTTCAGCTTGATTAGATAAAATCAAAACATTATCTAATAAGTTTTTAATTTCCTCATGTTGTTTTAATCTATCCACTATGGATTGGCGCGAATCAAGGACGTTTAACGAATTCAAATTAATTGAATGATCCTGTATTTTATTTTTAAAAGAATTAATATCATTTTTGATGTCATACAATTTATCTATATTTTCTGCGTTAGGTACTTTCTTTTCAGCGATTTTTTTGAATTTCTCTTCCAATAGTTTTAAATACAATTTTTCTGGTAGACGCTCTTTAAATCCTTTCTCAAATACATGACCTGGGCTTATACCCATAAAAATAAAATGCCACCATTTTAATTTAGTAATTTTATTTCTAATAAACTCGAAGGTAAATTCTTCTTGTATATTTAAAAGAAAGATTTTAACAAATTGATCTTTAAAGCTTTCATTAAAAAAATAATAATTGCCTGAGAAATAATTAAATAATTTTTTTAGTATATTAGTATTTGTTTCCAAATAATTATTTCTGATTAATGTAGAATCGGCATTGACCTGGAAAAATGTGCTTATATCTTCTGAAAGTAATTTAAAAACTTGTTTAGCATTATTATTAGAAATAAATTCATCCAAAAAAACAAGTTTTGAAAATACAATTTCTTGTTGCTTTTTAGCTTGTATGTTTAATAAACAATATTTGTTATCAAAAGCTAATGTTTTTTGCTCAAACAAAATTAATGCGTCTTCTAAAAAATTGCCAATACTTTCTCTGCTAAAATTTTCCTTAATCTTTCTGTAACAATCATCTAAAAATCTTACGTAACCTGAAAAAACACCTAAATATTCAGAAAATTTATCTATTTTTTCTAATGTCTCTGTCTCTTTTATTTTATTGATAGAAATTAGAATATGTTCTGAAACTCTAATTAATTGTTGAAATTTTTCATAATCAATTGTTTTGAGAAATGCAGTTAAAAAGTCATCTTTACTCGTTTCAAACAAAGGAGGTTTTATACTCACTGATTGAGAAAAAAATGTTTTCTTATAAATGTCAATTGTTTTTAGAATGCGTAATATATCGGGGAGTAACAACTTACTAATTTTTTGACGATTCCGATCCTTTTTAGTATTTTCTATCTTTTGTTCAATATTACGTTGCCTAGCATCCTTATCTTCTTTATTAGCAAAAAAATCAAATTCATTTATTTTAATTTTTCTTTTTAATTTATTTAAATAAGGCTCTTGATTAACTTCTATTCTTTCTAAACGCTCTAACTCTTCTCGCACCAATTCTTTCTTCAATTCTTCCTGCAATAATTTTTTTTTAATTTTTGCTGGAAGTTCAGTTTCTAACTTAATATCATTTAAAAAACATCGATACGGATAAAAAAATTCGTAACCAATCCCATCTTCATCAAACTCGATGATTCGCGGTTTACGTTTTTTTTTCTGTTTACGAAGATGGTCTTTTAAAAAAGGGGTTTGATTTGGTGAATTTGCTTGTGATAGCAATTCACAAAATTTATCAATAAATTTCTTTAGTTCGTTACGGGAATCCGTATCGTTATTTTTAGCATATGCTTTCAGATGAGGAACGATGTCGTATATTTCTTGCTCTTGTATATTACTCCAATTTTTTATTGGCGTAATCAAAACTTCCTCTACCAAACTTGCATTTTCCATATTAAATTCATTTTTAATATAAAAAAAGATTGTGTCTATGGTAGTTGCTATTAGAGAAATATTAATAGATGGTGACTCGAGATCTATTATCTTAAGCCAATCCTGTATTACAAGTAAGTTTTCAGAAAATGGTCTATTTGATATTTCATCAATGATTGTGTGTTTTTGTTTTTTTAATTTCTGAATAAGAGCTAACTCTTCAGTTTCAGTTGTCATTTGATTTCTCAATATTTATTTTTTTATTATAATTTAATTATCTTCAATTTTTATCTTATATTTACTCCATAAATATTAAAAATTAATTTACTAAAATTGGCCTTGGAAAAGAGTGAGTGGATGAATCTGTTGCAGAAGAAGTTAAAGCAGAAGTCGTAAAAAAACTTGTTTGGCCTAGGTTATCAGATGCAATGGCTAAGTTTATTTTTTCATTTAAACAGTCATTAATTTTTAATTCTAATCTTTCTAATTGATTCAACTGAGCAACTACATATTCTTTGAAGTCATTTAGAATATTAACTACCGCTTCGCTTTTTTTATAAGGTGAAAAAGCATTTAATAATACAATTATTTTTTTAACTAAATCTTCATTGTTATTAATAGATAACTTTTCTTTTAACTCCTCTATTTGAGTTATAACATCTGATAAACATAATTGCTTCGCCCAAGTAATAGCTAAATTATTTTTCAGCCATGGCCAACGTACAATTCTGTAAGTAAACAACAATGACCAAAAACTTTGTTTTGAGATAAAATTATTAATCTCGTCGAAAGATGGAGCATCACCTAACTCCGCTTTTAATTTTTTTATGGAAAAATCAATATTAAAATAGCCTCGATGAAATATTTTGTAAGCCAAACTAATTTTATTAATCTCAGATTCCGCTAACCAATAATCCTTTTTTTTTATTTTAGTATTAATTTTTTCAAATTCGTCGAAGATTTCTGGAATTTGTAGACTCAGTGAACTATATTTTTCATTGATAGATGCTTCAAAAGCATCTATATCTTCAGTTATTTTAATTTGACCCGTATCGATTTGATTATGTTGATTAATATGTAGTTTAACAGGATAGTTAAGTATTGAATTCCATTTAGTTAATTTTTCTTTAATCGATGCATGAAGTTTAAGCTTTATTTTTTTATTATTAACATCGGTAGTGAAGAAAGCGGCAAAATCAAACTTTTTCAAAATAAGGGCAACTTGATTAGATTCCTGTTTTTGTGAACTTGAATTTACTAAATTATCAGTTAGTAAGAGTGAAATTTTTTCTTGTAAACTTTCTTCAAATTTGTCTAAATTGATTAGGTTATGCCAAACTACCCTGTTGAAAATAATAATCGGTTTAACTTTTTTATTGCATTCTATCAAGGCAGAATGGATTATATGTATTGCCTGGTGCAAATCACCAGCATCCATTTGAGCATCACCAAGACACTTTTTAATAAAAATAATACGAAACTGAATTAATGGTAAATTTTTTTCATTTTCTATAATTTCTAAAAGTTGTTTTAACAGATCTTGAAAGAGTAGCTTTTTATCTAGTTCATGAATAATTCCATAAAAGCTTTTTCTGATATCAGCTTCATTGCTCTCACGGCCTAAATCACTTATATACTTTAAATCCGCTTCATTAGGGATATATTTCTCCTCAGTTACAAACTTTTTTAGCAAATCTAAGGCGCCAATAGATTTTTTGTTAAAATGTGGCTCTGCTATGTCTGCTTTGACCTTCTCTAACAATTTAATGGTCAAATCGAAATATTTTAATTTAAGATTAATGTCCTCAAAGCCTAAAATACTTAATATAAAGTCTTTTGCTTCTTTATAATTAGATTTATTGTCTGTTATTTCGTTTTCTTTACCGTCAGTATAGAGCATCGCTAATTTGACTCTTAAAGTTTCTAACTTTTCTAGTAGGGGGTAAAAATCTCCCTGTGAAATCAGGCCATTAGGTATATCTCTTTCAATTTGTTGACAGGCTTTTATTTTTTTTCGAATCGTTGTGAAGCCTGCTCATTAAATGATGGCAGAGAAAAATTTAAAGAATTCAGTTCGCATTCAATTTTAAGGCCCGTTAATAAATATTCACGCAATTTTTCAGATTTTATTGCAACTTTGCTATTATTCTTCAGCCCTTCATCATTCATATTTTTTTCCTGAGAATATTCAATTTTTTTAATATTTTAACTTTATTTAGAAGAAAAAAGAAAGAATCACATACAACGCGTCGGTCGAGGCAATCCAGCTAATTTACTTGCTTGTTTAAGTATACCTTTTGGAAATAGATTATTGAGGTAGATACTACAGGCCTTTTTAGGGCCTAACTGTACCGCTAATTGATTAACCAAAATTCTGATCGGTGGAGTTTTATGATATTGTTGATAAAAATTACGCAAAAAATAGATGACATGCCAATGATCTTTCATAAGTGCAAGCGGCTCATCTTTGGCAATCTTAGTCGCTACTTCCTCATGCCAATCGGCCGAATGCACAAGATATCCGAATTGATCGGTTAAAATTTTCTCGCCATTAACTATTAAACCTGCCATTTACCACCTGCTGCTAAAACAATGCAACAAAGAACTTCTTAAAAGTTGAGATGAAATTATTTTTAAGCAGCCTTTCTTATTCTCTAGTCATCAACTCCTTTAAAAGATAGTTGAGAAGCTTTTTCTGATCCAGCTCAATTGCACAAAGCTTAAGCATGCAGAGAACTAAACCCAATCCGAATATGAACAAGTTTAGCTATTTAAAGAATTTATTTTTATCTCAGCGACCTGGGGTTGTTATTAAAACACTAGGTCGCTATTGAAATAAATTAATCTCGATTGCCGCTGAATGTACCGAGTAAGTTCAATAAACTTAAAAAGATATTATAGAGCGATACATAAAGCGTAACAGTCGCCATGATGTAGTTAGTTTCACCACCATGGATAATTTGGCTGGTTTGTAACAAAATTATACCCGATGATAATAATATGAACACCGCCGATAAAGTAAGCATTAATGCCGGGATATGAAAGAATAATGTCCCAATGCTAGCCAGAAAAGCGACGATCATACCTACCATCAAAAAACTTGTCATGAAACTAAAATCTTTTTTGGTGGTTAAAGCGTAAGCAGATAAAGCAAAAAAGATAAGGCCTGTAGCACCCAGCGACATCATGATTAACTCATGTCCATTAGTATATCCATGGATATAATGGTTTAAGATAGGACCTAAGGTATATCCCATAAATCCAGTTAAGCCAAACACAGACAATAAGCCCCACCCACTATTTCGGGTAAAATTAGTCAAAAATAATAGTCCAAAATATCCAATTAGCGTAACAAAGGGATTTAAGGGTGGGGCATTAGTAAACAATGCGATACCTGCGGTTATAGCACTGAAAATAAGCGTAAACCCTAACAGGATGTAAGTATTTCGTAAGACTGTATTAGTGGCTAAAACAGATTCGAGGCCCGGATTTAAAAGTATTTTACTAGAAGCCATATTACTTCCCTCGTAAGTGTAAAAATTCATCTATTCTACCATAAGCAATTTTAAGCTAAAAGACGAAGTAAGCTAATTTCCCTAACTATACTCACAGCAATGGGGTTTTTGGCAAGGCGCCGTGAAAATGAAGCAACCGGAGTGTATACATACATGAGGATTGCGATTTGAGCGGCAACATGGGCAAAAATTCAAGTGCGAAGAGTATAGTGTTTATTCCCATAACGGGTATCTCTCCAGTATTATCGGCATTTTGAAAAAAAGATGGGCCAGGGCCGAAAATGCAGGTGTGTAATCTGAAACATAAAACTTCTTTTTTGGCGTGTTCGATGAAACAGCCAGCAGTGTGTGCTCTTGAAGAATGTTTTTTACCGCTTCAGCAACAATATCGGTTGAATCGACAATAACGGTAGCATCGCTATAAAATCGCTTAATCTGCTGTTTAATTAAAGGGTAGTGCGTACACCCTAAAACCAAGGCATCAAGATTATGAAGAGATGACTCATTCAGATAAGTTTTAATGGCATCAGCCATAATAGTTTGGCCAACAAAACCTTCCTCGATCAACGGTACCAATAAAGGCGTGGCAAGTGTATTTAATCGAATATTAATGCCTAATTCATCTAATTTTTTTCGATAAATATTTGAATTAACCGTTTGTTTAGTACCAATTAAACCTATCATTTTATTGATATAGTTTTTAGCTAGATAGTCGATCATGGGATCAATCACATCGACCACAATCGCTTTGCGACCCACATACTCTTTAACAAGCTCATAAGCCACGGCTGAGGCGGAATTACAAGCAATCAATATAAGTTTGCAATTTTGTTTAAGTAACATATCGCAAATTTTAATGGAATAAGCCTGAATAGCTGCTGCAGACTTATCGCCCCAAGGCGCGTGAGCTGTATCGCCAAAATAGATAATAGACTCATTAGACAACAGCTTAGTGACGGCATAAGCGACCGTTAAGCCACCGATGCCACTATCAAATATGCCGATAGGTTGTGATGAATTAAAAGACATATTGATACTTTAATGAATTAATAAGGTAATACCTAGCACAAAAAGAAATAATGCAAAAAACCTTCGCAAAACATTTCCTGCGATGCGCTTTCCCAGCCCGGTACCTACAGGTACAAAAAGCACACTCCCTATCGATATCCCCAATACCGCAGGCCAGTAGACAAAGCCTACACTACCGGATGGAAGATTATGAGCATGCAAACCCGTTAATGTAAAAGTAATTGCCCCCAAAATGGCTAGTACGAGTACGCATGCTGAAGATGTGGCGATAGCATGATGGGTTGATAAACCCAAACGTAAAAAAACTGGAACTGCAATAGCTCCCCCACCCAGTCCTAACAATCCTGAAATAATACCAATAAAAAAACCTATGGACCATTTTTTGAAAGAGTTTAATACAATAATTTCTTTTTTTATAATTGGACTTCGATGAAAATATAATTTGAATGCAACTGAGAAAAGAAATAAGCTGAATAACAATTTTAATGTATGTGTAGATAGCAATAATGCTAATAAAGCTCCCGTTATTATACCGACAACCATGCCTGGAACTAACTGCCGAAACAAAAGCCAATTAATCGAAAAACTACGTTGCTGATGATAGACGGCAATCAGTGAAGTGAAAATAATGGACGTCAAAGCGGTACTCGTTGCCATATGCATTTGCAAATGTTCGGGAATATTCGCCTGTGCAAAAATGGCAAGCAACCCAGGGACTAAAACTGTTCCGCCACCAATACCCAATAGTCCTGCTAAAAAACCAGCTAATAAGCCTATTGCTATATATAATATCAAAAACATTTAGTCCTAAAAATAAGTAAAGTTACGAAATAATAAAGATTTAGCCAGTGAAGTATTAAGCTTAACAAATCAAAGACTGCATACACGGATATTTTTTTTGTCCTTGTTCAACTTGCAAAGTAATATGTTGGATATGGAATTCCTTGGCCAAAATCTGATTGATCTTTAAATATTCTTCATCCGATAAACCACCCTCTGGCATAATCAAATGTGCAGTTAATGCTGTTTCTTGCGTACTTAATCCCCAAATATGCAAATCATGAACCTCTCGAACTCCCGGTAATTCTTTTAAATAAGTATAGACTGCTTTCTGATTTACTCCATATGGGACAGCACCTAAAATTAACTCTACTGAACGACGAAGTAAATTCCAACTACCCCAAGCAATAATGCCTACAATCAGCAATCCAACTATCGGATCTATCCATAGCCATCCGGTAAAATAAATAGCGATGCCTGCTAATACAACACCTAAAGCAATGAACGCATCATAAGCTAAATGTAAAAATGCTCCTTTAATATTAAGGTCTGTAGCACTTTGCCGCATAAATAATAAAGCCGTTCCTCCGTTGATTAACATACCTATAAAAGCAACAACCATCACAATAACTTCATTAATTTCTTTTGGGTTATTAAGTCTATTAACAGATTCATAAACGATTATCGCGGATGTTAAAACAAGCAATAAAGCATTAGCTAATGCAGCTAAAATAGTTAATTTTTTATAGCCATAACTATAACGTTGTGTCGCGCGTCGTTTGACTAATACGCTCGCGCCCCAGGACATCAACAAACCTAAAACATCGCCAAAATTATGCACCGCATCTGACAATAAACTAACTGAATGGGCAATAAATCCATAAATTACCTCTGTTAATAAAAACCCTGAATTTAATAAAATTGCAACTGCAAAACTTACATTTAAGGTAACAAAAGCAGAATGATGATGATGAGCATGTGACATAAAATTTAGCCTTTAACGATTTCGATGTTTTTATCCTTAGGTATAATGAAATGAAATGTCTGACTGGGTAGGTGAGGATTTAATGCAACCTGAAAAAAATTGATCACCGTTTGCTGGCCCAGCTTATCAATCAAGCGCATCTCATGTAAGCGATCCTTTTGAAAAATTAAAGTAATCGATTGAAATAATGCATTTTTATCTTTTGGAAATAAAGTAAAACCTTGAATACCCATTAAAGGGTGTATAATAAACTGCTGAGTTAAATTTTTAGGTGAGCCACTTAATAATGCCGCAGGAGAATCTGTCTCAGCTGTTTTTTGTTTTTGAATCGTTATTTGTTGTAAATCAATATCATAAAACCAAATCTGCTGACCGTCGGCGATTAATAACTGTCTATTAGGCTGCGTAACTTCCCAGCGAAAATGACCGGGCCGTTGTAGGCTCATTTTTCCACTCGCTTGCTGTAGAACCTGGCCTCTAGCATTTATCACTGATTGCGTAAACTTAGCCTGAGAGGTTTGTAAATTATTTAATAATTGAGTTAATTGCTCTTCAGCTAACACTGGAGTAGAAATTAAGAAAAGTGTAAGACTTAAAACAAACAACTTAAATTGGTTTGAAAATTTCATAAACAAATTAGGCTAAAATTGATAGTGTACATTCATTAAGGTTTATTTATTTGAACATTATATATCTATTAGATGAATAGAAGCGAATTAGCAAAAAGCTTTTTTTCTTAGCTTTCCAGATTATGCCTAATTAAAGTAGGCAGCATGTTTTATATTGATTAAATTCGACCAATCAATACAAATATTGCTATCTAAAACGTTTTTTCTCTGATGACAAACCAAACTAAAAAAAGGCACGCCTATAGATTGCTTTAAATATAACCCATTTTCTTCATGAAATAACATATCCGGATCAATTTGATTAGCGATACAAGCTGCAATTGGAATATTTCTTTTTTTCAAAACTTCATAAGTTAACAGGGCATGATTCAAACAACCTAAACGTAGACCGACGACAAGAATGACTGGGAAATTTAAGGCTTGCAACAAATCCAGTATCGTTTCGGTTTTATTAAAAGGAACAGCAGCCCCTCCTAGTCCTTCTATAATACAATAATCTGCTTCATACTTTAGCAAAGAACTGAATGACTGCATAAGCTTAGCAAGACTGAGCTGACAAGCTTGTTGTGCCGCGGCAATATGCGGGGCAATTGCTAGTCTAAAACAAAAGGGATTAACCTCATCATAAGGAAGGTACGTTGTTGCTGCTTTTTGCAGTGCAAGCGCATCAGCGTTTCGTAAACCATTTTTGCTTAATTGTGATCCGCTGGAAATTGGTTTTAAGCCAATAGTTGAATAACCCTTATTTTTTAAAAAAGATAATAAATTAATGGCTATCGTGGTTTTGCCAACATTAGTATCGGTGCCTAAAATGAAAAAACCTTTATTTTGCATTGGCTTATAGTTGTTTGTGAAAGATTATTTTATACAGGACATTATACTAAAAAATATATTATATAGTTCAATTATCCCCGAATTATGCTATGTAAAGGTATTTTGATCTCATTGTGGTTATTCTTTTTTTGAGACTTTTTTTCAGCCGCCCATGCATGCCCATAAATAATTTCCCATGTGGCTGGCAACTTTCCAGCTTTGTTACGAAAACCTTCATAAACCTGTATTAATTTTTTTAACCCCCCCTTGGAGGTTAACCCACGTTGACGATTCTTGGCAAGATTTTGCACGCCCAATTTTTTTAGTTCCTTCATCAAATCTAAGGCCTCTGAATACAATAAAGTAAAGTATTCAACATCCATAACTGGATCAATGAAAGATGCTTGTAATAAATTGTCGCCTCGATCATGCATATCTACAAATAAGTGCACATGGGGGTGCTCATCGATAGCTGCCCAACAATAACGCAATTCTTGCAAAGTATCAGGTCCCACCATGGAGAAAAGTAACAATCCTCCCGGCGTTAAGATACGACGAATTTCATTAAGACTCTTGCTAAAGTCGTTGCTCCAATGCAACATCAAATTGGAGTAAACTAATTCAAAGCTATGATCATTAAAGGGTAAATGCTCAGCGTCTCCAGCTACCCAATGGGTATCTGTCAGTCGATATTTTTTTTCTTTAACTTGAGCTTGTAGCAGCATTCCATTCGACTTATCTAAACCTATAATTTTAGCAGTAGGGTATGCTTTTTTTAAAAAAGAGGAAAAATAACCTGTGCCGCAACCTAAATCTAATATAGTTTGTGGTTTACAACGAATTCCTTGTAAACGTTCTAATAAAGATTCGCCTACCCGTTGTTGTAATACAGCAACTTCATCATAAGTTTTTGCCGCTTTAGTAAAACGTTGGGCAATTTGCATTTCATCCAATTGGGTTATCATTTATTTTTGTCAATTTAAGCCCTAAGACAATTTGTTCTAATAATCTATTAATTTCAGTTTCCGAGTGTAATGCACTCAAGCTTATTCGTAGCCGAGAAGTATTCTCAGGAACTGTCGGGGGTCGAATAGCATTAACCAAAAAGCCATTTTGCAATAAATACGCTGAAAGTGCCATGGCTTGCCCAGAATTCTTTACTAAAATCGGTTGGATAGGTGTATGCGAAGGCAATATTGGCAAATCTAACTGCTTCGCCATCTGTCTAAAATGCCTAATTAAACCCCGTAACTTTTCTCTACGCCAGCTTTCTGCTTGCATTAATAATAAACTGGTGTGTGCGGCTTTAGCTAAAGCCGCTGGTAACGCCGTGGTATACATATAGGGACGGGAAAATTGAAGCAGGTTATCTATTATGAGCTCACTTGAAGCCACAAACCCTCCGAAACATCCAAAAGCCTTACCGAAACCACCCGATAAAATATCTGGCTTACATCCAAAATGCTCACAAATACCTACTCCATTTTTCCCTAATACACCTATTCCATGCGCATCATCCACTAACAATGTGGATGAAAATTTTTGAGCGATTTCAATTAAGCTTGGCAATACCGCTATATCCCCATCCATACTAAATACACCATCGCTCATAATAAATTTGTGTTTCGCAGTAGACTGCATTAAATGTTTTTCTAGGCTGGCAAGATTATTATGTGGATAACGTTTAAATAACGCCGCACTTAATTTTGCTCCATCAATTAAAGAAGCATGGCTTAATTTATCTGCAAATAGTGCGGTTTCTCTTCGCACTAAACTCCCTAAAACCCCCAAGTTAGCCATATAACCCGTTGAAAATACTAGTACTTTAGGGAAAGTAAGAAATTTAGCTAAGGCAAGCTCGAGCTCATAGTGAAATCGATTGTAAGCACCAAGAAAATGCGAAGATCCACTACCAACACCATAGTCATCAACGGCATCTTTAAAAGATTTTATAACGGCTGGATGTTTGGCTAGACCTAAATAATCATTCGAAGAAAAAGAACAAAAATTTTTATCATTATAACGTCGTTGCATACCTGCCTGTTTTTGTAAGATCTGACGTTGCCTATAGAGCCCTTTTTGTTTATGTTGAGTTAAAGGTTTCTCGAAAGCTAATGACATGCATGCAATTCAGTATCGAATAATACGGCCTCCAAGCCTAATTTTTTTAACAAGGCATTATCCTGTTCAGGAGAAGTATTTTCTGTCGTTAATAATTTTTCTCCATAATGTATGGAATTAGCGCCCACAAAAAAACACAATGCTTGCGCTTCTTCACTTAAACTATCCCGCCCAGCAGATAAACGAATCATACTCAGCGGCAACATAATCCGCGCAATTGCAACTACTCGAGTAAATTCAATGGAATCAACTGGGGGTTTGTTTGCTAAGGGTGTTCCTGGAATAGGAATTAATTTATTTAAAGTAACACTTCTAGGATGCTCAGGTAAATTTGCAAGTTGGCGCAGAAGGCCCGCTCGATCTTCTTGTGTCTCTCCCATGCCAATAATCCCTCCACAGCAAACTTTTATACCTGCAGCCCGAACACACGCTAAGGTTTCTAACCGCTCTTGATAGGTGCGTGTTGAAATAATCGTCTCGTAATATTCTGGAGAAGTATCTAAATTGTGGTTATAATAATCTAAACCCACGTCAGATAATTGCTTGGCTTGTTCTTTGTTCAGCATGCCTAAAGTAGCACATGCCTCCAAATCTAATGATTTGATTACTGATACCATTTCTAAGATATTCATGAACTCTTTCTTGGGAGGACTACGCCATGCAGCTGCGATACAAAATCGACCTGCACCTTTTTCTTTTGCCTTTTTAGCCGCGATTTTCACTTGTTCTAGCGTCATTAAAGGTTCTTTTTTTAATCCCGTGTTGTAATGCCCACTCTGTGGACAATACGAGCAGTCCTCAGGACATAAGCCTGTTTTAACATTAAGTAAACTGCTAATCTGGATTGCATTAGTTTGAAAAGATTGTCGATGAATGGTGTGGGCGTGATAGATTAAATCATTAAAAGGATACTGGAAAAGCACATGAATTTGTTCAAGTGTCCAATCGTGGCGGATTTCAGGACTCGACATAGTAATTTCTTATATCACAAAATTGCCAACATAAAATGAATAACCTACATTGTCAACTTCTTACGGACCCAGCAAGGGGAAAGTGATCCAAGTTGCTAATAGCATAAATAGGACTATTAACATTAAAAAAATCCAACTGCTTCTATTTCTTACCGTAAACACCACCGGATCATCCTGTATTTTTCCTTGTTGAGCTAACTGCCATATATAGTTGAACCAAATGAACAAACAGGGACAAATAAACCATAATAACAAAGGACTATTATAAAAAAATTGTGCTTTTGCCGAATAAATATAAAAAATAAAGATCAAAATCGATAAATACCCACTAATATATCCTAATATAGCCAGATTAGTTTTATCTTTTATTTGATAAGCACGTCCTAACATTGATAATTTATTTTGGGTTTGCATAAGCGTAAGCTCGGCATAACGCTTAAGTAAAGACAAACTAAAAAACAGACATGAAACAAAAAAAATCAACCAAAATGAAAATCCATTTTTAATCAAAGTCATTCCTGCAAATACACGCATGGAATATAAAATGGACAGTAAAATAGCATCTAACCATTTTATTTGTTTAATAAAAAATGAATATATTAAAGTCAAACAATAATAACTTATAGCAATTATTAAGAAATTAACGGGTAAAAACAGTGCAAGACTTAGTGCAAATAATGTTAATAAGGGTGCAAAAATATAGCCTGCTTTAAGAGATAATGCTCCAGAAGCAAAAGGTCTTTTTTGTTTTTTAATATGTCGTTTATCATTTTCCAAATCAACCAGATCATTGATTAAATAAGCACTTGAAGCTAATAAACAAAAAACAAAAAACCCCAAAAAACTATTTTTTATGGCGATACTATTAAAATATTGATGACCTACGAAAAGAGGAATAAATAATAGAATATTTTTTATGGCGTGATAAGGCCGTATCGCGTAGAAACAAGCTTTTATCTTTATTTTATTTTTTTTATCTAACACCATGTTTACTCAAAACGTTTTTATTCTTAGAATGAGCCTTTAAGTTGAATAAGCGCATCATTAGAGCGTTATGCTCTCGTGTTTTAGCACAGAAATTAGTAATTCTTTCCACAGTAATTTGTTTAGCCATGAGAGTATTAGTTAACATTAATTCGAAAATAACCGCCCCACTAAAGCTAATTCTCACATTTCTGGCAATAAATATTCGCATTTTTAGTCATTTTCATGTTTAACTTGCTTCTTTTTTACCCTATTTTATGGATCTGATCAATCGCGACCGGCAACATATTTGGCATCCTTGCTCACAAATGAAGGATTATGAAGCTTTCCCCCCTTTATTAATCAGTAAAGCTTATGGCTCCTATATAGAATTAAAGGATGGCAGAAGAATAATAGATGCCATTTCTAGCTGGTGGTGCAAATCATTAGGTCATAACCATCCTCGCTTAAAAACAGCGCTCAAAACACAATTGGAAAGTTTCGAACACGTGATATTTGCTAATAGCACCTATGAAACGATCATTCAACTTTCTGAAAAACTAGGCCAACTTTGTCCGGGTCTAAATAAGGTATTTTATGCCAGTGAAGGATCTTCGGCGGTCGAGATTGCTCTCAAAATGAGTTTACATGCCCAACAATTACGCGGTCAAAAGCAACGTATTCAGTTCACAGCACTACAAAATGGCTATCATGGCGAAACATTTATGGCTTTAGGTTTAAGTGACTTAGGCCTCTATCGACAACCTTATGAGGCCCATTTAATTCAACCCAATTTCATTCAAAATATACCTTACGTACAGTCTAGCGCTGATCCGGCCTGGAATGATTGCTCCGCAGTTTGGCCAAGTATAGAAAAACAACTTGAAAAGCAAGCAGCAAATTTAGCGGCCATTATTGTTGAGCCCATAGTTCAGGGGGCAGGAGGCATGAAAATCTATAGTCAAGATTTTCTTCGCCGCTTAAGAAAATGGACACAAACTCATAGCATTTATTTAATTGCGGATGAAATTATGACTGGACTAGGTAGAACAGGCCGCGCATTGGCCTGTGAACATGCACAAATAAAGCCTGATTTTATTTGTTTAAGTAAAGGCTTAACCTCGGGTTGGTTGCCTATGAGTGCCGTTTTAACCCATCCTGACATTTATAATTTATTTTACGATGATTACTCATCTGGAAAAAGTTTTTTACATTCGCATACTTTTAGTGGTAATGCCTTAGCTGCCGCCGTAGCATTAGAATGTTTAAATATTCTAGAAGATGAAAATATATATAAACAGGTAAGAGAAAAAGAAATTATTTTAAAAAAATTTATGCAGGAAGTTAATGCTGAAACAGAAAGCTTAACCAATATTAGAGGTATTGGGGCAGTCATCGCTGCAGATTTATCTTTAAAGGAAAATAAAAAAAATCAACGCATAGGCTATCAAATTTTTCAACAAGCTTTAAAATTAGGCGCTTGGTTACGTCCTTTAGGCAATACTATTTATTGGTTACCTCCTTTAAATGTATCTTTAGCGACATTGGAAGAATTACGCGATATTACCCAAGTCTCGATACTACGTATATTAAAAAATAAATGATAACTGACATACTGTAGTTTGTTAATAAGCCCACAAGAAAAATAATTGCGATCGATACCCATTTAAAAATACGAATTGGAAACATCTAAACACTAACCCTGATTAACAGTAAGCATATCCAAACGACTTGCTAAGTTACGTTTTTCACGATTACGCCAACCATACCAAACAATCAATACACCTACAATTTTGGCAAGTGATAAAATCAAAACAGCTAACCAATTTAATTGATGAATAATCCATAAAAAAACACTACTATCTATTGGAGCACTTAAACTGGCAGACCAAAGGATACGTTGGGATAAAGGACGCTTAGTAAAAGTATAGACCGACCAATCCACAAGCTCCGCAATTAAAAACGCACTCATGCTAGCAATAGCTAAGTTTTTACCTGCTAAAACATAGCTGATTAAGCTACCGATGAACATAGCAAAAATAACTTTATGGGCTAACTCTCGTTGAGCGAAATCACGTAAAACATAAACTATTCCCACCGTCCAATCCATAGGAGAAATTTCGGCACTCACTATTTGCATTAACGGGACATAAGCAAATAAAGTATTGAGTAAAACTATTAAAATAATATAAGCGATACTATATTTATAATTAAATAACCATTTCATATTTTTAACATTTTATTTTTTTATAAAAAAATTAATCATACAATAAATTCGAAAAAAAACCTTGTTTTTCCATTATTTTCCTTAAGGTCTTCAACCCTTCAACCTGAATTTGACGAACCCGCTCGCGCGTTAAGCCAATAACTTCACCGACTTCTTCTAAGGTCATACGATCGCAGCCCAATAAACCATAACGTCGAGCAATAACCTCGCGCTGATTAGTCGATAATTGTTTCAGCCAACCTTCTAAACGTTTACGCAAATTTTCGCCTTCTAATATATGTTCAGGATCGTTTTCGTGGTTATCCGATAAGGTTTCAAGTAAAGGTTTGTCTGCTTCACTGCTGGCTGGAGCATCGACAGACGTAATATGCTCATTTAATCCGAGCATCCGTTCAACTTCTGCAAAAGGTCTATCCAACCATTTAGCAATTTCATCTGAAGTGGGTTTATGATCTAATTTTTGTGTAAGTTCTCTTGCTGCTTGTAAATAAACATTGAGTTCTTTTACCACATGGATAGGTAAGCGCACGGTTCGAGCTTGATTCATAATAGCCCGTTCAATGGCTTGACGCACCCACCATGTTGCATAGGTTGAAAAACGAAACCCTCTTTCAGGATCAAATTTTTCTACCGCATGCATTAAACCTAAATTACCTTCTTCTATCAGATCCAAAAACTGTAATCCACGGTTATTATAATGCCTGGCTATTTTAACGACTAAGCGCAAATTACTTTCTATCATTCGTTTACGGGCGTCTTGATCACCTTTGGCAATAAGTCGTGCGTAGTAAACTTCTTCTTCAGCTGTTAATAAGGGCGAAAAACCTATTTCATTTAAATATAATTGAGTTGCACCAAGCGTCTCATCACGCCGCACATATTTATGAGGCGTCTTTTCTGTCTCACCATTGGCACGATTTACTAAAAATTTTTCGGGTTTATTTTCGAATACTTGTTCAGACGCTGTTTGATTTTGCTGTTTTCCGCCGCCTCGTTTTTTAAATACATTTCCTTTGTTACCCATATTAACTCTCCCTGAATTAAGTAACCTGGATAAAGATAGTCATTAAATAACCACTCTTTTTTAATGTAATTTATGTTTATTTAACAAAGTTTGTGACGTTTTTAGAATTGAATAAAATGATTGTTTCACCGAATATCCAAACACAAGTGCTAATATCACACAAATGAGTATTCTAAAGAATAAAAAAACTCGTAGCGCGACATCCTAAATATACTCTCTTAACCCCAGATTTTAAGAGAAGCAAAAACAGCCACCGCTAGTAAAAGAATAAACCAAGATAGCCTATCAATATAATGCCGTAATAATTTATCAATATGCAAGCCACCCCAGCGCATTAAAAAAGCTACTAAAAAAAACCTTCCGCCTCGACCCACCAATGATCCCAAGATAAAGGGTAATAGCGCAACATGCAAGGCCCCAGCCGCTATGGTAAATAACTTATAGGGAATAGGGGTAAATCCTGCCAAAAAGAGTATCCAAAAATTCCATTGATTAAAACCATGCTCGATCTGTTCGTAGGTCTCCCCATATCCAAATTGTAGGATATAGGGATGTATCCAATCAAACGCTACGCTTCCTATCCAATAGCCAAATAATCCGCCTAAAACAGAAGCCACTGTAGTCAAAAAAGCATAACGCCATGCACATTCAGGCTTAGCTAGCGACATAGGCGCTAACATAACATCGGGCGGAATAGGAAAGAAAGAAGACTCTGCAAAACTCAAAACAAATAAGTAATAAGGAGCATGTTCATGCTTAGCTAATGCAAGCATTTTGTCATAAAGCTGTGAAAAATACTTCATTACATATTATACAGTCAGATAAAAAATAGAGTAAATTCGTTATAGCAAGAAAATTTATAATTTAGGATCCATATTAACCATCCAATCTTCGATTTGCTCTCGGGCAGCATGATGCGTTAAATCGAGTTGTAAGGGGGTAATACTGACTTGTTGTTGACTTAAAGCATAAAAATCTGTGCCTTTTCCAGCATCATCTTCCTTACCAGAACTACCTATCCAATAAATGGTATGTCCTCTAGGATCTTTACTAGGCATCATTTTGTCAGCATTGTGGCGTGTTCCTAAACGTGTGACTTCATAACCTTTTAAATCATCAAATGCAACATCAGGAATATTTACGTTTAAAATAGTTTTTGCTGGAATGGGTTTTGCATACAAAAGTGTTACCAATCTTTTGGCAACTTCTGCCGCCGTAGAGTAATACATGGGCTCACTTCCAGCTATTGAAAAAGCAATCGCAGGGATGCCTAGGAAACGTCCTTCCATTGCAGCTGCTACAGTCCCTGAATAAAAAACATCTTCGCCTAAATTAGAGCCCGCATTAATACCTGATACAACCATATCGGGAAGTTTATCTTCACTTAACAAACCGGTTAAGGCTAAATGAACACAATCTGTCGGCGTTCCCTGAACACTTATGATTTTATCATCAAAGTATCTTACTCTTAAAGGATGCTGCAAAGTAAGTGAATTACTGGCCCCACTGCGATCCCTATCTGGCGCTACAATAGTCACCTCAGCGATTTGGGCTAAAGCTTTAGCTAAAATAGATAAGCCTGGAGCATGTACACCATCATCATTACTAATAAGAATTTTCATTTTAAGATACTCTCGAAACTAAAAGTGCACTTTCAGAAAATTTGGTAAGTATAGGCAATACGATTAAAATCACACCAAAAACTAATAAAGTAATAGGTCGACTCAAAGGAACTTGTGAAGGATTATTACGATAGTTTTTATATTGTATTAGCGCACCGAACAATAAAGCTATTCCAATAGCCAAACTCATATTATAAAGGGCGCTAGTTAATAGCGACATAGGCAATAAAAGTCTATCGGATAAATCGCCTAATGAATTTGGAATTAAGGCATAGGCATTGATTGAAGCTATAAGTAGAATAAAAAGAACAATTTTTTTCATAGTAACATATTTTAGTCAATTTAAACCTGAAGCTAATACGGTCCGTAGAGGAAGATACGAATTTTTTGAATTCATTGCAAGCGCTATTAAATACCTCAGCCTAGAAAAACATTAGAAAAGCTTCTCTTAAGACTTCAATGCGAGCTTTTCCTAAACTTTAATCTAAATATTTAAATTTAAAAGTTATTAACTATTAATTTTAGTTATCACACGCTTTTTTTGGGTTGTTTTTCTCATCTATTCTTATTCTTCCTGTTTGACTAACCCTTATTAACGCAATCATTTCTTTTGAAAATGAATGCACGCAAAGGATAAAACTACCATTTTGACCATTAGAACCCTCTGCACGCAGCTGTAGGTAATCATCTGATCGAAATCCGTGCCATTTTAAAAATTCCCCATCACTTAAAGCAGGATAAACTTGTAATAATTCTCCATTTTCTAATGAGGTCGTTGAATTTTTATTACTTAAAACTATCCAACCATCCCTCCAATTGCCAGAACAGCGCTTAGCATTTTTGCTCTTACAGATTGTAATAACACTTTGGCGTCTAATTGCTTCACTTCGAGCATAATTTAAGGTTGAAGTAAGCCGTTCAGTTAAAATATATAATCGCAGTTTAAGTATTAAATCTCTATAAACTGGAAATGTTAACGTCAATATAATACTGCTTAAGGCAATGGTAAATAATAATTCCACTAAACTAAAACCGAATTCGCAGGTATTAGTTCTATATGACCTAACTATTCGGTTTGTTCGATAACTTGTAGGTCTAATTGTTGTTTTACACATTGCATATCCTCCCACGCTTTACGCTTTTCACGTGGGGAACGCAGCAAATAAGCGGGATGGTAAGTAACTAATAGAGGAATTTTGTTTACGCCAAAATGGAACAAATTTCCGCGCAAACTCGCCATAGATGCATCGGTGGACAATAAATAATGTGCTGCAATTCGGCCTACTGCCAAGATTAATTTTGGCTTAATTAAACTAATCTGTCGCAATAAATAAGGAGTACAGATCTTAACTTCTGACAAGGAAGGATCACGATTATTAGGCGGTCGTGATTTTAAAATATTGGCGATATAATAATCTTCGCGTTTAAAACCAATCGCAGACAACATGTTTGTCAATAATTGTCCGCCTCGACCTACAAAAGGCTCGCCTTGTTTATCTTCATTCGCCCCTGGTGCTTCACCAATGACTAATAAATCGGCATTCGTATCTCCCACACCAAAGACCGGATTGGTACGTGTTTTATACAGATCACAGGCTTTGCAATTGTTGACCGCCAATCTTAATGCGTGCCAATCCAGTGTTGAAATTTTTTGCTCGCGCGTCATACGTGCTGTTACGGGCATAGCATCGTCCTTAGTCGTTTCTTTGGAAAGTTTATTCGGTTGTTCACGTAAGATCCAAAGAGGAATATCCATTTTTTTTAAATAATTTAGACGTTTTTCTTTATCTATCATCTGGGTTACGCTTTACATAAATAAATAATTAAATTTTTATTTAATAATTGTGTAAGACAATATTTTGTTCCTATTCTTTTTTCAGGCAGATAAAATTGACTCGGTTTACAAATACCTCTGAGATAACTCCATTCTTCACAATAACTTTTATCATGAAATACACAGACACCGGTTACGCCCGATGGCTCATTCATCAATTCTAATCGACCGCCATGATGAGAACAATAAACAGAGGCTGGGTTAGGCATCGAAAAAGCAGTGGCACTGACTAATAAGAAAGAAAATACAGCTAAGCATTTTTTCATAACAAATCCTAGTTGACGAGAGCAATCCTCATTTTAGCAGAAATTACGCGGATAAATCGGATATTAAGCATAATATTTACAGTTAAAGAACAAAATTTTCCCTAGTTAAAATCTTGCTTCTTCAAGTACGCGCAGTGTATTAATCTTGCCTCTCTATTCAACAACTTAGATAGATCCAGTATACTTTCTGAGCTATGACCTATCCGCCATTCATCGTACGACCATTACAGCGCAGTGATTATACTGCTATCGCTCAAGCCATGCGGGTTTTTACCGATAAACGCACACCTGAAACTCCTGACGAAATTTGGCTCATTGAACATAACCCGGTTTATACTTTAGGGCAGGCGGGTAAATTAGAACACATCCTTAATCCTGGAAATATCCCAGTAGAAAAAACTGATCGGGGCGGACAAGTGACATACCACGGTCCAGGGCAGCTGGTCATATATCCACTTCTAAACCTGCGTCGACTTAATCTTGGTGTACGCGTGTTAGTCACTCTCCTAGAAAATACCATTATTAATTTACTAGCAACTTATGCTATTCATGCCGAAGCAAAAAAAGAAGCGCCCGGCGTGTATGTCAACTCGGCCAAAATCGCTGCTATTGGTCTACGCATTCGACAAGGTTATTGTTATCATGGCCTCGCATTCAACATAGCCATGGATCTGACTCCTTTTGCAGGGATCAATCCCTGTGGTATGCGTCAACTTACTATCACTCAATTGTCTGATTTAGGGGGCCCTCACGATCTCAAACAAGTAGCCCATGACTTTATTCGGCAATTTCAACAAGAAATTGAGTTTTGTAACCGCTAAGTATTGAAATGACTTATTTAAAGCGATTTCTTTTAGCTTGATATAAAAATAATTTAAACACTATCATGCTAAACTTGCCAACTTGCTCATATCGCATTGACGGTATGTTAAAATTACTTCATTTAACACAATATTTTTAAACCTTATGGAAATAAAAACATCTGATCCTAGGCAAAAACAACGCGGAGCTGAAAAAATGGCTCGCATTCCAATAAAAATTGTGTCTACGGCCCCTTTGCGTAAACCGGATTGGATCCGTATTAAATTACCGACAACTACCACTGCTGTCGATGAACTGAAAACCCTGCTACGCGAAAATCGGCTGCATACTGTCTGTGAAGAGGCTGCTTGTCCGAATTTAAGTGAATGTTTTAGTCACGGTACAGCTACGTTTATGATCATGGGAGACAAATGTACCCGTCGCTGTACCTTTTGTGATGTCGGCCATGGACGACCTGACCCTTTGGATCCGGAGGAACCTGAAAATCTCGCTAAGACGGTTAAAAAAATGGGTTTGCGCTATGTGGTGATTACCTCCGTCGATCGCGATGATCTAAGAGATGGCGGAGCGGCTCACTTTACTGCCTGTTTGCAAGCCTTACGCCAACGTTGTCCCAAGCTCAGCATAGAAGTACTCGTGCCTGATTTTCGCGGTCGTATGGACGTTGCTCTAAATGCTATCGCACCCGAGTTACCTGATGTGTTTAACCATAATATCGAAACGGTACCGCGTTTGTATAAACAAGCACGTCCTGGCTCAGATTATCAATGGTCACTGCGATTATTATTGGAATTTAAAAATCGTTTTCCAGGCATACCCACCAAATCGGGACTTATGTTAGGACTAGGAGAGACATTGGAAGAGGTGAAGCAAGTGATGCACGATTTACGTCAACATCAGGTAGATATGATTACCATCGGTCAATACCTCGCGCCGAGTCGTCACCATTTTCCTGTGGCCCGTTACGTAACCCCCCAAGAGTTCAAAGATCTGGGTCGTCTAGCCAAAGAAATGGGATTTATTCGTGTGGCCAGTGGACCTTTAGTCCGTTCTTCGTATCATGCCGATAAACAAGCCGCTGGAGAGAATGTAGCCTAATGACGCTTCCAGATCTCAAACCTTTTTTTGATTGGCTACAAATTCACCCTTATTCCGCAGGCTTAATGACCTATATTGTTTCCTTTCTTGAATGTCTGGTAATGATTGGGTTCTTAGTACCGGGTACGGTTTTCATGACCGCTATCGGTACCTTAATTGGAATAGGGGTATTATCGTTTACGCCTATTGTTGTATGGGCCATCGCCGGCGCCATCACCGGTGACGTACTCAGTTTTTGGATAGGTAGACATTACCAGCAACATACTAAAGATTTCTGGTTATTCCGCCGCTATCCGCAACTGTTACGCAAAGGAGAAGCTTTTTTTGACAAACATGGCGGAAAAAGTATTTTCTTTGGACGTTTTATTGGACCTATTCGTGCGATTTTACCTTTTATTGCAGGCATGGTACGTATGCCCTGGCGCCAATTTTTACTCGCTGACATTATTTCAGCTATTGCTTGGGCGCCGATTTATATGTTGCCGGGAATACTTTTAGGCCAAGCTTCCCAGCAATTACCTCCCGAAGTTGCGACTAAGTTAATTATCTTTGTGGTATTACTTTTACTGTTTATGTGGCTAGTCTATGCTTTCATAAAATCCTGCTATGCCTGGTTTAGTCGTTTATTAGATAAACAGGTTGCGTATCTATGGCGTTTCACGCGTAATCATCCGAAACTCAAGACCATCACTTCTCTGTTGACAGATGATCGACATCCACAATCGCATGCGCAATTAGCACTCGGGTTAATCTGCATTTTTTGTGCATTGGGTTTTTTATTAATAGCCTTTAGCGTTGCACATCATGGTTTTGCAACCTATCTCAATGAGCCCCTTTATCATTTAATGCGTAGTTTACGTCAGGAAAATTTGGATAAGTTTTTGGTTGTGATGACTGAACTAAGTCCGAGAATACTTGCGGTGTTCTGGTTACTGATGTTGGGATTTTTTTTGCTCAAAAGAAATTTTTGGCTAAGTCTGCATTGGGGATTAGCCGGACTATTAAGTTATAGCTTAGCTGATCTATTTAAACATGCTCTGCATATTCCGCGTCCTCTAGGCTTAGTACAAACGCCACTGGGTGCCTCGTTTCCGAGTGGGCATACCGTAAACAGTATTGTTATTCTAGGGTTTTTCGCTGTGTTAATTGGCCTACACAGACCTAAACCACAACGCGTGCTGGTTTATGGATTGACGAGTTTGCTTATTCTGTTAATCATGTTGTCGCGTATTTATTTAACAGCACATTGGTTTAGTGATGTTTTGGGCGGGGCTTTATTGGGAATTAGCATTCTTACTGGTCTGACACTGTCCTATCGTAGAAAACTAACGCCTACCACTCTTTCATCCGGCAGGATAGCAATACTAGGGACTCTCATATTATTGCTATGTTGGGGAGCTAATTTAACCTATGAATATAAAAACTTACTTGCCAATTCGCAACTGCTATTCTCTGAACAAACTATTAATTTTAATAAATGGTGGCATGAGGCTCAATTGCAAACCCCCATTTATCGACTCGGTCATTTTGGTCAGAAAATTGAAGTATTAAATATTCAGTGGGCAACCAAACTCTCAGGTATTCAGAATCATTTAGAAAAACATGACTGGCATACACTGCCAAAAACCAAAATTTTTTCTACGCTGTATAAATTAAGTTTGCATAGCAACGATCCTAACATTCCTTTATTTATTTCCTCGAATGCGGGTCAAGCCCCCGCATTAACCATGACTAAATATTTACCCGTCACGCACAATTTATTGGTTTTAAATCTGTGGAATTCGCATAAAATATTGAGTAATGGTGTGCCCCTGTGGTTAGGTTTAGTTCATTACCATAAAACCTGGCATTTGCAATTTCAGACGCTAAAAAAACCAGCGACGCTGCCACATCTGATGTCCGCTGATCAGTTATTGTTACAGGATCTCAAATCATTTACCGTAAAAAAAGTAGATTATCCTAACTTTCATACCTCGGTCTTGTTTATTCAATAATTATGACTCACTCGCTAGGCTGATACGCTTTATAGTTGCGGGCGCTATCAACATTTACAAATTAGCTTTCACTATGGACATACTACGGTGGTACCATTGACTTGACATACTGTTCCACCTTGGATGGTAACTGGATTGGGGCCGCTGGCTATCTGCGAAGTATTATTACCCATCACACAGTTAAGGCACCACCGGTTACTGCGATGGTATCATTATTACCGCCAGTAACCGATATCAGCGGCGCCTTGATTATCACTGCCATAAGACAATGCCGGATCAATATAGAGATTATTACGGCTGGGATTGCCCAGAACCGGAAGCATTAAATCCGCTTGACCGACCGTATAATCACTGGCATAAGCGAGGGCGGATAGGCGTGGCGGTAATGGAAAGTCGGCATAAACCGGTCCGCTGATTAAGCATAAACTAACTAAGCTAACTAAAAAAAACCGGTATTAACACGCATCAACACTTCCTTATGTTGCTAGCAAATGAGCAAAAACTTCAACTAAATCTTAAATCTCATTTATTCCGGACTAAGCCAAGAATCTTGTAGATTAGCTTGGCGACTAAAAAATCGCAACTATGTAGATGAGGAATAGGAGCCAGTTCATTAACATCAGCGCCGACTATTGTTCCTACTTGACTTGCTGCAGTAATAATGGCTAGTGCGTCCTCCCAGAATAAACCGCCGGGCTCGGGTGTGCCGGTTGCTGGCATGACACAGGAATCAAATCCATCCACATCAAAGGTCAAATAAATGGGTCGATCTTTTAAATGCGATACTATTTTATTAATATCCCAGTTTTTTTTATCTTTACCCCAATAGATATGAATTCTATGCCGATTTTCTTCTAGAAAAGGAATCTCTTCTCTGGAAATATTGCGTATCCCTACAGAAACGACTTGCAAGTTATCATCATCTAAGCAACGTCTTATCGCGGAAGCATGTGAGTAAGGTTCACCTAGATATCCATCACGTAGATCAGCATGCGCGTCAAAATGCAACAAAATAAGATCGTCGTATTGCTTCAAAAAAGGACGAATAGCGCCGATAGTAATAGAATGTTCGCCGCCCAAAACAAATGGAAATTTTTTATCCTCTAACACTTGTGTAACGATATTTTCTAATTGTTGTAAGGCAGCAGGGATTTCCGGTTCAATCTTTGGCTCTTCTAAGGTGACCATGCCAATTTGACGAAAGGGTTCGCACCACAATTGCTCATCAAATAATTCTACTTCTTGCGATGCACGAATAATAGCAGCCGGCCCTTTAGCAGTACCTCCACCATAGGTAACCGAATTTTCAAGGCCAAAAGGAATGATGACGGCTTTTGCCTCTTGATAAGCCACCGCATCATTCGCCTCGAGGCCTAAAAAACCTTTTTTAGATGTCATACAATGCATGCTAAACCTTTATTGGTTAAATAATTCAGCGTAACGGCGCCGATTGCGCATTTTCCAATAACCACGATGATAAGCATCACTGGCTAATAGGGGTAATACCGAGCTGGCTTCAGCAAACACCATTTGTTCATAAGTGGTATCGACCTTACCCCAGGAACAGGCTTCTTTTAAGGTTGAACTAGAACAAGCGCCATCACGAACATCAGCAACCGTGATTTGAATAGCATACTTATGCATATCGACGGGTTTTCCAAGAATCTCAGCACACACGACAGTATCTTGGACAAAATTTTTCGGTACACCACCCCCAATCATCAACAAACCCGTCGTGCCAGCTTTGATTTTGATGTCCGTCAGTTCACGAAAATCCCGAATCGAATCAATGGTTAGATGTTGTTTTGGATTTTTAACCTGATGTAGTACCAGACCAAAACCAGCTGAAGAATCGGTAAAAGCAGGACAGAAAATGGGCACAGCATGCTCATAGGCTAATTGAACTAAAGAATCTGGTTTTTTGGCATGGCCGTTGGCTAAATAAGCCCCCATAGCATGAATAAACTCTCGTGAACTATAGGCTTGCGGCTTAAGACTATTCGCAATGTCTAAAATAACATGATCACACTGTTGCAGCTGTTCTTCATCAATATAAGTATCGTAGATACGATCGATTTGTAAATCACGTAATTTTCCATCGTCAAATGAAGAGCTGCCTTGATAATGTCGAAATCCTAAGGCTTCAAAAAAATCCATATCGACGATGCTGGCTCCCGTTGCGACGATGGCATCCACCATATTGTATTTTATTAAATCGGCATACAGCTTCATACAACCACCTGCTGAGGTGGAGCCGGCAATCGATAAAATGATACTACAACGTTCATCCTGCAGCATCGTGTTAAAAATCTGTGTAGCCCGCGCCAAATCACGCGAAGTAAAGGACATAGCCACCATTGAATCAATAATGGGTCGCGCATCAAAAAACGTAATATCAATATGCTCAACCAATTGATTCAATAATTTTTCTTTTAATGTGTTTTTGCAAACTTGTGTTTCCATTAGGTTTCCTTATAAAAATATTATTATTTAGCCACCAATTGCTGAGTTTTCTGCTCACTGCTTGCAGAAAACATACTCATGATAGGTTTATCTGAAACCACCATAACGCCTTCTTCTTGCTTAAACCCATTAAACCCTGTTGAAAGCGTTCTACCATAAGCTCCCACTTGTCCAATTTCAATGTAATTTCCTTCTTTTATATTGCTAGGCAAGTAAAAAGGTCCCTCCATGTAATCCAAAGAATCGCAAGTAGGACCATAAAAACTAAATGGAACTAAATCTTTATTTCTACCATAGGATGTTTGTACTAAACGTACCGGGAAAATAAAATGCGGAATACCTGCATCAAAAAGGCTGCCGTAGGTTCCATCATTGATATACAACTTATTTTTTTTTCTAGATTCTACACGTACAATAACAGACGTGCTTTCTGCCACTAAACTTCGACCCGGTTCACACAGTAATTCAATATAAGGAAATTTGTTATTAATTTCCTCAAACTCTTCGTGAATAACATCAAAATAAATATCGAGTGCCGGTGGTGTCATGCCAGGGTAAATAGACGGAAATCCACCTCCCACATCAAAATATTCCATCTCAATTTTAGATTGGCAAATCAATTTATTAGCTAAGCGTATGGCAATTCGATAGGCATCCGGATGCATACATTGTGAACCGACATGAAAGGTAATGCCCAGTTTATAAGCCACTTTTCGTATTTTTTTTAAAAGCTCGGGGGCTTCATCCAAATTAATACCAAATTTGGCTGATAAATTAAATTCAGCAAACGTATTCGGAATGGCTAAACGTAAATGTAAACACAAATCCTTTGCATGATTGGTATGTCGACTAATTTTCTTAAGCTCGTCTAGGCTATCTAATGAAAAATGTCTTACTCCATAATTAAAATACGCTTCTTGGATGGCAAATGAAGATTTTACAGGATGCATAAAATACAAGTCGGCATCCGGTATCAGGGATTTAATCATACGAATTTCTTCATAGGAAGCAACATCAAAAGCTTTAATACCCTGTTGATGCAAAAGATTGATGACTTGGGTTTCGGGATTGGTTTTAACCGCATATAAAATGCGTCCTTGAAATCGCGTACGAAAATAATTAACCGCACACTCCATAACACGTGGTCTAAAAACAAAGACTGGCTGTGAGGGTTTATTATCCACAATAGACGCAATTGTGTGTAGTTTCATACTTAAAATTCCTCTTTTCAAAATATATTTTTAAAAGCGAGTAGGTGCTTTTAAAATCTTCAAAGAGGTATTATTTTTAGTATTGTCAGACAGGCGCAATGAAACGAATGCTTCGGCATTTATAGTTACAAGGTAAAATTTCATATTGAAAAACCAACCTTTTATAAGGTTATTTTAACGATACAATGGTAGACGGCTGGATACCGATACCTCTGCAACCAGGATAAACGTTATTTATCGATTTTTATAATGATTATACGCAGTTTTTGCTCTTTCATTACCCTAATAGAGTGTGTCCTAGTTAATAAAACTAGCGTTAATCTAGACAACTGATGCTAATTCGTGTCTTATCCTCTAGACACATTGCCGTTAGACATCTTCCCCATACACAACCTGTATCTAAAGCATATACATTCGGTTCATTGGTATAACCCTGTAATGCTGCCCAGTGACCAAACAAAATATTTAAATCTTTACTACGTCGATTAGGTAACTTAAACCAAGGAAAATAATTGTCAGATACCGTATTAATACCCTTTGTCGTCCACTCTAAATTGCCTTTGATATCACAAAATCTTAAACGGGTCAAACAATTTGTAATGCATCGCAGTCGTTCCCAACCCTTAAGACTATCGCTCCAATGCTGGGGTTCATTGCCATACATATTTTTTAAAAAATCAATGTAATGTTCCCCTTTCAATAGGGTTTCTACTTCTTCTGCGCACGTTATTGCTTTATTTAAATCCCATTGCGGCGGAAAACCCGCATGCACTAAGGTATAACCTAAATTTGCATCATGATGTAATAATGATCTATGCCGCAACCAGGTACACAATTCGTCCTTATCAGGGGCCTTTAAAATGTCTTGTAAAGTACTGTTGGGATCTAAACTTACGCCAGAATAGACTACGGATAAAAGATGTAAATCATGATTCCCTAATACGACAAACGTGTTTTTTAATTTTTTTACAAAACGAAGAACTTCTAGTGACTTAGGTCCTCTATTCACAAGATCACCCGTAAACCACAAAGTGTCATAGTGAGCATCAAAATTAATTTTGTCTAACAATCGGAGCAGTGAATCAAAACAACCTTGAATATCTCCAATCGCATAGGTTGCCATAGAAAATTAACTACTTAAATTAGGTGAAGTAAAATTTTTGGTGGCAACTTTGGCGGAATCTAAATTAATAATTTTCCGCATTGAAGAACTCGATGTAATGAGTGAAATCAAACGAATATCTCCTTGCAAAACCCGTTGTAGTGAATTTTTTTGATTTTCATGAGTTGTCGATATCCCACCAACTGTTCGATATCTTTTACTTAAATCACTAAGACCTGACAAACCGCCCGATGCTCTATAACGTTGGTCTAATTCACTGATAGAAATTTGATAGAGCTTGGCAACATCAATAAATTGTTTTTCTATCACTTCAGGATGTTTATAATTTGGATTTATATTAGCAAACTCTTGAAAAAGAGCCGTAGATAGAAATATCTTTCCATCAGATATGCTTATTTTAGCATCTTTTGCATTAATTAAAATCTTGCCATCAGCTAGTTCTTTACGCAACCACTGTAAAAATGCATCGCCACTCGGATCAGTTACAGCTATTTGTGCAATTAATCGCGAATTTTCTATAAGTTCAATTTCCGCACGTGGAACCATCGACATAAAAGATGTCATAGGAATACGATCTTCGTTACCAGATAATAAGTTTAACCAGGTTTCTAATACCCTTAAATCACTGGCTATCCAATTAAAACCATTTGTTTCTGAAGTAATAGAAGTAACACTATCTAAAATCTGGCGAGCTAATATATGCGTGCTTGAGTTTTCTAAATTATCAAAATTTTCTTTTATATAATCTATGTCGTAATAATATCCTTGACCTAACATGCTACCCTTATAAGGCTCCCATATTTTTAGCGGATAAGCTTCCTTATGGTATAACATAATGGAATATTTAACGAAAAGTTTCCCAATATCTAAAAATAATGCGGCAGTAAATGCTGCATAAACCCATAATGCATCCTGCTCAGAAATATTACTGAAATTAATCTCCTCAGGAAAAAAATATTTCAAACATAAAGTCAGTGTTCTTGCGCCTCTTTCCAAACCTCTTTCCAAAAAATTAATTTCTTGATTAAAAAACCCATACTGCATTAAAGGAATTTCCTGGGCAAATTCCGCAAAATTCTTAATGATAGGTAAATAAAAATCATTAAGCCGACTAGATGGTTGAATGAGTAATTTAAGTGTTTCAATTGATGTTAAATTATTTTCTGTATTTAAGAGATCATCAGCTGTTTTAATAATATAGAGATTAGTTTGCGTTTTTTTAGGTTTATTTATTTTTTTAAAAGAAGCTCTTAGGCCTCGGAACATTACCATTTTTCAATACCTACAAAGTTTTTGAGCATATGCTAAACTAAATTTATAAAAATAGTTATTAATAGATATAATCTATTAATTCAATAAAAACGATTAAAATATTTAATTTCATAATTGGTTGCGATATAAGCCTCACTAAAAAAGGCCTGAGTTTTTTCGTAAACTACACATTTAAACTAATTTACCCAGTCTGGAAAAAGATAAATTTCTATACAGTTTAGCATGGAAGTGGCAAAATAATAGTGAATAATCAAGAGGTTTTTTATGTCCTTACCATTAAAACGCAGCCAAACTAAACATTATTATGAAATTAGCCCGAAAAATCTCCCTCTATCATGCCCTTTAAAAAATAGCCCCCTCTGGGATTCACATCCTAGAGTTTATTTGCCTATTGCTAAAATGGGTCATGTGACTTGCCCTTATTGTGGAACTGAATATGTTTTGAAAGATTAAAGGGCCTAATTTAATCCTGCTAGTATCAAATCAATAGGCTTGCCACTATAAAGTAAAAACCAAGCCTTATTTCTTAATAAGGTTTTTTTAAATCTGGAAATGTTTATGAAGGGTCCTAAAAAAATTCTTATTATTAGCCCGGCATGGATAGGGGATATCGTCATTGCTCAATCTTTATATAAATACTTAAAGCACCGCGACTCAGAGACAATAATCGATGTTTTAGCTCCTGCTTGGAGCCATGAATTATATGCGCTTATGCCTGAAATAAACGAAATATTCACCATGCCGCTAGGTCACTCCCAATTCCAATTGAAAAAACGCTGGCAGCTGGGGAAACGCTTACGAAGTCAAAAATACCACCAAGCAATTATTCTTCCAAATTCATGGAAATCTGCGATTATTCCATTTGCCGCGCGCATTCCTATAAGAACGGGTTGGCTTGGTGAACAACGTTTTGGATTATTAAATGATTGGCGAATTTTAAATAAAAAAATAACCCCTATGATGGTTCAGCGTTACCTCGCCTTAGGAAATATTAAAACTTTAGCTAATAAAAATTTCCACTGGCAAACTTTTCAGCCTCATCTAGAAGTTACGCATAATCATCTAAGCAAAAATATTAAAAGCCTATTTTTAGTTAAAAAAACCCCTTTACTTATACTCTGCCCTGGTGCTGCCTATGGTCCTGCTAAATGTTGGCCTGCAGAATATTTTGCAGAAATCGCAAACCTTAAAAAATCAAATGGTTGGAAAATTGTATTAATCGGCTCTAAATCTGATGAGTCCATGGGTCAGAAAATACAGCAATTAACTAAAAACACCTGTATCAACCTCATTGGGAAAACATCCTTACTAGAAGCCTTAACTATTTTATCTTTTGCTACATTAGTTATTAGCAATGATTCAGGACTTATGCATTTAACTGCAGCGATAGATCGACCTTTAATTGCACTTTATGGTTCAAGTAGCCCAGAATTCACCCCTCCTTTATCGGAAAAAGCTAAAATAATCTATCTAAAACTTAGCTGCAGTCCTTGCTTTAAAAGAGAATGTCCACTCATTCATTTCAAGTGTTTAAAACAATTAACACCAAAAATTGTAGTAAATGCTATTAATGAAATGATAAATAATAAATAATTATTTACCGATACAAAAACTTGAAAAAATTTTTCCTAAAAGATCATTTGTCGTAAACTGACCTGTAATTTCTCCTAAGCAATTTTGAGCTATTAATAAATCTTCAGCAAGTAGCTCGGGAAATCGATTTTCTTTTAATTTTGTCAATCCATCACATAAAGCCATTTCAGTACTTGTTAAAGCTTCTAAATGTCTACGTCGAGCACTAAAATTACCTTCAGATAAAATAGTGTATCCTGAATATTTTTTCAAATAATCATACAGCAATGATAAACCTTCACCTGTTTTAGCTGACAATTTAATAACATTAAAACCCATTTCCTTATCTAGGCTGGCTTCTTCTTGTTCAAGATCAATTTTATTTCTTATAATAATTATGCGCTTATCTATAAAAAAATCTTTTAAAAAATCCTGCTGTTTTTTCCAAAATTTTAAATCGCCAAGCAAAGTTTGTGTATGATCAACTACCCATAAAATCACATCTGCTTTCACTATTTCGGCTAATGTTCTTTTAATACCTTCATTTTCAATTTCATCCGTGGTAATTCTTAATCCCGCGGTATCAACAATGTTTAGTAGCAAACCTTCAATTTGAATCTTTTCCCTAATAACATCGCGCGTAGTTCCAGGAAAAGAGGTCACAATTGAAGATTCTTGTGCACTTAATTTATTTAATAAACTTGATTTCCCAGCATTGGGTGGACCCACAATAGCTACACTTATTCCTTCTTGTAATAAAGTGCCTTGTTTAGCTAAACTTTTTATTTCTCGAATGTCAGCTAGGATAGAATTTAACTTTTTCAAAACCTCAGTATCTTTTAAAAAATCTATACTTTCATCTGTAAAATCGATTGATGCTTCTAACCAAACTCTTAACCCTATTAAGATGTCTCTCATTTTGTTAATGCGTAATGAAAAATCTCCTTGTAATGAGCGTATAGCGGCGCGCGCTGCTTGTTCTGATTCTGCTGCAATTAAATCAGAAATAGCTTCCGCTTGCACAAGATCGAGTTTTGAATTTAAAAATGCTCGTTCGGTGAATTCTCCTGGTCGAGCCAACCGGGCACCTAATTGTACTATCCGTTTTAGTAAGCAATCTACAATAACCGGCCCTCCATGCCCTTGTAGCTCAAGAACATCTTCACCTGTAAAAGAATTCGGAGCAGGAAAATATAAAGCAAGACCTTCATCAATGGTGCTCCCATCTTCTGCCAAAAATGAAAGATATTCCGCATATCTTTTTTTAGGCTCACGACCCAATAATTGAATAACCATCAGCCGAAGATTTGAACCTGAAACACGAATGACGGCCACTCCACCTCTACCATGAGGGGTGGCTAAGGCTACAATAGTTTCGCAATTATCATTTAAAGTTGCTTCAAAATTACTCACTCACTTTCAACCACTGTCATCGTTTTTTTTTGGATAACTCAATGCTCACTCGACGCATAATAAACCATTGTTGCAAAATGGAGAGTGTATTATTCACAACCCAGTACAATACTAATCCAGAAGGAAAATTTAAAAATAACGCAGTAAAGAAAATAGGTAGAAACTGCATCACCTTAGCTTGCGTTGGATCTGGCGGAGGTGGATTGAGACGTTGTTGAACAAACATGGTGATACCCATTAATATGGGTAAAATATAATACGGATCTTTAGTTGATAAATCATGGATCCAAAGTATGAAAGGCGCCTGTCGTAATTCAACACTCTCTAAAAGCATCCAATAAAGCGCAATAAACACTGGGATCTGTACCAATATAGGTAAACACCCTCCCAAAGGATTCACTTTCTCGGTCTTATAGAGTTCCATAGTAGCTTGTGTTAGCTTTTGCTTATCATCGCCGTAGCGCTCTCTTAAGGCTTGTAAACGCGGCTGTAAGTTACGCATACTAGCCATGGAACGGTAACTTTTAGCCGATAAATGATAAAAAGCTAATTTGATTAATATTGTTACAATAACTATAGACCATCCCCAATTTCCGACATATTGATGGATATGTTTTAGCAACCAAAAAAGCGCCATCGAAATGAACCATAAAATTCCATAATCCACCGTCAAATCTAAGTGGGGGGCAGCTGCTTTTAAACGATCCATAATTTCAGGACCTAGATAAAGCTTGCTCTGACTAATAAATGCCATTCCTGGTTGAACCTGAAAAGGCATCCCTACCATACCCAATGTATAAATATCGCCTTTTGCATAGCTATAGAAATGAAACTCCTGTCCAATCGGAGCTATCCAAGCGCTTAAAAAATAATGCTGTAACATAGCCACCCAACCATTTTGAGTAGTTAATGAAATATTTCCTTGTCCCATTTTATCGAAACTAATTTTTTGATAAGGTTTATCTTGCGTAGAAATTGCCCCACCCGTATAAGAGCTAATATTAAATAAACTATGTGCTTGAGCAATTTTCTTTTGTTGAAATTGAATATAAAGACGTCCTTCCAAAATAGAAGAGGAATGATTCAATATTTGATAACTGACTGGAATTAAATAATCATTTCTTTTAAATGTAAACTGCTTTTGGATCTGTGTTTTTCCACAGGAATTACAGATTAAATTAACTTTGAGCTCGGATTGTCCAGGATCTAAATTATAGTTATTTTTAGGACTATGATATTGCAATGCCTGTTTTTTATCAGATAATACTAATCCACTTTGTACGACGTAATAATTAGACGGCTCAGCGCTCAGCAATTGAAATGGAGAGGAACTAACCTGACTTGGATGTTGTGGGTATAGTAAAAGATTAGCTTTTACTATGTTTCCACCTAAGGTATCTATCCAAATATCCAGTACATCCGTTTTTACATGAATAAAACGTTGTTGTTCTACATTTTTAATTGGAACAGTTGTTTCAGTCAGGGTTGTTGGTAACTTTGCGGCTTGATTATTCCCCCACTGTTTTTTTATAAAATTTGCAGATCCTATTTCATGACTATTAGGTGGGTATTCATTTTGCCATGCATTCCATAACATAAATGCTATTAAAAACAATGCACCTAATAAAAAAACACGAGCCAGTTCCATATAAATTAACTCATTTTAGTTGGTAGTTTAGAAACAGGAAGTGGTGGGACAGGATCAAATCCACCTGTATGCCAAGGATGACAAGATATTAGTCGTCGTACAGTCAGATACGACCCTTTACTGGCACCATAGCGTCTTATCGCTATTTGAGCATATTTTGAGCAACTTGGGTAAAAACGACAATGCTGCCCTATTAGGGGGCTAATAAGGTAACGATAAACCTGCAATAAAAAGATCAGGCTCTTTTGTAATAAACTGCTAACCTTGACCATTGTTTATCTAAATCACACAATAAAACTTGATTATTATATAAAGACCGACTTGTGACTACTATGACAATATCTACATCAGGCAACCTATGCTGATTAAGCCTAAAACTCTCACGTATTAGGCGCTTAAGCCGATTCCTAGACGTAGCACCTGGAATTATCTTTTTTGCAATTGCTAAACCCAACCTGGCATAAGCTAAGCCATTCAGCTTAGTATAAACAATTAAGCCGCCTTGTTTATGTTTGTTCCCCAGTCTAAAAGTTTGTTGAAAATCTTCTGCTTGTTGTAGCCG
Organism: Candidatus Aquirickettsiella sp.; assembly: GCA_049283295.1. Taxonomy (GTDB): domain Bacteria; phylum Pseudomonadota; class Gammaproteobacteria; order Diplorickettsiales; family Diplorickettsiaceae; genus Aquirickettsiella. The sequence goes on from JBAPVR010000021.1 coordinate 67,525, forward strand.
TAATGACTTAATGAAGCCTTGGTTAGTCTTTATCAATGAAGAAATAACCTAAAACTAGGCAGTTAAGCGCAAGCGGCCCTTTGCACGACGTCGTTTAAGGATTAAACGGCCTTTTTTCGTAGCCATTCGCGCCCTAAATCCGTGCGTTCTCTTACGTTTAAGATTACTGGGTTGATATGTTCTTTTCATAATTATAATTACCCCTAAGAGGGTCATTTGCCTGGTAAAGATGACGTATCTTAGGTGACCCTATTTAGATTGTCAATTCATTCAACCTGAAGCATTAAATATTAAAGAATCTAGATAGTAAGTTTTTTACACCTATGTTTTAAACCTAGGTCCCGAGAAAATTTTCTCAATTCCCTTTTAAATGTCAATATAAATGATTAACCACCATCTTTTTAGATGGCGGTTTGAATTCTATCCAATCCAAATTAAAAAAAACAGGCTCTTTTAAAAATCATGAATTTTTATTTCTATTATTATAATAAATTATTTTAAATAGATAGATATGATGATAAGAGCAGGATATTTCTGTTGTTAACTATATTTTTATTATATTTATCATAGAGTTACTAACAAAATTAGCCAATGATAAGCTGGGAATAAATGTGTGTAACTAAGTGTAGTTTTCACGGTAGGGTAATTTTCATTTTTTTTAGCGCTTGTATACACAGTCTTGTTAGTAATTGTTAACAGATTTTGAATGTTGAATTTTTGTAAGAAAAATGTACAAACAACGGAGGCGTTATGAGATTCTAAAGGAGAAGGATATTGTCTTTTTCTAATGTAAAAAGATTCTACTCAGAGTAGTTTGCAGGAAAAACGCGCTAAGTTCTTATACATATAAAAATTATATTAGAAATTACTTGCAATTACGCTAATCATTTTTTTAATGAGCTTAGGCTAGATAAGCTATAAGAATTATGATATGAACTTAGGTCGGTTAAACCTTTTATTTTATATGATAGAGGAATTATTGTGGCAACCGCTTTAGCAACGTTCGTTTGGCAAAAATGTTTAGATCGACTTCAAGATCACATATCACTTCAAGATTTTAATACTTGGATACGACCGTTGCAGGCAGAACAAAAAGAAGATCAGCTTGTTCTATGGGCGCCTAATCAATTTGTATTGCATTGTGTGAATGAGAGATTTTTGGTACATATTAATCAGATTTTGACTCAATTGGATGAAGCCCCTCCTGAAGTTATACTGAGAGTTGGCAGTCGCAATAATCAAACATCTCAATCTCCAATATTAAGAAATACACAAGATCTAAAAGGAAAATCTAAGGTTGTTAAAGTTTCAGCAACCCATATAAATCCAAATTTTACATTTATTAATTTTGTCGAAGGTAAATCCAATCAGTTAGCGCGTGCCGCTTCTGTCCAGGTTGCAGAAAATCCCGGTGGTGCATACAACCCGTTATTACTTTATGGCGGGGTCGGATTAGGTAAAACCCATTTAATGCATGCAATTGGTAACGCTATTTTACTTAAAAACCCACACGCCAAGGTATTATATCTACATTCTGAACGTTTTGTTGCTGATATGATTAGAGCGTTGCAAACTAATACAATTAATGATTTTAAAACTTATTATCGTTCATTAGATGCTTTATTAATTGATGATATTCAATTTTTTGCAGGAAAAGATCGTTCTCAAGAGGAGTTCTTTCATACATTTAATACGTTATTAGAAAGCCAACAACAAATTGTATTAACATGTGATCGATACCCTAAGGAAATGTCAGGAGTTGAAGAGCGATTAAAATCACGCTTAGGTTGGGGGCTGACCGTTGCTATTGAGCCTCCCGATCTTGAAACCCGAGTTGCTATTTTAATTAGTAAAGCGGAGCAAACAAAAATAAGTTTACCTCAGGAAGTTGCTTTTTTTATTGCTAAACGAATTCATTCTAATGTAAGAGAGCTTGAAGGCGTATTAAAAAGGGTAGTAGCTTATGCACAATTTACAGGATTACAGATCACACTTGAGTTAGTGCGCGAAGCAATAAAAGATGTACTCGCTTTGCAAGATAAATTAGTAACGGTCGATAATATTATAAAAACAGTCGCGGAATATTATAAAATTAAAGTTTCTGATTTACTTTCTAAACGTCGTACTTCGTCGTTGGCGCGTGCGCGTCAAATTGCTATGGCACTTGCAAAAGAATTAACAAATCATAGTTTACCTGAACTTGGCCGTGCTTTTGGTGGACGCGATCATACAACGGTATTGCATGCATTCCGAAAAATACAAGAATTAAAAAAAACAAATACAGGAGTTGCAGAAGATTTTATAAATTTATTGCGTACTTTATCGAGTTGAGGAAAAAAAATGCAATTTACAATTAATCGTGAAACCTTGTTGAAACCTTTACAATTAGTAACAGCCGTGGTCGAACGTCGCCAAACTTTACCTATACTTTCTAATCTTTTAATACAATTGAATGATAAAAATTTATCTTTATTGGGCACTGATATGGAAGTAGAATTAACGGGTCGTATTGCTTTAGAGCAGTCAGGTGAATCTGGGGCAACCACTGCCCCGGCGAGAAAGCTAATGGATATTTGTCGAAGTTTACCTGAAGCTAGTGAACTAAAATTCCAACAAAAAGGGGATAAACTCTATCTGCAATGTGGTCGTAGTCGATTTAATTTATCTACTTTACCTGCTACAGATTTTCCAATTAGTGAAGTATTAGATAACCAACCTGAGCAGTTAGAGTTTGTTTTTTCACAGAAAGGTTTACGTTCTTTGATAGAATCGACTAATTTTGCTATGGCTCAACAAGATGTACGTTATTTTTTAAATGGAATGTTGTGGGAACTAGGTCAGGGAAGCTTGCGAGCGGTAGCAACGGATGGTCATCGTCTAGCTCTTCATGTAAAAGAAGCAAATATAACGGCAGATAGTAATCAAATTATAGTTCCTAGAAAAGCGATTTATGAACTTTCACGTTTATTAAGTGATGAAGAAAACGATGACGTAACTATTTTTTTAACTAAGAATCAGTTAAAGGTGCATATGCAGGATTACACATTTACATCAAAACTGATCGATGGCACATTTCCCGATTATAATAGAGTTATACCTCAAAGCGGAGATAAAACTCTAGAAATTGATCGTGATTTATTCAAAGCTTCTCTTTCGCGAGTGGGCGTTTTATCTAATGATAAACATAAAAGCGTTTGTTTAGAGCTAAAAGATGATTTATTACGTATTTTTGCTAATAATCTTGATCAAGAGGATGCGGAAGATTATCTAGACGTATCTTATCGAGGAAAAGATATAAGTATAGCCTTTAATATTAGCTATTTAATGGATGTATTAAACAGTTTACCGCCTGGATTAGTTAAGATTACATTAACATCGACTGAAGCGAGCGTAAGACTTGAGGCTAAAGAAAAGGATGCTAGTGTATATGTTATTATGCCGATGCGCATGTAATTATTATGCAATTGGTTCGTTTGAAAGCAAATTATTTTCGAAATCTTACTGAATTAGATCTTGAGTTTTCTCCCGGCTTTAACTTTATTTATGGGCCTAATGGCAGTGGTAAGTCTAGTTTACTTGAAGCAATTTACTTTCTAAGTTTAGGACGTTCTTTTCGCAGTAGTTTGGCAAGTCGAGCCATTCAATATGATGCAAAAGGCTTCAATTTATTTTCAGCAATATTAGGATCATGCCCTATAACTTTAGGTCTAGAAAAAATTCGCCAAGGAAAAACAAAGATTAAGATCGGTAATAATACAAATTCTGTTAGTGAATTGGCTAAATTATTACCATTACAACTTATTAACCCTAATAGCTATCAATTATTAAGTGGCGGACCTAGGGCTCGTAGGCAGTTTATCGACTGGGGTGTGTTTCACGTGGAACCACAATTTTTTAAGTTTTGGCAGCGATTTCAACAGGTATTAAAACAACGGAATGCCGCTCTACAACAGCAAGTTCCAATGAATCAAATTAAAATATGGGACTTAGAATTAATAGAAGCAGCCAATGAAATAACTATATTGCGAGAAAAATACCTACAACAATTAACTCCTTTAATTACTGAGTTAATAAAAAAACTACTTACTTTACAAGGTTTAAGCATTGATTTTTATCAGGGCTGGGATAAAACATTACATTTTGATTCGATTTTAATCAGTTCAATTGAACGAGATTACAAATTAGCTTATACACAATTTGGTCCACATAGAGCGGATTTACTAATAAAGTTAAATGGAAATCCTGTCCATGAAGTGTTATCACGCGGAGAGCAAAAACTCTTAACATGTGCATTGCAGTTGGCACAAGGAATATTATTAAAAAAAATAACAGAAAAATCATGTATTTATTTATTTGATGATTTATTTTCAGAACTTGATCCGGTTAAACAAAATATGCTTATACAATTACTCAATAACCTCGAAGCACAAGTATTTATTACTGCTATAGAGGAAACTTTGATAAACGAACTGGAAGCCAGTGTGTTAGGGAAAATATTTCAAGTAGAGCAAGGTAAAATCACAGAAAAAAATTCAATATAGTGAGGAATAATATGAATCCTTGGTTAATTTTAGTAGTGGCTGGTTTATTTGAAGTGGGCTTTACAACGTGCATGAAGTTATCAGAAGGATTTTCACAAATTAAATACACGTTAGGTTTTTTATTTTTTGCAACTTTTAGCCTATTACTTTTGAATAAAGCCATTGCGCAAATACCATTAGGTACTGCCTATGCAGTTTGGACTGGGATAGGCGCTTTCGGTACAGCTTTGATAGGAATGTTATTTTTTAAAGATCCTTTATCGTTAGTTAGGATAATTTTCTTAACTTTACTAATAGGTTCCATACTAGGATTAAAACTGGCATCAAGCAGATAGTGACGTTTCACGTGGAACATCACTTTGAGTGAACTATTAAGTTGTTTTCAAACATAATTAAGAAATTTAAAATAGGGTTGGTATTGGTCAATGTCCATTAGATTACAATATTGAAAAAGTCAGTTGGTTTAACAAGTTTAACACAGGAATTTTTGGCTATAATAGCGTCGGCTATAACATATAAAAAATTACTTGAGATTCTCTAGTCGGCTATGCATGTATAATCATCGATAATCTAGATTTATTATTACAGATTAAATTATCAATTGTTCTTGTGATATCTCAAAGACTGTAGAAGGATCACATGCTGCTATCTACAATAAAATATTATTGAAAATATAAATGAAGTTAAAAAAATTAAACACAAATACTACTAATTTTTATAAAAAAAGAGAATTTCAACTAACTAAGGAACCCATTTTAACAATCGAAATCAGATATTTTTAATTAAATTTTATTAAGCTAGGGGTTAAACTTTCTCTAGCGTCAAATACAAAGCAAGGGCCTTTAAAGTAGTTTTCGCCGCATTTTTCAAAGTAATTTAATATACCGCCTTCTAATTGATAAACTTCTTTATAACCGCATTGTAAAAGATAAGCGGCTGCTTTTTCGCAACGAATCCCACCGGTACAAAAAGTAACAATAGGTAATTGTTTAAGTTTTTCAGGTAATTTTTTTATTGCATTAGGAAAATCTCTAAATTTTTTAAGTTCTAAATTTAGGGAATTTTTAAAACTACCGAGTTCAACTTCAAAAGTATTTCGTGTATCCATAAGCACTAAATCAGATCTTTTTTCTAGCAAAAGATCAAGTTTTTCAGGAGTGATATAAGGAGCAGTATGTTTTTCGGGGTTAATGTTATCAATACCAAAAGAGATAATTTCTTTTTTCAATTTGACTAACATTTTTTTAAAAGGTTGAAAATTAGAAAAACTTTGTTTAAATTCTAAATTTTGAAAATATGAAAAAGTATTCAGAAAATTTTGAAAGGAGCTAATAGCCTCATTTTCACCCGATATAAATAAATTAATTCCCTCAACACTTAACAATACAGTCCCTTTCAAACATAGTTCCTTTGCTTTTGATGTAAGTGAAATTTGTAATTTAGGTAAGATATTGTCGGGTAGTTGAATAAAGCGATAAGCAGTTATATTGATAATAGATAACATATTGTCATTTTAGATAAATATAAGGTTTATAGATTAAATCGAATTTTCTGGTGCTGGAACCAGGATTCGAACCCGGGACCTACTGATTACAAATCAGTTGCTCTACCAACTGAGCTATTCCAGCATGAATAGAAGAGCCAAATTGTAGTCAATTTAATATAAATTAGCAATTTTAATTATCAGTTTTTAACTTTACTTTAATTTCTCCACTATTAAAGTAATGGGTTTTATTTTTAATTTGCACACAAAGTTGGCCTTGTGTATTTATTCCTTGTGCAATACCTTCTATAACAATGTTTTGGGTTTGTATTGTTATTAATTTTTCCGCTAAGTTATCGAGGCGCTGCCAATCCTGCATAAAATACTCTAAGCCTTTAATTTCAAAATCAATGAGTGTATGAAATAAATTTTTCAAAATGAGTGCAGCTAATTGATTTCGTCGTGGCGGTAAGTTTTGTAACGAAAAGATACTTGTGATAGCTTGAACGTCAGTGGGAAAATGAGTGGATGGATTATAAAGATTTAAACCAACCCCAATAATCACTTTTTGTATTTTAGAACCATTAGATCTTGATTCAATTAAAATTCCAGCTAACTTTTTCTCTTCGTAAATAATATCATTAGGCCATTTAAGTTTTATGCTCGTTAATCCATATTCTTCAAGCGCTTTAACAACAGAGATACCTACCACTAAGGTTAACCCAGCTAATTTATTGAGTGGATTTGAGAGTTGCCAAAGAAGGGATAAAGCTATACTTTTCCCAAAGTTTGAATACCAGGAGCGTTGGAATTGGCCACGGCCTGCAGTTTGTTGTTCTGCAAAAACAGCATGATTACCGGTATATTCAATTTTATTGAGCAGATAATTATTTGTTGAATCAACAATCGGCAATATATCTAACTGTGAAAGTAATTGGTTAAACTTACCTAATTCATTATGAATATAAGCTGCATCAAGCAATTCTAAACCGCCTGAGATACGATAATTTTTATTGTTAACAACTTCTAAATTTATTGATGGATCTAATATAAGTTTTAAGACTTCAGGAACTATTTTATAAGGAATACCAATAAACTTGCTAATTTCTCTGTCGGAATGAAATTTACCGTCTGCTAGCAAGCTTAAAGTAGATTTTAGTAACGACATTTTGATTCTCTTGTAATAGCTTTATATTTTTTAAGGTTATCTAAGGGTCTGAGCAATTTTATCACTTCTATGGCTAAATTAAACAATATCCTGCTAAGCCCTCTAAAATATGAAGTGGGGCCGTTTGGGGATTTGCCATAGCTAGGATTGGCAAATAAAATGTTTGTTCAAGTAAATATTGTCCAGAAATAGCCGCATGTGATACTTGATCAGTAGAAACTATCCAACTAGTACCTGGAGGAAAACTGATTTCTTTATATTTTACTTGTTTTTGATAATCTGCGTCGAGTTTCATACCATCATGAATTTTTAGCATGATATGATCATAATGTGTACGAATACTTTTTGTGATGCCTAACCAATGTAAAAGTTTTGCACTACCAGGGATAGGCTTATTAATTTTTGGTAAAAAACGTTGGGCAACTTCTTCAAAACTTTCACCAACGCGCCACACGCGATGTTCACCATAGGGATTGATATTACAAAATAACCGAACAATTCGTTTGCCTTGGTTAGGATTAGCAGCAAAAGCATCTACATGTAATCGACGATCATCTTTACGTGCAGAAGTTTTACGATTTCTTATTTGTACTGGGCGGTAGCTAGTACGACCTATGGCAAGTGAATTAGTATAATGTGAAAATAAAGAACCCATGAAATAGTTAGCTTGCTTAGAAAAACGAGCTAGCATTGATTTTAAGCGCACATGGTGTTTTTGATCGGCTTTAATTCCTTTTAAACGATTGTCTTTCAAGTTATAACTAATATTTTTTGTTTTCTTGTTAATCAAATAGGGGATAAATAGCATTCGTTCAGCGGCTTCAATATTGAATGAAAGTTGTGGGCAAAAAATAATTTTCCCAGACTCAAGATCAGATAAAGCATTTTCTTGTTCATGTTTTTTAAATTCCATATCCCAAGCGGCAGCTGTACAGATAGAGAAAATATCCATTTCAAGTTAAATCCATTTAGAAAGCTTTATTCTATAGCTTTCTAAATGGATTTTCCAGAATATTTATTATGATTAATGATATTTAATCAATATGTTTTATTTAATTTTTAAAAATTAATGATTAAAAATTTATTCAAATTTTTTATTAATAAGTCTATAACTTAACGCTTCCATTAAATGCGCTGTGTTAATTTTTTCATTTTCTGATAAATCTGCAATAGTGCGTGCTATCCGTAAAATACGATGATAACCACGTGTAGAAAGTTGAAATTTATTTAATGCATTTTCTAAAATTTGATGATCTTTATGTGATAACTTGCAGGCTGTTTCTAAAGATTTACCAGACAAAGCATGATTAAGTTTTCCAAATTTTTTCAGCTGTTTAACTTGTGCTTTTTTAACTCGATTTTTAATAATTTCACTATTTCCCTTTTTGTTCATTTGTAGCAAATAATTTTTGGGTAAAGGATTAACTTCAAGGTACATATCAATACGGTCCAAAAAAGGTGCCGATAATTTTTTGCGATAACGTAGCACCTGCTGCGGCGCGCACACACAGGGTTTTACATGGCTACCTGAATGGCCACAGGGACAGGGGTTCATTGCAGCAATTAACTGAAAATTAGCAGGAAACTCAGCTTGTCTTGCAGCGCGTGAGATGGTTATATTTCCAGACTCTAGAGGTTCGCGTAAAGCTTCTAATACTTTACGGTCAAATTCAGGTAGTTCGTCCAGAAATAATACGCCATGATGGGCTAATGATATTTCTCCTGGACGGGGTGGATTGCCTCCTCCCACCAGGGCTATGTTTGAAGCGGTGTGGTGAGGTCTGCGAAAGGGCGGAAATTTCCAAGTGCTTAGTTCTATGGGTTGACCCGTAATTGAATGTATTGCAGCAAGTTCTAGAGCTGCTTCATCGCTTAGTAAAGGTAATAAACTTATCAAACGGGAAGCAAGCATGGTTTTTCCAGTGCCTGGAGGACCTATCATTAATAAACTATGCCTTCCTGCAGCGCAAATTTCTAAAGCTCTTTTGGCATGTGCTTGTCCGTAGACTTCGGATAAATCAGGGAATACACGAGGTTCAAGTTTAGGGTGTTCTATGTGAAAATTTGATAATTCTTCTCGTCCGTGAAAATGTGAACAAATTTGTAAAATATTTTTTGCAGGTAAAATACTGGTTTTTTTATTGAAACTTGCTTCTTGAGCATTTTCGAAAGGGACTATAATAATGTGGTTAGCTTTTTGTGCGGCTAAGGAAAAAGGTATAATCCCGGAAACGGGTCGAAGTTCTCCTGATAATCCTAGCTCACCGATAAATTCATACTGCTCCAGCGTATTGCTTGGTATCTGGTTAGAAGCGGCTAGAATACTTAATGCAATCGGTAAGTCAAATCGACCCCCTTGTTTGGGAAGATCAGCAGGAGCGAGATTAATTGTTATTCGTCGAGCTGGGAATTCAAATTGAGCATTAATGATAGCGCTGCGTACTCTATATCGACTTCCTTTGACTGTCGTCTCAGGGAGGCCAACAATAGATAAATTAGGTAAACCATTTGATATATGAGTTTCAACTGTAACTGGAGGCGCTTGAATTCCGGTATTTGCACGAGTTTGCACAATAGCTAGAGACATGTTCAGATCCTTCTGAATTTATTATTTTAGTAAATACTCTTCGTACTTGAATTTTTTTCTCTGATGTCGCTCAACTTGCAATCCCAAGTGCTAATACACTTTTCTTGCTTTACTATGCACACCCTGTCAAAACCCAATGCTGTGAGTATATCATTTAAAATCTAAACTATAAATTGCTTTGTTTTAAGGTTTTTTACCTTTTGGTTTAGCTAAGTGATTTTCTAAGTAGAGTATCTGTTTTTCCAATGTATTTATTTTAGTACGCGTTTTTGTTAACACTTTCTTTTGCACATCAAATTCTTCACGTGTTACTAAATCAAGTTTTGCAAACATACTTTGTAAAATAGCTCGGAAATTTTTTTCCAGATCTTTTTTAAATTTATTCAGCCCGGGAGGCAGACTTTCGGTAAGTCGTTTTACGGCATCATCAATAAATTTCGTATCAAACATATAATTCCCCTTAATTGAACTAATATTTTAACCTAATTACCTACAAATAACATTGAAATAATTAATTATTATGGGAGCCAATGTTAACTAAAGCGTTATTATAACTACTTAATTTTTCATCGATGATTAAAGTATGTATTTGCTCTGATTTTAATAATGGTTCAACTACTTCTTTCTGATGTTTTAAAATAATTAAGTTTGCTTCAGAAATAGGGTTATTTCGAACCCGTTTTTTAATTCGTTGAATTATTTCAAACTCATTGACTTGGCAATGAAGTATATAAAACGGTACTTTTAAAAGTGTAGCTAGATTATAAAACCTTAATCGTTGACTATGAAGAAGAAATGTAGCATCAATTAAGACAGTGAGTTTTGCTTTAATAACTATTTTTGCTAAATACAGAAGTTTATTATAAGTTTTTTCAGTTGAATGTGAGGTATAAATTCCCCCATAAGGAATAGAGTTAGAATTTTCATATAAGGGAATCTTAAATAATTTTTTACGTATAATATCGGAGCTTATTTGGATAGCACCGCATTCAATCGCTATGTTTTTTGCGATGGTTGACTTTCCCGACCCAGCAAGCCCATGCATAATGATTAAACAAGGTTTTTTAGGTTGAATATAGGATTCTGCTAAATTAATGAAATTGTAATAATCATTACGAATATTTAATTTTTCCTGATCATTTAAATCGTTCTGGTTTAATCGGAATAAAGCTATTTTGGCTCGAACTACTGCTCGATAAGAAAGATAATAAGCTAATAAATTAAGACCTTCATAATCTCCAGTAAATTGGAAATAGGTATTGATTAATTGATTAGCTAATTTATGTTGCTTTTTTCCTGCTAAATCCATCGCTAAAAAGGCAAGATCAGCAATGATATCGGTCCATCGCAAATCTTCATTGAATTCTAAGCGATCAAAAAGAATAAGTTTATCATGATACAGAATAATATTTGCTAAATGTAAATCTCCATGGCAGTCCCGAATGAAGCCTTGTTCTTTGCGATGTTCGAATAGTCTTTGATGCTTTGCAAATTGTTTATTGGCCCATATTTCTAGTCGTTTTATTTGTTCTATATCATTAGGATTATTTAATAAAGGAATTATTTGTTCAAAATTTTGCTGAGTAGGGGCATGTACTTCATGAGGTAGGCCGAAGCGTGAACTTTTAGGTGCTAGGTGTGTTTTTTTATGAAATTCTGCGATTAATTGACCTAATTGATCAATTAGCGTTGCATTTAATTTTCCTTGTTTAAGGAGTGAGCTTAGTAAGTTTTCTTGAGAAAACTCGCACATCTTGATAGCGTACTCTAAAATAGGAACTGTGTTGCCGTTAATTTGAGGGTGTTCAATGGTTCCTGTAATGGGCACCACAGCAAGATAAATTTCGGGTGCGGATAATTGGCCTAACCGTAACTCCTCTTCGCAGAAATATTTGCGTTTTTGTAAAGTAGAAAAATCTAAAAAACCAAAATCAACAGGTTTTTTTATTTTATAAGCATATTTTCCAGTTAATATGACCCAGGAGACATGTGTTTCAATAAGTCCAAGTTGCAGCGCTGGATGATTAAAAGCATGGCTAGATAGGAGATTCTTAATTAAAAAAGAATTAGACATAGTCTGATGATTAAATATCAATATTTATTAACCCAATTGCGCACTATAACGTAACTTGTTATGGGTTGTAAGGGGCATTGGGTTCGGAATTGAGAATTTTATAAGGAATATTTGAAATGAAATTGCCGTATGCTAAAAAATTAATCCAGAAATTATTAATGGAAGCACAAATTGAGATTAATGGTAAAAATCCTAGAGACATTCGAGTCCATAATGAAAAATTTTATACGCGACTGTTAAAAAATCCTATTTTAGCGTTGGGTGAATCATATGTAGAAGGATGGTGGGATTGTGAAAGACTTGACGAATTCTTTTTTTATTTATTACGTACAGAATTACCTGAAAATATTAAAAGAAATAAATATTTTGTGTATTATTTTGTAAAAGAGAAATTTCGTACACTTGCTATGAGTCTCTTTAATTTACAAGCCAAATCTCGTGCCTTTGAAGTCGGGAAACATCATTACGATAAAGGAAATTCTTTATATCAAGCAATGTTAGATGAAAATTTGACATATAGCTGTGCTTATTGGAAAAACAGTAAAAATTTAGATGAAGCTCAGCAAGCTAAATTAGCATTAGTATGTGAAAAATTAAGATTAAAACCCGGTATGCAGGTACTGGATATTGGATGTGGTTGGGGAAGTTTTGCTCGTTATGCCGCAGAAAATTATGGAGTTTCAGTAGTTGGATTGACAGTATCTAAGGAGCAATATCATTATGCTAGAAAGATCTGTCAAGGCTGGCCTATAGAAATTCTTTTTAAAGACTATCGTGATATTTGTGGTTTGTTTGACCGTATTTGTTCGATAGGTATGTTTGAGCATGTAGGACCCAAAAATCATAAAGCCTATATGAAAATTGCACACCGTTGTTTAAAAAATTCTGGATTATTTTTATTGCATACAATAGGGAGTAATCTTTCAAAATATCACCCTAATCCATGGATACATAAATATATATTTCCTAATGGAATTTTACCTTCTATTCGTCAAATTGGAAAAGCAAGCGAAGGTCTTTTTGTTATGGAAGATTGGCATAATTTTGGAGCTTATTACGATAAAACAATAATGGATTGGTTCGAAAATTTTAATAAATCTTGGATCTTTTTAAAAAAGGATTATGATTATGCGTCTTTTTATCGAATATGGAAATACTATTTACTTGCATGTGCAGGGGCGTTTAGAGCACGTGATCTTCAGTTGTGGCAAATTGTCTTTTCTAAAGACGGTGTAATTAATGGATATAATTCTATCCGTTAGCTAACAAACATCAGTTATCCCAGTCCTTAAAATCACTATTTTTATTCTGCGATGGAAAATTACTTATACTGAGTGGTTTAATATTAATTATTTTTATAAAGCTTATTTTCCGAAAGGTAGATAAAATAAATTAAAAATAGAAGTTGTCAGATGGTTTACCCTCTAGTGCTTTTATGAAACAATGTAAGCCTAATTTATGTGGAGAATATCGTGTGATTGACGAGGAAGGTTTTCGTATAGGCGTTGGTATTATTGTTGCTAATTCTGTTGGGCAAGTCCTTTGGGCTAGACGTATTGGCCAGCATGCTTGGCAGTTCCCTCAAGGTGGGCTTCAGATTAATGAAACACCTGAGCAGGCCCTATTTAGAGAGCTTTATGAAGAATTAGGATTAGAAGATTCAGATGTTGAGCTGCTAGGAGGGACAAAAAATTGGTTATATTATTGGTTGCCCCCTCATTTGCGACGTTCACATATGCAACCGTTATGCATAGGACAAAAACAAAAATGGTTTTTGCTTTGCTTAAGGGGAGAACCTGAAAAAATTCGTTTTGATGTTACTCGTTCGCCCGAGTTTGATCGTTGGCGTTGGGCTCCTTATTGGTACCCTATCAAGCAAGTTATTACTTTTAAGCGGCATGTTTATCGGCGTGCGTTAGAAGAATTAGCGACATTACTTCCCTCTGAAGTTGTGCAACCGAGACGGGTTAGCAAACTGTGTAGCAACTTAACGTTGGTAGAAAAAGTCGAATAATCAAATAAATATAAACTTATTTGAGCAGACTTACGGTTTTTAGGATGGCAAAGATGCAATATTTTAAACCGTAGTTTATATGTTATGCCCAAATACTAATTAGTTAGGTGTTTGCTATGTTGAAGATACTTCGTCGTATTGTTCAAGAGATTAGCGCAGCGCAGAGTTTTAGAGAAGCTTTACGGACATTAGTGAGAAGGATTCGTGAAGCTTTGAATACTCAATCTTGCACAGTTTTCCTACTTGATAGCGAAAAAAAATATGTTTTACTCGCAACTGAAGGTCTAAATCCTAAATGTGTTGGAAAAGTACGTTTTGATTTTGAACAAGGTTTAGTTGGCTTAGTTGGACGGAATGGCGAGTTAATTAATATTGAAAATGCACCTAAGCATCCTGATTTTTTATATATTGCAGACACAGGTGAGGATCGTTATAAAGCTTTTCTGGGTGTACCTATTATTCATAATCGTGCCTTATTGGGTGTGTTGGTCGTACAACAAGAAGAACAGCGTTGTTTTGATGAAGCAGAAGAAGCTTTTTTAGTCACCATGGCGGCTCAATTAGGTGGCGTATTAGCACATGCAGAAGCGACAGGTGAAATATTTTCTTTATTTAAAGAAAATAAAAAACAATTACAACAAGATATCAGTTTTCAAGGGATTGCTAGTGCCCCAGGCATTGCCATAGGACAGGTTGTTGTCGCTTATCCATTTGCTGATTTAGACGCAGTCCCTTATAAAAGAGCAGATGATTTATTCGCAGAAATATCTCAGTTAAAGAAGGCTTTTAAAGCGGCGCGAGATGATATCCATCGTTTGAAAAAACATATGATGTCTGTGTTGCCAGAAGAAGAACAAGCATTATTCGATGTTTATTTAGCGATTTTAAATAAAGCCAGCTTGGAAAAAGAAGTTATAACGGCTATTAAAACCTCTCATCAATGGGCTCAGGCGGCATTGCAGTCAGTTATAAGTACGCACGTGCAACAATTTGAGAAAGTTGATGATGATTATTTACGTGAAAGAGCAGCGGATTTAAGAGATTTAGGACGCCGAATCTTAATGCATTTACAGAACAATCAATTTACGCCCCCCCTATATCCAGAAAATACTATTTTAATTGGCGATGAAGTGAGTCCTTCTGCTTTAGCCGAAGTGCCGGAAGGTTGCTTAGCGGGGATAGTTTCTGTGAAAGGCTCTAGCCATTCTCATTTATCTATTTTGGCGCGATCTTTAGGAATTCCTGCGGTCACAGGGGTAGAAAATTTACCAGTAAACCAGCTTGAAGCGCAGACTTTAATTGTAGATGGTTCCCAAGGCCGAATTATAGTTGCTCCTTCAGGACGAGTTAAACAAAGTTTTATTACTTTGATACAACAACAAAGTGAATTTGCCAATAGTTTAGAGGCATTGCGAGAATTACCTGCACAAACTTTAGATGGTTATAGCATAGCTCTTTGGGTAAATACTGGGCTAATGGCGGATGCGAGCCTTTCTTTAACAGCAGGTGCGGAAGGTATAGGCCTATATCGTACGGAAGTACCTTTTCTAATTCGAGATTGTTTCCCTGCCGAAGATGAACAATATAGTTTATATCGTCAATTATTGGCGGCATTTTCACCCCGGCCAGTGGTAATGCGGACGCTAGATATTGGAGGGGATAAAGCATTACCTTATTTTCCTATTAAAGAAGATAATCCATTTTTAGGTTGGCGTGGAATTCGTGTAACACTGGATCATCCAGAAATATTTTTAATACAGATTCGAGCAATGTTACGTGCCAATCTGGGATTTAATAATTTACGAATTATGTTGCCAATGGTTAGTTGTGTCGCTGAGGCTGATCATGCCTTACGTTTAATTGACAAGGCCTACGAAAAAGTAGTGAGTGAAGATTCTAATGCTTGTAAGCCCCCCATTGGAATAATGATTGAGGTCCCCTCTGCAATTTATCAAGCTCGCGCATTAGCGGAACGAGTTGAATTTTTATCAGTAGGAAGCAATGATCTCACTCAATATATGTTAGCAGTAGATCGTAATAACCCACGTGTGGCTAATTTATATGATCCCTTTCAGCCAGCGGTTTTAAAAGCATTAATCCAAATTGTAGAAGCCGCTCATGAAGCGAAAAAACCAATTAGTATTTGTGGGGAAATGGCTAGTGATCCTTTAGCAATCCCTTTACTTTTAGCGATGGGGTTTGATGCATTGAGTATGAATTCTTTTTCTATTCCTCGGATAAAATCAGTTATTCGGCAAATTAGTTTATATCAAGCCAGGAATACATTAACAGAAATTTTGGCGATGGATAATGCAACCGATATAAGAAAATATTTAAATGAAGCATTGTCTAAATTTGATTTGAATCATTTAATACCTGTAATGGGCTAATATTATGAGTTGGTGCAGAAAATGTCAGTCTAGTTTTAATGGCTATCCTATAAACCCGCCAAAGCGTGTATCGCGCCCGGAAAGTTATGCAGAACTTAAACCTAGCCAATCAATTTCTATAGCACGAGGCTCAGGCGGTAGTTATGGTGACGCTGCTTTAAATGCACAAGGAGAGATCATTTTAACAAACCGTTTAGATCGTTTTCTCGAGTTTGATACGCATAAAGGTATACTTTCAGTTGAGTCGGGTATCAGTTTAGCAAAGATCTTAGAACTTATTGTTAAGCAAGGTTGGTTTTTACCAGTAATGCCCGGTACAGCGGAAGTTTCCTTAGGCGGGTGTATTGCTACAGATATACATGGAAAAAATCATTGGCACGCAGGGACCTTAGGGCATCATGTCATCAGTTTAGAACTTATTACCGTTACTGGAGCGAGAATTAATTGTTCGCCCAAAGTTGTGCCAGAATTATTTTGGGCCACAATAGGTGGTATGGGCTTAACAGGAATTATTGGCGTAGTGACTTTACAATTAAAACGAATTGAAACAGCTTATATGAAAGTGCAGCATCGAATTGCACATAACCTAAAACAAATATTAACGGAATTGGGGGAAGAGGATGATGAGTTTGAATACAGTGTAGCTTGGCTAGATTCTTTAAATATGCCATTTTCTCATGGTGTTATTATGCAGGCAAAGCATGCTGACTTATTGGAACTTCCTATTGCCCAACAAAAAAAAGCCTTTTCAACTCCGAAATATTCTTCTTTTAACTGTCCTTATCTCCTATCGTATCCTATTTTGCACCCCTTCTTCGTTAAACTCTTTAACAAAGTCTATTACTACCATTTAGCCAAAAAAGATCAAGCCTTGCTCGCTTACCATGATTATTTTTTTCCGCTGGATCGTATAAGAAATTGGCCTCGTTTGTATGGTAAAAAAGGTTTTATTCAATATCAATGCGCAATACCAACAAAATTCTCTCATTCTGCCATTAAAGATATTTTTGAAACCTTGCGTAGATATCAGCATCCTATTTATCTGGCTGTACTGAAGCGTTTTGGGCAGGAAAATTTAGCGCCTTTGTCATTTCCATTATCAGGATTTACTTTAGCGATTGATATACCTATTTATAGTGATAAATTATTTACCTGTTTAGATATTTTGGACGAAATAGTTATTCATGCGGGAGGAAGAGTTTATTTGGCAAAAGATGCACGTTTGAAACCGAAAGCATTTCACGAAATGTATAAACGATATCCAGAGTGGTTAGTCATTAAAAAGCATTGGGATCCGCACAATAGGTTAAGTTCAAGTTTATCAAGACGTTTAAATCTTGGGTTATAAATTTTTCTCATAATTTAGTTCTAAGCTTGTTAAAAAAGCTTGTATTTTTGGTTCACGGCCGCGAAATTTTTTAAACAACTCGATTGCGTCAATTGCACCACCTTGTTCTAAAATACTTTGTAAAAAAGCCTTTCCAGTTGCTTGATTAAAAAGTCCATCTTCACGAAATTTAGCAAACGCATCACATGCTAAAACTTCTGCCCAAAGATAACTATAGTACCCAGCAGCATAACCTCCCGCAAAAATATGCGAAAATCCATGTTGAAATCGGTTAAATGGTGCTACGGGTATGATATCAATTTGCTTACGTACTGAATCGAGTAATTCTTGGATTTGCTCATAGCCCCTGGTAGGATCAAATTCTATGTGTACACGAAAATCAAATAAGGATAATTCTAATTGTCTTAATAATTGAAGGCCAGCCTGAAAATTTTTAGCCGCACGCATTTTGTTAATGAGTGTATCGGGTAAAGTCTTGCCCGTTTTATAATGACTGCTGATTTGATCTAGAACTGATTTTTCCCAAACAAAACATTCTAGAAATTGGCTTGGTAATTCGACTGCATCCCAAGCGACACCGTTAATGCCAGAAATAGCAGAGTAATCAATTATGGTCAACATATGTTGTAAACCATGCCCAAATTCATGAAATAAGGTTAAAACTTCTTCATGGGTTAACAACGGATTCTGTGTTAGATCGATAGGAGCAGAGAAATTACAGGTTAAAAAAGCAATAGGTGTTTGAATTTCATCATTACTTAAACAGCGTCGGGACTGATAGTCATCCATCCAAGCTCCTTCACGTTTTTCTGGTCTTGCATAAAGATCTAAATAAAACTGGCCTCGTAGTTGTTGTTGATTATCTGTTATTGCGAAAAAACGAACCTGAGGATCCCATACTTCAATACCTTTAATTTCTTTGATTTCCATACCAAATAAGCGTTGTATTAATTTAAAAAGACCTGAAAGTACTTTATCTATTGGAAAATAACAGCGTAAGGTATCATCACAAATACCAAATTTTTTTTCTTGTAATTTTTCACGATAATATAGAATATCCCAAGGCTGTAGAGTTTTAATTTGATCTTGGGAATATGCAAAAGTAGAAAGTTCTTTCCATTCTTCTTTTGCTTTTGGTTGAGCATAGGCGAGTAGTTCCTCTAAAAACTTAAGTACTTCTTCAGGATTTTTTGCCATTTTATTCGAAGCTAAGCTTTTTTGAGCAAAATTTTTGAAGCCAAGTATTTGGCTCAATTCATGGCGTAAATTAAGTATATTGAACATAACTTTGCTATTATCAAGGGCTAAATTACTGAGCTCGGAGGCGCGTGTAATATGAGCTTTATATATCGATTCACGTAAGACGCGATTATCGGCATAAGTAAGTATGGGAAAATATGAAGGATAATCTAAGGTAATTAAATAGCCAGATAGTTTTTTTTCTTGTGCGGCTTTTCCAGCACTTGCAATGACATAAGCAGGGACTCCTTTTAGCTCGGCTTTATCATGGATGTGTTTTGACCATTTAGCTGTAGCATCTAGCAAGTTTTCTTCAAATTGATTCGATAATTGTGATAATTGTGTTTGGATTTCTTGATATTTTTTTTGTTCAGTTTTGGGTAAATCGACACCCCCTAAGTGAAAGTCTCGTAATTCGTTATGTAGACATTTTTCTTGTGCATAATTGAATTGATAGTCACTATTCGCTAATTTTTTAATGGTTTGATAAAGAGCATGATTTTGACTTAATTCGGAACTATATCTACTTAATTGGGGAAGGCATTCGTTGTAAGCATGTCGTAAGCTTGGGGTTTGTTTGACTGCATATAAGTGATTGATCGGAGACCAAAAATGTTGGATTCGATCATCCAAATCATCTAATTTCTGAATAAAACTCCAATCAAGAGGGGTAACTTCAGTTAATAATTGGGCTAATTCAGATCGATTACTAGTAAGTACAGCATCTAATTCTTTGACTATATTTTCAGGGTTAATTTCAGTAAATTTAGGTAATGCAGTCATCATGTAATTTCCTAAGGGTTTTATAGATATCTATTTTTTTAAAACGTGAAAATTTATAATATAAAAATTCCAAAATTTTTCAAAATACCAATTTATTATTAAACAATTCACGACCGGGCTAATAAAAAAAACACTCGATGATAAGCAAAGGAAAATTCAGCATCATTTGGATAATACATCGTCCACTCCGGCAATCAAACTGGATTTATTTTGTCTGATGAAGATAAAATTTTAAGCGACGCTTTTATTTGATCAATTTTAAAGCCACGATATTGAAGATAGCGAATTTGACGTAACTGTTCTTTTGGTAAAGAACTAGGCCGAAACTTTTTTTGTAGAATTTTTTGAATGGCAGCTAACCAAAATTCTTCATCTTGGGGAAGTTGTGAAGAAATAATATCATTACTTAAACCATATTGATGGCATTCGGCAGTGATTCGTATTGGTCCATACCCTTGCCTTATACGTTTTTGAATAAAACTTTCGCAAAAACGTACTTCGTTTAAAAATCCTTCTTGAATTAAAGTATCTAAAACGGTCTCCACCAATTGATGCAAAAATCCTTTTTGCATCAATTTTTCTCGCAATGTAAAACGAGTATGTTCTCGTCTTGCTAAATGATCCAAAGCAATTTGGTGGATGTTTTTATCAACTTCAAAAAAACCATCATCATATAACATAAATATAACGCTACTATTTATTCAATAATTTCAGCTTCCAGTTCTGGTACTTCGGGCAGGCTATTTTCAGATGGCTTATTGAGTAAGTTTTTTCGAATTTCCGCTTCTATTTTTTGACAAATTTCAGTACGATCTTTCAAAAATTGTTTTACATTATCTTTTCCTTGACCAATACGTTCTCCCTGATAGCTATACCAGGCCCCTGCTTTATCGATTAATCCATGTGTTACACCGAGGTTAACAATTTCTCCCATATGGCAAATTCCTTGATTATAGAGAATTTCAAACTCAGCTTGCCTAAATGGAGGAGCAACTTTGTTTTTTACCACTTTGACCCGAGTTTCATTACCTATGACTTCATCGCCTTTTTTGATGGAACCGGTGCGACGTATATCAAGACGTACTGACGCGTAAAACTTTAGCGCATTGCCGCCCGTTGTTGTTTCAGGATTGCCAAACATAACGCCAATTTTCATGCGGATCTGGTTAATAAAGATAACTAAAGTATTTGAGCGCTTAATATTTCCTGTGAGTTTCCGTAATGCTTGTGACATTAGACGCGCTTGTAAGCCCATATGCGAATCACCCATTTCTCCTTCAATTTCGGCGCGAGGAGTCAGTGCGGCGACAGAGTCGATTACAATAATATCGACTGCGTTAGAGCGGACTAATATATCAACAATTTCTAGCGCTTGCTCTCCCGTATCAGGCTGAGAAATTATAAGCTCGTCTGTTTTTACACCTAATTTAGCGGCATAAATAGTGTCCAGAGCATGTTCCGCGTCGACAAATGCCGCGGTCGTCCTCTCTTTTTTTTGACACTCGGCAATAGTTTGTAAGGCAAGCGTCGTTTTACCAGAAGACTCAGGGCCATAGATTTCGATGATGCGTCCGCGCGGTAGTCCACCTATCCCTAAGGCAATATCTAAACCTAAAGAACCCGTAGAAATTACGTCTACAGGAACTTGACTAGAATCGCCTAGACGCATTACCGCACCTTCTCCGTGCTGTTTTTTAATCTGGCTTATTGCCATTTTCAGGGCTTTTTCTCGTGCATTACTTGCGTCACTCATAGCGAGGGTACCTTTATAGAGGAAAAAATGTATAAAAATGGACTCTGGCTAGTATTATCGCATAAACTAAGCGACCGTCTCTATATGCTTTTTTAAGAGATTTACTTGAGAGGCTTAGTGACCCATAGCCTACTTGCATGCTTATGCTTTTTACAGTGGATTTTTTAAAAATTAAGAAAAATATTTTTCAAGAGGTCTCATGAAATTACAAGTTCCTTCATTTCAATCTATCCGCGCTTTAGTGGTAGGTGATGTTATGTTGGATCGTTATTGGTCTGGCGATACCTCCAGAATTTCTCCAGAAGCACCGGTACCGATAGTGCATGTAAAAAACCTTGATGAGCGTCCAGGTGGTGCGGGAAATGTTGCTTTAAATATAGCGGCATTAGGCGCGCAAGTTGATTTACTTAGTTTTTGTGGGGATGATGAAGCGGGAAATATACTTGAGAAAAAACTAAGTCAAGCAGGGGTCAATTGTTATTTATACAAAATACCGCAATCATCTACGGTGACTAAGCTTCGTATCCTCAGTTTGCATCAGCAATTGATACGACTTGATTTTGAAGAGGCGCCTTATCAATTTGAGTATACTCATCTAAAACAATTATTTGAGCAGAGAATTGCACATTGCGATGTCG
Source organism: Candidatus Aquirickettsiella sp. (assembly GCA_049283295.1). Classification (GTDB taxonomy): domain Bacteria; phylum Pseudomonadota; class Gammaproteobacteria; order Diplorickettsiales; family Diplorickettsiaceae; genus Aquirickettsiella. Next base: position 89,543 of record JBAPVR010000021.1, read on the forward strand.
TCATACTTTCTGATTATGCCAAAGGATGTTTGGCTGAGGTGCAGAATCTCATTCAATTGGCACGAAAAGCAGGTAAACCTGTATTTGTTGATCCTAAAAGTAATGATTTTAATGCCTATGCAGGCGCAACGGTGTTAACACCTAACCGACGAGAATTTGAGGCAGCAGTAGGGAGATGTGATAACGAGCAAGCTTTGCTGCTACGAGGGAAGCATCTTTTAAAGACGCATAATTTTGAAGCCCTACTTGTTACCCGCGGCGAACAAGGCATGACATTAATTCGACACGATCAACCGGAAGTTTATTTGTCAGCTTTTGCTAAGCAAGTTTATGATGTTACGGGGGCGGGTGATACAGCCATCGCTTGTTTAGCGTTAACCTATGCTGTTCAAGCTGATTTAGTTCAGTCAGCGCAACTGGCTAATATTGCTGCGAGCATTGCCGTTGGAAAACTCGGAGCAGCTACTGTCAGCCCAGCAGAACTAAGGCGAACGATTCAAATTCAGCAGCGATCATTTTGTCGTGGTATTTTGACTGAAGCGGAACTTAAAATAGTTGTTGCAGATGCGAAAGCGCATAATGAACAAATAGTAATGACAGGAGGTTGTTTCGATATTCTACATGCCGGCCATGTTGCTTACTTAGAAAAAGCGAAAGTTTTTGGGCATCGCTTAATAGTGGCGGTGAATGATGATGGTTCTGTGTCAAAATTAAAAGGCCCTGGACGACCTATAAACAATCTAGCTAATCGAATGGCGGTATTAGCTGGTTTAAGTGTAGTAGATTGGGTAGTCCCATTTAGTGAAGCGACTCCGGAACGTCTTATTAAGCTGTTATTACCTGATACTTGGGTAAAAGGAAATGATTACCAAGTAAATGATCTTTCTGAAGCGAAAACAATACAAGAATATGGTGGCCAGATTAAATTCATTGAGTTTGTTGAAGGCTGTTCTACTAGTGGAATCATTTCCAAAATTCAAAAACAAGAAAGAGAATCTTCATGATTATCGTTACAGGTGGGGCAGGTTTTATTGGCAGCAATTTAGTTAAACAACTCAACAATGCTTATCCTGATATACCGATTATAGTTGTTGACGATCTCACACAGGGAGCTAAGTTCAGAAATATTGTGGATTGTTCGATTACTGATTATTTAGATCAAAATGAATTCTTAGATAAAATTAAGAAAAATAAGATTTTTTCTAAGCTAAAAGCGATTTTTCATCAAGGCGCTTGCTCCATGACTACTGAATGGAATGGACAGTATATGATGAACAATAATTACGAATATTCTAAAAATTTATTACATTACTGTTTGGCTTGGAAAGTTCCTTTTATTTATGCCTCTAGCGCTGCTGTTTATGGTTTAGGAACTGTTTTTAACGAAGAAGTAGGATACGAAAAACCAGTGAATGTTTACGCATATTCTAAATATTTGTTTGATCAGTACGTAAGAAGTATTTTCGGTGAAATTAAGAGCCAGGTTGTAGGCTTACGTTATTTTAATGTTTATGGACCTAAAGAAAATCATAAAGGTAATATGGCCAGTATGGTATGGCATGCGGATAAACAACTCAAGAATACAGGGTTTATAAATTTATTCGAAGGGACAGAGGGTTATGCTAATGGTGAGCAACTAAGAGATTTTATCTATGTTGATGATGCTGTTGCTGTAAATCTCTGGTTTTTAGAATCCAAAAAAAGTGGAATTTATAATACAGGAACAGGTAAATGCGAGAGCTTTAATGCGCTAGCTCAAGCAGTTATTGATTTTTATGGGCATGGAGAGATTCGCTATATTCCATTTCCAGAACATTTGCAAGGGTGTTATCAAAGTTTTACTCAAGCTGATCTTTCAAAATTGCGCAGTATAGGTTATCAAGGAATTTTTCGCAGTGTTGCAAATGGAGTAAAAGATTATCTTTCTTTAATTCATAAAAACATTACCATTTAATTCATTGATTCATTCAATTTTTATCCATAAAATATAAATTCCGATCGAAAAATTTTAAAAAGGAGTTTCTTATGGATATTTATTCTTCTTTATTTGCGACCTTGTTAGTCTCAATTATTGCTACACCCGTTTTGGCAACTAATAACCCTTTTATTTCGCATAGTAATACAATTTTAACTTCTTCCCCCGCAAAACATATATCTAATCCTGTTTCCGCACTTGTTAATATTAATACAGCCGATGGAGAAACCTTGGTAGCAGAATTGAAAGGAATTGGTTTGAAACGTGCAAAGGCAATTCTTGCTTATCGTAACGAGCATGGACCTTTTAAATCTATTGATGACTTGATAAAAATTAAAGGGATAAGTAAAAGAATAGTGGACCAAAATCGTGAAAAAATAACTGTTTAATGACTGAATCCATATGTTTATTTTGATTAAAAAAAATAACAAAATTATATCTGAGTCGTATGGAATATACCTATTGCACTTCAAGATGTGAACTGGCATTTTGAAGTGCCTTCATTTCGCGATGGAGATTTTCAAGAGGAGAATCGCGATTCTCCTCTTGAATGGCTGGGTCCAAGCTTGGCTCGGGCCCATGCTTCAGCGAAGAAGAAAAAATTAGATCCTTTAGCGTAACTGAGAGGAGAAAAAAGTGCTGCAAGTTGTAGCTAAAAACGGTCGAAAAAACAATTCTCTTTAATGAATCAAAATCAATTAGAATGTAGTTGTTCTAACATGTAGTTGATAGTCGCTTCTAAATCTGGTATTGAACATTCTAAACATGCCCCTTTAGGAGGCATAGCTCGATAACCGGTTGTTACATGTCTTAATAAGAGTGAGTATTTTTTTTTTATCCGTTGCGCCCAATCCGATTGATTGCCTATGCGTGGTGCCCCTGCTATACCATTTTTATGGCATAAGATACATTTGCTTTCAAATATAGTTTTACCCAAATAGGTGCCTCTATTAACAACCATTAATGATGATGGTTTTATTTCTGAAGAAGCTACTTTGATTTTTCCAATCGGAGCAATGCGCTCTTCAAGTGCTATTGTAGAATTATCAACAAAATCTGCATAGGCACATACTCCATAGCCGAAAAGAAATTGGAAAAGAATTATATTTAATTTCTGTCTAACATTCAGCACATATCTTCAGCTATTAATTTCTAAAATGAAAAAAAATTAACTTTGGACGGGTTTATTTATCCAATCTATTTTTCGGTTAAAGGTATGTTTAAGCAAAGTTGGTTTCAGCCTCTTTTTCTTCTGTTTCCATGGTTGATTGATATTGGCCTTTGCAAGCGGCGGCATTCAATTTTGCACGCTTATAAAAAGCACGTTGCGCTGCTTTCACATTATGTGCCTTGCCATTCCAAACTTTTAAAGCGGGTTCTTGTAATGCGCGGCCATAGGAAAAGCTTAAGCGCCAAGGATGACGTGAAGGTTGTAGTTTGTTCATGGTATTTAAATGAGCGGTAGCAGCTTCAGGTGTTTGGCCTCCTGAGAGAAAATTAATGCTAGGTACTGCCGCAGGAACCGCTTGACGTAAAATCTTTAAAGTTGTTGCTGCAACTTCAGCGATATTAGGTTGTGGTCTATATAGATTCCCAGCAATTACCATACTGGGTTTTAATATCATACATTCGAGTAAAATTTGATGCTTATGGAGTTCTTCAAATACATTAGAAAGAACAGCTTCTGTTGCTTCAGCGCAGCGAGCCAGACTGTGATCCCCGTCTATTAATAATTCAGGCTCTACAATAGGCACAATGCCATTGTTTTGACAAATAGATGCGTATCGAGCTAAAGCTTGAGAGTTTGTTGTTATTGCTAAAGAAGAAGGAAGTAGGCTAGATATGGAAAAAACAGCTCTCCATTTTGCAAAACAAGCTCCAAGGTTTTTATAAGTTAGGAGACGTTCCGCTAACCCATCTAGGCCTTGAGTCATTTTTTCTTCGGCATTTAAAGAAATGAGCCCTTTATCAACCTTTATTCCAGGTACAATACCTTCATTATCTAAATAATCAGGGAACAGTAATCCATCTTTAGTTTTTTGTGCTAAGGTTTCCTCATGGAGGATAACACCATTTATAAATGCTTCAATACCAGGTGTAGTAAAGAGTAATTCACGATAATTACGACGATTCTCTATGGTCGATTCTAAATGTAAGGCGGCAAATCGTTTAGCAATAGTTGTTTGACTTTCATCTGCTGCTAAAATTCCCTTTCCTGGTACGGTTAATCGTTGAATAGTTCCTTCAAGCTCGTGAGTGGCCATAGTAAATTGCTCCTTACATTTTTTTGACGTGTAAAGCTAAGTTATCTTCCATGTGTTTAATATGCCTAATACTATATAGAACAATGTGGGTAATTTCTAGTTAAGGTTATTGATCTCAATTCCACAGGGATTTTCAGGTAATTTATCCTTTATCTTTAATTTAAGGGCGTGGTTCTAATAGCACCGGTCCTGATTAGAAGAAATGAGCTAAATACAGATTTTTATATTAATTCACTAAAAGTTTCAGTCATTTCAACATTTATTATCAGATTATTTATAAGTGACTCTCGATTCGAGCTAAGAAAAAAGCAAAATTCATTCTTTATTGGCATTGCATAATAGGGTTGTGCTTATTATACTGTCCGACAATTTATAAGTCTGGGGTGACTTAGAAATGACGTTTAGTCGGCTTGTCCAATTACCTAGTAAGGTAATTCATAAAATGTGCCAGGCGGGCCTCATGACATTCGCTGTTCTTTTAGGGGCGGTAATCGGGTTAGCAGATGTTTTTCAGAGCGAGCAGGCTATTAAATCCCTTGTGTTGGGCATTGTTTTATGGCTACTTCCTAATTGTTATTTTGTGATTAAAATAATGCGTCGTTTAGGACAGATGTCAGGAAGCAATTTACTCAATATTTTTTATCGAGCAGAATTAATAAAATTATTCTTCAGTGGAATTTTTTTCATAATGATGATTCAGTTATTATCAGTAAATATTCCGATTGTCTTGCTAGCTTATTTGTTCTCTCAGCTGGTATTTTGGCTATTGCTAATAATTAAGGGCAAGGAAGGTTTATTATGAATGGTGAACAAACATCAGCAAATTATGTTCAGCATCATCTTGAACATCTTAGCTTTAACCTGAAAACCTTGAGCTTTTCAGGCGAAGGAAGTTTTTGGAATTTAAATCTCGATACTTTTTTGTTATCTGCTGTATTGGGCATAGGATTTTTAATTTTATTTCGCTGGGTAGCTGCAACTGTAAGCAGTGGTGTTCCAGGTAAAATCCAAAATTTTGTAGAAATTCTAGTTGAATTCGTAGATAAAACGGTAAAAGAATCTTTTCACGGCGTTAGTCAGTTGATTGCTCCTTTAGCGCTGACGATTTTTGTTTGGGTATTCTTAATGAATTTTATGGATTTACTGCCGGTCGATCTATTGCCGACAGTATTATCACTATTTGGTGTAAGTCATTTTCGATCCGTGCCGACCGCTGATCCTAATACGACCTTCGGCATGTCAATTGCAGTCTTTATTTTAATCATTTACTATAACCTGAAAATTAAAGGGGTTAAGGGGCTCAGTAAAGAGATGCTGATTGCTCCATTTGGTCCTTACCTCTTTCCCATTAATGTTATTTTTCGTTTACTAGAAGAATTCGTACGACCTGTGTCTTTATCGCTACGGTTATTCGGAAATTTATTTGCCGGCGAGTTAATTTTTATTTTAGTGGCATTATTACCTTGGTGGTTACAGTGGACATTTGGTGGTGTTTGGGCGGTGTTTCATATTTTAATTATTGCGATTCAAGCATTTATCTTTATGATGCTAACTATAGTTTATTTAAGTATGGCACATGAGACTCATGGCCAAGAACAAACACATTAATTTTTTATTAATAAAAGAGAGGATATAAAAATGGTAGAAGTTGCGCAAGTAGTTGCTAATGTTCAAGGTTTAACGGCCATTGCTGCGGCTTTATTAGTGGGGTTGGCCGCATTAGGTACGGCAATTGGTTTTGGTATTTTAGGTGGGAAATTTTTAGAAGGGGTAGCTCGTCAGCCTGAATTAACACCCATGCTCATGTTGCGAATGTTTTTAATGGCTGGATTAGTTGATGCATTTGCTGCTATTTCTATCGTAATGGGACTTTATTTAATTTTTGCTAAAAACCCTTTTTTAAGCGAAGTTTTAAAGTTAGTTTCTAAGCCAGTAACGGGTTAAATGATATGCTCACAGCAATCGGATTTTTGGCAAGGCGTCGCGAGAATGGAGCAACCGGAGTGTATTCAAGATACATGAGGATTGCGAGTCGAGCGGCAACGCAGACAAAAGTTCAAGTGTGAAGAGTATAATAAATTTGAGAAATCGTCGTGGAAATTAATATCACCTTATTAGGCCAGTTAATTACATTTTCTGTTTTTGTGTGGTTTACCATGAAATTTGTATGGCCGCCCATACTAAAAGTAATGAAAGATCGGGAACAACGTATTGCTGATGGTTTGGCTGCCGCTGAGCGAGGTCAACAGGCTTTAGAATTAGCGCAGTTAAAAGCAGATGAGTATTTGCAAGAGGCAAAGCAACAAGCAGCTGACATCCTTGAGCAGGCTAATAAACGAGCTAACCAAATGTCTGAAGAATCTAAGCTACAAATAAGAACAGAAAACGAACGTCTATTAGCTATAGCCCGAGCTGATATTCAACAAGAATGGCAGGCTGCACAGCAAAAATTACGTGCAGAAGTCGCTAATTTAGTTATTTCGACAACTGAGAAAATTTTGGCGCAATCACTTGATAGCGTAGCGCAACATGCACTTGTTAAACAATCTTTGGAAGAAATTTGATGGCTCATTTGACATCCATTTCTAGACCTTACGCACGAGCGGCATTTGCATGTGCGTCAGATCAAAACAACGTGGATGCATGGTCTGTTTTATTAAAGCGGGCAGCAGAAATTATTAACGAAAAATCGATGCAAAATTTATTAAAAAATCCATGTATCGATAAAATGGTAGCGTATGAATGTTTATTAGAATTTTGTAAAGCAGTGATATTTCCCTTTGGAAAGAATTTTCTGAAACTAATGGCGGTTAACCAACGTTTATTAGTACTTCCAGAAGTTGAATATTTATTTGAGCGTTATAAAGCTACACTAGCTAAAGAAGTTACAGCTTATGCCATTTCTGCTGTGTCTTTAACTAAAATGGAAGAGCAAACTTTAATAAAAGTATTATCGGAGCGTTTACAAAGTCATATAAAATTAGATCACCATACTAATAAGGATTTATTAGGTGGATTGATCGTTCGCGTCGGAGATTTAGTCATCGATGATTCTGTACGTGGCAAATTAGAACGTCTACGTGCGACATTAGTGAATTAAGAGGCAGTATAGTCAAATGCAACAATTAACCACATCTGAAATTAATGAATTAATCAAAGAGCGCATCCAGAAGTTTGATGTTTCTGCAGAAACACGAACAGAAGGAAGTATCGTCAGTCTTCGTGATGGTATTGTGCGTATCTATGGTCTGAATGATGTCATGTTGGGAGAAATGATAGAATTTTCATCCCAATGTTATGGCTTAGCATTAAATCTAGAGCGTGATTCGGTAGGCGCGGTTGTTTTAGGTGACTATGAAGGATTGAGTGAGGGCCAAACGGTTAAATGTACCGGACGCATTCTTGAGGTCCCGGTGGGTAAAGCCTTATTAGGCCGAGTGGTTAATGCATTAGGGCATCCTATCGATGCTCGGGGTTCTATTGAGACTGAAAAAAATGCGCCTATTGAGCAAGTTGCCCCAGGTGTTATTTGGCGTCAAAGCGTTTCACAGCCATTGCAAACAGGCATATTAGCTATCGACAGTATGGTGCCTATAGGGCGTGGTCAGCGCGAATTAATAATTGGAGATAGACAAACCGGAAAAACAGCTCTGGCTATCGATGCGATTATTAACCAAAAGGATACCGGCGTAAAATGTATTTATGTTGCAATTGGTCAAAAATCTTCATCCATTGCGGCTGTAGTACGGAAGTTAGAAGAGCAAGATGCTTTAAAACATACTATTATCGTGTCTGCAAGTGCTGCCGATTCGGCGGCTTTGCAGTTTATTGCACCTTATGCAGGATGCGCCATGGGCGAGTATTTTCGCGATCAAGGTGAAGATGCACTTATTATTTATGATGATTTGACGAAACAAGCTTGGGCATATCGGCAAATATCTTTATTATTGCGGCGCCCACCTGGACGAGAAGCTTATCCAGGGGATATTTTTTATTTACATTCGCGCTTACTCGAACGCGCTGCAAGAGTCAATGAGGAATTTGTCGAAAAAGCTACGAATGGCCGTGTTAAAGGAAAAACGGGTTCATTAACAGCATTGCCGATTATTGAAACACAAGCTGGAGATGTTTCTGCTTTTGTTCCAACAAATGTTATTTCTATTACCGACGGCCAAATCTTTTTAGAAACAGATTTATTTAATGCTGGCATACGCCCAGCAATTAATGCAGGTTTATCTGTTTCGCGAGTGGGTTCTGCGGCTCAAACTAAAATTATAAAGAAATTGGGCGGTGGTGTTCGATTAAGTTTGGCTCAATATCGCGAACTTGCTGCGTTTTCCCAGTTTATGTCCGATTTAGATGAAGCGACGCGTAAACAACTTGAGCGAGGTCAGCGTGTTACTGAAATTTTAAAACAAAAACAATATACTCCTTTAAGTGTTGCTGAAATGGCTGTGCTATTGTTTGCTACCGATAAAGGTTATTTAGATGATATAGAACTGACTCAGATTGTTTCGTTTGCCGAAGGATTACTTGCTTATATGCATTTAGAACAGACAGCTTGTTTGGAGAGAATTAACCAAAAAGGTGATTATAATGAAGTAATAGCTAATGAGTTAGATAGAGCAATTACTGTCTTTAAAACGACACAAACTTGGTGATAGCTGATGAGTTTTGCGCAAGAAATACGCGGTAAAATTGCAAGTATTAAAGGTACACAGAAAATAACGCGAGCAATGGAAATGGTGGCGGCTAGTAAAATGCGAAAAGCTCAGGAACGCATGACGCTTTCACGACCTTATGCACATAAGATGTTGGATTTAATCTATCATGTGGCAAGCAGTCATGCTGAATATCAACATCCTTATTTACAAGTAAGAGATATACAACGGGCTGGTTTTCTTGTCATTACTACTGATAAAGGCTTGTGTGGTGGACTGAATACCAATTTATTAAAGTTAGTTTTGCAGGAATTTCGAGTATGCCAATCTAAAGGAATAGATGTGGATTTGGCTATTGTAGGTGGAAAAGGTGAGGCTTTTTTTAAGCGTGTCGGTGGTCATGTAGTTGCACATGCTAATCACTTAGGAGATGCACCACAATTACAAGATTTAATTGGCGTTATTAAAGTTTTATTAGATGCTTATAGGCAAGGTGAGTTGGATAGTGTAACTATTTTCTATAATGAATTTATTAATACGATGACCCAAAAAGCACAGGTTTTATCATTATTACCAGTTTTAGTTTCTGAAAAATCAGAACTTAATTATCGCTGGGATTACCTCTATGAACCTGATGCAAAGCCTTTGTTAGAATTGGTATTGACACGTTATATTGAATCACAAGTTTATCAGAGTGTTGTAGAAAATACTGCTTGTGAACAAGCGGCTAGGATGGTAGCTATGAAAAATGCGACGGATAACGCTGGCGAATTAATAAGCGATTTGCAATTAGCATACAATAAAGCACGTCAGGCAGCCATAACCAAAGAATTAGCAGAAATAGTTGCAGGCGCTGAAGCCGTTTAGATTTAACCTTACATGAATAAATAATTAAGAGTAACGTTATGAAGCCAATTAACCCCATCGGACATATAGTCGAAATTATCGGCGCCGTTATCGACGTTGAATTTCCAAGAGGAGAGGTTCCTAAAGTTTATGATGCCTTAACGGTTCATGACCATGATCTAGTACTAGAGGTCCAACAACAGTTGGGTGATGGTATTGTGCGTACTATCGCAATGGGAACTAGTGACGGTTTGAAGCGAGGTACAAAAATAAGCAATACCGGAGCGCCTATTAGTGTGCCTGTCGGGAAACAGACTTTAGGTAGAATCATGGATGTATTAGGTAGGCCTATCGATGAGGCCGGCCCTATTAATGAGAAAATCCGCTTACCTATTCATCGTAAACCCCCCACTTTTGCAGAGCAAGCGGCTAATGAACAATTGTTAGAAACGGGAATTAAGGTTATTGATTTACTTTGTCCTTTCGCTAAAGGCGGAAAAGTAGGTTTATTTGGCGGGGCTGGAGTTGGTAAAACCGTTAACATGATGGAGTTGATACGTAATATTGCTATTGAACACAGTGGATATTCTGTGTTTGCAGGTGTTGGTGAGCGAACGCGAGAAGGTAATGACTTTTATCATGAGATGAAAGAATCTAATGTTTTAGATAAAGTATCATTAGTCTATGGGCAAATGAATGAACCACCCGGAAATCGTTTACGTGTTGCTTTAACAGGGTTGACAGTAGCCGAATATTTTCGGGATGAAGGTCGAGACGTATTATTATTTATTGATAATATTTATCGTTACACTTTAGCAGGTGTCGAAGTGTCTGCATTATTAGGGCGTATGCCTTCCGCAGTGGGTTATCAGCCTACGCTGGCTGCAGAGATGGGTGCTTTACAAGAACGTATTACCTCAACTAAAACAGGCTCAATTACTTCTATTCAGGCTGTATATGTTCCAGCGGATGATCTCACCGACCCTTCGCCAGCAACTACATTTGCGCATCTAGATGCAACAGTCGTATTATCACGTCAAATTGCTGAGCTTGGTATTTACCCGGCGATTGATCCTTTAGATTCTAACAGTCGTCAACTTGATCCCTTGATTGTTGGCCAAGAACATTATGATGTAGCGCGTGCGGTACAAAAGACTTTGCAACGTTATAAAGAGCTGAAAGATATTATTGCTATTTTAGGCATGGATGAATTATCAGAGCAAGATAAGTTGACTGTTATGCGCGCCCGAAAGATACAACGATTTTTATCTCAGCCTTTCTTTGTTGCTGAAATATTTACGGGTTCTCCCGGTAAATATGTCAGTCTTAAAGAGACAATACGTGGTTTTAAAGCTATTTTGAATGGTGAGTTTGATGATTTTCCTGAGCAAGCATTTTATATGGTTGGAAGCATCGATGAAGTGGATGTTAAAGCAAAAGCCTTATAAGACTTAGAGAGCTATCATGACTAAAACCATGCAGATTGAGATTGTTAGTGCCGAAGTTTCGATTTTTTCAGGTGAGGCAACGCATGTAGTGGCTATGGGCTCATTAGGTGAACTGGGTATTTATCCGGGACATACACAACTATTAACGGCATTAAAGCCAGGACAGGTGCGCATTGTAAAACCAGATGGAGAAGATGAAATACTTTATATTTCTGGTGGTATCTTAGAAGTGCAGCCCAAAATTATTACTATATTAGCCGACACGGCTATACGCGCTGTTGACTTAGATGAATTGGCTGCAATAGAAGCTAAGGAACATGCAGAAAGAATATTAAGTGAAAAACAAGCTGATATCGATTATGCAAAAGCAACAGCAGAATTAGCTCAGGCAGTTGCTCAACTTCAAATCATATCTAAATTAAAGAAAAAACTTACCGCTAGAATTTAATTCTCTTAACTTACTAAAATTTAATGTAAAGATAAGAGAAAATTCTTTTAATAAATTCAGTTTAAAATTTTAAAAGATTGAGTGCTAATCTTAAGAAAGTGATGCTTTGAAATAGGCTAGTTTTTAATATGAAATTACTTGATATCATCATTTTAGCCGCAGGGCATGGAAAGCGTATGCATTCTACTTTACCTAAGGTATTGCATAAACTGGCCGGTAAGCCTTTATTACAATACATAGTTGAAACAGTTAAAGGTTTGCATCCTCATGCTGTTTACGTGGTTTATGGAAATGGTGGTGGCCAAGTGCCCACATGCTTAGGCCATTTAGCCGTTAATTGGGTAAAACAAACAGAATTATTAGGTACTGGGCATGCGGTTGCTCAAGCTATTCCAGAAATTAAACAAGATGAGAGTCGTGTACTTATTTTACTAGGTGATACCCCCTTAGTAAGTTTAGCTACTTTACAAAAATTAATTAACAATACAGAAACTCATCAAATTGGTTTAATTACATTAACTACACAGCACCCTTTTGGTTTGGGACGCATTTTACGAGATCAACAAGGAAAGGTTGTTGAAATTGTTGAAGAAAAAGACGCTAGTACGAAGCAAAAAAAAATACAGGAAATTAATAGTGGTATTTTTTATGTACCGGTAAAACTATTAAAACGTTGGCTCCCTCATCTTAAAAAAATGAATGCTCAAGGTGAATATTACTTAACGGATATTATTAAAATGGCTGTAGGGGAAAAGATAGACATAGTGACTGTGTCTTCAAATATTGATGGTGAAATGCAAGGAGTTAATGATCGCGTGCAACTAGCAAAGCTTGAACGTTATTTTCAGCAACAGGCAGCTGAAAAACTTATGTTAGCGGGAGTTACGTTACGTGATCCGGGACGATTTGATTTACGCGGACAATTAACCGTAGAAATGGATGTGGTTATCGACGTAGATGTTATTTTGGAAGGAGAAAATACGATAGGCGCTAATAGTTCAGTAGGATCGCATACCATCTTAAAAGATGTCAAAATTGGGAGAAATGTTGAAATTAAACCTTATTCGTTAATTGACGGTGCAATCATTGGAGATAATTGTATTATTGGTCCTTTTGCACGTATTCGCCCAGGAACAGTTCTGAAAAATAATGTTAATATAGGAAATTTTGTTGAAATAAAAAAAAGTCAGATAGAACAAGAAACCAAAATTAATCATTTAAGTTATATTGGCGATGCAAATATAGGTAAAAATGTCAATATTGGTGCGGGCACTATTACGTGTAATTATGATGGAGCAGTCAAAAACCAAACACAAATAGAAGACGATGTGTTTGTCGGTTCTAATACAGCCTTAATAGCGCCCATACGAATACAAAAAGGAGCAACGATAGGTGCTGGGTCTACCTTAAATAAAGATGTTCCTGCCGGAAAACTAACCTTAAACCGAGCTGAGACCCGGATTTTTGAAAGTTGGAAGCGTCCGTGCAAAAAAGAAACTTAACCTTAATTTTCCTAGTCTAATAAATATAGAAACCCAATGTTTTCTATTAATGCTTTTCAATAGCTATTAAATTTTATTTGAGCGAATGATGTCCCACCAATTTTCTTTTAGGTAATTGATAAGTACAGATTCATTTTCTTCAACAAAGTTTTTTTTGATATTAACTAATAAAGCTTGTTTTACTTGTTTATCAAGATTGTTAAGTAAAACCCCACCGACATGGGGAGCAGAACATAAAATAAATTGCTTGTATTGATGCTTATCTAATCCTTTTTTTAGAAAATCAGCCAATATTTTAGTAAAATGATCGAGCTCTACCTCGTGGGGACTGGTTGGAGCTTCGTAGGCCCCTTTTGCAGAATGCATAGTTTGATAATGCCCTGGCCTATCTGAAACTAAATCACTTTCTTTTAATTTAGCACTAGGATTTTCAAGACTTTCTAATAACATCAATCTGTGATCTTTGCTCTCATAAGTATAAATATGACCTAAACTGCTATTTAAGCTAATAACCCAAATCATTTTGCCTCCTTAAGTCTACTTTTAAAGTATAGCAGGTTCAAGGCTCAAGCTCTTTTTAGGATTATGGAAATAAATTGGGCTTTTGCCATCCGCCTAATAAAGCTTCTAATTTTTGTCCAATCATAAGCGTTATGTTGTCATTCCATGGTTTAGCAACGATCTGTATTCCAATAGGTAAACCTCCCGCAGAAGAACCGCACCGCACTGTTAAAACTGGCCATCCAGTTAGATTGTAAATATTTAGATAACTAAAATCATGACCTTCGATAAATGAACGACCGAATAATTTGGCAGGAGTAGCTGCTACAGGACATATAATGGCATCGTATGGAAAAAAGAATTTTTCTAAGGAAATACGTAATTGATCAATACGACGTAAGCGCTGATGTAATTCAGTAATTGAAAATTCACATTGGCGTGCAATGGCTAGAAATTCTTTCACCAGACAAGAGGGTTTAATATCCAATTGGTTAAGTAAATTTTTTAATCCTGTACCTTTATCGCCACCCAAAATAAAGGTCTCTGTAATAAGTGTATAAAGCTCTTTTAGGTGAGGTGGGCAATGATGCTCAATTTGTTGGACTTCATGTTGTAAAACATATGCTACTTGATTAATTGTTTGTAAAGTAGCTCTATCGGGTGTAACGATGCCATTGTCTGTATAAAAAGCAATACGTAAAGCTTTGCAGTTGAGAAGAGGTTTACCAATAGAAATAGGCATGGTATCTGGATCAGCACCATCTGGACCCATTAACAACGGTAAGGATAATACGATATCGTCTACAAACCGCGCCATAGGACCATAAGTAGTTAATGGCCGTAATAAGCCTCTACCATCTGAGGGGACATTACCTGAATTAGGAATTAAACCGCGAGTAGGTTTCAAACCTACAATCCCTGTATTATGGGCGGGCTGACGAATACTCCCTGCTCCATCTGAACCTAAACCAAGTACTGAGCCGCCTGCAGCGATAATAGCTGCTTCTCCACCGCTACTTCCGCCCGGAGTGCGATTTAAATCATAAGGATTTAAGGTTTTGCCATAACGATCATTGTCTGTTTCATAGGCAATATTGAATTCGGGAACATTACTTAAACCTAAAATAATGCCCCCTGCTGCTTTTAATCTATTGACAGCAGTTGCATTTTCTTTAGGAAGAAAATTGTAACCTTTACTGCCTTTGCTAATAATAAAGCCCTGCACTTTACAACAATCTTTGATAGTAATAGGCAAACCATGTAAGGATCCAAGAATTTGGTTTTTAGCTAATTGCTTATCAGCAATGCGGGCTTCTTCTAATGCAATTTCTGGTTCTGTTAATTGAACTAACGCATTAAGCTTAGGATTCACCTGTTGGATGCGGGCTAAATAAGTTTGAATAACTTCAACACAAGAAATTTTTTTTTCTCTAATTAGGGCGGCTAACTTTCTTGCAGATAAAAAGTAAAGATCTGAACTCATGAAATGATTACTATAAATTGTTATATATTATCATTCTTAAAAAAAATTTATTAATTACGACTATACTACTGATGCTTTAGGGGTCTAGCAAGCAGCAAGAAAATATCACTTGAATTATAGAAAATGACCTTTCCCATACGGTTCTAAATGCGGGCTAGAATGAGAAGGATCAGAATGATTGTCTGCAATCATTTATCCAGACAAGAGGGATTTTGATGAATATGAAAACCATGCAACCAGGTGGAAGATTATATAGATGGGTGTCAATAAGACACCATAAGGCTTTTCTTTGCATCCCAATAATACTATTGGGGCGGTTTAAACAAATTATTGGTTTAAAGAATCCATAATTTTGCTCCGATAGACTTTCTTATAAAATGTTTATTCTTTTTTATTAATTTTATTATTCTAAGGCAATCATAAATTTATTTTTTCAATATAAAAAATAAATAATATTTAAAATTTAGATGGTAACAATTATTAATTTTTTTAACACCATAAAATTAGCGAAATTTGTATGGTTGATCAATTAAAAGAACCTATATAGCAGATATCCAGTTACATTTTATAATTTAAATATTTTTAATAATGATAATAGTCATAGGGTTACTTATCCGGTATTATGGTTTTTAATTTTATACAATTTAGTATTAGATAAAATTAATTTACAAAGTATTGGATTTAAGTAATGAAAAAAATTTAAAATTTCTATGCGTATTACTCTAAAACAACTCGAAGTTTTTGTCGCAATTGCTAAGACAGGGAATGTAAGTCATGCTGCAAAGAAAATGTATCTCTCACAGTCTGCATGCAGCATGGCTCTTGCTACGTTAGAAGAGCAATTAGAAGGCTCTATATTTGATAGACATGGTAAACAATTATTTTTGAATGAACGCGGACGGGTTTTGTTACCTAAGGCTAGTAGTGTCATATCGCAAATTTCAGAACTTAAAGATATGATGATGGAAAATAAAAAAAATAATTTATCGGGCCAATTAATCATAGGAGCAAGTAAGACTATCGGTAACTATCTTTTACCAAAACTTATTTCTGAACTTACCTGTACGCATAAGAATATTCAGATCAATCTAAAAATAGCGACGACTAAAACAATATTATCTAGATTACTTACGTTTAATATTGATGTGGCTTTAATAGAGGCTAATTGTTTTTCAGATAAAGTTCATACTTATCCTTGGAAAAAAGATGAATTAGTCATAATTGCAGCTCCAAAATACCCTTTAAGTAAAAAAAAGAAGTTGACGCTATCAGATATCGCTAATGCACGTTGGTTACTTCGAAAACAAAATTCTAGTATACGTGAAAAATTAGAAGAAAAAATTGGTGGGAAAATCCGACCTTTTTTAGAATTAAATGATACCGATGCACTTAAGCAGGCGACTCAAGCAGGCTTGGGAATAAGTTGTTTGTCTAGATTTGTAGTTGAAGATTCTTTAAAAAATAATACCTTAATTGAATTAAAAACCCCATTTTTAACGCTGAATAGAGAGTTCTACATTTTGATACATAAAGAAAAATATCAATCTTCGATAATAGCTGAGTTTTTAAAAAAAGCCAATGCCTGATAGTCATGCGGTTAATTTTTCTGTTTAATATATATACCGCTCGATCGAAGCAGCGAAATTTTCATATTTGCAACGAGCGTTATATTCCGATCACATGACGAGCGACGAGACAAGGAGAGAACGAAGTTCGGAGTCGAGGAGCCCGCGATAGGCGCGCGTTGACGGGCAAAGCAGGAAACGCATCGCGCCGTAAAGTCATTGAGGGAGACGCGGGCATGAATCCCGTTAGGGATGAGTGCGCGTCGGACGTAGGACGGTCGCGGCCTAATGATAGTCGCGTAATGCGAACAAATTTCGGGGACACGACGGCTGAAATTTTTCGTGAGCATAGCGACTCGCCTGCAAAAACAAAGTTTTCGCTCTATTGTTCAAAAAGAGAGTAGGCATTTTCCTCTTGAAAATCTCTTCGAGGCATATCAAGCTGCTTGTTAGCGCTCTTGATATGCAGTGGGCATAATCTAGAATTAGATTAACTTGATTAGATACAAATATTTTTATGCAATCTATATTAATTTTAGGGGCTACTTCCTCCATAGCTAGGGCTTGTAGCGAAATTTTAGCGGCAAGACATTGCAAGCTTTTTCTCGCAAGTCGGGATATCTCAGAGTTAGAGCGCATAGCGGTTGATCTTAGAATCCGGTTCAATATCGATGTTGATTATGCTTTTTTTGACATTACCCAAATTGACTTTCATGCAGATTTTTTTGAAAAGCTTATCGGTAAAATGGGTGTCATTGATGGTCTCATAATGGCTGTTGGCTTGATTGATAAATTAGACTACCAAAAAGTGATTGCTGCTAATTTTACAGGGCCTATTTCTTTTTTTGAACTGTATAGTAAATATTTAGTGGTTCAAAAAAAAGGTTTTATCATTGGATTAAGTTCTGTTGCAGGCGACAGAGGGCGAAAACCAAGCTATGTTTATGGCGCTAGCAAGGCAGGATTGACTATTTACTTACAAGGCTTACGTAATTATTTATATCCTTTTAAAATACGAATATTAACGGTTAAGTTAGGATTAATTGATACTAAAATGATTTTCGGAGGAAGGTATCCACTTTATCTAGCGGCTCATCCGAAAAAAACAGCGATAAAAATTATACGTGCATTAGATAAAGGTAAGGAAAGTGTTTATATTCCTGGGATTTGGCGGATTATCATGTTAATTATTCGGCTCATACCAGAAAGAATTTTTAAGCACTTAAGTATATAATACAAAGAATTGAATTTAATCTTTAATGATCATTTTAATAATAATGCTCTAAGTTGAGGTGAGCTATTTTGAAATCTTTCTAAGAATAAAACAAAGAAAAAACTCATTAACAAAGATCCATTGACATTCAACTAAAGTGCCATAGGGAAAAGTTTTTATTAAATAAGCTATAAATTCCTGTGGAAACAAGATAGCGTAAAACCCCTACCTATTTCAGCACCTATAAATATTAAAAAAAGAGTATCCAACTTAAAATCCCAAATATTATTAAGATTATTTAAAGTTAATGGTTAAGTACCCATTAATTGCTCAATTTTTTTGGAAACGTTTTGATAATCCTCCATATGATCAAAATTCAAATAGCGGTATAAGTTTTCACTCATAGTATCAATAAATTTCATTTTTTCGCGATATTCATCTAAGTTGGGGATATAGCCTAAAATTGCAGTTATGGCAGATAATTCAGCTGAAGCTAAATAGACATTCGCATCTTTTCCCATACGATTAGGAAAATTTCGAGTTGAGGTGGAAACTACTGTAGCACCATCATTTACGCGAGCTTGATTTCCCATACACAAAGAACAGCCTGGCATTTCTGTTCGTGCGCCGACGATGCCATAGGTTGCATAATAACCCTCTTGCATTAATTGATGTGCATCCATTTTGGTTGGAGGAGCTATCCATAATACAGTGGGTAATCGATTGTTAAAGTTTTTTAATAAGCTTCCAGCTGCACGATAATGGCCAATATTAGTCATGCAAGAACCTATGAATACTTCATCAACCTTGGTTTGTGCAACAGCGGATAAAGGTTTAATATCATCTGGATCATTTGGGCAAGCTAGTAAAGGTTCGCTGATCTGATTGAGATCAATTTCGATGATTTCTGTATATTCCGCATCAGCATCTGGTTTTAATAAAGTAGGTTCTTCTAACCAAGCTTCCATTGCTTTAATTCGGCGCTGTAAACTGCGAATATCCTGATAACCATTCCGTATCATCCACTTTAGAAGAGAAATATTAGAATTTAAATATTCAATGATAGGTTCTTTATTTAAGCGAATCGTACAACCGTTTGCGGAACGCTCTGCAGATGCATCAGCAAATTCAAATGCTTGTTCAATTTTAAGATTGGGCAAACCTTCAATTTCTAACACACGACCTGAAAAAATATTTTTTTTATTTTTACTGTCTAATGAGAGTAACCCTCGTTGTAAAGCAATATACGGAATTGCGTTGACAAGATCGCGTAAAGTGATGGTAGGTTGTATTTCCCCCGTAAATCTAACTAACACGGATTCAGGCATGGTTAAAGGCATCACACCCATCGCTGCTGAAAAAGCAACGACACCTGAGCCACCCGGAAAGCTGATACCTATAGGAAAACGGGTATGGGAGTCTCCTCCAGTACCGACAGTATCGGGTAATAGCATTCGATTAAGCCAAGAATGGATAATCCCATCGCCCGGCCTTAATACCACACCACCCCGAGAGGAGAAAAAATCAGGTAGGCTATGCTGCGTTTCTATATCAACAGGTTTTGGGTAAGCAGCGGTGTGGCAGAAGCTTTGCATGACTAAATCGGCTGAAAACCCAAGACATGCGAGTTCTTTTAATTCATCTCTGGTCATAGGCCCCGTCGTGTCTTGTGAACCTACAGTTGTCATTTTCGGTTCGCAATATGACCCGGGGCTGATTCCAGGTACGCCGCAGGCTCTACCTACCATTTTTTGAGCCAAGGTAAATCCTTTAGCATTTTTGGGGATAGTTTCAGGGCGATTGAACTTCTCTGAGAAGGGATAAGACAAAGTCGTTCGTACCTTATCCGTCAATGACCGGCCAATAATCAAAGGAATTCGGCCACCGGCACGCACAGCATCCATAAGTGTTAAATTTGGTGTAAAATGAGCAATTTCTTGACCTTGCTCATTTTCAATTCGACCTAGATAAGGATATATATGAATAATATTACCCATTTGAAGTTGATTTACGTCTACTTCGATAGGGAGGGCACCCGAGTCTTCAGCAGTTGTGCGAAATATAGGAGCAATTTTGCTACCTAAAATAACGCCGCCACGGTTCTTGTTGGGAACAAAAGGAATAGGATCACCGATATGCCATAATAATGAATTGATTGCTGATTTTCGCGATGAGCCGGTACCCACAACATCTCCAACAAATGCGACGGGATGACCTTTAGTTTTCAACTGCTTGATAATTTGCAGTGCATCTGGTATTCGATTACCCAACATGACCAAACTATGGAAAGGGATGTCGGGACGACTCCAGGCTTCAGTAGCCGGAGAAAGGTCATCTGTATTAATTTCACCAGAAACTTTAAAGACTGATAAAGTAAGCTTATTCGGTATTTTTAGTTTTGTAAGGAACCAATCCGCATTTGCCCAAGCTTCAACAACTTGATGCGCGTAAAGATTGCCTTTTTTAGCTTTAGCTATGACATCATGGTAGGCGTCAAACATTAATAAAGTATGGGAAAGTTGTTTTGCTGCTACTCCAGCCAGATCATGTTGCTCATCGAGTAACTGAATAAGAATTGGGACATTATAGCCGCCTAACATAGTCCCTAAGAGCTCTATGGCAAATGTAGGCGTTATGAAAGGGGATTTAACTTCACCTTTTGCCAAGGCAGTAAGAAAAGCCGCTTTAACATAGGCTGCAGGATCCACTCCAGGTGCAACATGCTCAGCTAATAATTTGATTAGAAAATCTACTTCGTGATAAAAAGCAGGGTTTTTAATTAATTCAATACATGCTAAAACCTGTGTTGCATCAAGAGGAAGAGGCGGAATGCCTTGATCGGCACGTTGACGGATGTGCTCCCGATAGGTAATTAAAAAATTGGATATAGATGCAGACACAATGACCCCACTTATTGTTTAATAATAGGGTTATTATACTCTTTTAAATTAGCATAAGTAAGTAAATTACCTATTAAACTATTTTCAGAAATTATGAAAAATAGCATTTTTAATCAGCTTTTACAGCTTAAACAAAAGATAAGAAATGCAGAGTGTCAGTTTGGACGAAGTCCCGGTTCAGTGCAGTTAATTGCTATTAGTAAGGCTCAGAATCTAGAGGCCATAAAAGCAGCCATTGTTGCTGGGCAGTTAGCTTTTGGTGAAAATTATATCCAAGAAGCCGCGGAAAAAATTCTAGATCTTCAGGATTTAGGGCTTGAATGGCATTTTGTAGGTAAAATTCAAGCGAATAAAACAAAATTTATTGCTAATAATTTTTCTTGGGTACATAGTCTTTGGGAATTAAGATTTGCTATAAGATTAAATGAGCATCGAAAACAGGCAAATTTAACCCCGCTTAATGTTTGCATCCAGGTTAATTTACAAAAAGAGACAAGCAAAGCAGGGGTATATCTAGAACATCTTACTTGTTTAGCAAAATCAATTAATAAGCTTTCCCACCTCCATTTGCGTGGTTTAATGGCAATCCCCAAACCCGAAAAAGATTTCGCTTCTCAGCGTAAAAGTTTTAAGATATTACGTTTAAGCTTAGAAAAATTACAAGTATTAGGCTTGCGATTAGATACTTTATCAATAGGTATGTCGAAAGATTTTGAGGCGGCTATTGCAGAAGGTGCAACGTATGTTCGATTAGGTACCGCAATTTTCGGAAAAAGAAAATTATAACGACACGCTTCACACTGGAGTTTTTTTCTGTGTTGCCGCTCAACTCGCAATCCGCATGTATGTTGTGTACCATGATTACTACATGGACGCGGCACTTGCCAAAAATCCAATTGCTGTGAGTATATTTTATAAAAAGTAATTTTTTATATATTCCTCTAGCCGAGATAAGTGGAGACGAGTTTGTTGCATAGTATCGCGATCACGTACAGTGATGGTATCATGATTTTCAGAATTTTCACTTTTACCTATCGTGTCAAAATCAACTGTAATACACAATGGGGTTCCTATTTCATCATGACGTCGATAGCTTTTTCCTATATTCCCGGTGTCCTCATAGGCAATTCGGCCTAATCCTAAAGCTTGTATAGAACTCTTCAGAGTTTTTGCTTTTTCTACCAACATATTATCGTTTCGTTTCAATGGGATAATAGCGACTTTGACGGGCGCTAGATGTGGTTTTATTTTCAATACTAAACGTTTTTTATTATCTTTTAGAATTTCTTCTTTATACGCCTCTGTAAGTATCGCCAGCACACCTCTATCTAAACCTGCAGAAGGCTCAATCACGTAAGGTATAAAATGCGAGCCAGGAGGGTCCTGAACGGATAATTTAGCAATACTTTCCTTATTAACAGACACTTGCGCATTGATATTTAACTCATTTTGAGCTTGCGTGTGCGAACCTAGATCATAATCGGTACGATTGGAAATTCCTTCCAGTTCTTCAAAACCATGAGGGAATTTATATAATATATCAACAGTTGCTTTTGCATAATGGGCTAATTCAGATGTGTTTTGTGTAAATAATCTTAATCTTTCGGCATTTAATCCTTGATTTTTCCACCAGGCTAAACGAGATTCAACCCAATATTGATGCCATTTTTCATCTTCACCCGGCTTAACAAAAAATTCAATCTCGAGTTGTTCAAATTCTCTGACTCGAAAAATAAAATTACGTGGTGTTATTTCATTTCTAAAAGCTTTACCAATTTGCGCTACACCAAAGGGAAGTTTTGGTGACATGGAATCCATAATGTTTTTAAAATTTGTAAATATTCCTTGAGCACTTTCGGGACGTAAGTAGGCAAAAGCTTCGGGGTCTTCTATAGGACCCATGGTTGTTTTAAACATCATATTAAACGACCTGGGTTCAGTAAGATTGGTTGAACCACATGCTTCACATTTACCCTCTTTAAGATGGTCAAAACGCCAACGTTTTTTGCATTGTTTACAATCAACTAGTAAATCAGCGAAAGTAGCTTCATGACCGGAATAATAAAAAATTTTTCTATGCGTTAAAATGGCAGAATCTAACCCATAAATGTCATCACGTTCATAAACATTGGTTTTCCACCAGGCAGTTTTTAGATTGTTTTTTAATTCTACACCTAAGGGACCATAATCATAGACACCTTGTAAACCTCCATAAATTTCGGCACTAGGAAAGATGAATCCTCTGCGTTTGCATAAAGAAACGATTTCTTCTAGATTTTTTGCCGCCATGATAATTTCCAAAGATTAGACTCAGAATACACGCTTATAACATACTAAGAATTATACAACAGGTTTTCATAAGTCGCTTCTGATTTTTGATAAGCCACATAAAATGAACGGACGTATAACTTTTTTTTAAACATCCCGCCCTGAACGTTTACGTTCATGCTCTTTCAAAAGTTTTTTACGTAGACGTAAATAATGCGGGGTGACTTCTAATAATTCATCGTCAGCGATAAATTCTAATGCTTGTTCTAAAGAAAACGTTATTGGAGGAGTCAAAATAATGTTTTCATCGGAGCCTGAGGCGCGCACATTCGTGAGTTGTTTCCCTTTTACGACATTAACTACTAAGTCGTTATCACGTGAATGAATGCCTACAATCATGCCTTCATAGACATCAGTTTGCGGTCCAATTAATAATTTTCCGCGCTCTTGCAAATTGAATAATGAAAATCCAGTCGCTTTACCGACTTGATTGGAGATCATGACGCCATTTGCTCGGTTAGCAAGCGCACCTTTTTTCACAGGCCCATAATGATCAAATACGTGATGCATTAATCCCAAACCAGAGGTAGCCGTTAAAAATTCGGTACGAAAACCAATTAAAGCACGAGTGGGTATCTTATAATCCAGTCGGATACGTCCTTTTCCATCCGATACCATGTCTATTAGATCGCCACGTCGGCTGCCTAATTTTTCCATAATGTTACCTTGATGTTGTTCTTCTAGGTCTACGGTTAAGTTTTCGTAGGGTTCTTTCAGCTCACCATCAATTTCTTTCAAAATGACCTCAGGACGAGAAACTCCCAGCTCATATCCTTCGCGACGCATGGTTTCAATTAATATCGATAAATGCAATTCACCTCTTCCAGAGACGCGGAATCTGTTGGGGTCTTCGGTGTCTTCAACTTTCAACGCGACATTATGAAGTAGTTCTCTGTCGAGCCGCTCTCTGATTTGTCTACTAGTAACAAATTTTCCATCTTTGCCTGCAAAAGGTGAATTATTGACCTGGAAGGTCATGCTCATTGTAGGCTCATCAACTATCAAAGCAGGCAAGGCTTCTACCAAATTAGGGTCACATAATGTGTCAGAAATATTGAGCCTATCAATACCTGTGATGGCTACTATATCGCCCGCTTGGGCTTGATCGATTTCGATACGTTCTAAGCCTCTATAGCCTAAAATTTGTAATATACGAGCGGGTCTAGTTTTTCCTTCCCTGTCGATTAAAACAACAGGCATATTAGCTTTCGCGCACCCTCGCTGAACACGACCAATACCAATAGTGCCTACATAACTGGAATAGTCCAAGGTGGTTATTTGCATTTGAAAAGGCCCTTGCGGATCAACAGCGGGAGGAGCAACTTTTTTAATGATGGTTTCAAATAAAGGCGTCAGATCAGAGCTTGGATTTTTAATATCCAATGTTGCATAACCTTGTAAAGCAGAAGCATAGATAATAGGGAAGTCCAATTGCTCTTCGGTTGCACCTAAACGATCAAATAAATCAAAAACCTGATTAATGACCCAATCTGGCCTGGCGCTGGGCCGGTCGATTTTGTTAACAACAACAATTGGTTTTAGACCTTTGGCAAAAGCTTTTTGTGTGACAAAGCGTGTTTGTGGCATAGGGCCATCTACTGCATCGACGAGTAATAAAACAGAATCTACCATGGCTAAGATACGCTCTACTTCGCCACCAAAGTCAGCATGCCCAGGCGTATCGACAATATTAATTCGATAACCATGCCACTCTATAGAAGTGTTTTTTGCGAGGATAGTAATTCCACGTTCACGTTCCAAATCGTTACTATCCATAATACGCTCCACTGGAGCTGCACGGCTTGAGAGAGTACCAGATTGTTGTAGTAATTTATCAACGAGGGTGGTCTTCCCATGGTCAACATGGGCAATTATGGCGATATTACGGATATTTTGGATCATGATAGTAAGAAATTATATATTAGAATGTTCAAAAAGAATGCATGATAACGCAAAACAAGGCATTTTTGCTAGCGTATCCTACACTGGTAGAAAGGCAATTAATATTGAGAGGTTTTATCATGGGAATGCTTTTATTGCAACCAACTACTACAGCTCAATGGCAATCTTTGGTGAAGGATGCAGAATCTAGTAGTAACCTCAGATTAAATGACGAACTAGAAAGTTACTTAGTTTTTTTATTAGCTTATTATAATCAACGACCCGATATTGCTAATTCGGTTTTTGCGAAAGAATTTTTAACTGGAGTAACTGAAAGGTCGACTAGACAACGAGAATGTTTACGTGAAGTAGGTGATAAATGTTTGTTATTTGCTGGGTTTTTTCCTGGGCAGGCCGAAAAAAAACGGATCAAAATCAAGTATTTTATTGAATTAGGTCAAACAGCTTACATTCAGGTAGCCAGTTTGTCTAAAGCAGGTTCGGCTTCCCTTTATAGTGCTTTAAGTTATGATTTTATTAGTTTGATGGAAATCTTGCATGCAATCCGAGGTCTTAGTGATCCAATTAATGAATTAATGCCTTTACAAGCATATGAGTTATGGACTGATGTGAAAAGCCAGCATGCTTTAACAGTATTGCGCAGGCGCACATTTTGCCCGACTTGTATAGGATCGCCACTTAAGCATTAATCCCTGTTCCTTTTTTACTGTATTCATAAGAATATCTATATATGTTTTTAAGCATAGTTCTATATTTTTAGAATTTGTTAGGTTGATTAAAAAACTGCTTTTTAAAAAAGTTGAAAAGAAATACATTTTACTTTTCTTTAATTTTTTCTGCGGATTCAAATCAGTTTTTTTCGAAGATTCTGGATAAGCTGTTAAATGGGTCATTTTCTTGCTCAAAACAGGCTAGGTAGTTAAGATAGGATAATTAGAATAATGATAATTCTTATGTCAACTTCATCTTCAAATATTAAAATGAATGAAACCTTAACAGATTTTGGTTATCAAACTATCCCCTTAAGCGACAAAAATCGTCGAGTAGGAGAGGTTTTTCAGTCTGTTGCTGACAAGTACGATCTTATGAATGATTTGATGTCATTTGGTCTACATCGCCTATGGAAAAAATTTGCAGTGGAATTAGCCCAACTTCGTAGGGGAGATAGTGTACTGGATGTGGCAGGTGGAACCGGGGATTTGATAAAGACATTTACTAAGCATGTAGGACCGCAAGGTAAGGCTATTTTGTTAGATATTAATGCTACTATGCTTAACGTTGGACGAGATCGACTTCTGAACTTAGGGCTTACAGAAGTAAGTGTCATTCAAGCTAATGCAGAATATTTACCCTTTGCTGACGCTAGCTTTGATTGTTTGAGTATTGCTTTTGGGTTACGTAATGTGACCCATAAGAAAACCGCACTACAATCTATGTACCGAGTTTTAAAACCCGGTGCTCGATTAATCGTTTTAGAATTTTCTAAACCCATATTGGGTTTTTTACAAAACTTGTATAACCGTTATTCGTTTGACTTTTTACCTAAATTAGGTGAATGGATTGCTAATGATGAAGCAAGTTATCGTTATTTGGTAGAGTCCATACGTCGTCATCCGGATCAAAAGACACTTCAAGACCTTATTTTAGCTGCAGGATTTGATGAATGTGAATACTATAATCTTAGCGGGGGAATAGTTGCATTACATCGAGCGTGGAAATTTTGATTAGGCCCAATATAATTTTATCGGCCCAAGAGGCAATACTTAATCGCTACCTTAATCTCGATCCTGAGTCTAAAGAACATTTGCGTAAATTATCAGGGAAAATAGTAAAGATAGAATGGGGTCCCCTAACCTATTATTGGCTTTTTAAATTCGATTCAATTTATTTAAGTAAAGATCATAACGGAACTGCAGATTTAACATTACGCGGTTCAACGTTTGATTTTTTACGTGTGGCTTTTATAAATAAAGATAAAGCTCTTACAGATATCCCCCTGCAAGTTTCGGGAGATATGGAGTTTGGAAAGCAGTTTAAAGATTTTTTTTCAAATCTAGAAATTGATTACGAAGAGCAATTATCAAAAATATTGGGTGATGCTATAGCTTACCCAATGATACAGATACTTAAAGCAATAAGTCTTTGGACGAGACAAAGCCTGCGAAATAGCGGCCAAAATTTGACTAACTATGTTCAAACAGAAATGAATTGGTTGGTGTCAGACGAAGAGTTACAGCTTTTTTTTTCCGATGTAGACGATCTACGTGATGATTGTGCTCGACTAGAAGCGCGGATAAAAATGTTGGAAAAAGGATAGAGCTGATGAAATCAATGTCTCGTTTAGTGCGTTTAATGCAGATCAGTTTTATACTTTTTCGTTACAGTCTAGATGAATTAGTTTTCTCCCTGCATCTTTTCCGTCCTTTACGTTTTTTTACTTATCTTAATCCTTATCGAAGGACGAATAAAAAAGTGCCTAGGGGAGAACGAATTCGTCTTGCATTAGAAGATTTAGGACCAATTTTTGTTAAATTTGGTCAAGCTTTATCGACACGGCGCGACTTCATTCCTATTGATATTGCTGATGAATTAGCGAAGCTGCAAGATCGAGTGCCTCCTTTTTCTGGCGAAGAAGCAAAATCTATTATTGAATCCTGTATTAGAAAGCCCATTGCCGAAGCATTTTCTGAATTTGATATTAATTCTTTGGCATCAGCTTCTATTGCTCAGGTACATGCTGCTCGATTGTTGTCAACTAATCAAGAGGTTGTTGTTAAAGTTTTACGTCCAGGCGTTTATAAAAGAATTAGTCGAGATATCGATTTATTATATGCTTTGGCGGATTTAGCTATACGTTATTGGCGACCTGCCAAGCAATTTAGACCTCGAGAAGTTGTAGCGGAATTTGAAGCTTGTTTAAAAGATGAATTAGATTTATTACGTGAAGGGGCTAATGCATCTCAACTACGGCGTAACTTTTCTAATTCTGATTTGCTTTATATTCCAGAAATACATTGGCCATACACTTTTCATAAAATATTAGTCATGGAGCGTATTTATGGAATTCCAATTTCCGATATTTCTGCTTTAAAAAAACAAGGAATTAATTTAAAAAAATTAGCTGAAAGAGGTGTTGAGATTTTCTTTACACAAGTTTTTCGTGATTGTTTTTTTCATGCGGATATGCATCCAGGGAATATTTTTGTTTCACCTAAAAACAAGGAAAACCCTCAATATTTAGGCGTTGATTTTGGAATTATGGGTAGTTTAAGCCCAGATGATCAACGTTATCTCGCAGAAAATTTGATGGCATTTTTTAATAGAGATTACCGGCGTGTCGCACAATTGCATGTTGAGTCGGGTTGGGTTGCAGAAAATACAAGAATTAATGAATTTGAGGCCGCAATTCGTACCGTATGCGAACCTATTTTTGAAAGGCCCTTAAAAGAAATTTCTTTTGGGCAGTTGCTTTTACGATTATTTCAAACCGCCAGACGATTCAATATGGAGGTGCAACCACAATTAGTATTATTACAAAAAACCCTGTTTAACGTTGAAGGCTTAGGTAGGCAATTGTATCCTGATTTGGATTTATGGAATACGGCTAAACCTTTTTTAGAGCATTGGCTGCGTCAACAAGTTGGGCCGCGGGCCTTTTTTCGAAAAATTCGGGAATATGCACCTTATTGGGCAGAAAAAGTCCCTGAATTTCCAGATTTAATGTATCAAGTAATGCTTGAGTTCCGTCATTGGAAAAAGAACTCGAAATGTCTTTATTGTGTAAGAGAAAAAGAAAAAAAACAAACGAGAAAAAAATCTTTTTGGTTCATAAATTTGGGTATAGCTACCGCTTGTATGGTTTGGGTTTTGTTAGATCTAATTGTTAAAAACATTGTTCATTTAACGCCTAGTTATTTATGGATTTTAGGTTTAGGGAGTTTAGGATTATTTTTAGGTGCGATGACTAATCTACGAAAGTTAAATTAATTTTTTAAACACGGATTGTTTATGGGATTTTATGGATTAAATCTAATATCGTGCCTTATTATTTTACTGATCGCTTGGTCGTTGTTTGGACCCAGATATTTAGGCATTATTTTAAATAACTTATATCTTTCATGGCATAAGTGTATTAAGATTTTTTTATTAACATTATCTAACAAAAAATCAAATGATAATAAAACCGAATCTGAAACAGATACTATTAGCGGATGATGATGAACTCTGTTTAAAAATATTAACAGAATATTTAAAAGAGGCTGGGTATAACTTTATAGCTTGTAAAAATGGCCAGCTCGCTTGGACTTATCTTCGAGCGGATCCAGATAAATTTTTTGTTGTTTTAAGTGATAGAGTAATGCCGAATCTTCATGGGTTACAGTTATTAACCCAAATGAAAGAGAAAGGATTAAATATTCCTTTAGTGTTATTTTCTGGTGAAGCGAACAAAGAAGAAAGATGTCACGCAATAGCGCAAGGGGTTTATGATTTTCTTTATAAACCTATATCTAAAGAATTACTTTTATCATTGTTGAAAAAAATCGAAAAACAATTAACATAGATAGAGACGTTAAAAAAATAATTTTTAAAAGGATTTAAAATGGATATATTTTTAATGGATGAGGAAACTTCTAAAAAGTACGCTTTATTTTTTGCTGCGGATCTGGGTTTTATCAATATAATTAATTTTTTATTAAAAGAAGGAGTGGATATTGATGCTCAAGATGAAGGAGGCGATACGGCTTTACATTTTGCAGCAAGAAGAGGGCATACTCTGCTTATTACTTATTTACTTGAACGGCGAGCTAAAATTAGTCTCAATAAAAAAAATAGGACACCATTACTTGATGCTTATGCTAATAGTCAAAGTGAATCGGCTAGAATAATTACTAAATTCTGCTTAAAAAGAAATTCACTACGAAATTTTGAACATTATGAATTTAAAAAAGTGGAAAGTAAAGAGCAAATAGGCATAAAAAAATTTATCAACGATTGTAAAAAACATATAAAAAAAACTTATCTTAATAGAAATCTTTTTAATCGAATTTTAGCAAGGCATAATCAAAGGGCTTTGGCTTTAATTATCGCTTTAGATCGTTGCAATTCGATTAAAGAGGCCAAAGAATTAATTAATAATCAATGTAATTTATTAAAAAAAGGGATTTCCTCAACGTCCATTTCAGAGTATTTATTAGATAAACGATGGTCTAAGGAAATAAAAAACAGACCTAAAAATGTTGATAAATCTAGTTTTTATAAAATGTTAAAAACATTACCAGAAGCACCTAAAACTAACTTGAGCCAACAAAAGGAAAAAACGTTACATGCCATTGTTAATTTACAAAAAAAATGAGTTTTTTGTAAAAAATCTAATTTTTATGCAAAGCTTGCAATTTTTGTGCACATCTCTAAACTAAGCTCTTTCTAAGAGCTATGCTATGAAAATCGTTTTAGCTAATCCTCGAGGTTTTTGTGCAGGCGTTGATCGTGCTATAGAGATTGTCAAACAGGCATTAAATCTGTTTGGTGAGCCTATCTATGTGCGGCACGAAGTCGTACATAATCGAATTGTAGTTGCTGAATTACAGCAAAAAGGAGTGATTTTTGTTGAGAACATCAATGAGATACCCCGAGGCGCGACGGCTATTTTTAGTGCCCATGGAGTTTCCCAAGTGGTTCGGGAGTCCGCTAAGCAACGTAATTTAAGAATTTTTGATGCGACTTGCCCTTTAGTAACTAAGGTACATATGGAGGTGGCGCGTTATAATCGTTTAGGTCAGGAATGTATTTTGATTGGTCATGCTGCGCACCCTGAAGTAGAGGGAAGCTTAGGCCACTATGATAATCCAGCCGGAGGAATTTATTTAGTCGAAAATATTCAGGATGTTGCTTCTTTAAAAGTTAAAAATTCTCGTTTGTTAAGCTATGTTACACAAACCACTTTATCACTAGATGATACTAAAACTATTGTACAAGCACTGAAACAACGTTTCCCTGAGATTGCCACACCTAAGAAAGAAGATATTTGTTATGCAACACAAAATCGCCAACTAGCGGTTAAAGAATTAACAAAACAGTGTGATATGGTATTAGTTTTGGGATCAATTAATAGTTCGAACTCTAATAGATTAAAAGAACTAGCTGAACGTTTAGGTAAACCCGCCTATTTAATTGATTCTGCAGAAGATATCCAATCGGCCTGGTTAATTGGGAAAGAACGTGTAGGTATTACTGCGGGGGCGTCTGCCCCCGAGTTTTTAGTTCAAGAGGTTGTAAAATTTTTAAAAACTTTTCCTAATTGGCAAAAATGTTTAGTTTCGGAATTAATGGGTATGGAGGAAAACGTTGCTTTCGCCTTACCGCGTGAATTAAGAATTCCATTAGTGATCGAAACTGAAACAACACGCTAATTTTAAAATTATTTAAAGATTTTTTCGGTTTATCGAAATAAATGCCATGACTATTTTTTATTTCCCCAAATACATCTAAATAAGCTTCCACCCATTATTCCACCGATTAATGGGGCAAGCCAAAATAACCAAAGTTGATGGATAGCCCATCCCCCTACAAATAACGCTGGGCCAGTGCTTCTAGCAGGGTTAACTGAAGTATTTGTAACCGGAATGCTAATTAAATGGATTAAGGTTAAGGCCAAGCCAATGGCTAAGGGAGCAAAATGACTAGGTAGTTGTGGATTAGTCACACCTGCGATAACGATTAAAAATAAAAAGCTCATGCTTACTTCACATATAAAACAAGCGAATAATGAGTAATGGCCCGGGGAATGAAGTCCATAACCATTGCTGGCAAAGCCATTTTGTAACTCAAATCCTTGTTGCCCACTTGCAATCAGGTATAAAACAGTTGCGGCTAGTATGCCTCCTATTACTTGAGCAATAATATAACTAGGTACCTCTTTAAAGCTAAATCTACCCGCAGCCCAAAGACCTATAGAAACAGCAGGATTTAAATGACAGCCCGAGATAGGAGCAAATACACAACACATGGTTAGTAAGCTTAAACCAAAAGCAAAGGCTACGCCCAAAAAACCTATGCCTACAAGAGGAAATTTAGCAGCCAATACCGCACTGCCACATCCCCCTAATACTAGCCAAAAAGTTCCTAAGAATTCTGCTAATAATTTCCTTAGCATATTAAATCTCCTTGAAAATCATAGGAAGTATAGCAGTAGAAAACATTTTTCATCAATAAATAAGTTTCCAGAAACTATAACTTGAAATTTAATCTGAATTACCAGCATTGATTGGAACTACTACCAGCATTAGTTTTTTCTCCTAATTGATTAAGCTTAAAGAGATAACATTCTGAGTCGGAAAATTTAGCTTTGGCTGATAGTTGGTAAGTGTTGGGTGTACTTTTTAGAGTTAACTGATAAAAATTTCTTTCAGTGATGTCCTTTAAATGTAACGTGCTAAAATTCGCATCCTCATAACTATTATTATTTGCAAGATAATAAATTTCCATATGCTGGGCAAGATTTATTAAAGCAATTTTCGCTTCGGTACGATGAGTTTTTATCAGCGCATAAGTGTAAATTGGATAGGAGATTTTAGCTAAAATACCTATTATAACCAAGACTATAAGCAGTTCAAATAAACTAAATCCATATTCAGTATTTTCCATATATAAGCTTCCATCATGTTTATCTTTTATCTAATAAAAATAAAACATAAACAGAAGTTTATACAAGTAGTTATAAATGTTGTCTGTTCTTATCGCTACAGCTTGTTAACGAAATCCATGAGGTAAAATACCGAGATTTGTACTAATTTGTTGTGCGAATGCAGCTCCCATGCGGTCAGAAAATTGTTGTAGGAGACCGGGTTTAACTGTGTAATCGACAACATTTTTATTTTTAATTAATTCCTGGGATAAGCTATTTAAGCCTCCAAAACCGTCTATAAGTCCTAAAGTTAATGCTTCTTTACCCGTCCACGCTAAACCAGAAAATAACTCTGGATTATCTCTTAGACGATTTCCACGGCCTTGTTTAACAGCGTTAATAAACTGTTGATGAACATTTGCCAGCATTCGTTCCGCAATGAGTTTTTCATCTGTTTTTTCAGGTGAGAAAGGATCTAAAAAGCCTTTATGGTCTCCAGCGATTAATAAGCGGCGTTCAACACCGACTTTCTTCATGGTATCAACAAAACCAAATCCATCCATTAAAACGCCAATTGAACCGACTAAACTAGCAGGGTCAGCATAGATATCATCGCTTGCCGAAGCAATATAGTAAGCTGCGGATGCACAAAGATCATCACATACTGTATATAATTTAGTTTTAGGATATTGATGACGTAGATAACGGATTTCATTATATATCTGCGCAGCTTGCACTGGGCTGCCACCAGGACTATTGATGCGCAAAATGACCGTGCGCGTATTCTTATCTTCAAAAGCGTTTTGCAATCCTTCAATTATGTTATCAGCGCTTGCAGTTGAATTGTCAGCAATGACGCCTCTAATATCAACAAGCCCGATATGAGCTTTTGCTTTTGAAGCAGTGGGTAGATTCGTTGTTGGCCATAAATCAATCAACAAACCTAAAAAAATTATAAAAAAAAGAAATTTGAAGAAAATATTCCAGCGTCTTTTACGCCGTTGTTCTTTTAAGGTATCAAAAAGTAATTTTTCTAGGGTTTTACGTTGCCATGCTGGATCACTTAATAATTCTTGTGGCATATAAACCCCTAATTAATTTTTTAAAATAAGAATATAAATGCGCTTAGTTTACCTCTTTTTTACTATGGGGGACATATTTGCGCTAAAAATAAGAAATTTTAGCTTGCTAGGCTAAGCTATACGTTAGGTCCGGAATAAATTTTTCCAGAGATACTTATATTTAATTGTATAAAATATTGTACAAATACATTTTTTTAACGAAGTTAACTTGATTTTCTCTAATTAGACTAAACTATTTATAAAATGTAAATCTAGATAAGTGGTACTATAGGGGAATATGAGTCTAAATAAATTAACCAGCCAGTTTCAAAATGCCTTAGCGGAATCTCAATCGCTTGCGATAGGGCAAGATAATGCTTTCATTGAGCCCATACACCTGATGTCTGCTTTGTTACAACAAGAGAATGGAACAATCAGACCTTTATTGAATAAAGCTAATGTTAATTTAAATCTATTAACTAAAAGCTTGGATGAGGCAATGGCACGCTTACCTAAAGTGCAGTCTTCAACCCCGGGTGAAATTTATCCTTCTAAGGATTTTACTCGCTTATTGAATGTTACTGATAAGCTTGCGCAGCAGCGAAATGATGAGTATTTATCAAGCGAATTATTTGTACTTGCTGCGGTAGAAGATAAGAGTATTTTGGGCGACTTATTAAGAAAAGCGGGCACTAGCAAAGTATTGATTGAACAAGCAATACAAGATATACGAGGTGGAGAGGCCGTGAATGATCCTGAAGCAGAAGGTCGTCGCGGCGCTTTGGAGAAATACACCATTGACTTAACGGCACAAGCATCGCAAGGAAAGCTTGACCCAGTTATCGGCCGAGATGATGTGATTCGTCGAACTATTCAAGTTTTACAAAGACGAACCAAAAATAATCCAGTTCTTATTGGCGAACCTGGTGTGGGTAAAACCGCAGTAGTAGAAGGACTTGCACAACGTATTGTTAATCACGAAATTCCAGAAGGATTAAGAAACAAACGTTTACTTGTTTTAGATATGGGTTCATTGATTGCAGGGGCTAAATATCGAGGCGAATTTGAAGAACGATTGAAAGCAGTTTTAAATGAACTTGCTAAGCAAGAAGGACAAATAATTTTATTTATTGATGAGCTGCATACCATGGTGGGTGCCGGTAAGGCCGAAGGAGCTATGGATGCGGGAAATATGTTAAAACCCGCCTTAGCAAGAGGGCAGTTGCATTGTATAGGGGCAACTACCTTAAATGAATATCGAAATTATATTGAAAAAGATGCGGCATTAGAACGTCGTTTTCAAAAAATTCTCGTAGATGAGCCTAGTGTTGAAGATACTATTGCCATTTTACGTGGATTAAAACAGCGTTATGAGATCCACCACGGCGTTGAAATTATGGATTCTGCAATTGTTGCTGCAGCCACTTTATCGCATCGTTATATTTCTGATAGAAATTTGCCTGATAAAGCAATCGATCTCATCGATGAGGCTGCTAGTCGAATTAGAATTGAAATCGATTCTAAGCCAGAAAAATTGGATCGTTTAGATAGACGATTAATTCAGTTAAAAATTGAACGTGAAGCTTTAAAAAAAGAGACGGATGAGTCCTCCAAGATTAGATTGGAAAATTTAGAAAATGAGATTACCGAACTTTCCAAAAAATATGCCGATCTCAATGAGGTGTGGAAAGCTGAAAAAGCTACCTTGCAAGGAGAACAAAAAATAAAAAGTGAGCTTGAAAAAGCTCAATTTGAGTTAGAGAAAGCGCGCCGTTCGGGTGATTTAAATCGCATGTCCGAATTACAGTATGGTCATATTCCTGCCTTAGAAAAAAAATTATTAGCTGCTCAGAAAATGGAGAAAAAAGAGCCTCATTTGGTTCGCAATAAAGTTAGCGAGAAAGAAATTGCAGAAATTGTCTCTCAATGGACAGGCATACCCGTCGCTAAAATGTTGGAAGGCGAGCGAGGAAAATTATTACACATGGAAGAGACTCTACATCAACGTGTAGTAGGTCAAGATGAAGCCATTGTTGTTGTAGCGAATGCTATTCGGCGGTCTCGCGCAGGTTTATCGGATCCTAAACGTCCAATAGGATCGTTTATTTTTTCAGGACCTACCGGTGTCGGTAAAACAGAAGTTTGTAAAACTTTAGCAGGATTTTTATTTGATTCTGATGATGCTATGGTGCGTTTAGATATGTCTGAATTTATGGAAAAACATTCAGTTGCCCGTTTAATTGGTGCTCCTCCGGGATATGTAGGTTATGAAGAAGGTGGTTACCTTACTGAAGCAGTTCGTCGAAAACCTTATTCCTTAGTTCTTTTGGATGAAATTGAAAAAGCACATGCGGATGTATTCAATATTCTACTGCAAGTGTTAGAAGATGGTCGTTTAACAGATGGGCAGGGACGTACAGTAGATTTTCGTAATACTGTCATAGTGATGACCTCAAATTTAGGGTCCCAAATCATTCAAGAATTAACCTCAAAAAAAGATTATGCGGCTTTAAAAAGTACACTCATGGATATTATTGCGCAACATTTCCGTCCAGAATTTATTAATCGTGTCGATGAGGTGGTGGTCTTTCATGCGTTGTCTGAAAGACAGATTCATACAATTACTTCAATTCAATTGGAAAGGCTGCGGGAACGTCTGAATGAACGTGATTTACAATTAGAAGTCAGTGCAGCTGCGATTAATCATATTGCTAAAATAGGTTACGATCCTGTTTATGGTGCGCGGCCTTTAAAACGTACCATTCAACAAGAGTTGGAAAATCCAATTGCCAAAGATATGATTGAAGAAAAATTCATATCAGGAGACAAAATTTTTGTAGATTATATCGATGGAAAAATAAAGTTAACGGCTAAAAAAACAAAAGCTAAAAAATAATTATTTTTTATTTAATTTTTTGCTTAGTTTTTGAATGCCCTACATAGGAAATAAGTATATTCACAGCAATTGGGCTTTGGCAAGGATCCGCGTAGTGAAGCAGGCTTCGTATGTATTATATGAGGATTGCGGGAGTGGCAACACACGCATATACACAAATCAAGTGCGAAGCGTATACATAGGGTATTTGATAATATCAAAATAGGGAGAGTAATCAAAGTCGCGCGGAGAGAAAAGCCTGGGATTAGTTTTATAAAGCTTAAAATGTCCCTTGTCATTTTTTATTTGCGGCAATATCGGAAAATTGACCGATTGAAAAGCCTCAGCTAGTAATGAAGAGCAACTTTCTTTGGTTCTCATCCCCGGTTTGTAATTAAATAATGTAGAGTGCCATCTGCGGGGTAAAAGTGGCCAAGGCATTAAAAAACGTCCTAAGTCAAAAATTAATTTAAAATCGTATTCTATGCCTAATTTTTTTAAAGCATAGTTGATAATTTTCTGTCCTTCTTGGTAAGAGATATTTCTTGGACGACAAATGCGAATATGTTCCTTTTCATATTTTTTTAAGGGAGAGATTAAAGCGCCTTTTCCTAATAAACTTTCAAATACTAATTGCTCGCTGGGATCGCCAGAGTAAAATTCAGTCATTCTTTCTTGCATATCCTTATTTTCAATATCATACAAACGACCAATATAAAGTGCAGCATGTGACCACGAACTACGTGTAATTACTTTAATCATTTGACTGATACGATTGCGACCTTCTATTAACAAAACATCACAAGATCGTAATTCATAGCGAAGTTTATTGAAATCACTTAAAGGTACGGGTGGAAGTGCTTCTACTTCTTTATTTAGCCAGTTAAAAAAAAAGTTAACTAGTTTATTCGTTAAATCCATTTGCATAATAGTACCTAGATTCAATTTTTTCTGAATACTTATTTAACAATTACATAGGTGCTTAAACTTAATTGATGCTATTAAAATATTAGATTGATTGTGCCAATTCAGTTGCATAGCCTAAATAATTAGTAGGCGATAATGCGAATAATTTTTGTTTGATTTCGTCAGGTATCTTTAAAGTGCTAATAAACTGATGAAGAATTTCTTGATTAATTTTTTTACCGTGTGTTAATGCTTTTAATTGTTCGTAAGGCATCTCAATAGCATAGCGTCTTAAAATGGTTTGTATAGCTTCAGCTAATATTTCCCAATGTTGATTGAGATCTTCCAGTAATTTCGTGTCATCGATAGAAATTGTTTTTAAACCATAATATAAACTTTTATAAGCCACTAAATTGTATGCAAAAGCTGTTCCAAGATTACGGAGTAACGTTGAATCTCTTAAATCGCGCTGCCAACGAGAGATGGGTAATGTTTTAGCAAAATATTGGTATAAGCTATTAGCTAAACTAAGATTTCCTTCTGCGTTTTCAAAATCGATGGGGTTAATTTTATGCGGCATCGTAGATGAGCCTATTTCCCCTATCTTAGTTTTTTGTTTGAAATAACCTAAAGAAATATAACCCCAACAATCGGCGGCCAAATTAATTAATATAGTATTTATTCGTTTTAAAGTATCACAATATTCTGCGATATAATCATGAGGTTCAATCTGTGTGGTATAAGCATTCCAATCTAAATCTAGACTGCTTACAAATTTTTCGCTGATTTCAGGCCAATTAATCTCGGGATAGGCAAAACGATGAGCATTGTAATTGCCAATAGCACCATTAAATTTACCATATATTTTCACTGTAGCAAATAATTTTTCTTGCACTATTAAACGTTGAGTAAAATTAGCAAATTCTTTACCCATAGTGGTGGGTACTGCAGCTTGACCGTGCGTACGACCAAGCATCGTCTGTGTAGCATACTGATGCGAATAGTTTTTTAAATAAATTATGAATTGCTGAATTGCGGGTAATAAATGTTGAGCTCGTACTTCTTTGAGCATTAAAGCATACGCTAAATTATTAATGTCGTCAGAGGTACAACCAAAGTGTATAAATTCACGAATCGATTCTAACTGTGGATTTTTAGCTAATTTCTCTTTCAAAAAATACTCAACTGCCTTAATATCGTGTCGAGTTGTCTTTTCTAAGATTTTAATTCTTTTTGCATCTTCCAAATTAAAATTTTCAATAATATGATTCAATTGTTGTTGGGTCGTTGAAGAAAATGCAGGGATTTCCTTGATGCCAGAATGGTCGGCAAGAGTTTGTAGCCAGCGTATCTCAATTAATACTCTAAAATAAAATAAACCATATTCGCTACATAAGGGACGTAAACTATCAGTTTTATCTGCGTAACGACCATCAATGGGAGAAATTGCGGTTAAAGGATTGAGTTGCACATGGGACCTCAATAAGTTTATTTACAGCTCTTCAGATTCTTCTGGGCCGTATTTTTCAGATCTATCATGTCGCTTTTCTTTTGTTTTTTGTTTATGTTTATTGATTTGTTGCTCTATTCTATCAATTAAATCATCAATAGCAGGATATAAATTTTCATTTGCGGCACTTGCATAAAATTCAGTGCCATGGGTATGGACTAGAGCTTTAGCGATTTGATCTAAATTTTCAAGGCTTAAGGTGACATGTATGGATGTAGTTTTATGGGTTATACGTTCCAGTCGTTTAAATTTATCGAGTATATATTGCTTTAAAGCGTCCGTAACTTGAATGCCATCATCTGTAATAGTAATTTGCATTAGACCCTCTATATTTATAATCTATTGTGCCTTTAATATTATTCTGATACCGCTCCAAGACAAGCCTAAACTAAGCTTGGTTCATCCATTCAATAAAAGAATAACCTATTTTATTGAAATCACTTCAAATGCGAGCATTTTGAAATGCAAGGGGCTTAACTTTGATTATACATTAGGTTGGACAGTAAATTGTAGAGCACAGTCTATTTTAAGAAATTATTTTAAATACTTGGTTTTTGAAAGTGCAGTTAACGTTATTTTTAGAAGCATTGAGTAGAATTTAATCGATTACAACAGTGTTTTAGGTGACATTAAGGCTATAGATCAAACTCATGACCTAAATAAACTTCCCTAACACGTTGATTGTTCAATACTTCTTTGGGAGTTCCGACATAGATGGTTTCTCCCTCGCTTACTATATAAGCACGTTTGCAAATCGTAAGGGTTTCTCGAACATTATGATCGGTAATCAAAACACCGATACCACGTCGACTAAGATGAATAATCATACGCTTAATATCAACGACAGAAATAGGATCGATTCCAGCAAAAGGTTCATCTAATAGCATGAACTTGGGTTCCATAGCCAAAGCGCGGGCAATTTCTACACGACGACGTTCGCCACCAGATAAACTAATTCCTAATGTATCGCGGATATGTGTAATATGGAACTCATGAAGTAAATTTTCTAGGTGTTGCTTACGTTGTTCTTTTGAAAGGTCTTTACGTAATTGGAGAATAGCGAGGATATTATCAGCAACAGATAATTTACGAAATATTGAAGGTTCTTGAGGTAAATAACCGATACCTGCTTTAGCACGGGCGTGCATCGGCAAATGCGTAATATTATGGTTATCTAATAAAATCTTACCTTGCGCACTTGCAATTAAGCCCACAATCAAATAAAAGCTCGTGGTTTTTCCGGCACCATTAGGTCCTAACAAACCGACTACCTCGCCGGCTTCTAATTCTAAAGAAACATTTTTGACAACAACGCGAGAATGGTAACGTTTGGCCAAATTGATAGCATGTAATTTACTCATGAGGGTACAGGTTGCAATGGAGCTATTAGAATTTGGGTATGTCCTTTTTTTGAGATAGGGGAACCGATGGTTTTCTTTTTAAAATCATAATTAATTCGAGGACCTTTGACATGATTTTGTCCCTGCACAATTTCAGCATTTCCCACGGCTGCTAACCAATCTTTCTGTGGATAATAATAGATCGTATTTCCAGTAGCAATTAATTTAGGACGATTAGGAAATATAAATGCGCGATAGCGTGCTGGATTCCCGCTCGCGATTACTTTGACAATCTGACCCTTTTGATCGGAATAACTAGTGGCATAGTCTGCGGTTAAAACACCGGATCCCTGAGTCAATTTAATATGCCCCTGATAGATTCCTAATTTTGTTTCATTATTATATGACAAGGTATCCGTTTCAAAATAGATAGTTTGCGTCAGATCTTTTGGATGCGCATATGTAGAGAGAGAAAGGGTACTAATTATTAATATGAATATACTTAATAGATAGCTTTTACTTATTTTAAGTGGTTTTTTTTTCAAATG
The DNA here is from genome assembly GCA_049283295.1 of Candidatus Aquirickettsiella sp. Classification (GTDB taxonomy): domain Bacteria; phylum Pseudomonadota; class Gammaproteobacteria; order Diplorickettsiales; family Diplorickettsiaceae; genus Aquirickettsiella. The sequence continues at coordinate 130,443 of JBAPVR010000021.1, forward strand.
CTCTTGATTCCACATTTTAAACCTCATTTACTTTTTTTCAGGTTTGAGTTGCCCCTTTACTTGAGATAAAAGTCGAATCGTTTTTGTATTAAAATTAGCATGTAATCCTACGGCATGTATCTCTTGATTTATTTGAGTTATTGTGACTGGCGCGGACGTTTCTGCTGTTTTTTCTTTAAGATGAATATCCAAAGTAGATGTTGTTAAAGTCGATATACTTTTCTTGTAGTGCCCTTGTTTTTGTTCAAGTTTGACGTTATTCCAAAGCTGTAGAAGATCTTTGCCCTCTTTTAGTCTGCCATAACGAGCTGAAAGTTGCCATGATTCTTTATTTTTTAAAAATAAAGTAAAAATAGGTGTTGCAAGTGTAATACTATCATCTAAGGGGTAATGGACTGATAATGGTGTGCTTAGTTGATCGTAAAGATTCCCTGATTTATCAATATGATAGACTATAACCTTCGTTGCAAAGGCATCAGGTTGGTTCCCTGTAATGGCAGAGTTAACAGGTCGAGTCAACTGTAACCAGGTATACCATGTACCTAATAAAATAAGTGAAATAAGAATAAGATTAATGAATAGCGTTTTAGAAAACATACTATTAAAAAGGCGCTAGCTTAAATGATTTAATTTATACTCTCCGTATTTGAATGTCAGTGCTGCCGTCCAACTCTCAATCCTTAAGTAGGATTTATAAACACAGGTTGCTTCACTACACGGCGCTTTGCCAAAATTCCAATTTCTGGGAGTATAGTAATATGTTACGTGATTCTCTGATTTAGAATATCATGAATGTGTACCACTCCGAGAGGCTTTTTTTCTTTGTCTACGATAACTAAAGTAGTTATTTTATTATCTTCCATTATTCGTAATGCTTCAGCAGCTAGTTTATCTTTATTTATTGTTTTACAATTAGAGGTCATGACTTGCTCGACAAGGGTGGTTTGAAGTTTTAATCCTTGATCTATTGCTCTCCTGAGATCGCCATCTGTAAAAATACCTAATAGATGTTGGTTTTTATCAGTAATTATGGTCATTCCCAATCTTTTTTGTGAAACTTCCAATAGGGTCTGAATCAAAGAGGTTCCACATTTTACGTTTGGAATAGCTGCTCCAGTATGCATTATATCACCCACTTTTAATAATAAACGTCGACCCAATTGACCTTTGGGATGGACCTTAGCGAAATCATCATTGCTAAAGCCACGCATATTAAGCAGAGCAATAGCTATGGCATCGCCCATGACTAATGCTGCTGTGCTGCTGGAAGTAGGGGCTAAACCCAAAGGGCAAGCTTCTTGCTCTATGGCTATATGGAGGGTGACAGTAGATTGTTGCGCTAAAGTAGAGTGGGGATTTCCAGTCATGAGTATAAAAGGAATATTGAGTAGTTTTAGTGTGGGAAGAATACTAATAAGCTCATCTGTTTCTCCAGAATGGGAGATGGCAATGAGCACATCTTTGGAGTTAATCATGCCTAGATCACCATGGTTCGCTTCGGCGGCATGAATAAAAAAGGCAGGACTACCTGTGCTGGCTAAAGTAGCAGCGATTTTATTGCCGATATGTCCCGATTTACCTATTCCAATGACAACAATATGGCCTTGGCAATTTAAAAGTAACTCACATGCCTGTTCAAAACTTGAATCGATTTGCTTTAATAAACCCAAAACTGCTATCCCTTCAGTCTCAATTACTTTTCGAGCCGATTCGGAAAAATTTTTAGTATTCATAAGTTTTAACCAGAGAGTAAAATTATAAGAACATAAATAATGAATAAAAATTAAATTTAAATTCTGTTTGATAATCCTGCTTTATACACACAGCAAAGGGAGGCCTTGGCAAAAAGGCGCCGCAAAAATAAAGCAACCGGAGTGTATACAATATACATGAGGATTGCGAATTAGCAGTAACGCAGACAAAAATTCAAGTGGGAAAAGTCTAATTGTTTAATTAGGGTTTTCTAAACTTAGCATGCCTGTATTGTTTGCATAGGCGAATAACTCTGCATAACGACCCCAATCAATAACGGTACGAAGAACGCGTTCAGCTTCTTTTTCACTCAAATAATCTTCTAATTCGTTCAAAAAACGTTCTCTAGAAGCACGTTGGCCGGTTGTGCGTCTTTCTTCAAGAACTTGTCGTATATGCTTTGCTAAAGGTACATAACGTAATAAATGAGCAGCAAAGATTTTTTTTCGCTCTAAAATATCGGCATTTGCAAATAATTTTCCAGCTGCTGTTAAGATTAATTCTCCATTATTGACGTGAGCAAAACCTAAAATATCCAATACTTCTGTTAATGGAAATAAATCATCGACATCTAAATGTAGCGACTCAGTCAGTTCAGGTAAACCGACATGTCCCTGATATTCAGATTGATCGAGAGTCTCAAGTAAACCCGTTAATTCAGAAATATCCGCATCAGGAAGACGATAACCTATATCAGTGATACGAGGTAACTGTTCTTTGAGTAACAATTTTTTACGTTCATCCATTTGACGGGTTATTAAAGAATATATTTGATCAACATATTTTCGAAATTCAGGATTTTGTTCAGTTCGTGGATAGGGTAGATCAATAGTCAATTCGGCCCGGATGCAGCCAGGATCACTATCAAATACGATGACACGATTAGCGAGTAGAACAGCTTCTTCAATATTGTGCGTTACGAATAAAATTCCACGAGTGCCTGTTTGTTTAGCTTCCCATAAATCAAGTAGATCACTTTTAAGATTATCTGCAGTAAGTACATCTAAGGCTGAAAAGGGTTCATCCATTAATAAAACATCTGGATTAATGACAAGGGCTCGCGCAAAACCTACACGTTGACGCATTCCACCGGACAATTCTTTTGGATAAGCAGATTCGAATCCATCGAGTCCAATGATATCAATAGCTTTTAATGATCGTGTTCTACGTTCATCGCGTGGAATTCGTAATGCTTCAAGACCCAATTCTACATTTTCTAATACCGTTAACCAAGGTAATAAAGCAAAGTTTTGAAAAACCATAGCCATGCCTTTAACAGGGCCATTTACTACTTGGTCACGATAAGTTACCGTGCCACTGCTAGGATCTGCAAGACCAGAAATGATACGTAATAGCGTCGATTTTCCTGAGCCGGATTTCCCTAATAGCGCAACAATCTCATCTTCATAAAGTTGAAAATTAACTTTATCTAGGACTAATAATTCTTGTTGCTCAGCTTTTTTAAAGGATTTGCTGATATCTTTTACATTAAAAATGGGCTTCTTATTCATAATATCTTCCCCTTAGTCTAATCGATAACGTGATTCAGCTAAATTATATAGTGGACGCCAGACTAAATGATTCATAACTAATACAAACAGGCTCATCATGGCCATTCCAAGAGCTACTCGAGGAAAATCGCCTGCATCTGTCGATTTTGCAATATAAGCACCTAGTCCAGTTGCGGTGAGAGTAGTAGAACCCCAATTAATGATTTCGGTTATGATAGTCATATTCCAACCCCCACCAATCGCGGTAATGGTCCCTGTTATCCAATGAGGAAAAATTCCAGGCAAAACGAAACGACGCCACCATTGCCAACCTTTAACACCAAAATTGCTAGTTGCTTCTTTTAAATCTTCCGGTAAGGCGGCTGTCCCGGCGATTATATTAAATAAAATGTACCATTGCGTGCCTAGTAATAATAATGGCGTAGACCATATTTCGAAATTTAAGTGATATCTTAGAATTAAAATAACGGCGACAGGAAATAACACATTGGCTGGAAATGCCGCTAAAAATTGTGCGATGGGTTGTACCCATTCTGCAATACGACGATTTAAACCTATGAAAACCCCAATAGGAATCCAAATGATACTAGCTAGCAAAATAATTGTGATGATTCTTAAGGCTGTCATACAGCCTAAAAAAAATACGTGAATTAACTCATGTGGTGAAAGATGCTTCAATATAAAATGCAACAATAACCAAAGTGATATAGTTACCATTATAATAATAATGCCGTACCAAATAATGTCGATTAATTTATTCGGATTAGATTTTTGGGTTATAATTTCCTTTTTAATATTCCTAGAAAAAGAAATGTTGACTATGGCATCACCTAACTTTCCAAAAAAACGACCAAAATACTTTAAAATATAAGTTTGTTGTAATAGTACAGTGATCCACGAACGAGAAACATATTCTTGACTAACTTGTTCAAATGTAAATTTTTTTGACCAATTTAGTAAAGGTCTGAAAAGGAGTTGATCATAAAGCAAAATGACAATGAGCATAGTCAGGATAGTGTAAATCACACCTGAGATACTAGCATGACTAATAGCGAGCCCGAGATAAGAGCCAACACCAGGCAATACTATCGTTTGATTATTTACAGAAATACTTTCCGATGCTATTAAGAAGATCCAGCTTCCCGACATGGACATCATCATATTCCATAGGAGCCCCGGCATGCTAAAAGGAACATCCAGACGCCAAAAACGTTGCCAGGAAGATAAATGGAACATGTCAGCCGCTTCTTTCAGTTCTGTAGGTACCGAACGTAGGCTTTGATAAAAGCTGAGTGTGATATTCCAGACTTGCGCGGTAAAAACTGCAAAAATAGCTGCAGCTTCAGGGCCTAGCCGACTCCCATGAAATAAAGCGATAAACCCTACTATGGTAATAGATAACAGGCCAATGACAGGTACAGATTGTAAAATATCAATGCAAGGGATAATAATACTAGCAGCACGTTTGTTTTTGGCAGCTAAAGTTCCCACAGTAAAGGTGAATAATAGAGAAAACGCCATGGCCGTAAATAAACGTAATACGGTAAACAAAGCATATTTGGGTAATTGATGCGGATCTAAGGATAAAGTTAAGCTTTGCCCAACTTGATACGGAGCTGTCATTTGTTTGCCTGCCCAAACAAATGCAGCAAGCAAGCCTAGAACAATAATAAAGGCAATTAAATCCCAGCCATTAGGAAGGATCTTAAAGGAATTTCTAAAAGAAAACCGATTGTAGAATGTTGACATGGACCTACCCCCATTAGATTGGGGGAGGTAGATATTTGACCCCACTAGTTATATTCTGCGCACTGAATTTTTGCCTGTGTTGCGCACAATTCGCAATCCTTATGTATAATTGTATACACTTGGGTTGCTGTTTCGCAGCACCTTGCAAAAATCCGATTACTGTGAGTATATTTTTCGCAATTGATTTGTTTGTGTTGTTGCTTAGTTCAAAAAGCTTATGTAGCTTTATACATAGCAAATTGTTTTATTTTCGCGGCATTGTCAAATCCAATTGTTGTGAATATATCAAAACTAGGGGAGGCATATATTTACCCCCTGAAATTTAGCGGGAGCCTAGTTTGATTTTTTTATTTTGTCAATACATGAATTAAATAAATTTAATTTTTACAGACTGAACGATAGATCCATCCTAAAATACCCAGTGTCGATAGCACACCAAATAAGCTGGCTAATAAGGTAAAATTTTTAGGCATGAGGCGTAATACATCAGTAGATTCTGCTAAAGTAAAGGGAATTGCTAATAACACCCCCATTAAGCAAGCCCCGGCTACTAAACCACAGGCTAAAGTAAGTCCTCGTTGCCTTGCGGCGTTGTCGGCTGATTTTTCTGTTTGTATAGGGTGTTGTTTAATCAATGTCTTTTCTACGAAATAGGAAGCCAGTCCACCTAAAATTAATCCAGTTGAGGTACCCAATGGAAGATAAATACCTATACCGACTGCCAATACAGGCAAACGCATACCGCGTCTTTGCAAAATTCGGTCAATAATAATACAAAAAATAGCCACAATAAAACCAATGCTAATTAAATTCCAGGGTAGGTTATGTTTAAATGCACCTGCAACTAAGCTTGCCATAAGCGTAGCTTGGGGCGCAGATAACATTTGGGCAGGATCCATGTGTCTTCCGGGAGGAGAAATACCGCCAATTCCATACGCATTAAATAATAATTCTAAAGTGGGCGCTAAAATTAAAGCAGAAACTACGACGCCTAAAATTAATATAATCTGTTGTTTCCATGGAGTTGCGCCGACAATTTGACCTGCTTTCAGGTCTTGAATAGTATCGTTGGTAATGGCGCAGCTACTACTAACTAGGGTTCCTATAATGATTGCTAAACCTTCCCCCTCAAGTAAATGCTTAGTATCGTGCGTAAAGCCAGGAGCCCAACTAAAAATAGCAAGTAGCGTAAGAGATGCAAGCAATAACACCGAAAGAGAAACGCCGGAAATAGGACTTTGACTACTTCCAACAAGCCCAGCAAAGTATCCACATAACGAAGAAAAAAAGAAGCCGGTGATTAAAATAAAAGCAATCCCAATTATTAAGGTTATTATTTGGATAGAGCTGGTTAATCCAAGGGCAGGATGGTTTATAAAACCAAATAAAATATACCCTAAAGGCAATATTAAAATACCTAATAAAGCTAAAGTATAGTTAATAGGTATATCGCGTTCATGTTTAGGTAAGGAGGCATATCCGCTTTCTTTAATGGTTCTTAATGAGACAAAAGACGAGTGTACGCCTTTAATAATAGGCTTAATAAGCAGAACCATCGTCCATAAACCGCCAACTAACATAGTGCCTACGCCAATAGGACGTATACTGGATTGCCAAATGCTAGTGGCTAAGCTGCTTGCAGATTGACTAGTAGCCATTGCCAGGGGGTGTAAATAGCTAAAAATAGGAATCCCAATTACCCATCCAATTGCGACCCCCAATAAAGTACTCAGGGCAACACCGATACCTACAATATAGCCCGCTGCTAATAATGCAGGTTCAAAACCAAAAGTAAACCCAAAAATAAATTTGTCGTCAGCTTTAAACCATAATGGAAAATTATCCGCTATGATTTGAAAACCTGATTGAAAAAGTGCCACAAAAGCGCCCAACAGACCGCCTTGGATTAATTCTGTAAGATTTCCTTTAGAGTCTTGGCTTATTTTTAAAATTTGGCCTATCGCAGTTCCTTCTGGAAAGCGCAATGTGGAATCCGCTAATAATACACGTCTTAAAGGGATAGAAAATAAAACTCCTAAAATTCCACCCGTTAGAGAAATTATTACTGTTTGCCAATAATCGAAGTGTTGCCAATAATGAAGAATTATTAAGGCAGGGAGAATAAATGCAGTTCCTGCGACAAGTGCTTCGCCTGCCGAGGCTCCGGTTTGGATAATATTGCTTTCAAGTATGGAAGAGTTCTTAAAAAAACGTAAGATACCCATAGAAAGAATAGCCGCGGGTATAGATGCGGAAATAGTTAAGCCGACCTTTAGCCCTAAATAAGCATTTGCAGCGGCTAAAATGACAGCAAGTAAAATGGCCAATAGAATGGCGCGAAAACTTATTTCAGAGGGTTGCGATGACATGAAATCAGAAGTTTTTTTTAGTAATCATTTTATTTATCACATTGTTCAGCATAGGTCAAAAAATTCATATAAGAAAATGGGAAGTTTTCAAATAATTTTTAGAAAAATTTTGGTTTATTACGTTTGTAACCAATTTAATATCCTACGGCGGGCGCTTTCAAGGCCTATCGGTTTAGTTGCTGAAAAGATTTGTATTTCACAGCTTTTATTAAGAAGATCCAATTGCTGATTCGTTAATTCCAAGGTATTTGCAGCTTGACTTCGTGTCAGTTTGTCGGCTTTAGTCAGAAGAATATGTACGGGGATTTGATAATGTGAGGCCCACTTTAGCATCGCCTGATCTCGGTCCTTGAGTGGGTGGCGGATATCCATGGTGATAACAAGACCTTTTAAAGATTTCCTTATCTTTAGATAAGTAGCAATAGTTTTCTCCCAATCTGCCTTTTTGTCATCAGGGACATTGGCAAAGCCATAGCCTGGAAGATCGACTAAGCGTAGATGTTCGCTGATTTGAAAAAAATTCAATAATTGGGTGCGCCCTGGCGTTTTACTAGTTTTGGCTAGGCCTTTTTTGCCGGTAATTGAATTAAGTGCAGTAGATTTTCCAGAATTGGAACGACCAATAAACGCAACTTCTGCGCCTTGGTCTGGGGGTAATTGTTCTAATTGAGCGGCGCTTTTCAAAAATACGGTAAGTGGAAAGACATGTGAACTCAAGATTATCTTCCGCTTAATTAAAAAATAAAAATTCCCTGGCCTTTATGTTATTTTTATAGTTTATTAAAGCCTGACGAAACTATAAACTAAATAATAACGTTTAGCAATATTAACGAGTTTTTTAAAATACTATAAAACGTTTTTCATATGTTTGATTACAAAAATTTTACATTTTCTTTTATAGACTTTTCGCACTTGAATTTTTCTCTGTGTTGCCGCTCAGCTCGCAATCCCCATGTGTAAAATATACACAGCAGTTGTTTCACAACGCGGCCTACTCTCAAAAAACACAATTGTTGTGAGTATATTCTGTTTTTTACTAGGTCTCTCACCGAGTAATGCCAAAATAGTTGAAAAACCATTCAACGACATTATTGCTGGATGCGAGCTATGTCATGGTAGCAATGGCAATTCCACGACCAATGAAAGTTGGCCAAAATTGGCGGGTCAGAACATAAATTATTTAATGAAGCAAATGCAGGACTTTCAGAATTTAAAGCATGGACGTGATAGTCCGATAATGAATTCACTAATTGTTGCATTGTCGGGAAAAGAAAAAATTAAAATAGCAAACTACTATGCAAGTTTGTTTGGCTCAACGGATACCGTACAAAACCATTTACTTTCTTTAGGGCAGAGAATTTATCGCGGTGGAGATTCAGATAAAGGAATACCGGCTTGTTTAGCCTGTCATGGACCTGGAGGCTTAGGGAATCCACCGGCCGGATTCCCTCGTTTAAGTGGACAACATGCGCAATATATTGCCAACCAATTAAAAGCATTTCGCGACGGCAGAAGGAATAATGATAAGTGTCAGATGATGCCAATAATTAGCAAAAAAATGAATGATACAGATATTGCTGCAGTATCGAATTATATTTCGGGTTTATATTCTTAAATTAATATACATTTATTCAGTGATATTTTCAGTCTCAGGTTTTATTAATAAACACATTGCTTGTGGTGGCATGATTTGATTTTTTTTAGGATAAGTATCGGGAGATATAAAAATAGGAGTGCTTACTCGTAAGTCATCAGGAAAATCTAATTCGACATAGGATGCACTCCAACCTTGTTTAGGGCTTGGAATAATTAGTTTAATTTCTTGCCCTTCTATCGTTAAATGTGTCGGCTGATAATGAATTGCACAGGAGTAGCGAAAATCTCGAGTAATAGGGTTTGTTGCTGACCATAATATTATTTTTGAAGGGTTTTCTGAAAAACGAATTTTTAATTCACCTAAAGTATTTTTATCCCAGGTAATTACCGGTAAAGCTTGATGAGAACTAATTCTTTTATAAAAAGCGGATATTGTAGAAGCTAATTGCGCGATTGAGGGGGAGTATTCTACATAATGCCCCGAGTTCGGCAAATAAAACAACAATTTCTTTTCTGATAATGCATGATAATAATATTGAGAGCTATCCGGAGGGAAGAAATCATCACCACTCGCATTAACAATGTATTTAGACATTTCAGCTAACTTTTTTTGATAGGGTGCGACAGTAAAATAAGTAAATGGATCTTCTAACTGCAATAATCTTAAATAATTGGGATAAAAAATATTACTAGGTTGAGCATATTCGGGGATATGTTGAAAATAATAATCGTTTAAGGCTATTGGCCAATGTTGTGCGTAAACTTTATAAATATGTGGAATTTGTTTTTCTAGATTTAACACATCAACGACAATGGGAATCATCGCAATGACTCTATGATCAAGTAGAGCCGTCATCCAAGCCGCCCAGCCGCGTTTCGAGGCGCCAATTACCACAAAGTGATTTATAGTTATATGATGCTGCAGTAATACATTTTGTGCTAAGGTCATGGCTTGCTGTGCGGCAATTGCCATGGGAATATGTAAGGGATAATAAGATAATTTTGGATTATGAATGAAACGATTCCAAGTAAAGGCAATAATCTCATCTTCTTTTAATTGTTTATCATTGATAGTCAAATATTGATTGGGGTTGTCTTTGAGTACGATTACAATATTATGCTGGGTTAATTGGCTGATAAGTCTCTCAGGAGCATTGTTTCTTATTGTTTTAGAATTATAGCCACCAGTAATATAGAGAGCAGCGGTATCAACATTAAGATTTTCGCGCGGTACAAAAATATCTATCTCATGTTTCCAAACATCAGGCTTAATAACATCCGAAGTACGCGTCTGAAAAATTTTCGGCCAAGCGACTGATACAAAGCTGTATTTATATTTGATATATTGGATGGTTTTTTCTTCGCCTAGGTAACTTAATTGAGGAGAGTTAGTAGATAATATTTTTTCAGCACAAGGTAATACAGAATGCGGGTGTTGTAATAGATAAGAAGGATTTTCGCAATTTTTTAAATCTAAAGGAAAAGAATAAGTTTTAGTCGTTGGATAAATAATGAATAAAAAAGAAAACAAAATTAGCCTGATGAATTTTTTTACAGATGCATTCTTCATAAAATACTTTAGAATAAAAAATTATTGATTTAGTCGGGTTACTTTATCATTATTATTTTTTATGAAAAATAAATAAACCGGTATTAATTGCTTCGCCGTCTTGATGACGCCCTACTACATTTGCATATTTTAATAGTTTTAACTGATTTTTTTCTGCTAATTTTCTGACATAAATTTCAGCGTGTTGGTAACGGCCGTTTGCTTGCAACGTGTATGTAGAAATGGTTTCATCGGCAAGCTCAATCGAGAAGGCCAACAGGCCATTATCCGCTAAACAAAGTGTTATTCTATTAAAAAACTCATTCAGACTGCCAAAATATACCAAGGCATCTATACACAAAATTAGATCAAAACACTCTAATTCAGCTATGCCATTTAAAATATCTTTTTCTATTAAGATATTATAATAGCCTTTTTCTTTTGCTTTAATAAGCATATTTCGTGAAATATCGATACCGGTTATTTTTCTTGAAATATCAATAAAGGACTTTCCACTAAGACCCGTGCCACAGCCCAGATCAAGTAGGTTATATTTTTTTTTCTCCAGAAAAGGGTTTAACTGCTTGCGCAATAATTCAGGTGTCTTATAGAGTAAAATATTTTGTAAATGGGCATCAAATTGAAAAGCATAGTTATCAAATAAATTTTTAATATATTCTAAGGGTGCACGATCAGGTATAGATTCTTGAGTGAGGGCACTGACCATATAATTGGCAATGGCATGTTTATTGGTTACATTTAAAATGGTTTGGTAATGCATTAAGGCGGCAGTATGATCATTTAGTTTTAGGTAAATGGCAGCAAGATTACAATGCGCATCTATTTGTTTGTCATTTATAGTCAAAATCTTTTTTAGATCATGGCTGGCTTCATGTAAATGACCGGACAGCATTAAGCTATGTGCACGATTAAAAAGTGCTTCAGTATCTAATGGCTCTAAATTTAGATATAAAGTATAGTGCCAAATCGCTTCTTTTAATTGATTAGTTTGTAATAAAATAGCCGCAAGGTTATTTCTTGCTGTTTTGTGTTTGGGATCAATTGTTAATGCACGTTTAAAATACTCGATAGCTACGTCGGGGGTTTCTTTTTTTAGCATTAAAGCTGCAAAATTATTTAACAATTCTACTGAATTTGGATTCAGATCGAGAATTTTTTGATAATGATAGTGAACTTTTTCTAAATCCTGATCCTGCCAATAAATATTGGCGAGTTGCCAATGGCCCTGAATAGAATCTGGATGCAAGCGTAATACATTTTTGAATTGGGTTATGGCGGCATTTTTTTCTTGATGAGCTAAAAATACTAAGCCTAGATTAAAATGCGCTTCCAGGTAGTCTGGCTTCAGATCAAGAGCTTGCTTATAATGTTGAAGAGCCGCATTTAATTGATTTTGTTTATAAAATAAGCCTGCTAAATTATTATGAACTTCGGCATATTCTGGATCCAAACGCAAAGCAGCTTGATAATGTGTTAATGCAAATTCAAATTGATTAATAGTTTTAAAAACGTTTGCTAAATGAAGATGAAAACGTGCAGAGTTAGGTTGGATAGATAAAGCCTTTTGTATCCAAACGACAGCGGTCTCCCATTGTTGTAGTTCGATAGCAAGCATACCTAAAGCATGCATAGTTTCTACATGGTCGGGTTGTATGTTTAATATATATTCATAGATATCTCTCGCATATTTTACTTCGCCCATTTCATGGGCCTTTAAAGCTTGCTGGAAAAACTCCTCAATGGATGGCTTTGCAGATGGGGGCAATTGTTCGATTTTATTGCTAGATATCGGGATCTGATTTGAGTTTAATGGAGAGGGCTGCTCGCAATTCACGTTGTTGAATAGAGAGTTATCAAGGGAAAATCCAAGATCATTCGTGCTGGGCTTAATAAAAAAGAGTAGCTTCCCCTGCCCGGTCAATAAATCATCCCAGCTTATGATATCAAAACTTAGTGAAATTACACCTGCGGTGGGCAAAGTAATAGAATTTGTAATCATACATAGCCTGTGGGCTAAGCAACTTAATGTTGGGTTGTGGCCAATTATAAAAGCTTGTTTAGATAAATTAAGTAAAAAAAGTGATTGTAAAATATTTTGAATAGTGCCCATATAGAGTACGGGGCTAATATTAATGAATTTCGGGTCTATTTCTAGCCTTTCGCAAAGAAGCTGGGCTGTTTGTACGGCTCGTTTCGCTGGGCTACAAAGTAAGTAATCGGGTAGACATTTTTTTTCTTTTAATTGTTTTGCAATATCCTCAATTTGATGATGACCTAGTTGAGTAATTACACGATCTTCATCACTTTCCAAAAATTGTTGTAGATGGGTATCGGCATGTCGAATGAGCGTCAAATTTTTCATAGATTCAGTTTTTTATTAGGGGGTGTGTTATTTGGCACGATGCTGCTCACATAAACTACGGTATTTTCTGCGTTTCGTTACTCGCATACGGTCAGTATGCTCCGTTATGTTACTCGAAAAACCACGTTTTTTGATGCCTCTTTGCTGAATAACGACACTCCCTAGTGGTAGCGTTATCATTTTAATTGCTATATCGGCGGCGATGGTAGACACTGTTTTTAAAACCATCAAAAAAATAATCTAATTCAGGGTGCTCAACAGGATCGAATGTATTATCCTTCGTTAGGTTCATTTCGGCTGCATAAGCATGATGAACAGAGCCATGTACTAAAATATGATACCAAGGTTGGTCTTTAGGAGGATTTCCAGGCGCGTTTTTGTTATACCAAGCTTCATCTCCTTGAAAACCAGCGTCAGCATCGACAATGACTCCTCGATAGCCAAATAAATTATGCTGAACAATTTCTCCGATGCCAAAACGTGCGTTTATAGGCTCCATCATACTTAAATCCTAACTGATATTTTGATAAGTTGCCATGATAGGGACGTGATCCGATGGTTTTTCCCATAGTCGTATTTCTTTATCTATTTCGCAAGCAATACATTTAGAAATTAACGCATCGCTACTTAATATATGATCGATACGTAAACCATGATTTCGTCGAAAAGCTCCAGCCCTATAATCCCACCAGGTGTAATGACCAGGTTCATTATTAAATAAGCGAAAACTATCATTTAGTCCTAGAGCCAATATTTCTTTTAAAGTTTGGCGTTCTTGAGGGCTAACCAATACCTTATCTTGCCAACTTTGGGGATCATGAACATCCTTATCTTCCGGGGCGATATTAAAATCTCCTAATACAATTAAATGTGGATATAGGTTTAATTCCTGTTGTAAATAAGTTTTCAATTGATTCAGCCATTGTAATTTATAGATATATTTTTTAGAATCTAAATTAGAACCATTGGGTACGTAAATATTGGCAATACGTAGCTGGCCTATGGTGACAACTAATATACGTCGTTGAGTATCATCAAAATCTGGCAAGAAAGTTACTTCATTTTGCATGGCAACACGGCTAATGAAAGCAACCCCATTGTAAGTTTTTTGGCCATTATATAAGACATGGTAACCCGCTTTTATGAATGGCTCTTTAGGAAAATGATGGTTTTCAACTTTTGTTTCTTGTAGGGCAAGTAAATGAGGTTGATGCAAGTTCAGCCAAGATAAAACATGTTCTAGTCGTACGCGTAAAGAATTAACATTCCAGGTCGCAATTTTAAATAATTTGTTCATTTATAATAGAAAAATTTAATATCAGTGATAAAGCTTTCTGTTTCTATAATTTTTTTCAACTTAGTTTCTAAATCATCTTGAGTGCTGAAATCGATGGGTAATTTCAAGTCAATAGTGATTTTTCCGTCTAAATAATGAAATGTGGCCGTTTTAATGGCTATTTCTGGTAGTAAATCATACCAGTGTTTCTTCAAGATTTTTTGTAGGGTAGTTCGATCAGGTAAATTATAAGACGGGTTGATTAATTCATCGTTTTCAGTATCAATATGAACGGTTACATCGGTAATATCCGGAAATGATGCAATTAAACGTTTATCGACTTCTTGGCCGATGTAATGGCCTTCTGACACACTAATGGATGGATCCACTAAAACGTGAACATCACAAAAAATGGATCCTGCAAGTGAGCGTGTTCGTAATTGATGAATGGCTCTTACCCCAGGGATTTCTTTTATAAAAAATTTAATTTTTTCAGTTTCTTCTATACTGAGCGCGGTATCAATTAATTCTCGAATACTATGCCAGCCAAAATCCCAGGCTATTTTTAAAATCATTAGTCCCACAATAATGGCCGCAACGGCGTCCAATTTAGGGAGCCCTAACCAAGCTCCAATCACGCCTAAAGCAACGGCAACAGACGAAATCGAATCGCTGCGATGATGCCAAGCATTAGTCATTAACAATCTAGATTTAAGTTGGCTCGCAATATGTTTCGTCCTAAAATAAAGTAGCTCATTCAGAAAAACGGAACTAAGAGCAATCCATAAAACAATTGGAGAAGGTTTGATAGTAACGTGGATAGCAGCGATGGTCATAAAAGCATTGATAATAATAGCGAAAGCTGCAATAGCTAAAATTAATGCTAAAAAAACGGTAGCTGCAGTTTCGATACGACCATGCCCATAGTGATGATCTTCATCAGCTGCTTTATTGCCAAATTTTGCCGCAATGATCACGACACTATCAACAATTAAATCAGATAAAGAATGAATTCCGTCCGCTAATAAACCATGAGAATGGCCGATAACACCAAAGCTTATTTTCAGTCCCGCTAATAAAATATTTTTAAATGCTCCGCATAAAGCAATAAAGCGTGTTTGTTGATAGCGAGTTTTCATTTAGTACCTATTTGTATGGTCATGAAAATTTCTCGACTTAGTGTGCTACTTGATAGTAAATAATGGCCATGAATGCGACACCAAGCCGAAATATCAGATAGACTTCCTTTATCAGTACATACAATCTCTAAAATATCCCCTGGTTTTAAATTTTTTACACACGCTTGTACCTTTATAACCGGTAAAGGACAAAGTAGACGTCGAGCATCTAATTGATGAGTCATAATCGCTAGCTTTTGTTAGAGGGTCTAAATTCATTTTATAAGAATGAGACTTATTTATTAAATAATAAGTTACACAGGAAATATCAGTTAGCCTGAAATATACCACTCTTTAGGGATTTGATCTGCAGTAAAAGGGCGCACTTGCACTGTTTGCAGTGAACCACTCAATGCGTTAATTTCCAAAGTGACCTTATCATTGGATGTAGCGTCGGTAAAGCGAGCTGCAATTTGTGCGGCATAATGAATATATTCGGCCGTAATTTTACCATCAATTAAACTTAAGGGGCCTAAATGACTTATGGGTTTTATCGCTGTATATTGATGTTGATAATTTTCAAGAAAATGATTTTCGCCTTCATCCCGGCCAATAATGAGTTTAAAATCAGGATGGGGTCGAATGTGCCGACCTACCTTGAGTAAGATGATATCGTTAAATTCATAGTCTTTTTTTCCGCGGTGCTTCCAAAGATCTTTGAGCTTTAGCGTGTAATGACCATTAGTTAGAAAACAACAGCCTCCAGCCGGTTGGGCATAATCTTGAAATCCAAACTTTTTCGCCAAATCGAATTGTGGACCACGATTTCGACCTGAAAATCCATAAAGTTTCTCGCGATCTACCCAAGCGTTACGTTCTATTAAAGTCGGGGCTAATTGTTTGGCACAAAGTGGTCGCAATAATATATCTTCAGCTTTAGATTCAACTGCCACTACAGGCATATTTTTCTTAAGTTGAGATTTCGGTCGTTGCCCAATAACTTCGCCGGTAATGATAAAATCAAATTGATGTTGTTCCATCCATTGCTTCGCTCGATTCACCATGAAAATTTTACAATCAAGACAAGGGTTGAGATGGGCACCGTAACCATGTTTAGGGTTCAAGACTATTTGTTTATACTCTTGAATAATATCAATGATATGTAACTTAATGCTTAATTGCTCAGCAACCCATAACGCATTGTTGCGTTTGGGTTTTGTTTGTTGAGAGTTACGAATGGCTTGTGTGTGACCCTCAATACAGAATCCTGTATAAAAATTAATGCCCTCAACATAAATACCTTGCTCCTGAATAACTCGTACGGCAAGCATAGAGTCTAAACCACCAGAGATAAGAGCAACTGCTTTTTTCATAATCGAACCATTCAAAAATTAAATTCAAAATGTACTTGTTGATTCAGCAAGTTATCTCGACATCTGCTTAAATCCTTGCCAATGGATTTTTCTAGATTTGCTGAGCGTATGGATGGTCCTCGGATTGGGCCAAATCCAGTCGGCATTATACTCGAAGGAGTTTTAGCTTTTCCCGGAGTAATTTTAAACGTAAAAGGTTCACCATTAGATGATACTAACCTATCTGGCCCTAGACTTGAATGGCATGCGGATAAAAATAATGAAAACAAAAGCAATAAAAATTTACTTTTAATCATTAATACACCCAAAAATTGATTTAATTTAAATGAATATAGCATTATGTAAAATATTTTCACAATAAACAGAACATTATAATTAGAAAATTTGAGGTGTTGTTGTTTCGTTAATAGTAATTATAAATTCCTGATTTTAAGAAAGAGATCACTTTAAAAGTGTTTAATGTCTAATAGGTCCTTGTTCATGTTTTTCTCCTCAAACATTCACGGATAAAACATAAACATTTTTTCCTTTTACTCAACTAATACTGCGTAACATGAGTTATTCATAGAAATTTAAAAATCATTAAAATAATTATAACGAATTTTTGATATAACAGAGATTATAATGAATTTAAGTGCTTCATTGAATTTTCCGCGGGTAGTTTATTTGATGTAAAATTCAATAAACTTAAGAAGAGGATGAATTATAAAATTCATCCACGGTTTTAACTAAACGTTGACAAATTTCATCCGCATCAGCTTGTTGTAATATTAAAGGAGGTAGAAGACGGATTGTATTATTAGAAACAACGTTAAAAAGTAAACGATGTTTTAACCCAATTCTAGGGATATTACGACATTCAATATCGAGTTCAATACCTATCATGAGGCCTTGTCCTTTTATAGCAATTATATGTGGATGTTTAACAAAACTGCTTTGCAATTTTCCCATCAAATAAGTCCCAATTTTTTTTACATGCACTGACAAATTTTCTTTTTCTAAAGTATTAATAACAGTGATTGCGATGGCACAAGCTAATGCACTGCCAGCAAATGTAGAGCCATGTTTTCCAATAGGAAAAATATTATTAGCTTTGCCGCGAGAACAATAGGCTCCAATAGGAAAACCATTACCTAAGGTTTTAGCAATAGTAATAATATCGGGTAAAATATTATAGGATTGATAGGCGAACCAAGGCCCGGTACGACAAATACCTGTTTGTATTTCGTCAAGGATCATAAGCCAGTCATATTGGTCACAATAATTTCGAATAGCTTGTAAAAAATCAGGTGTTGCTACTTTAATCCCACCATCTCCTTGGATAGGCTCTAACATAATGGCAACTATATTTTTTTTATGTTGCTGTATGGCTTTCTCTAATGCAGCAATATCATTAAATGGTATATGAATAAAACATTCCAACAAAGGTTCAAAACCAATTTGTAAACGTTCACTCCCAGATAGGCTGAGAGTTGCCATGGTTCTGCCATGAAAGGCATTTTCCATGGCTATAATAACGGGTTGCGCAATTCCTTTTTTATGTGCATAGAGTCGCGTCATTTTGATAGCCGCTTCGTTAGATTCAGCACCCGAATTAGAAAAAAAAACTTGATCCATTCCTGATATACGTGCCAAAGCAGAGGCTAATATTTCTTGTTCAGGAATATGATACGTATTAGAAGTGTGAATTAATTTTGCAGCTTGATTGCAAATCGTTTTGGTGATTGCTGGGTGAGCATGACCTAAACCACAGACAGCAATCCCTGCTAGAGCATCTAAATATTTTTCTCCTTGAATATCTGTAAGCCAAACCCCTGAGCCTTTTTCAAAGGCAATAGGTAGGCGATTGGGGTAAATCGGCATCAAGGCAGATGTCATAGTCATATTTTCTGTTATCGGGTTATTTTTCGAAATTTTTAGCAATAAAATCCCAATTCACGATATCCCAAAATTTTTCTAGATATTTTGGACGTGCATTGCGGTAATCAATATAGTAAGCATGTTCCCATACGTCGCAAGTAAATAAGCATGCTTTTCCTTCACGGTAAGGTGTTAAAGCATTACTGGTGGTTTCTATTTTCAAGCCCTGAGCATCTTTTATTAACCAGGCCCACCCCGAACCAAATTGGGCTATGGCAGCCTTAACAAAATCTTCTTTAAATTTACTGATGGAGCCAAAGGATTTGTTAATAGCGTCTGCTAAAGATTCTTTTAATTTATTTTTTGTGGCTTCGGGTGTCATGCAATGCCAGTAAAAGGTATGATTCCAAATTTGAGCAGCGTTATTAAAAATAGGGCCCAGAGGAGCTTTTTTGATAATTTCTTCCAAGGATAATTCCTGGAATTCCGTGCCAGGAATCAGTTCATTAAGCTTGTCCACATAGGCTTTATGGTGTTTACCATAATGATATTCTAAGGTTTCCTTCGAAAGCACTGGGGCGAGTGCATCTAAGGTATAGGGTAATGGGGGTAACTCATGTTTTTTCATGGAAAGGGTGTCCTGTTTTTTATCGATATTGCTAAAATTGCTTGCTCCAGTTTAAAATCCAGATAATGATAAGGCAAGTAATTAAATTGAGCTTACTGTAAGTTTTATTAATGTGCAGTTTTTTTTGAAAGACCGAAGTTTGTTTTGAATTTAAGATAAAAAATTTACTAAAGTGTATTAAACGAGGAAAATATATGGCTATTATTGAAAAAAATACCTTAGAGATAATAAGGCAACAAATTGCAAAATATCCATTAATTCTTTATATGAAAGGGACGCCTGAAGAACCTCGTTGTGGTTTTTCTGCTCGAGTAGTGGAAATTTTAATAAGCTGCGGTGTAAAATTTGCACATGTCGATGTCTTGGAAAAAACTGACATACGTCATGAGCTGCCTCAATTTTCCAATTGGCCGACTTTTCCACAACTTTATTATAAAGGCGAACTCATAGGGGGATGTGATATAGTTGAACAACTTTATAAAGCGGGTGAGCTACAAAAAAAAATAGCAGAAACTTGATTTAAGTGGATTTAGCGTCTATTTTCATTTAATTGATAAGTTTTCTTTATAGGCTAAGGTAGTATGGCGTATTTTATAATGAAACCATTGACAGAGGTCATGGTGTTAGGTATAAAATGCAATAGCTATCGGCTCTTTTAAGAAAAGCTATTTTCAGCACTAATAACAAAGTCTTGTACCTTCCAAATCGCTGAAAAATAAAAAAATAAATATAATCTAAAAACGGTTCTGGTAAACCGCTAAGCAAGTCTCCGTTTAGAGTTTGCGAAACTGTAAGTTAGTAAATTTACAGCGGTGCCAAGACCAGGGTTGTTTAATTTTCGCCGATATCGCTTTTTAAAAGCAGGAATGGAAATTAAACAGCCTTGGTAGGAAATAACAAGGGATAAATATAAGTAAATTGTTTTTTGAATTATTTTTGTGAACGTAGCATATTCCAACTTTTATCGGTGTGTTACGGGCATGAAATTAAAGAAGTAATAGATTTTTGTAAAACTAATTTTTTGTTTGAATCGACGACTTGTTTGTCGATAAAAATAAAGCAGAAAATTTAGCTTTCAAACAATCTAATGTTGAGTTAACAACCTATTAAGGAGATGGATGAGTATGAAACTCAAAGCGATTGTTGCTTCACTCGTAACACTTGGGCTTAGTGGACCCGTATTGGCGATGCAGCCGTACATGTTGGATACATCCTATCAAATGGATGTGATGCGCTATCAAGTAAACAAACTCGATATGATTCTTGACCGAAATCAACCGGGCGGATTTGATCAACCTTGTGGTTGGACTTGCCGTATTAACGTGAGCGGATGGATCAATGCCGACGCATATTTAGCCAATAAACCGCCGGTTTTTTGGGAGCCTAATCCAGCGTTTAACCCAACCATAGCGATAGACCCTACTTCGGTACCGCCTAATGTGTTAACGATACCAACATCTGGTCGTGCCAGTGATTTATTGCTGAATAATGCCAATTTATTTATAGATGCGCGCGTTAATAACTGGGTGACGGCGAATATGTCTGTAGTCTATAGTTCTTTGTCAGGCCTTCCAGGTTCGACAGGGCCCTATAACATTGCTAATTCACTCTTTGTGTATCACCCGTTGAATCGAACCTCGATAGATACCGCGTATGCGACTATCGGTAATTTCCAAGCTTCACCTATCTATTTTAGAGTGGGTAAAGAATACATCCCATTTGGGGCCTATGATCCGTATGGATTTGTAACACAGGAAAATCCAACACAATTATTTACTGAAATTACTGCAACCGCAGCACAATTAGGATTTATTGTGCCTAGTGGTTTCTATGGTTCGTTATATACGTTTGCGGGTAATCCTAAGATCTCAGATGGTGGTTCGACACGTCGTATCCAAAATG
>JBAPVR010000022.1:0-51136 GCA_049283295.1 Candidatus Aquirickettsiella sp.
CTTGACAGAAAAAATGTATGAGGTAGAATTCGCGAGCTCTTGAGTTTTTGGCTTGAGGGAGAAGAGGATTAGGAAGAGAGTAGTTAAAGAGACTATGAAGAGCCTAAAAGACTTAAAGAGATCATTAACAAGATAAAAAGCAGTAAGCAAAGTGTGTGGGCGCTTGGCAAGAGTTGATACGAGGGCTACTGGAAGAGATTTTAGTAGTTATAAGTATCAGCAACCGAGCGCTGAGATTGTGAGAGATCATAATTTGAGTGAGACGGGATTAAACAAAAAAGTGAAGAGTTTGATCCTGGCTCAGATTGAACGCTGGCGGCATGCCTAACACATGCAAGTCGAACGGCAGCACAGTAAAGATTTCGGTCTTTATGGGTGGCGAGTGGCGGACGGGTGAGTAAAGCGTAGGAATCTGTCCTGGAGCGTGGGATAACCCGAGGAAACTCGGGCTAATACCACATAATATCGAGAGATCAAAAGCAGGGGACCGAAAGGCCTTGCGCTCTGGGGTGAGCCTACGTCGGATTAGCTAGTTGGTGGGGTAAGAGCCTACCAAGGCGACGATCCGTAGCTGGTCTGAGAGGATGACCAGCCACACTGGGACTGAGACACGGCCCAGACTCCTACGGGAGGCAGCAGTGGGGAATCTTGGACAATGGGGGAAACCCTGATCCAGCGATGCCGCGTGTGTGAAGAAGGCCTTCGGGTTGTAAAGCACTTTAGGTGGGGAAGAAAGGTAGTTGTTGAATACGCAACTACTATGACGGTACCCGCAAAATAAGCACCGGCTAACTCTGTGCCAGCAGCCGCGGTAATACAGAGGGTGCAAGCGTTAATCAGAATGACTGGGCGTAAAGGGCGTGTAGGTGGTTGACTAGGTTTGATGTGAAATCCCCGGGCTTAACCTGGGAATTGCGTCGAAAACGGGTTGACTAGAGTGAGATAGAGGGTTGTGGAATTTCCGGTGTAGCGGTGAAATGCGTAGATATCGGAAAGAACATCAGTGGCGAAGGCGACAACCTGGATCTTAACTGACACTGAGGCGCGAAGGCGTGGGGAGCAAACAGGATTAGATACCCTGGTAGTCCACGCAGTAAACGATGAGAACTGGCTGTGATGTGTAGGGAGCAATCTCTGCATGACGTAGCGAAGCTAACGCGTTAAGTTCTCCGCCTGGGGAGTACGGCCGCAAGGTTAAAACTCAAAGGAATTGACGGGGGCCCGCACAAGCGGTGGAGCATGTGGTTTAATTCGATGCAACCCGAAGAACCTTACCTACCCTTGACATCCTTGGAAGAAGGCAGAGATGCTTTTGTGCCGAAAGGAACCAAGAGACAGGTGCTGCATGGCTGTCGTCAGCTCGTGTCGTGAGATGTTGGGTTAAGTCCCGTAACGAGCGCAACCCTTATCCTTTATTGCCAACAGGTTATGCTGGGAACTTAAGGGAGACTGCCGGTGATAAACCGGAGGAAGGTGGGGACGACGTCAAGTCATCATGGCCTTTATGGGTAGGGCTACACACGTGCTACAATGGGACGTACAGAGGGAAGCCAACCCGCGAGGGGGAGCCAATCCTTTAAAACGTCTCGTAGTCCGGATTGGAGTCTGCAACTCGACTCCATGAAGTTGGAATCGCTAGTAATCGCGAATCAGCAAGTCGCGGTGAATACGTTCTCGGGCCTTGTACACACCGCCCGTCACACCATGGGAGTGGGTTCTACCAGAAGGCGGTAGATTAACCTCGCAAGAGGGGATCGCCGACCACGGTAAGATTCATGACTGGGGTGAAGTCGTAACAAGGTAGCCGTAGGGGAACCTGCGGCTGGATCACCTCCTTATGAAAATAAGATAATAAGAAACCCTAACGCCTAAGCGCTCACACACATTGCTTACTTTAAATAAAGAGTCGATAGTGATAATCGAATCTTGAGTTTAGAGAATGAATAAATAACTGAATTAGAGAAGCGAAGAATTTCAATTGAGTTCAAGGCGGTTTGGCTTTGAGAAACGGAATGTACTGAAAAGTACATGAGTATCGGAAAAGACGAACCAACGAAGGAATCAATTAAAAGGCAAGCTTTGTACAAGATTAAGGGTCTGTAGCTCAGTTGGTTAGAGCACACGCTTGATAAGCGTGGGGTCGGTGGTTCAAGTCCACCCAGACCCACCAGCTTAAGACTAGAATATAAAAGTCTTTTGGGTGCAGAACTAGAGAAGCGAGTAAAAGACAAGCTTCTAAAGTATGAAGGGGCCATAGCTCAGCTGGGAGAGCATCGGCTTTGCAAGCCGAGGGTCGTCGGTTCGATCCCGACTGGCTCCACCAAGAATACAGGCCCAAAAAGAATTTAACGAATATAAGGAAGAGCAGGAGAAATAATAAGAAGCCAGGAAGGTGTAAAGGAGATAATAGACGTCTTAGGCGTGTATTAAAAAGGTTCATTAACAAAACAGAAATCTGTAAGAAGGCGCGAAGATATAAAAGAAGTTAAATTTTTTTATGATCTTCCAAGAATGAAAAAGAAGTTGTTTTGTAAAAAACAATTTCGGGTATGTTGCATTCAGCGAAAAGAACCAGATAATCCAACACGTAAAGCTTGCAAGCTTTAAACTTAAATTTGGATGAAGATTTTTTATTCTGAAAAGAATACAAAGAGCTAATAAAGAAAATTTAAGTCACTAATTGCTGAGCGAAGTATTTTTGTTGAGTTCGAGGCGAAAGATTGGCGAGGAAACGGAGTGTACTGCAAAGTACATGAGTACCGCAGGCAATCTTTCAACGAAGAAATCAGTAAAAAGACAAAGCGAAGGCGGAGAGTAACGAGTTGGGTTCTCAAATCAAGTAAATAAGCGCAGAAGGTGAATGCCTTGGCAGTCGAAGGCGACGAAAGACGTGGAAGCCTGCGAAAAGCTTCGGGGAGCTGGCAAACAAGCTTTGATCCGGAGATGTCTGAATGGGGAAACCCGATCTATTTTAGATAGGTCATTGTTAACTGAATTCATAGGTTAACAAAGCGAACCGAGGGAACTGAAACATCTAAGTACCTCGAGGAAAAGAAATCAAATGAGATTCTGCAAGTAGCGGCGAGCGAACGTGGAAGAGCCTTCACGAGCTAGTTAATAGGTTAGCCAAAAGGTCTGGAAAGACCTGCCATAGAGGGTGATAGCCCCGTCGGCGAAAATCTGTTAATGAGACTAAGCGTGAAACCAAGTAGGGCGGGACACGAGAAATCCTGTTTGAAGATGGGGGGACCATCCTCCAAGGCTAAATACTCTCGACTGACCGATAGTGAACCAGTACCGTGAGGGAAAGGCGAAAAGAACCCCGGTGAGGGGAGTGAAATAGAACCTGAAACCGTCTGCGTACAAGCAGTAGGAGCTCCGCACTTAAATTACTTTGTAGAACAGTAAGTAGGAATACGAAACTGAAAAATAAAGAAGACTATTAGAAGATAAGGTACTCACAGCCATAGAAAATGAGTCAAAGCACCGTAAAAATGAGCAACCGGAGTGTATAACCACATGAAGATTGCGAATTGAGCGGTAAAGCAGAGAGAAATTCAATAGCGAAGAGTATTCTATCAAGATAGTACACAGAGTAATTAAAGTGCGGAGTGACTGCGTACCTTTTGTATAATGGGTCAGCGAGTGACTTTTAGTGGCAAGCTTAACCGAATAGGGTAGGCGAAGGGAAACCGAGTCTGAATAGGGCGTTGAGTCGCTAGGAGTCGACCCGAAACCGAGCGAGCTAGCCATGTCCAGGGTGAAGCTTGGGTAACACTAAGTGGAGGCCCGAACCCACATCTGTTGCAAAAGATGGGGATGAGGTGTGGCTAGGAGTGAAAGGCTAAACAAGCTCGGAGATAGCTGGTTCTCCTCGAAAGCTATTGAGGTAGCGCCTCGTGTTAACGACTAGGGGGTAGAGCACTGTTTCGGTAAGGGGGTCATCCCGACTTACTGAGCCGATGCAAACTTCGAATACCTAGGACGTGATGCACGGGAGACACACGGCGGGTGCTAACGTCCGTCGTGAAAAGGGAAACAACCCAGATCACCTGCTAAAGTCCCAAAAGTTAGGTTAAGTGTGAAACGTAGTGGAAAGGTTTAAACAGCCAGGAGGTTGGCTTAGAAGCAGCCATCCTTTAAAGAAAGCGTAATAGCTCACTGGTCGAATCGGTCTGCGCGGAAGAATGAACGGGGCTCAAACCTAATACTGAAGCAGTGAATGTCATTGGTTTACGAATCAATGATGTGGTAGAGGAGCGTTCGGTAAGCCGTTGAAGGTGACCTGTAAGGGTTGCTGGAGGTATCCGAAGTGCGAATGCTGACATGAGTAACGATAATGCGGGTGAAAACCCCGCACGCCGAAAGTCCCAGGATTCCTGCGCAACGGTAATCGACGCAGGGTGAGTCGGCCCCTAAGGCGAGGCGGAAACGCGTAGTCGATGGGAAACAGGTTAAAATTCCTGTACTTTTATAGGCTGTGATGGGAGGACGAAGAAGGCTAGGTTAGCCGGAGACTGGTAGTTCCGGTTTAAACGTGTAGAGAGAAGCTCTAGGAAAATCCGGAGTTTCGTTAATCTCGAGGCGTGATGACGAGTTGTTAACCTCGGTTAATGACGAAGTAATTGATGCCCTGCTTCCAGGAAAACTCTCTAAACTTCAGGTCTATAGGAACCGTACCGCAAACCGACACAGGTGGACAGGTAGAGAATACTAAGGCGATGAGACAACTTGGGTGAAGGAACTAGGCAAATTAGCACCGTAACTTCGGGAGAAGGTGCACCTTTTTTGGTGATTGGGTTTACCCCATAAGCTGAGGGAGGTTGAAATAACCAGGTGGTTGCGACTGTTTACCAAAAACACAGCACTCTGCGAACTCGAAAGAGGAAGTATAGGGTGTGACGCCTGCCCGGTGCCGGAAGGTTAATTGAAGTGGTTAACTTGCGCTGAGATGGCTTTTGACAATGAATTAGAGAAAAGAATAATTCGAAGAGAAAGGTCAAAAGTCATGTCAGCGCAGGTGAAGCTGCGGATCGAAGCCCCGGTAAACGGCGGCCGTAACTATAACGGTCCTAAGGTAGCGAAATTCCTTGTCGGGTAAGTTCCGACCTGCACGAATGGCGTAACGACAGCCACACTGTCTCCACCCAAGGCTCAGTGAAATTGAAATCGCTGTGAAGATGCAGCGTACCCGCGGCAAGACGGAAAGACCCCGTGCACCTTTACTACAGCTTTACACTGGACTTTGAATTTAACTGTGTAGAATAGGTGGGAGGCGTTGAAGCGAGTTCGCTAGAATTCGTGGAGCCAAGCAGTGAAATACCACCCTGTTAAAGTTGAAGTTCTAACCTAGGACCCTGAACGGGTTTGGGGACAGTGTATGGTGGGTAGTTTGACTGGGGCGGTCTCCTCCTAAAGAGTAACGGAGGAGCACGAAGGTACCCTCAGCGCGGTCGGACATCGCGCATTGCGTGTAATGGCACAAGGGTGCTTGACTGCGAGACAAACACGTCGAGCAGGTGCGAAAGCAGGTCATAGTGATCCGGTGGTTCCGAATGGAAGGGCCATCGCTTAACGAATAAAAGGTACGCCGGGGATAACAGGCTGATACCGCCCAAGAGTTCATATCGACGGCGGTGTTTGGCACCTCGATGTCGGCTCATCACATCCTGGGGCTGAAGCAGGTCCCAAGGGTATGGCTGTTCGCCATTTAAAGTGGTACGCGAGCTGGGTTCAGAACGTCGTGAGACAGTTCGGTCCCTATCTGCCGTGGGCGCTGGAGATTTGAGAGGAGCTACGCCTAGTACGAGAGGACCGGCGTGGAGGTACCGCTGGTGGTCCGGTTGTTTCGCCAGAAGCATAGCCGGGTAGCTACGTACCGACAGGATAACCGCTGAAAGCATCTAAGCGGGAAGCCTCCCTCAAGATAAGATCTCCCGAGGATTTATTCCTCCTAAAGGTCCGTTGAAGACGACGACGTAGATAGGTGGGGTGTGTAAGTGCAGCAATGTATTGAGCTAACCCATACTAATTGACCGTGTGGCTTGATTTGAGAATCCAACTGGTTATTCTTAGGAATACATTTTGGAGCTGAATAAAGCATATCCAACACTATTTTTTACAGATTTTTTGTTTTGAGTTGAGTTGAGTTGAAAATAAAAATACACTCAACGAGATAGTTTTCGCTAAGTTTGTTTTATTAGCGAATTAAGCATTAACGGATTCGCACCGATGATAAAGAAGGGATTTGGAAGGAGCAAGGCATCGTCTTTTTGAGGAATGGAGTTTACTGGAAAGTAAATGAATACCGCAAAAAAAACGACAACGCAGCTATTTACCAAATACTTAATTTAGCAGAGGTGCAAAATGAATGCCTGGCGACCTTAGCGAGTAGGTCCCACCTGATCCCATTCCGAACTCAGACGTGAAACTACTCTGCGCCAATGATACTTTGGGGTTCCCCCATGGGAAAGTAGGGCATCGCCAGGCTACTGTATCAATAAAAAACCCGCTATAAGCGGGTTTTTTATAATCAGAGTTTAGGTTTATATTGGCGCTTTCAGCCGTACCACCCTAGAAGCTTCTAGATATCCGGGTAAGTGGTATTCTTTCTTTTTTTTGCCCATGATTTCCTCATATTTGTAATTGATAAAACTTATTTTATTGAAAAATAAAAATAATAGAAAATTCATTCATGTTGCTTAAGTATAATGCAGTTTCATGATAGATGTTTCGGCTTTTGATGTTTCCAGATCATCTAAATGAGTAATAGTAAAAGCATTTATTTCATTTTTGGTTAATCGAATTCCATAGGGACGCTGACAATAAAATAGTGGATACCAGTTTTTAGGATGTGCTAACTCAACAAATTTACTATAAATAGCCTGTGTTAACGATTCAATTACCAGCGATTGTTGGGTTTTACAGGTATCAGAAATTTCACACTTGTTACGGTGTGATTTTTTCAATATATATTCTAAATATACTTCTCTTGCTGCTGTAATTTCTCTAACTGCAATCGATGAAAATTTTGGTATTTTTTTAATTAATACGTCCCAATGGCTTATTATTTCATTAATTTTAGGATCCAGGGTTTGATCTAATCGAGCGTTGAACTTCGTTAAAAATTTAGAATTTGAAGCATCAAGCGTACTGAGTGTGACAGAATAATCTATAGGCTGAGTTAAACTTGAAAAGGCTTGTAGCTTATTGCCAATAGCACAAGAAGGTAAACCTAATTCATTGGCTATCGCTTGCGCATGCGCTAATCCAACTAACAATAGAAATTTAGGATGATGTTGCTTAACTTGTAGCGCTTCGATACTTCTTACTATGCAAGCATTTCCTACCTTTAGCCGGCGTTTTTTATCCAATAACAGCCTAGATTGAGAATTAAAATTTAATGAATTGACATCGCAGGCTTGAATAGCTATTCCATGATCACGTGCTGCTAGTAATAATGCTGCAAAGCCTTTAAGGAAAGTTTTATCTTGATAAAGCTTACTAATGCGTTTTTTTAATTCATTGATAATGAGTTTATGGCCCGATTTTTTTTGATTAAAGTCAGAAAATAATGGTAAAAAAATGTTGTAAGGCAGTTCTAGATAAAGGATCTTTATTTTTTGTAGTTTATAGCTAGGCATAAGCCTAATTATTTCGGCATAAGATGAAGTGTCATCATGAGCATGCCCAAATATTAAACCAGAGTTACACGCTAGGATTTGTTCTATAGCAAACTCAGAACTGACAATACCATTGAATGAAACAAGTTTTTTAATATTTTTATTTTTATGAATTCTGGGACTTTGTGAGAATAAAAGTCCATTATTACTGAGCATGAGTGCTATTTCCTTGGAATTAGCAAACTTTATATTTTTAAAAAAATCAGTAAAGTTCTGATAGAGGAAGTCCTTACTAGCTTCTATCAACGCTGCTTTACATGCTTGAGCGCATTCACTTTCCAATAATCGAGTTTGGCTATCGAAATGAAAAAACAATCTTTCTCGTAGCCAAATTTTTTCATTTTTTACATCGATTTTTATCGGCTTTGTTTTTTTTTGCGTGCTTTTTAAATGTTTATATAATTGATTAAATAAAAAAGAGGCTAGTTTTTTTTCTTCTATGGGCGTAATTCCTTCTAAAAATGCGGCATAGTGTTTCATACCCAAGCTCCAAATAATTGTTTTTTATATTAGCATAACTATGTATTAATTTAGGATAATGCATATAAAAAAATGCTTTATTTACGGATAGCTTTAATTAAGATTTGTTAGGCTCTATAATGAACTTTTACTTCTGCGTATGAGCTTTTATGTCCTTAAAAGAAAATTCAAAGATCAAAGTGGCGGTTGTGTACGGCGGTCGTTCGGCTGAACACGAAGTTTCGTTGTTATCAGCCGCATCGGTGATTAAACATTTAGATAAAAATAAATTTACTGTTATCCCGGTCGGTATCGATAAACAAGGACGTGTTTACATCAATGAGTATCAGCATCTGTATGTTAATGATGGAATTGTGTTAAAGACTAAAAATACTGAGTTATTGACGAGTTTAGCCGAACTAGGTCATCACGCACACAGTCAGCCTGATGTGGTTTTTCCGGTATTACATGGCACTTTTGGTGAGGACGGTACAATACAAGGTTTATTCGAGATATTAGGTTTGGCTTATGTCGGTGCTGATGTCTTAGGTTCGGCCATAGGTGTGGACAAAGATGTTGCCAAACGGCTAGCGTGCGCGGCTGGAATTCCTGTGCTGCCTTTTTTGACGTTTAACTCAGGTATTTGGGCCATTAAAAAAGCCAAACTTATTCAAGATATTGAACAAAAAATAGCGTACCCATTGTTTGTTAAACCTGTGAATGTCGGCTCCAGTTTAGGTATTAGCAAAGTAAAAAAAGCCGAGGATCTAATCGAGGCTATTGAGCTGGCTTTCTCTTATAGCAGTAAAGTATTAGTCGAGAAAGCATTTGAAGTGCGCGAAATGGAAATGTCGGTATTGGAAAATCAGCAGTGGGGGCATGAACCTTTGGTGAGCGGTGTGGGTGAAATCATTCCCATGCATGAATTTTATTCTTATGAAGCTAAATATTTGGATGCCAAAGGCGCAGAATTGATAATTTCAGCCCCATTGCAAGAAAGTCAATTACAGCAAATGAAACGTTTAGCAGCTAAAATATTTACGTGTTTAGATTGTTCTGGAATGGCTAGGATAGATTTTTTTATTGAAAAACAATCACAGGAAATCTATTTTAATGAGATTAATACCATTCCTGGTTTTACACAGATCAGTATGTACCCAAAATTATGGGAGGCCTCGGGTCTTTCCTATCAACAGTTGTTGACGCATTTAATTGAATTAGCGTTGGCACGTCATCAACGTCTTTCATTACTGAAGCGATCGATTTAACTATAGGGTATGGCATTTGGCACGATGATGGTCCATTTTTTGCCCATCTAGCTAAAGGAGGGCACATCCTAAAACAATAAAAATTAAGTAACTTGTCTTAAAGTTTTAAATTAACGGCTCTTTTTATCGCTATCTTGATTTTAAGCGGCATACGGTTCCAATTTAATTTGCTGAAAAAATTCTGGTATTTGTTGTTGCAGTAATGCATCGATCTTTAGCGCTCGAGGTTGATACGTCCAAGGTCGGCGTGGATAGATTCTATCGTTAACCCAATGTACTGACCAATCACTCGTGGTGTTAATGCAGGCCACAGTAAAGTTTCTTATATGGTATTTTTCTTCTATCTCTAAGCATCCTGCTAAAAAAATATCGACATAAGATTCTACAAGGGGGTAGTGGGTGGATGGAGGTGCCAGCAATTCAGGTTTGAGTTCATAGATCCAAAATTGTCCTCGCGGTAATTTTTTTCCTGTTAATAAGTGAATATCGTGCGGTGAAACCAAGACTCGACAGTAATATTTTTCGCGCATGTCATAATTTTTGAATGAATGAGCCGTAGGCAAATTAAAAATTGTGCCATTAAAATGCGCATGTTTACTTTTAATGACACCTAGATACGTGGTACTAAAGCTATCCGATAAACCTTTAGCGAACCAACCACGTTGATAGTGCTCTACCCAAACGGGTTTGTTTTTTCCGCTGCTATTATCGGTGGCTTTTTTGGAATTGCTTTCCATCAATGAACCATAAGCAATAATGTACTGCGGGCAATGCGAATTGACCAAAGGATGGCAGGTGCCATCATCCTTCGCTAACACAGCGTGATTGAATAAGATGATTACAATAAAGATAAAAACTTGCTTAATCCATTTATGCATATCAATGACTCATAGGGAAGTTTAAAGAAAAAGCTAAGTCTATTTTAAGCATTGCCAGATTGTAAAGTTTATGTGTACATTTTCATAATTTACCATGGGAATCACGTTATTTCGTATTTTATGAGTTATGGATTTGATGAAAGCACAAAGTGACAAATAGCCCCATCTGGCTTTGTAAACATAATAGCCTACTAACGAATGTATCAAAAAAGGAGGAACTATCAGCTGCATTATGCGATACATTTTTCAATTTTTTATTACGAAGAATAATATTACTGAAGAAAGTTATAACAATAGCTTTGAAAAATTTACTAATTAAGAGCTTTCTATTTAGATCTTCTGTAGCAGATTTTTCATCTTTGAGCCCCCCCACTTCACTCCAATCACCCTAGCAATCAAAGCCGTAATGGTGATTATTCTTAAAAATATAAGAGTAGCTATCCTATTTACTGATAAAACTATAGCCACAACCCAATAAACGAATGATATTATAACGACTGGAACACCAGCATTTTATTTTTATTCTGTTCGGCGTAACCCAAAAATCAAATCAGTGATCTATAGAGTAGTTGGGTATCGTTGTTAGTTTCCTTGGAAGCTTCATCGATAGGCGATAGTCGATATTCAGAATGATTTAAACAAACATCATCCGTATGAGGGTTAAGCGCAGCATTTTTTGGAATTTTTTTAGCCGAAAACATACATGGATCCGATGTTGGGCTAGAAATTTGGTCTAATGGATTATTTAGATGAGATGTTGGCTTAAAATTTCCTGAATATAACTTTTCGGTAGCGTGTAAGCAGTGTTGTTTTAGTTTACTCCAATCAATTTCTTGTTGGTAACCACTCATTTGATTTAGCAAGGTAAAAATGTTAACCGAAAATAATAGAGAAGAAATAATACAAATCAAGGTGACACTAACGGCACTAATCGGTAGTGTTGTTAATACAATAAATGAGATAATTAAACTCGCAAACAGACTTAATAATAAAAAGAGACGAATGCGCTCACTGGCTAAAAAAGCGCGATTACATTCTATAATATACTTATTAAGTGCATAGGCTATTTGTATAGATTCAGGGGGGTGTGGTGTGGTAGAGTTTTCAGTATTTAAATGGAGAATGATAGTTAAAGCTTTTTTGACTAAACCAACATCGCATTCTGATAGAAGGGGTGGCGGAGAAAGTTGCGGCCAATAATAATCCATTTCAGGGGGCATTTTATTTTCCTTTAAAATTTTTTAAACAGGATATTTTCTCATCCTAGCATTTATTAAATCAGAGCTCAATCGTAAAGAATATTCAGGAAAATTTTTTAAAATAATCGATTTCTCTCGAGTTAAATAGTGAGATATTCGGTATTAGATGAGTATAATTTAAGTACATGATGCATTAAGTATAGAATTTTGCCCAACGAAGGTTGTATACTAGCAACAAAATTGCTCAGGTAACGAAAAAACCATGTTACAGAATTATTTTCCCATACTGATTTTTATTGCTTTTGGCTTATTTGTTGGTGTGGCGGCCTTATTAATAGGACGCTTAACGGGTGTACGGCGTCCTGACCCAGCAAAGTTATCTTCCTATGAGTGTGGTTTTCCAGGCATTAGCGATGCGCGATTACCTTTTGATATTCGTTATTATCTTGTGGCGATTTTATTTATTATTTTTGATTTAGAGACCGCTTTTTTATTCCCTTGGGCCGTTTCTTTACGAGCAATTGGCCTCCCGGGTTTAGTGGCGATGGGTATCTTCTTGGGTCTACTACTGATAGGGTTTATATACGAGTGGAAAAAAGGGGCCTTACAATGGGAATAGAACCATTATTACAACAACAAGGGTTTGTCACCACATCCTTAGATAAATTACTTGGCTGGGCGCGCAGTGGATCTCTATGGCCGATGTCGTTTGGTTTGGCGTGTTGTGCAGTAGAGATGATGCATTCGGCCGCAGCGCGTTATGATCTGGATAGATTTGGCGTCGTATTTCGTCCTAGTCCTCGGCAGTCCGATGTTATGATAGTTGCTGGGACTTTATGTAATAAAATGGCTCCTGCTTTACGCAAGGTTTACGATCAAATGGCAGAACCACGCTGGGTCATATCAATGGGATCCTGTGCAAATGGGGGAGGCTATTACCATTACTCCTATTCGGTAGTACGTGGTTGCGATAGGATTGTCCCCGTAGATGTGTATGTGCCGGGTTGTCCTCCGACTGCAGAAGCATTAGTGTACGGTGTTATACAATTGCAAAATAAAATAAAAAAAACTCACTTTATTGAGCGTAGTTAAGTATGTCAGACACTGTTCTGCAACTCCAAAAAATAAACCAACGTTTTGATTCTGTTATTCAAGAAGTAACCGTCGCGCGGGGCGAAATCAGTTTAGAGATTTCGGCTGAAAAGTTACATGAAGTTTGTTTAGCATTACGCGATGAAGCTGATTTTAAATTTGAATTACTCGTCGATGTTTGTGTCGTGGATTATGTTGAGTATGGTATCAGTGAATGGACGACCGAACGTTCAACTTTAACGGGTTTTGAACGCGGCGTAGATAGAACAGGTGAGTTGCATCCGCTGGCTTGGAATAAGCCACGATTTGCAGTGATCTACCATTTGTTATCACTCTCGCATAATCAGCGTTTACGCTTGCGGGTTTTTGCTAGTGGCGAACCACCCCAAGTCCCATCGATCATTAAATTGTGGCCGGCCGCTAATTGGTATGAACGAGAAGCCTTTGATCTATATGGCGTTTTTTTTAATGGCCATCCTGATTTACGACGGTTATTAACGGATTATGGTTTTGTGGGTCACCCTTTTCGTAAAGATTTCCCATTAACAGGACATGTCGAAGTCCGTTATGATGCGGCTGAAGCTAGGGTTATTTACCAACCGGTCACGGTGAAGCCACGAACCTTAGTACCAAAAACCATTCGTAAAACAACTAATGAAGATACCATAACCTGTTTTCATAAAAAACCAGAGTGAGTGTTGCATGCCTGAAATACGTAATTACACCTTAAATTTTGGTCCGCAGCATCCTGCCGCTCACGGTGTGTTGCGTTTGATATTAGAATTAGATGGTGAGGTCATCCAATCGGCGGATGCACATATTGGCTTATTGCATCGCGCGACAGAAAAATTAGCTGAATCAAAACCCTATAACCAAAGTATCGGTTATATGGATCGTTTAGATTATGTCTCCATGATGTGTAATGAACATGCCTATGTCTTGGCAATAGAGAAATTGTTAGGTGTGACACCTCCAAAACGAGCCCAATATATTCGCGTCATGTTTGATGAAATTACACGCATCTTGAATCATTTATTGTGGTTAGGCGCCCATGCCTTAGATATAGGTGCGATGACCGTTTTTTTATATTGCTTTCGTGAACGCGAAGATTTAATCGATTGTTATGAAGCGGTATCAGGTTCGCGTATGCACGCAACTTATTATCGGCCGGGAGGCGTGTATCGTGACTTACCGGATAAAATGCCACAATATAAACCTTCACAATGGCATAATGAAAAAGAAACACGAGAGATGAATGCCAATCGTGAAGGAAGCTTATTAGACTTTATTGAAAGTTTTATTACTCGATTTCCGAAATTAATTGACAATTATGAAACGTTGTTGACCGATAATCGTATTTGGAAACAACGAACAGTTGGTATTGGTGTATTATCGGCAGAACGCGCTTTACAATTAGGATGCACCGGTCCTATTTTACGTGCCTCCGGCGTTGCTTGGGATCTGCGTAAAAAGCAACCGTATGAAGTGTATGATGAATTAGATTTTGATATACCAATAGGTAGCCAAGGCGATTGTTATGATCGTTATCTGGTTCGAATCGAAGAAATGCGGCAATCGAATGCTTTAATAAAACAATGTGTGAGTTGGTTGCGCGCGAATCCCGGTCTTGTCACATTGATCGAGCATAAAGTGGTGCCACCGACACGTTTGCAGATGAAAGAGGATATGGAATCACTGATTCACCATTTTAAATTATTTAGTGAAGGTTATTGTGTGCCACCCGGTGAAGCCTATGCTGCAATAGAACACCCTAAAGGGGAGTTTGGAGTTTATATGGTTTCTGATGGCGCTAATAAACCTTATCGGGTTAAAATACGCGCAGCCGGGTTCCCGCATTTGGCCGCTTTAAATGAATTAGTTTCCGGACATATGATTGCTGATTTAGTGGCCATATTGTCCAGTCTTGATATCGTATTTGGTGAAATCGATCGATGAAGAGAGTGACGAATAACAAACGCGAAATATTATCTGAAGATTTAAAAATCGCTATTGAGAAATGGGCTAAAAAATATCCCTCTGATCGTAGGCAATCGGCAGTATTACCGGCGTTGATGCTTGCGCAGGAATATAATGGGGGTTATTTATCTCAAGAACTCATTGATGCCGTGGCCGATTATTTAGAAATGTCACGCGTGACCGCTTATGAAGTGGCCACGTTCTATACGCTGTATGAACTCAAACCGATAGGTCGGCATAAGATTGGAGTGTGTACCAACATTTCTTGCATGTTGCGTGGTTGTGACAAAATCGTAAAGCATTTGCAAAACCGTTTACACATTAATCTCGGTGAAACCTCAGTCGATGAAAAGTTTACCTTACGCGAAGTCGAATGCTTAGGTGCTTGTGCAAACGCCCCGGTAGTTCATATCGGACAACGTTATTATGAAGATTTAACACCCGAAAAATTAGATAAAATCTTGGATAACTTAAATGGCGAATGATATTTGTTTCCGTACCTTACACTTTGACGAACCTTGGAGCTTAGCTAATTATCGGCGTGTGGGTGGTTATCAAGTCTGGGAAAAAATTCTAAAAGAAAAAACGCCTGCGGAAAAAATTATTGCTGAATTGAAACTTTCTTGTTTACGTGGTCGTGGCGGGGCAGGGTTTCCGACTGGATTAAAGTGGAGCTTTATTACGCGCGGTGCTCCGGGTCAAAAATACATCGTATGTAATTCGGATGAAGGAGAACCGGGAACCTGTAAAGATCGCGATATTTTACGTTTTAATCCGCATCAACTCATTGAAGGGATGGCGATTGCCGCTTATGTGATGGGTGCTAGCGTGGGTTATAACTATATACGTGGTGAATATTATGAACCTTTTGAACGCTGCGAAAGCGCGATAGCAGAAGCGTATGCGGCTGGTTTATTGGGTGCTAATATTTTAGATTCCGGATTTGATTTTCAACTGTATAACCATTTAGGCGCCGGTGCCTATATTTGCGGTGAAGAAACCGCCTTAATGGAATCTTTAGAAGGGAAAAAAGGTTTTCCGCGTTTTAAACCGCCTTTTCCTGCGAATTATGGTCTATATGGGCGTCCTACTACGATTAACAATACTGAAACCTTAGCTTCTGTTCCGGTGATATTACAAAAAGGTGGGCAGTGGTTTTTAGAGTTAGGAAAACCTAACAACGGCGGTTGTAAATTATTTAGTGTGACGGGTCATGTCAACAAACCGGGAAATTACGAAGTGTCTTTAGGCACTCCATTTAAAGAATTATTAGCACTTGCAGGGGGTATGAAAGGCAACAAAAGCTTAAAAGCGGTGATTCCAGGCGGGTCGTCTATGCCGGTGTTAACGGCGGAAGCGATGTGGAATACGACGATGGATTATGATTCGATCGCTAAAGCGGGTTCGATGTTAGGTTCTGGTGCGGTTATTATCATGGACGAAAC
This sequence comes from Candidatus Aquirickettsiella sp., assembly GCA_049283295.1. Classification (GTDB taxonomy): domain Bacteria; phylum Pseudomonadota; class Gammaproteobacteria; order Diplorickettsiales; family Diplorickettsiaceae; genus Aquirickettsiella. The sequence continues at coordinate 16,001 of JBAPVR010000022.1, forward strand.
CACTTGCATGGTGAAAATTCTAACGCGTATTGCACATTTTTATAAAGAAGAATCCTGCGGTCAATGTACCCCCTGTCGTGAAGGAACCGGCTGGATGTGGCGCGTATTACACCGTATTGAACACGGACTAGGGCGGATGAGTGATCTGGATTTATTAAATAGTGTGGCAGGAAAGATTATGGGGCATACCATTTGTGCCTTAGGTGATGCGGCGGCAATGCCGGTGCAAAGCTTTATTAAACATTTTCGAAATGATTTTATTGAACATATTGAACATAAGCGTTGTCCCGTCGGTGATCCGCATGATTAGATCGAAACTGGGTAATTTGCTTGATTTCATTGTTGAACACCTGGCTTCGGTCCTCATTTACACGAGTAAACTCCTGTCCTCGCCAGTCGTTCGCCGTGAACTCAAGCAAATTTCTGTGTTTCGAAAGAAGTCGTTTAGTTGCCGAGAAAAAATATGATAGACATAGAAATAGACGGTCGTAGCTTACATGTCGAACAAAATACAACCATTATAGAAGCGGCTGATAAAGCGGGTATTTATATTCCACGTTTTTGCTATCATAAAAAACTTTCCATTGTCGCCAATTGTCGGATGTGTTTGGTGGAAGTTGAAAAATCCGGAAAACCATTACCGGCTTGCGCTACACCAGTAACAGCGGGTATGAAAGTTTATACCACATCAGCAAAAAGCAAAGAAGCACAACGTTCGGTGATGGAATTTTTATTGATTAACCATCCTTTAGATTGTCCTATCTGTGATCAAGGTGGTGAATGTGAACTTCAAGATCTTTCCTTAGGTTATGGTTCCTCGTTGTCACGTTTTACTGAAGGTAAACGTTCTGTAAAAGATGACAATCTTGGACCCTTAATTGCTACTGAAATGACACGTTGTATACAATGTACGCGTTGTGTGCGTTTTGGCCAGGAAATCGCTGGAATTAAAGAATTAGGCACACTGAATCGCGGCGAAGATTTGCAAATCAGTACCTATATCGAACATAGTTTGGAATCAGAATTATCGGGAAATATTATTGATCTTTGCCCGGTCGGCGCGTTAACGTCGAAACCGTTTCGGTTTACGGCACGTGCTTGGGAATTACAACAATCACCTTCAATAGCGCCGCACGATTGTTTAGGCTCCCATATTTTTTTACATACTCGCCGTGAACAGGTAATGCGCGCAGTACCACGAGAAAATGAGGCGATCAATGAAACTTGGATATCGGATAGAGATCGTTATAGCTATCTCGGCATTCATAGTAAAGAACGATTGACTAAACCGCATATCAAAGAAAATGGCCAATGGTTTATTGTTGATTGGGAAACTGCATTGGCCAAAGTGGTGGCGGAATTTAAAAAAATTCTACAAAAAAATGGGGCGCAAGCAATTGGAGCTTTAGCTTCACCTTCTAGTACCACCGAAGAATTTTATTTCTTCCAAAAATTATTGCGTAGTTTAGGTACACAGCATATCGATCATCGTTTACATCAAACGGATGTGGCTGATCAAATGCGTGCACCGCTATGTCCGTCTGGTTTAACATTGTCGGAGTTAGAAAAAGCGTCTTTTGTGTGGTTGGTGGGTTCCAATATTCGGCGGGAACAACCGATAGCCGCACATCGTTTACGCAAAGCAAATTTAGCGGGTACAAAAATTGCCAGTCTGCATTGTGTTGCTGTGAATGTTCCATTTGCATTGCATGAAAATCTGTACATTAGCCCGGATGCATTCGTACCGACTTTATTAGGTATTGCTAAAGCTTTGGATGATGACCAACAGCTTGCAAGGTTTGCTACGATCCCATCCAGTCTCCTAAAAAGTGATTTGGCTGAGCAATTAAAAACGTCAAAAAATGCTGTGATCGTTTTAGGTGCCTTAGCACATAATCATCCACAAGCGAGTTTAATTAGAGAATTAACACATTTTATTGCAAGCCAAACTGGCGCACGTTGTGTGTACTTTACCGAAGGGGCGAATAGTGCAGGCGCTTGGTTAGCCGGTGCTGTACCGCATCGTTTACCTTGTGGTGTGTCGGTCGCTGAACCCGGTTTATCCGCAACTGAGATGTTAAATGCGGATTTACGTGCATTTATTTTACTGAATATCGAACCCACTTTAGATTGCGCTAATCCGCAACGTGTCAGTAGGGCATTAAAACAAGCCGATTTTGTCTTGGCTTTATCACCTTTTAAAGCTAAATCTTTATTAGAGTATGCGCACGTTATTTTACCAATGGCAACATTTGCTGAGATTCAAGGTAGTTTTATCAATATGGCCGGTTGCTGGCAAACTTATGCAGCGGCGATCCCTCCACTCGATCAAGCGCGTTCTGCATGGGAAATTCTACAGACTTTAGGCAAAAGTTTGGAATTGGCAGATTTTGATCAATCCGATCATGTCTTTATTCGTGAAGAATTAGAACCGATATTATTAGAGTATCTTGCAGTTCCTAGTACTGTTCAGCTGGATGAACAAATAACACAAAAACGCATGTCCCATGGGTCATACAGTAGAAATAAAATACACTCCACTGCGAAGAATCTGACGCGTATCAGTGAATGGCCTATTTATGGTGTCGATAGTTTGGTACGTCGGTCTTTACCGTTACAAGCTTCAGCAACCACTGATCCGGTTACGGTTACAATGAACGGTGCATTAGCCCGTGAATTGAATCTAACTAACGGTCAATTAATTCGTATCGAACAAGGCGAAGGACAGGCGTTATTGCCTTTGTCGATACAAACTGGTATCCCTGATTATTGTGTTTATATTCCCGCAGGTTGTGAAGAGACTGCGGCTTTAGACGAATCATTTGGAGTCGTTAGTCTCTATGCTGAATGATTTAGTGTTATTAATTTGGATCTTGATTAAGATAGTCGTCATTACTATTCCTTTGTTGCTTACTGTAGCTTATTTAACCTTTATTGAACGTAAAGGTATCGGTTATATGCAAACCCGGATCGGACCGAATCGGGTAGGACCATTAGGTTTTCTACAACCGATTGCCGATGTCGTTAAACTTCTTACTAAAGAAATTATTGTTCCAACGGCCTCGAATCGTTATTTATTTATTTTAGCACCCGTCATTACCATCGCCCCTGCATTAGCGGCTTGGGCCGTTATTCCCTTTAGTGAAGGTTTGGCGTTAACGCAAATTAATGCCGGTGTGCTTTATTTGTTTGCCGTTACTTCTTTGGGTGTATATGGAATTTTAATCGCCGGTTGGGCGACTAATTCTAAATATGCTTTGCTAGGCTCACTACGTGCTGCTGCGCAAACTATTTCATATGAAATAGCGATGGGCTTTTCGTTTGTCGGTGTTTTATTAGCGGCGGGCAGTATGAATTTGCATGATATTGTGTTGCGCCAACAAGGAGGCATTTGGCATTGGTATTGGTTACCGTTATTACCGCTTTTCGTTTGCTATTGGATTTCGGGAATCGCTGAAACCAATCGTGCTCCTTTTGACTTGGCCGAAGGAGAATCCGAGATTGTGGCGGGTTTCCATGTCGAATATTCAGGCGTTAGTTTTGCTTTATTCTTTCTTGCTGAATATATGAATATGATTTTGATCGCAGCGCTTGCCAGCTTGTTGTTTTTAGGTGGCTGGTTATCACCTTTTCAAGGCATTGCATTTTTAGATAAAGCATTGGTTTGGGTTCCTGGTATCCTTTGGTTTTTTATCAAAATGGTTGGTTTTTTGGGACTTTTTATTTGGTCGCGCGCGACTTTTCCACGTTATCGATACGACCAATTGATGCGTTTAGGTTGGAAAGTGTTAATCCCCGTTACTTTGCTTTGGATATCGGTCGTGGCATTAGCGGTACAATTTAAATGGGGTCCTTGGTTTAACGCATGAACTTGTTAAGAAAAATAGTACAACTCATTAAAACTTTTACACTCTGGGAACTTTTCAAGGGACTGGGTGTGACCGGTCGCCATTTTTTTAAGAAAAAAGTTACCATACAATTTCCGGAAGAAGAAACACCACGTTCAGTTCGATTTCGTGGGTTACACGCCTTACGTCGTTATCCTAATGGTGAAGAACGTTGCATTGCGTGTAAATTATGTGAAGCGGTGTGTCCAGCCTTGGCCATTACGATTGAAGCTGAGCCACGCGATGATGGTTCGCGACGTACGACCTTATATGAGATTGATTTATTTAAATGTATTTATTGTGGATTTTGTGAAGAATCCTGTCCGGTAGATGCTATCGTCGAAACCAATATTCCGCATTATCATTTTGAAAATCGCGGTGAAGAAATTATGACCAAAGAAAAATTACTGGCTATCGGTGATCGGTATGAAAAACAGATAGCTAAAGAGAGAGCAGAAGATGCCCCTTTTAGGTAAGCTTCTTTGTGTATCTTGTAGACGAAGTTTCTGAAGGTTTGTTTAAGGAGGGCTTTAAAAATTCAGGTAAAAAAATAGTATAATGAGTTATCGGTTTAGCCCGTGTCACGTTAAAAATAGCGCTCATGAATAGTCTATAATGTTTGTGGGTATGAACAACTGACTAAGTTGGGTCACCTCGCTATTTTTAATAGTAGAGTGGTATTCTCGCTAAAATAATCTCTAGAACAATAATAAATTTCAGTATTCAATGAAATTTATAGCTTATTCTTTTTCTCGCTTTATAAAAAATCCGTTATTGACAGATTTATAAAAAAAGTTAGCTTAAAATGATTCTTGTCAAGCAAGAATAGTTTTAAGTAATATTAAAAAAATGACTTTTACCTTATCCCACTGGAATCGTTCGACTCTAGTGATAATAAAGGCTTCGCCAGTTTGTAAGTCTGGTAAAACAAAAAAGTGCTTCACATGGGTACTTAGCGTTTCTGTAACCTAGGCAGCTGCTTTTTGTACGGAGGTGCACTTAATTTAAGCGAGTCGTTGTAGCTTTCGGGGAGTACAAAATTTTTTAGTAGGAAGTTGCTATGCTTAGAGTGGTAATTTAGAATAGCTAACATTTAAAATACGAGCTTGCTGGGTTGTGTTTTCTGAAATATTGACTCGGTGCATTGTCAATTGTGCTAGGATGCGCTAAAAGTGTCCTTTTTGAGTCTTGTAATGAAGCCATACCTAAAGTATGGGGCAACAAAAAAACACTTTTTGACCTTTTGGTGATCTAGATAGGAAACGGCGCTACGCCTTACTAGTACGTATGAGTCAGTAGAAAACCAACGACTTTACAGTATTTAGAGGATTGTTAATGAATAAGCCAATTCAATAAACGCGGGAAATACTATGGTTTATGACTATCATCGTGCCAAACGACAACACACCCTAAATAAATGGGATAAATAAACGCCACATGAATGAAGTTCCTGAAGAATTATAAAATGTAAAATTATAGGGTAATAATGCTTCTACAACAGTTTGCTTTTTTTGGTTTTGCTTCATTGCTAATTGCTGCAGCATTGATGACGGTCATTTCACGTAATCCAGTGCGCAGCGCCTTGTTTTTAGTATTGGCTTTTTTTTCCGCTGCTGCTTTATGGATATTACTAGAGGCCGAATTTTTAGGTCTCATCTTAGTCTTAGTGTATGTCGGGGCGGTCATGACGCTATTTTTATTCGTCATTATGACCTTAAATATTGATAGCGCTGAAAAACAACAGGGTTTTGTGCATTATCTCGTTTTTGCGGTTATCAGTGTACTGATCCTATGGGCATTACTTATTTACGCGGTATTTCCACTTTCGGGCACACCAGGGCTTATACCATTGTCTGCGCATGCCAGTAATACGCAAGCTTTAGGTAATGTACTCTATACACAGTATGTCTATCCATTTGAAATTACCGGTGTTTTATTACTCGTCGGTATTATTGCGGCCATCGCATTGAGTTTTCGTGAAAAACGTTTCAACAAAGCCATTGCACCTGAGTTGCAAATCAAGGTGAAAGCTTCGGATCGTTTACGAATTATAAAAATGCCAGCCGAGAAAAAAAAATGATTCCATTAAATTATTATTTAATACTTGCCGCTACGGTATTTAGCTTGGGTTTACTGGGATTGGTGATCAATCGGAAAAATATCATTATTTTACTGATGTGTGTCGAGCTACTATTATTAGCCGTGAATATGAATTTTGTCGCATTTTCACATTTTTTTGCGGATTTGTCGGGCCAGGTGTTTGTTTTTTTTGTGTTAGCTGTGGCTGCCGTGGAAGCTGCGATCGGTTTAGCCATACTGATTGTTTTATTCCGTACCCGGCATAGCATACAAGTTGACGCTTTAAATCGTTTAAAGGGGTAGTTGATAATGAGTCATTATCAGTTAATCAACCTTGCCTTAGTTTTATTTCCTTTAGCAGGCGCTTTAATTGCGGGTTTGGGTGGTCAGCATATCAGTGAACGGTTGGCACATACCGTGACCATTTTAGGTGTGGCGGTTTCTTTGATTTTGTCTCTGTATTTTGCTTACCAACTTTTTTTTCTACACGGTGGCGTTTTTGACGGAAATCTTTATCTGTGGGATTTAACCGGTAAATTTCGCTTTAACCTTGGTTTTTTAATTGACCCATTGACTGTAGTGATGTTTCTCATTGTGACGTTTATCTCATTGATAGTGCATATTTATAGTATCACTTACATGGCGGGTGATCCGGGTTATAAGCGTTTTTTTAGCTATATGTCAGCCTTTACTTTTTCGATGCTGATGTTAGTCAGTGCAAATAATTTTCTACAGTTGTTTTTTGGCTGGGAAGCCGTGGGTTTAGTTTCGTATTTGTTGATTGGTTTTTGGTTTAAACGCGAAGCAGCGAATGCCGGAAGTTTAAAGGCCTTTCTGGTTAATCGAGTCGGTGATTTTGGCTTCTTTTTAGGGATCGCATTATTATTTAATTATTTTGGTAGTTTAGATTATTACCAAGTTTTTCATGCGGCACCCGCACTTAAAAATACGAGTATCAGTATTTTCCCTCACACTTCTTATTCAGTTATTGCTGTTATTTGTTTTCTATTATTTATTGGCGCGATGGGAAAATCGGCACAAATACCTTTGCATGTTTGGTTGCCTGAATCGATGGAAGGTCCTACGCCCATATCAGCGTTAATACATGCGGCGACTATGGTCACCGCCGGTGTTTATTTAGTGGCACGTTTATCGCCTTTATATGAATATGCGCCGAGTGTGTTGAATCTTATTTTAATTTTAGGGGCTACAACGGCTTTATTTATGGGCTTAGTAGCGATCGTACAGAATGATATTAAGCGCATCATTGCTTATTCTACGCTTTCGCAACTGGGTTATATGATGGTCGGTTTAGGCGCTTCGGCGTATGCAGCCGGTATTTTTCATTTGGTCACGCATGCTTTTTTTAAAGCATTATTATTTTTAGCGGCCGGCTCAGTGATATTGACTATGCGGCATGAACAAGATATCCGTAAGATGGGTGGCTTAGCGAAAGTCATGCCGGTGACATATGTTTGTTTTTTAATCGGGGCATTCGCTTTGGCAGCATTACCTCCTTTTTCAGGTTTTTATTCTAAAGATGCGATTATTGATGCGGTTCATACATCAACGTTACCCGCGGCTACTTATGCCTATTATTGTGTGTTGATGGGGGCATTGGTTACGGCATTTTATATTTTTCGTGCCTTATTTTTAGTGTTTCATAATCAAGCCCGTGCGCCTGTGCATTATCAAAAAACCACGGGGATTGTTAAATGCAGTCTAATAGTCTTAGCGATTCCTTCTGCGCTAGCAGGGATTTTATTAGTCCATCCTTTTCTAAATGCTCCGGGATTACTTGCTGGAAGTCTTAGTGTGTTACCGAATCATAATCTAATGACAACTGAGCGCGTGTTAAATATAGCGACTATTTTTTCTGTCCTGGGTATCGCCTTAGCATGGCTTTGTTATCGTCAATTTCCTGCCATTCCTGCTTGGGCGCAAAAACATTTTGCTTGGCTCTACCGTGTTTTGCTGGATAAGTATGGTTTTGATGCATTCAATCAGACGGTATTTGCGGATGGTGGTCGACGTCTTGCTAAATTATTTTTTAATGTCGATGCGAATGTGCTCGATCAAAAATTGATCGATGGCTCAGGAAGACGTATTAGCTGGCTTTCTAATGTCTTGCGTCGTCTACAGTCGGGTTATATTTATCAATATGCGTTTATTATGGTGCTGGGAATCATTATTTTTTTATTGGTTTATACTCTGCGCACTTGAATTTTTGGCTGTGTTACCGCTTAGTTCGCAATCCTCATGTATAATATATACACTCCGGTTGCTTATCTTCGCGGTGCCTTGCCAAAAACCCAATTGCTATGAGTATATTCTCTATAAATTAATTGTAGTATAAGAATGTTATTAACTTTCGTTTCTCAATTTAGCTTGTTCATACACGAGCATTTATTAAGTCTGCTTATTTGGCTGCCGGTATTAGGTGGTGTTATAGCGATAGCTATTAATGGCGATCGTTATCCGCAGCGTGCGCGTGTGACTGCTTTAATCACTTCGCTGATTACATTACTATTGTGTGTGCCGCTTTATTTAGGCTTTAACCCTGCTTTAAGCAGTATGCAATTTCAAGAAAATATTCCTTGGATTGGCGTATACAATATTCATTATGCCTTAGGGGTTGATGGTATTTCTTTACCACTCATTATATTAACCGTTTTTACTACCTTACTGGTTATTTTGGCGGCTTGGCGTAGTATTAATCTGCGCGTTGCTCAATATATGGCGGCGTTTTTACTCATGCAGGGCATGATGGTAGGAACATTTGCCGCGACTGATTCGATCCTATTTTATGTGTTTTGGGAAGCCATACTGATTCCTATGTATTTGAGTATTGGTGTGTGGGGCAGTGATAACCGCTCGTATGCTTCGATAAAATTTTTCTTATATACGTTTTTTGGTTCGGCACTGATGTTGATTGCATTACTGTATCTCGGTGTGCACAACCCAGCACATGACTTTTTGATTGCGCATTTTTATCCGATACCACTTACCATGCCGGTTCAAGTTTGGATTTTTGTCGCTTTTTTAATTGCGTTTGCAGTAAAGATTCCGATGTGGCCATTACATACTTGGTTACCTGATGCGCATACCGAAGCACCGGCCGGTGGTTCAGTGGTATTGGCCGCATTAATGTTAAAGCTAGGGGGCTATGGTTTTTTGCGTTTTACTTTGCCCATAGTTCCAGATGCAAGTCGTTTATTAGATAGTTTTATGATTGCGCTGGCTTTAATTGCTATTGTTTATATTGGTTTGGTGGCATTGGCCCAAGTGGATATGAAACGTTTGATTGCTTATGCTTCAATCGCGCATATGGGCTTTGTAGTGCTGGGTTGTTTTATGTTATTTGCAATCGTGAAACATAGTCATAATACATTAATGGCCTATATGAGTTTAGAAGGTGCGATGGTGCAGATGATTTCTCACGCCTTTAGTTCGGGCGCGATGTTTTTAGCGGTGGGTATGTTGGCGTATCGTTTCCGGAGTCGGCTTATTAAGGATTATGGTGGTCTTGCTAGCCGTATGCCTTTATTAGCCTCTTTTTTCATGTTGTTTGCGATGTCGAATGTTGGATTGCCAGGCACATCCGGTTTTGTTGGCGAATTCATGATTATCCTTAGTGCGATGCAGGCCAGCTTCTGGATTACCACGATTGCCGCAAGTACCCTAATTCTGAGTGCCGCTTATACGCTTTATATGTACAAGCGAGTATTTTTTGGTGAAATAACCAATCCTTTGGTCGCTAAAAGTAGTGATATACATGGTTTTGAAAAGCTAGTGTTTATTTTATTAAGTTTGGCGATTATTTTTATCGGTATTTATCCGGCTCCTTTATTGACGATCATGCATGCTTCGATAGACTCAATTTTACATTGGAGTTTGCAAACTAAATTATGATGACATTACAACAATTACTTCAATTTCCTGCACTTCCTGAAATCGCTTTATTGTTGATGACCTGTGTGATTCTGTTACTTGATTTATTTGTGCAACAGAAATCCAATTTGATTACCTATATAGCGACTCAAATGAGTCTGGTGATTACGCTGGCATTCGTTCTGCATTTGCACCAAGTGCCGGCGCAATTCTTATTTTATCAACATTTTACCTGGGATTTGGTTGCTTATTTTATTAAATTATGCATTTTAATATTCAGTTTATTTGCTTTTGTCTATGCGCGTGATGCGATTAAAAGGCTCGCTATTCATTCGGGCGAATATTATTTATTAGGTTTATTTTCAATACTAGGCATGTTGGTTTTGACGTCGGCGAATAGTTTATTAAGCCTTTATTTGGGTTTAGAATTACTCTCTTTTCCGCTGTACGCTATGGTGGCTTTACAACGCCAATCTAGTCAAGGAGCCGAAGCCGCGATGAAATATTTTATTTTAGGCGCATTGGCATCCGGTTTATTTTTATATGGCCTTTCTTTGCTGTATGGCGCTAGCCATTCCTTAATTTTACCTACGATACATCAGGCTTTACTCGTGGGTGGACAGTCCCATGTGCTTTTGAGTACAGGGCTTATTTTTATACTAGCGGGTATCGCCTTTAAGATAGGTGCCGCACCTTTCCAGCTTTGGGTTCCAGACGTTTATCAAGGGGCACCCACGCCAGTCACTTTGTTTATTAGTGCAGCACCGAAAATAGCCGGTTTGGCGCTGGCAATCCGGCTGTTAGTGGACACAATGCCTAACTTACTTAGCTATTGGCAACCTTTATTAGCGGTTATCGCCATTTTATCCTTTAGTTTGGGTAATCTGGTGGCTATTGCGCAAAGCAATTTAAAGCGCATGTTGGCTTACTCGGCCATAGCCCATATGGGTTATGGCTTACTCGGTTTAGTCGCCGGTACGGCCATGGGTTATGCCATGAGCCTATACTATATGCTGGCCTATGGGCTGATGGCCTTAGCCGCATTTGGTTTATTAGTAGTGATGAGTAAATCAGGTCAGGTTGAGCATATTTCTGACTTAAAAGGGCTGAATACCCGTAATCCTTGGTTAGCATTGATGATGTTGCTAGCCATGTTTTCTATGGCGGGAATTCCACCGACAATAGGCTTTTTTGCTAAATTAGGTATATTAGAAGCCCTAATTTCGGCGCATTTGCTCTGGTTGGCCACTTTAGCCATTATTTTTGCTATTATTGGTGCTTATTATTACATTAACGTCATAAAAGTGATGTATTTTGAGGAGCCTGAACCCACTATATCCCGTTTAAGTGTAGCTTCTGATGCCTATCTTGCACTCAGTATTAATGCTATACTACTCCTTGTTCTTGGTTTGTTCCCCAGTCCGTTAATTTGGCTGGCAAAAGCGGTTTTTTTTACCATTAAACACCCTGTTTATTAGAGGCTAGAGTAAAACGAAATGAAAAAAATCTTTGTTATTTTAATCCTATCATTGGGGTTACAAGGTTGTCTGGCAGGTGCTTTTGTGGCAGGTAGTGCAACTACAGGTGGTTTAGTGACCGATCCGCGGCCTATTAATACGATTAAACTCGATGAAGAAATAAACTTTAGGGTCAATAGACAACTGGCTAATGATCCGGTTCTCAATGCTGAAACACATATAGCTGCAGTCAGTTATAATCGAGTGGTTTTATTAACCGGTCAGGCTTATGATGAGGAATTAAAGGCCAAGGCAGAACGTTATGCGAAAAGCATTCCACAAGTTCGGCGTGTATTTAATGAAATTGTGCCAGGCATCATCCCTACGTCAGTCTATCGACGTGCTCAAGATGTGGGTATCACTTCAACCGTTAAGACTAAGATGTTCGCTAATAGAGCGCTTAAATCCAATAATTTTAAGATAGTCACTGAAAATGGCGTAGTGTATATATTGGGTATTGCGACACAGCGACAAGCCGATATAGCCGTAGCGGTAGCTAGAGAGTCTTCGGGCGTGAAAAAAGTAGTTAAGTTAATAGAATATAAAGAAGAATAATAATTAAACTTTATAAAAAAGCGTTAATTATTACTCAGCAATTGGATTGTTTGGGAGTGGACCGTGTTTGTGCAGCAAGCTTCGTATCTATAAATAGATGAGGATTGCGAGTTAGGCAGGCCAACGTAGATAAACATTCAAATGCGAAGAGTGTATTAAGGTTTTCAGTTTAAACTGACTATGCTAAAAATGACTATTTTAGGATAGCATTAAAATAAAGAGGTTACTGTGGAAATATTATACGGTGTACTAAATTTATCATTTTGGGGTTATGTCGTTGCTTTATTGATTTTAACGCATATCACTATCGTGGGCGTCACGGTGTATTTACACCGATCTCAGGCGCATCGTGCTTTGGAATTGCATCCAGCTGTCAGTCATTTCTTCCGTTTTTGGATCTGGTTAACAACGGGTATGGAAACCAAAAAGTGGGTCTCTATCCACCGTAAGCATCATGCCAAATGTGAAACGGACGACGATCCGCATAGCCCGCAAACCAGAGGCATTAAAAAAGTATTCTTTGAAGGTGCTGAGCTCTATCGTGACGAAGCTAAAAATAAAGATACAATGGGCCGGTATGGTCAAGGGACACCGGATGATTGGCTAGAACGACATGTTTATACTAAGCATAGTGCGGCTGGTATTGCACTCATGTTTGTCATTGATCTTGTTTTATTTGGTATACCTGGGATTAGCATTTGGGCTTTACAGATGGCCTGGATTCCTTTCTTCGCAGCCGGTGTTGTGAATGGTATCGGTCACTATTGGGGTTACCGAAACTTCGAATGCCCAGATGCATCGAGAAACATCCTACCTTTAGGTGCCTTTATTGGTGGTGAAGAATTGCATAATAATCACCATACATTTCCAACCTCAGCTAAATTTTCAGTGAAATGGTGGGAGTTTGATTTGGGTTGGGTTTATATTCGTTTATTACAATTTTTAGGTTTATCCAAGGTTAAACGAGTATCGCCAAAACTTGAAAATATTCCAGGTAAATCACATGTCGATTTAGATACCTTAGCGGCACTTATTACCAATCGTTTTCAAGTGTTGGCGCGTTATAGTCGTGAGGTGTTATTACCCGTATTACAGGAAGAAAAGCAAAAAGCGAATATCAGCAGTAAAACCTTATTAAAGCGAGCTAAAGTCGCCTTAATTCGTAGCGAGTCTTTATTAAATGAAGAATGTAAACAGCAAATTGCCGAAGTGATGGATAATCACCATATGTTAGCGTTAGTGTATCAATATCGTTTGAAATTACAGGCAATTTGGGGGCGTACGACAGCAACGCAGCGCGAGTTATTAGAAGCGCTACAGGATTGGTGTAAACAAGCCGAAGCAACCGGCGTGTATACGTTACGAAAATTTGCGATTAGTTTAGCTGGATTTTCGACCCAAAAAAAATTAAGTTAAAATAAAAAGTTTAAAAATTACAACAGAATGCATGGATCGATAGCCTGCTGTTATGCGATGGGTGTGATTATTCTCTGTAGGCTAATCACGCTCTTAAATAGACAGATCATTTAAAAAATAATTTTTCTTTAAGTACATCGTTTTTCATTATGTTTGAAACGGCACCTATTATTCAAAAAGTTAAAGAACTTGAAAACCGTAGTAGTGAATTACGGGGGTATCTTTGACTATCCCAGCAAGCTTGAAAAGCTTCAAGAATTAGATTACGAACTACAAGATCCAACTATTTGGAATCATCCTGAAAAAGCACAACAATTAAGTAAAGAGCGTGCGCAATTGCAGCAAATGGTCGATACTTTTCAGCAATTAGAAAAGGGTCTAAATGATATTAATGATCTCTATGAGTTAGCGGTTAATGAAAATGCCGAAGATCTATTAACCACATTAACCGATGCGTTACAAATACTGGAAGCACGTCTAGAACAACTCGAATTCAGACGGATGTTTCCACGTGAATTAGATAAAAATTCTTCTTATGTAGAAATACAAGCCGGCTCAGGTGGCACTGAAGCGCAAGATTGGGCAGAAATGTTATTACGCATGTATCTGCGCTGGGGAGAGCAAAATCATTTTAAAGTCGATTTAATAGAAGTCTCTGCCGGTGAAGTTGCGGGAATAAAAAGTGCGACGATAAAATTTGAAGGTGAATATGCTTACGGTTGGCTGCGTACGGAAACCGGAGTACATCGTTTAGTACGATTATCTCCTTTTGATGCGAATAAACGTCGTCATACCTCCTTTGCAGCAGTATTCGTATCCCCTGAGGTGGATGAATCCATCGATATAGCCATTAATCCCGCGGATTTACGTATCGACACCTATCGTGCGAGTGGAGCAGGGGGACAGCATGTTAATCGTACCGATTCGGCCGTCCGAATTACGCATATTCCTAGCGGTGTAGTCGTACAATCACAAAGCGATCGTTCACAGCATAAAAACCGTGACCAAGCAATGAAGCAATTACGTGCAAAATTATATGAATTAGAATGCCGTAAACGTGCTGCGGAAAAGCAAAGTCAAGAATCTTTAAAACGCGATATTGGTTGGGGCAGTCAGATTCGTTCTTATGTCTTGGATGATGCGCGGATTAAAGATCTACGCACCGGTGTTGAAACAGGTAATACGCAAGCCGTGTTAAATGGTCAGCTTAATCCTTTTTTAATAGCGAGTTTAAAAGCAGGATTGTAGCTCCGCTCTTCGCACTGGCATTTTTGTCCGAGTTCCACACTTAATCCACCTTATTCTCTTCGTGGCACGCGCCAAAAAAAATTGCTGTGAGGTGTCTATCGCTGAGAAGAGTTGCTTTTTTTGTATTATCATCTGTTAAACTAGGAAGCTTAGAAATCAGTAAAGTTTGGAAAAATTTAATATGAGCAATGACAAAATAACCAACACCCATAATGCTGAAGATTTATTTTCGCACCGTCTGGCAAAATTAAACGATTTACGGCGCATTTCTGAGGCTTATCCGAATACTTTTCGTCGTGATAGCTTGGCAGCTGATTTACATAGCCAATATGAACTAGCTAATGCTGAGCAATTACAGCAAAAAAATGTCTCGGTCCGACTTGCGGGTCGGATTATATTAAAACGTGATATGGGTAAAAGTTTATTTCTCGATATTCAAGATATGTCAGGGAAAATGCAAGGCTATGTCAAACAAGATAATATTGGATTAGAAGATTTTGAAATAGTTAAGCGTATCGATTTGGGTGATATTGTTGGTATCGTTGGTGTACTATTCCGCACTAAAACCAATCAACTTTCGATTAAGGCAGAAAAGGTTTATTTATTAAGTAAATCTTTACGCCCATTGCCAGATAAATTTCACGGACTTTCTGATTCCGATAAAGAACAACGTTATCGGCAGCGTTACTTAGATTTAATTACCAACGAAAAAACTAGAAAAACGTTTCAAATACGTTCCCAACTTATCAGCGGAATTCGTCAATTTTTAAACCAACGTGGTTTTCTGGAAGTTGAAACACCGATGATGCATGTTTTACCCGGAGGCGCTTTAGCACGACCTTTTATCACCCATCATAATGCCTTAGATATGGAATTGTTTCTG
Source organism: Candidatus Aquirickettsiella sp. (assembly GCA_049283295.1). Classification (GTDB taxonomy): domain Bacteria; phylum Pseudomonadota; class Gammaproteobacteria; order Diplorickettsiales; family Diplorickettsiaceae; genus Aquirickettsiella. The sequence goes on from JBAPVR010000022.1 coordinate 31,477, forward strand.
CGTGTGGCGCCCGAATTACATTTAAAACGCCTAGTCGTGGGTGGTATGGAAAGAGTTTTTGAGATTAATCGTAATTTTCGTAACGAAGGTCTTTCGACGCGACATAATCCTGAGTTCACGATGTTGGAATTTTACCAAGCTTATTCCGATTATCATGATTTAATGGATTTAACCGAACAATTAATTCAAGAGTTAGCACAAACTATTTTGTTCACTGAACAATTGACTTATCAAGGAGAAACCTATGATGTATCCAAGCCGTTTAAACGTTTAAGTATGGTTAATGCACTACTTGAATATAATCCGCAGTGGCAGTTGAAGGATGTCACCGAATTAGTCTCATTACAAAAAATTGCCGCTGATTTAAAGATTCCGGAGAGTGATTCTATCGGACAATTACAGTTTGCTGTGTTTGAAGAAACCGTCGAGCAGAAATTAAAACAACCGACGTTTATTACCGAATATCCGATTGATGTATCACCGTTGGCGAGACGCAATAATCAAGATCCCCAGCTAGCGGACCGTTTCGAACTTTACATAGGAGGGAGAGAATTAGCGAATGGATTTTCTGAGTTAAATGATCCAGAAGATCAAGCGGCACGTTTTAAATTACAAAGTCTAGCGAAATCAGCAGGCGATTTAGAAGCGATGCCCTATGATGAAGACTATATTCAAGCATTGGAATATGGTTTACCACCCACAGCCGGAGAAGGTATTGGTATTGATCGATTAGCGATGTTATTTAGCGATTCAGCATCGATTCGAGATGTTATTTTGTTTCCATTGATGCGCCCGGAAACTAAGCACGAATAAGTTTATGTTTTTTAGGAAATAGGAACGGGCATAAAAAAGCCTACTAAATAAATGGAATTGAAGTAGTAGGCGATTAACTAACAGATGTCACTATTTAATCTTATCTTCTTCAAAAACTTCATGTTTTCGAGTAATAGGATCATATTTTTTAAATTTTAACTTATTCGGTGTAGCTTTCTTATTTTTATTAGTCGTATAGTAGTAGGCACTAGCTGTAGACTTTAATTTGATTTTATCACGCATGATGTGCTTCCCATTTAAACTTTTTCGCCACGCTGACGTAGTGTAGCCAGTACTTTATCAATGCCTTGCTTCTCAATAATCCTCAAACCATCGGCCGTTATTCTTAATTTAACAAAGCGGTTTTCGGTAGCTACCCAAAGACGACGAAGGTGTAGATTAATCTGAAAACGACGTTTAGTTTTTCGGTTAGAGTGAGATACATTGTGTCCCACCATGGGTTTTTTACCCGTTACCTGACAGACCCTAGCCATAATAGTCCCCAATACAGATTGTTTATCAATAGAATATACTCTTCGCACTTGCATTTTTATCGCTGTTGCCGCACAGGCCTCATCTCATAAAAACTCGATCACTGTTGAGTATTATGTCCGCTTTTATACCAAAAATGCAGCGTACTGTCAAAATATTTACAATAAACCTTGGGTGGCAAACGAGGTCATATAGCCTTCTCCAATAATGATATGGTCTAATAGGCGTACATCAATTGCTGCTAAAATAGTTTTAATTTCTTGTGTGATTTTTTTATCCGCTTCACTGGGTTTAGCAATGCCAGAAGGGTGATTGTGTGCCAAAATGACCGCTGCTGCATTATGTTGGTATACCTGCCGGATAAGCTCACGAGGATATACGGCCGCTTCATTAATACTACCATGAAAGAGCTCTTTAAAATGGATAAACCGATGGGCATTATCTAGAAATAAACAGCTAAAGACTTCATAAGGATAGGACCGCAATTTATGCATTAAATATTGGTAAACATCATGTGGATTTTCGAAGGCGTCACGTTGTTCAAGGTTCTCTTGCAAACATCGTGTTGCCAGCTCTTTTGCCGCTTGAATCTGGACATACTTCGCTAAACCTAAACCAAGCGTTTTAGAGAATTGTTCCAAACTGGCTGCAACAATGTAACGTAAGCCACCAAATTGTTTTAGAAGATCGCGACTAATATCTAGGGCAGTTTTTCCGCGGACACCCGTGCGAATGAATAAGGCTAATAATTCAGCGTCGGATAAGACTGTGGCTCCCTGAGAGAGTAATTTTTCACGTGGACGTTCACTAGCAGGCCAATCGGTAATAGACATATTTACTTTTCCCTAAGTAGATTATTATTTTTATAGACTCTTAGCACTTGAATGAATACATTCCATTTGCTTCATTTTCATGGCTATTGCGAGAAATCCAATGACTGTGAGTAATCGATCCTTCAAGTAAGACGCCAAAATGCTAAAGGCATGTTAGCCTGTTAAGAGTAACGTTTATTATAGTAAATACCAATGCGTTTAAACAGCGGTCGAATGCTTAACTTCATTATGTTCTTTGACCATAATATGCTGCCATTCGAAGGGCGTCAGCGGCATGACTGATAATCGGTTTCCTCTTTGTAATAAACGCATTCCTTTTAGCTCTGTTTGAGTTTTTAAATTTTCTAAAGAAATGATCGATTTGAAAATTCGTATCAATTGTACGTCAACGCTCAGCCAACGTGGTTTACTGATTGTGCTTTTAGGATCATAGTGATGGTCATGGACTTGCAAAGCTGTTTTATCAGGATAAGCCGTTTTAATTATTTTGATCATACCAACGATTCCAGGTGTAGGGCAGCTGGAATGATAAAAAAAAGCCAGATCACCTTTTTCCATTGCTTTCATAAAATTGCGTGCTTGATAATTTCGTACGCCATCCCAAGGTTCAATTTGATGAGGTTGCTTGGCTAGATCCTGAATGCTAAAACAAGTGGGTTCAGATTTCATCAACCAGTAATTCATTTGTTTATCTCCAATATAGGGATAATAATAAAAAATGAAGCTGAGCTATCGTTTTCAGCTTCATTTATTGCGATCCAATTGTGCAAGATTAATTTTCTCCACGATGTCTTTCCAGGGTGAAGGTTAATATTACGTTCTCAACCTGAGCGGGATTCATAAAATCACCCTATTAGCGTTTTTAATTACTTAGTAAGTTGATTAATTAAGAAATGAGTAATGTCATTGTAATGAATTTGCTGGGTGGTTGTTTCGGTGCGTTTTTTATATTCTACATTTTGGTTTTTTAAGTTTTTTTCGCTGAGCACTAAACGATGTGGAATGCCCATCAGATCATTATCAGCAAAAAGTAAACCGGGACGTTCCACTCGATCATCAAGTAAAACCTCTATCCTTGCATCAGTAAGTTGTTGATAGAGCGCATTGGCAGCGAGTTTAACGTGTTCAGACCGATGATAGGCAATCGGGATAATCACCACCTGAAACGGAGCCATCGCTTGAGGCCAAATAATACCGTGTTCATCATAGTTTTGTTCGATAGCAGCGCCGACGATGCGCGATACACCAATCCCATAACAACCCATTTCCATCGGTACTAAACGGCCATCTGCGGTAGTAATTTTGGCATCCATAGCGAGACTATACTTATTGCCGAGTTGGAAAATGTGCCCCACTTCGATACCACGTTCCATTTTCAAATGGCCTTTCCCATCCGGGCTTGGGTCGCCGATTTGTACTTGGCGTAAATCGGCGACCTGCGGAAGTGGACAATCTCTTTCCCAATTAACATGTGTGTAATGAAAATCTTCTTCATTAGCACCACAGACAAAATCCGCTAACACGGCAGCGCAACGATCGACGATCAAAGGGATAGCTAAACCGACGGGTCCTAAATAGCCAAGAGGAACTTGCGTGAGTGTGAAAATATCGGCCTCTTCTGCGAATGTTAAAGGCTGAGCGATTTCAGATAATTTTGCAAGCTTAGCGGGATTTAATTCATGATCGCCACGCAATATAAGGCCCACTAAAGGTTGCCGTTTCCCTTTAACGACTAATAATTTTACACATTGTTGCGGTGATAGTTTTAAATAATGACTCACATCAGTAATGGTTTTTTTACCCGGTGTTTGTTCTTTCTTGAGAGGCTCTGTAGGAGCAGGACGTTGATTAATGACTAGGCTTTCTGCCAGTTCAGCATTCGCGGCATAATCACTGCTATCACTATAAAAAATTTGATCTTCGCCAGTTTGCGCCAATACTTGAAATTCTTGCGATTGACTACCACCGATATTACCGGTATCGGCTAGGACCGCACGAAATTTTAAGCCTAAGCGACTGAAAATTCGACAATAGCTATCATGCATAAGCTGATAAGTTTCTGCCAATGAAGCTTTATCACGATGAAAAGAATAAGCATCTTTCATAATAAATTCGCGTGCCCGCATCACACCAAAACGTGGACGAATTTCATCGCGAAACTTGGTTTGTATTTGATAAAAAATGAGTGGTAATTGTTTATAACTACGTACTTCGTTACGCACTAAAGAGGTAATGACTTCTTCGTGTGTCGGACCCCAGCAAAACCAGCGTTGATGTCTATCCGTAATACGGAGTAATTCCGGCCCATAAGCATCCCAGCGTTCCGACTCTTGCCAAAGCTCGGCCGGTTGCAGATTGGGCATTAGCACTTCTTGACCATTGATACGATTCATCTCTTCGCGCACGATGGCTTCGACTTTGCGTAATACCCGCAAGCCCAATGGCAGCCAGGTGTAAATTCCAGAAGCGAGCTTACGGATCATGCCCGAGCGTAACATCAACTGCTGGCTTTTGATTTCGGCATCGGCTGGTGCTTCTTTGAGTGTCGGCAAATAAAGATGACTGCTGCGCATAACGATAACCTAAAAATGATCGTGTCAGTGGGTTGAGAGCTTACTATAGAATGGACTTTATGCAAAACCACTCGGTTTGTAAATTGTTCCTACTCAATAAAATGCTTCAGTGGCCTAATTTAATTCGTTACTTCCTATAGACAAAAGCGATATTACGTGCATAATAATTTTTCAAAAAAAATATAAATTTTATAAAAGGATTTAATGAATGTTTAAACGTTTTAATAAAACTCCACGATTAAAAAATATAGCCTCCTATCAAACTAATAAAAATGAAGACTCTCTATTTTCGGCTGTTAAATCGAATGACCTAGAAAAAATAAGCTATTTTATAGATCAAGGTATTGATGTTAATGCTTATGATAAATTAGGTTATTCGGCATTACATTATCTTGCCAGTGAGGAAGCTTTAGATTTACTGATGAAAAATAATGCGGATGTGTTTGCAAAAAGAGTGGATATAAAAAACAACTTTAATGCTATCGCTAATACTCCCCCGCTGAGTTCGGCTTGTTTTTTTATGAGATATCATCTTGTGGATCCTATTTTACAATATTATTCATTGTCGGATCTTGAAGAGAAACCGCAGTATGTTAGAAATAATAAAGTTTTATCATTGATTTGGGATTCTATTTATCAAGGAAAGCAAGATCTTCAGGCCTTATCACTAGGCACAATTCAACCGTTAGAGCAAAAGGGCTTAGCGTCTGATGAATTAGTGACGATTGATGTAAGACCTGAGGATTTATTTTTAGCCATTAAAACTAATAATTTAGAAAAATTTAAACAGTTGCTTGCACAAGAGGCTGATATCCATGTAAGTGAGGGTAACAATACATTATTGAGTTTAGCCATGTCTAGGCATGGTTATCCGTTTTTAACCCCTATTTTTCTACATTCTTCAAGCAATCTAAACAAAGAACCACCTGATTATATTAAAAAAAATTACTTGCTTGTTTCTTTATGGGAAGCCTGTAGGCGAAATAAATTGTCATCGCAATTGATTACGGGTTCAGCGATTCCAATTGAAACAAGCCAAATTTATAGGAAAAGAAATCAATTCTTCGCTGACTTATGGCAGAAATACAAACAACATTGCCAGGGGGCATCTTGCGCTAAACTAGCACAAGTTGGTATATTAATTCAAGATTTCCGTCTTTAAATCTTTACTAAATTTAGACTCCAATACTCAGCAAGCAACGAAACGAGCAGAAATGCTGATTAATACTATAAAAAAATGACTTAATAGCGAAAATTAAAGTAAACAAAGGGATCTTGTTATGAAAAAGGATGCAAAAGAAGAGTTGTCATTAAAATATGATTATCAACACTGCAAAGTCTACGTAAACCGTTTACAACAGGGAATTAAAACAACCGAAAACGTATGGAATAAATATCTCGCGCATGTTGAGGATTTGATTACCTCCGGTAAGATTAAGGACCAGGATGTTATTGCCATCGAAAATAGAATAGAAGTTTTGAATCAACATTGGAAAAAGTTTAAAAAAGCTTGGAATTTTGAAATTCCAAAGCAAGAGGTTCGACGAGATTATGATCTTTTTAATCCAAATCCCAACCAGCAATATAGTGTCAATAAACTAATACCCTACGCTATGCAGAAGCAGGAATTGGATTGTTTTGCCAAAAAAATAACGGAACTGCATCATAAAGTACAAAAATTTGCTTATCCTTGTTGGTTGGATAGGTTGTATCAATTTATTAAGACAAGCTTATTAAAACTTTATAACAGTTTCATTGCAGGTCCTAAGAATCTAAGCAGCGAAAATGTATATCTTGTCGCTACTCAGTATGGACCGGGGCAGACTGTTATGATGCCAAGTTATCGGCCTAAGAAATATAATTATTTTATCTGCTACGAAAAGTTAAAGCATAATACCGCTATCCTCAAAGAGGATCACGATACAATTGAAAACTTTCAAAAAAACGCACGACTCGATAGCGTCTCAGCAAAAAGATAGTAAGCAGTACTGGCCAAAGTGTAAACACTCCATTAAAATGCGGATATACTGAACCGCGCATGGAATCCTCGTCACCTGTCGGTTCGCAATTTAAACATTACTTCCAAATACATGTAATAATTGGGGAACACGATGCCTATTTATGAATATGAATGTAAGGCCTGTGGTCATACTTTTGATACGATACAAAGCTTTAGCGAAGAGCCTTTAAGCGATTGTCCCGTATGCAAAGAACCGGCTTTGAAAAAACTGGTTTCAGCTCCGGCTTTCCATTTAAAGGGTAGTGGTTGGTATGTGACGGATTTTAAAAATCCACCTGCTAAAGCGGATAGTAAAGCCGATAGTAATGAAAAAACTAAAACTGAAAGCACAAATAAACCAGAGGAAGTAAATAAAGAAACCAGTAAAGCTACAGAAACGAAAAGTAAAGATACAGCCGTCGCAAAACCCGCGGATAATGCCAGCAAAGTGGATAAATCCGGTGAAAAGTCCTCTTAAATAAAACTATTATTATGCAAAGAACACATTATTGTCTGGAATTAAATCCGAACTTAGTCAATGAAGCCGTCCAAGTCTGCGGCTGGGTTCATCATCGCCGTGACCATGGCGGCATAATTTTTATAGATTTACGCGACCGTAGCGGTCTTTTGCAAGTGGTGTTTAACCCCGACCAGGTGGAGCTGTTTAAACAAGCTGAAACATTACGTAATGAATATGTCGTTCAGATTAGCGGAAAAGTATGTTTGCGGCCCAAAGGGACTGAAAATGCTAATTTAAAATCTGGAAACATCGAATTACTGGCTACTCAGCTCATTATTTTAAATCAATCCGCATCATTACCGATTTCTATTAATGCCTATACACCTGTCAGTGAAGAAGTTGCGTTACGTTACCGTTATCTGGATTTGCGACGGCCCGAAGTTCAGGAACGTTTTCGGTTGCGGACGAAAGTGGTGCAATTGATGCGACGTTTTTATGAAGAAAGAGGATTTTTAGATATCGAAACGCCGGTGCTAACTAAAGCGACACCTGAAGGCGCACGTGATTATTTGGTGCCGAGCCGTGTCCATCCCGGTGAATTTTATGCATTACCGCAATCTCCGCAATTATTTAAACAATTATTGATGATGTCGGGGTTTGATCGTTACTATCAAATCGTACGTTGCTTTCGTGATGAAGATCTACGTGCCGATCGTCAACCTGAATTTACCCAGCTGGATATGGAGATGTCCTTTTGTAATGAAGAAGATATACAAACGCTCAATGAATCGTTGATCGGTTATTTATTTAAACAATTATTAAATGTTACTTTACCTGATCCTTTTCCACGTATGACTTATGCCAGCGCCTTACAACGTTATGGTAGTGATAAACCGGATTTGCGTATTCCGTTTGAGTTAGTGGATATTGCTGATTTGGTTAAAGACATCGAATTTAAGGTTTTTTCGGGGCCGGCCAACGATACGCAAGGACGGGTGACTGCCTTACGTATTCCTAAAGGAGCCGATTTGAGTCGTAAAATGATTGAAGATTATACGCACTATGTTTCCATCTTTGGTGCCAAAGGATTAGCGTATATAAAAATATTAGATCGCACATTGGGTGTGGAAGGCTTACAGTCACCCATTTTGAAATTTATTCCGGAAGCAGTGATTGAGGCAATCTTACGGCGGGTGACAGCAGAAAGCGGCGATATTATTTTCTTTGGTGCGGGCACTGCTAAAATGGTAAGTGAATCCTTAGGTGCTTTACGTGTCAAATTAGGTCATGATTTTAAGTGTGTTAAGGATGCATGGTGCCCTTTGTGGATAGTGGATTTTCCGTTATTTGAATATGATACACAAGAAAAACGTTGGCAAGCCTTACATCATCCTTTTACCGCACCTAAAGTCAACGATGTGCCTGAGTTACAGGCTAATCCAAAATCATGCCTATCCAGAGCTTACGATATGGTGTTAAACGGCTGTGAAATTGGTGGTGGGTCAATCCGTATTCATGACACGCTTATGCAAGCGGCTGTGTTTGATTTATTAAATATTAATGAAGCCGAGCAGAAAGAAAAATTTGGTTTTTTACTCGAAGCACTTAAGTTTGGTTGTCCGCCGCATGGCGGTATGGCGTTTGGTTTGGATCGTTTAGTGATGTTGATGACCGGTGCTAAATCGATACGTGATGTGATTGCTTTTCCGAAAACCCAGACGGCTAGTTGTCCGTTAACACGTGCACCGAGTCCGGTTTCTGATCAACAATTAAAAGAGTTATCTTTGCAGATTCGTAAAAAATAAACGATTTTGCTATGGTTAGATTAGTTACTGCCAAATTGTTTTTTTCAGGCATCGTCTCACTAGATTGTTGCCAGTGAAATTGTTAGGGATTTCAGTATCAGTACATTTTTTCAGGTCATTATTTAGCTTATGCCACATTCTAATTCCGTGAATTTTAGTAAAGCCCTTAGCGGCGATTATCGTATTCCGATTAAAGCAATCTTTTTGGAGGCTTGGTATCGAGTAAAAGGAATGAAAGCGGCTTATTGGGGAGGTTTTCTTTACTTCATGCTAGTAATGGCGGTGGCCTGTTTGGTATTAGGATTAATATTGGCGTTGTATGATGTGTATGTATTGCCATTGGCTACCGCCCACAATGCGGTCTCTTTTTATAATGTAAAGCTAGGACTTAAATTTATTGTTGTCGGTATCGTCGAAATTTTACGTTTTTTATTAACCGCTTCCTTAGCGTATATGGGCTTACAGCATTTACGACATCAGCCTATTTATGCGCGTATGGTTTTTTCGTTTCGTCACGCTTGGCGGCCGTTATTGATTATTGCTTTGTTACTTTACTTAGTTAATAGTTTTATCATTTCTAGCACACATATTCTTTTAGATAGTGCATTATTTAAACAGCAAATCATTTATTTAGGCTCAGTGTTAGGCAGCATTTTTTTATTTGCTATATTTTTAGTCTGTTTCTTTTTATATTTTTATTTTTCAATTTTAGTGTTCATGACCGTGTTGCTTATTTTGGATCAAAAAATGGCGAGTAAACAAAGTTTAAGTATGGCCTTTCAGTCAATCAATCAACATTTTTTTAAAAATATCTATTTGATAGTCGGCACCAGTTTCGTATTTGGTCTTTTAGTTTTGATGACTTTGGGTATAGGTTTAATTTGGTTACTACCGATGACATCGTTAGTGACGGCAATCCAGTATAATCAAATTTTTTGTGAAGGTAATTTAGTATAATTCACAGCAATTGAGTTTTTGGAAAGTGCCGCGAAGAGAATTGGGAATAGGGCGGCAACCTAAACAAAATTTAAATGCGAAGCGTATAAGAAGAGAGTGTTATGGCCGGACATAGTAAATGGGCAAATATACAACATCGAAAAAATAAACAAGATGCGAAACGAGGTAAATTATTTACCAAATTGATCCGAGAAATTACCGTGGCAGCCAGGATGGGTGGCGGGGATTTAAATAGTAATCCACGTTTGCGTTTGGCAGTTGATAAAGCATTAACGGGAAACATGACTCGGGATACTATCGACCGCGCTACTAAGCGCGGTGCAGGCGGTTTAGACGGCGCGCAGATGGAAGAAATTCGTTATGAAGGTTATGGTCCTAAAGGCGTTGCGGTTTTAGTGGATACCTTAACGGATAATCGCAATCGTACCGTTGCTGAAATTCGACATGCGTTTAGCAAATCAGGTGGTAATCTCGGTACCACGGGATCAGTGGCCTATTTATTTAGTAAAAAAGGTGTGCTTACTTTCTCACCCGGTTCAGAAGAAGAACGTATTTTAGAAGTTGCGTTAGAGGCAGGTGCTGAAGATGCCATTACTTATCCGGATAATAGTATTGATATCTGGGTAGAAGAAAGCCAATTAGCAGGCTTAACTCAGCTTTATCAAGAAAAAATTTTAACGCCAGCGAATAGTGAAGTGACTTGGCTGGCGAGTACGAAAGTAGAACTTAATGACCAGGATCAAGAAAAATTGGAGCATTTAATTGAACTGTTGGAAGATTTAGACGATGTGCAAAATGTCTATACTAATCAAGCCTAATGCTGAATCAGGAAACGGATAGTTTAACTAAAAATACGATAATTTTAGGTATCGATCCGGGTTCTTGTATTACCGGCTATGGTATTATCCAAATTGCAGGTTCACAATTAAACTATCTGGATAGTGGATGTATTAAAGTCGCAAGTACTGTCTTTTCTGAGCGTTTGGAAAAAATATTTACTGGTTTACAAAGTGTGGTACACCACTATGCACCGAGTGAAGCGGCCATTGAACAAGTTTTTATGCATATCAATCCAAATGCAGCATTGAAATTAGGCCAAGCTCGCGGTGCTGCTTTAGTCGCAGCGGCCTTAGCTAAATTAATTATCAGCGAATATTCTGCTAGGCAAGTCAAACAATCGGTGGTCGGTTATGGAGCTGCCAATAAACAACAAGTACAACATATGGTACGACTCTTGTTAAATCTGGACAGGACACCACAAGCGGATGCCGCCGATGCATTGGCGATTGCGATTTGCCATGCGCAAGCACGGCAGTCGGGGGGGCAAGTATTCAAACAAGGATTTCGCCGAGGAAGAAGACGATGATTAATCGATTGCGCGGCATACTGATTGAGAAACAGCCACCGTATCTATTAATAGAAGTGGCCGATGCATTTACTTATGAAGTACAAGCATCGATGCATACTTTTTATCAGTTGCCGGAATGTGGAGAAAAAGTTTTTTTATACACACAGTTTATTGTGCGTGAAGATGGGCATTTTTTGTATGGTTTTAGTACCTCCGACGAGCGAGGATTATTTACGCAATTATTAAAAGTAAATGGTGTGGGGCCTAAAGTCGCTTTGGGGATTTTATCAAAAATAGAAGTTACAGAATTTATTCGCTGCATTGAACAACAAAATGTCGGTGCCTTGCAAGCGGTTCCAGGTATTGGCAAAAAAACAGCGGAACGTTTAATCATCGAAATGCGTGATCGTTTGAAAAGTTTATCCCATAACCAATTTAAGGATGCGGATAAAAATGACCGTCAATCCTTAGCCCATTATCAACAAGATGCCATAGCCGCTTTAGTGGCTTTAGGTTATAAAAATCAAGAAGCGAGTCGTGCGGTGTTGCAGATTAAAGACGCATCACTTTCTTTAGAGTCATTAATCCGACAAGCCTTAAATACGGTTAATTAAAGCTTAAGCGGACTATTATTTTTCTTTGAAAAATAATTTACTTAATACAGCGTAAGCTTTTCAATAAGCGCTATGCTTGCTAAAAACTGTGTACTTAGCTAATAATAGATTGATACCTTTAAAAAGTGCAGTTAAATTATTTTATGGCTTATTTATCCATTATTTATGCAAATCTCTGATCGTCTAACGTCTGCTAAAAAAAATGCTGAAGATGAAAAAATCTATCCACGCATCCGTCCGCTCGCTTTAGCCGATTACTTAGGACAAGCATCCGTTTGTGAACAAATGGCTTTATTTATTCATGCCGCACGCGCCAGAAACGAAGCCTTAGATCATGTGTTAATCGTAGGCCCCCCGGGTCTAGGTAAAACCACGTTGGCACATATCATTGCACATGAAATGGGCGTAACACTTAAACAAACTTCGGGACCCATTTTAGAAAGAGCCGGCGATTTGGCGGCTTTGTTAACCCATCTTGAAGCAAAAGAAGTGTTATTTATTGACGAAATACATCGTTTAAGTCCCGTTATTGAAGAAATACTGTATCCCGCCTTAGAAGATTATCAGCTCGATATTATGATAGGCGAGGGGCCGGCTGCACGTTCGATTAAATTAGATTTGCCGCCCTTTACCTTAATTGGTGCCACAACCCGCGCCGGATTGTTGACGTCACCGTTGCGAGATCGATTTGGTATTGTACAACGTTTAGAGTTTTACAGTGCGGCTGATCTTTGTCGCATCGTGACGCGCTCGGCCGGAATTTTAGGTGTGACGATTGATCCTTTAGGAGCGAGTGAAATTGCTAAGCGCGCGCGCGGAACGCCACGGATAGCCAATCGTTTGTTACGCCGTGTCAGAGATTTTGCTGAAGTAAAAGCCGATGGAAAAATAGATCAATCTTTGGCAGCACAAGCTTTAGATTTATTAGAAGTCGATAGAGAAGGTTTCGATCAGCAAGATCGAAAATTATTATTAACCTTGATCGAAAAATTTGACGGTGGCCCCGTGGGTTTAGATAGTTTAGCAGCAGCTATCGGTGAAGAACGTGATACTATCGAAGAAGTGATAGAGCCATATTTAATTCAACAAGCGTTTATCATGCGGACACCACGTGGTCGGATCGCTACGAAAAAAACCTATATTCATTTTGGATTGATGATGCCGGATCCTATCAACGCACAAAAACAACTCAATTATGATTTTTCTGATAAAATTAATTAAAGTATAACGGTATACGCCTAGCCTTAGTTTTTTGACAAGATTTTGCCTCATGAAACAAGCCGCGACACCTATAAATGAGGATTTGTGAATTGAACGGCAACAGAAAAAAAGCCAGTGTAAAGCCTATATAATTGAGGGTAGATAATGCCAACGGTTGATCCATCATTATGGAATTATTTTTCCGCCGCTAGCGGACTTGTTAAGTTTGTCATGTTAATTTTGCTGGCGGCTTCTATCGTATCCTGGTCGATGATTTTGCAGCGCGGATACATTTTAAGACGGTCACGAAAATTACTCGCCCAATTTGAAGATAAATTTTGGTCAGGTGTTGATCTGAGTAAATTGTATACCGATTTAAATCGTGAACGCGATCAACATAGCGGTCTCGCGAGTATTTTTCATGCTGGATTTCGTGAGTTCATACGTCTACATCAACAAGTGGGGGATGCACCGGTTATTATTATGGAAGGTGTACAACGTTCGATGCGTATTGCTTATTCCGAGCAGCACCAACAATTGGAAAAACATCTTGATTTTTTAGCGACCTTAGGTTCGACCAGTCCGTATATTGGATTGTTTGGGACGGTGTGGGGTATCATGACTTCTTTTCAAGCCTTGTCCGCTTCCCAACAGACAGCCACCATTGCTATGGTCGCCCCCGGTATTTCCGAAGCTTTAGTGGCTACAGCGATGGGTTTATTTGTCGCGATTCCTGCGGTGATTTTTTATAATCGTTATTCGCATCAAATTCAACACTTATTACATAATTACCATCGCTTTCAAGAAGAATTCGCAAATATTTTGTATCGACAAGTGCATGGGAATACCACAAGTCATGCTACCTAATTCTTATCAATTTCCGCCACAGCGACGTAAAGGACCCATGGCAGAGATCAATGTCGTTCCCTACATTGATGTGATGTTAGTGTTGTTAGTGATTTTTATGGTCACGACACCCTTACTATCGCAGGGTATTAAAGTGAATTTGCCACAAGCCCAAGCGCAAACGATTGCGCCCGCACAGGAACCTATCATTGTGTCCATTGATGAAAAGGGACTTTATTATTTAAATACCGCCGCGCATCCTGACGCCGCTTTAGATGCTCATCAATTAAGTTTAGAAGTGAGTCAACAAATTCACAGTGCAGAACAAAAAAAAGCGCCACGCCAAGTGTTCGTTAAAGGTGATAAAAAAGTTGATTACGGCAAGGTAGTGACTGCGATGGTTTTATTACAACAAGCCGGTGCCATTAATATTGGTTTGTTAACCGAGTCACCGCCAAAAGCGGTTTAAATCGTGATGTATACTCATAGCAATCGGGTTTTTGATAAATGCCGCGAATGCCAATTGAGCACCCACACGGCTTCAAGTGCGCCGCATCTATGTTGAGTCAAGTGAATAAGGAAGACTATCGCTACTCGCTCGCCGTTGCGATCGTGTTGCATATAGTCTTAATGCTCGCTTTATTCTTGACATTACACCCTAGCACAAAATTGTTATGGGTATCGCCGCCGCCTTTACAAGTGATCCACGCAACAGCGATACCCATGGATAGTTTGCTGCAGAAATCAAAATCTGATACAGAAAAAATCAAACCTTTACCGACTGCCGTTGCTAAAACCTTATCAAAACCAGTGCTATTGGAAAAAAGTCCAGTTCTGTTAGCGATTAAAGAAAAAAAGCGCCATAAAGCCGAGCAGGATAAAATTACTCCGCTTAAAGTACCTTATAAACAAGCGTCACTCATAAAAAAAGGAGTGCCTGCTAAAACTAAACCCAGCAAAGTGCTGTCGAATACTGAAAAAAAAATGGCGAATAAACATCTCAAACCCTCCAAAGCATCGTTAAAGCTCGTTGCAAAGAATGTACAACAATTACTGGATCAAGAAATGGCATCTCTCGCGCAGCAGCAGATCAATGCCGCACGCAATGCTGCGACGACCGATAAATATCGGCATCTGATTCTACAAGCGATTGCGCAACAATGGATTATTCCACCCGAAATGAATAAACACTTGGAAACTAAATTAACCGTACATTTGGCACCGGGCGGTATGGTGTTAGAAGTGATTATTGTTAAAAGCAGTGGTAATTCCGTATTGGATCGCTCGGCCCAAACGGCCGTGTATAAAGCCTCGCCGCTGCCGATACCAAAAAAAAGCAGCTTGTTTCAAACATTCCAACTCATCAATCTTACCGTACGTCCCGAAGGTGTGTTGACTCAATAACAGTTTTTTAAATAATAAAACAATTTTTTATTTAAAAAATATTTGTAGAGACAACAATTAAAAAAAACTTAAAAAAAAGAAACTAGTAAAAATAGATTCTATAAAATAAATGTTTTAAAAATTATTTGCTGTTTACTAGCCTAGTAAAAATTTTTCTATACCTAGCTTCTTACATTCAATGGCTTACATTTTATTCACGCATTTTCCGTTTTTGAAAAAAATTTATTACGCAAAGAAGCTGTTATTAATATTTCGTTAATAATTAAAAAATATAATCTAATTTTCTAAAAATATTAAAGGGTAATAAATGTTAAAGTTTGTAACAAAGCAAGACCACGAAAATGTTCAATCTGAAGAAATAGATAAAATTGAAATAAATAAATTTCAAAAAGAAAAAGATCGTTTAACTCAGTGTAAGAATGAATTAACTAAGCAAGAAGTAATTGCATTAAGAAAGGTAGAGGAACAAGCCAATGTAGCTAAACTAGAAATACACAATAAATTATCAAAAAAAATAAACTTCACCAAAAATAAAAAGAAAGCTGCACAAGAAGAAATAATCGAACAAGATAAAATAACCGCACAAAGTAAACTAACTACTACTTTTAAACTTCTAATTGAGGGTATTGATAAAAAAATTAAAGAAATTGATAAGCAATTATTAGGGAAAGGGGATTTTGCAAATGTTAACGGTGCAAGTAATGCACATATTGAAGTTAATAATAACAACAGTTTGATTGAAAATACAAATGCTAGCAGTAATAATCCTTTTTCTGAAGAACTAAAACAAGTTATAGAAAAAAGAGGACAAAATAACAACAAAAAAGAAGAAACAGAATTGGCGCGGGCGCGGGCTTTTGCGAAGCAACAAAATAAAAATAATGACAATAAACAACAAACAATAATTGTCCCAATACCAGAAAATCAAGATCCGAAACAAAATACTTCTAGCGCCTCTCTAGATTCAGAGCGAATTAGCACTCTGGAGTTTCAATTAAACGAGCAACTTTGCACAAAAGATGAATTTAATGAGCAGGATTTTCAAGAGTTTACTGAGTATGTACAAAGCCAAATAAGTATTTATTTTTACGGTGAAATGAATCAACTGCTAAAAACACCTGAACTTAATTTAAATGAAGATGCTGCAAATGATTTTCAATCTGAAATAGATGATGCGTACAATTCAAACCAGTTTGATAAGCGCTATTTGCAAGATTTTACTGCTCGTGTGAAGGCAGCAGCTGTGAAGCCATCCGACATCCCAAAAAGGTCAGATGAGCTACCAGGCGAGTCGCTATGCTCACGAAAAATTTCAGCCGTCGTGTCCCCGAAATTTGTTCGCATTACGCGACTATCATTAGGCCGCGACCGTCCTGCGTCCGACGCGCACTCATCCCTAACGGGATTCATGCCCGCGTCTCCCTCAATGACTTTACGGCGCGATGCGTTTCCTGCTTCGCCCGTCAACGCGCGCCTATCGCGGGCTCCTCGACTTCGAACTTCGTTCTCTCCTTGTCTCGTCGAAAGACAATTAGTCTTTGCGTTTGAATCACCTAATTATTTATTAAGCGCCTCCGCAACTTCGCTAGCGAAATTAATATAGCGTTTTCTATTTTTATCCGAAGGATCGCGTTCATACTCTTTGGCCACTTTAAGTAATTCATTTTTTCCTTCATAGGGATCGGCTAAATTGGCCCGTTGACTCGCTAAACCAGGTACTTGGCTATTTAATAATTGATTGCGGTGTTTTAAAGCATCTGACATAGCGTTTTCATCTCCGATAAGGGTATTTAAGGTAGCAGTATGTAAAGTGGCTGGATAGGTTTTAGTGACATAGTCTTCAATAACGTTAAGTTTATCGCCAAGTACTTTTTTCCTTTCCTCTATTTGGGTTTGATGCTGTTGTTGCTGTTCGGTCATAGCGGACAGCGTCTTAGTAAACTGTTCTTGGTTTAATCCCGCTGTTTTGGCTATGTTTTGCAGACCTTGTATCTCTTGTTCGGGTAATGAAAGTAACTCTGGCACGCTATAATTTTCAGGTGCTTCCTGGTTTTTCAGTTTTTCTTTGAGCATTTTATTTTCATTGAATACGCCTGCACTGCTTTTATAAGCCTTTTCTAGCGCTTCTACGGACTTGTATTTACCGGCATAGAGCTTAGGTTCTGTTATAATGGGCGTCTCATTGAATTCTGAAATAGCAACATCTACTTTTTGCTCATCCTGTGTATTTTTGGGTTCTGTCATTGTTTAAGTTCCTTGTTAAAAATCATCTCTCAAGGCATGGTGAACTTGGTAGATATTTTCTTGAATCATCCGCCAAACAGAGCGACGACCATCTTGCCAAGCAAAAGCAGTGCCAGTAAAAGCACGTGCTTGTTCCATATAACTATCTGTTATCATGTTGTTTAGATAGGCTTTACCTTTTGGATCAAGCTCAAATAATAGATAAGTATCGTATAGAAATTTATCGATAGTTTTATCTTTTAATAGCTGATTAAGTTTTTCTAACATTACATTTGCACCTGTGAAGGACCTGGAATTGAAATCGGACTCGCACTGGTTGACGGTGACGGTAATTGTGGTGTGGGTGTTTGACTTTGTTGAATCTGCTGCGCCATATGTTGTAAAAAATTAGCAAATTCTTCCTTAGACTTCATGAGTTTAGAAGGTAGATTGAGTTTATCTGCAAGGAAAGGTAACACTTCTTCCATTTTAGTGGCCGTTAATACCGCACCTTCACCACCAAACTGCTGCAAAATCTGTGCCATCATGGTGAAGTGGCTTAAGTCATCTTGTTTTTGCAGATCATAGAGTGGGCTTTGGAAATCAAAACGTAGTAAATGCGTACTCAGTTTGCTGATACTGCGATCTTGCGAGAGTAAACGCCTTTTCGCTAAGATTTGAGCACTGATAGTAAAAACTTGCTTGGGTAATTCGTTAATTAAGCGCGAAATATCCGTAGCACTGGTACGCTGTGCTCTGTTTTCTCGTATCGATACTTCAGTAGCGGATTTAACAGGCGTATTCACTTCACCAATAGGGTCTACTTGAAAGCCATCACGAATAATTTGCCTTAAGTCCCGTATATGTTCTAACACTTCGGGATATTCTGGCAAGTGTAAGGCTTCTAAGGGATTACGACCCTGTGGATTACGTGCAATAAGCGCGTCTGACCATTGGCGAACGGCATGCGGATTAAAATACTTGTCGGCATCGTAAAATAAAGGCGGATTAGCCTTATACGCTAAGTTTTTACGGCTATATTCAATAATACGATTAAGGTCACGTATGGTCGGTAATAAATCAATGCCTATTCCTCGTCCCTCACATTCGCCAGGTCTGACACGATCGCGGTAAATGATAATCTGGTTATATTCGCGTTCGGTTTCCCAAAGTGGCGTTAAGGGGTCGTCTTCTAAAATGGCATAGAGATAAAACTGATTTTCTTTTAACTTAATTTGACCGTATATAACGACAAATAATTCATTCGGCTGATCTAGTAATTTTCTTTTATTTTTATAGTGTGGAAAATCTTCAATGATCTTTCGTCCACTCATGCGGCACTGATACCAACAGGTATTTAACACATCATCCGTGCTGTATTCAATCGTTAAAGCAACTGCAGGAATAGAGCGAAAATAAAGTGGCGTCACATCATCAATGGATTCTACCCACAATGCGGCCGTACCACCCACTAAATCTAAATTACTTGAAGCCACCATCCTGGCTAAATTTGATTGATTCAGATAAAAGAAAAGCCTATCATTTACTTCATCCAGTAAGGGTTGCTGTTCACTGATTTGATTAGGGTTAATAAGATGCGGATCAAGGCTTAATTTACCCCATACACGATCTTGTGGCAGTAACAGACCATGTAGATCATTCGCACGCTGATACGCCCTTAAAAGTGCGGTATTGTCCCACATTTGCAAGCCAGTTGGTTTACCGTCATCACGGCAATTAAATTTAATATTAAACGCATCCCGATCAGGGATAACGTAAGTGTATAAATCTTTGTATAAGGCTAGCCAACGGTCTTTGTAGTGTTTGCTTTCTTCATAGCGTGCATAGAGTGATGCAAAGTTCATTGGATGCTCTGCATTGGTGGATTAGGATTATCCGGATTAGTAAACAGCTGTGCACCTTGGCCTTTAATAATAGCCATCCGCTGTTGCGCAACCGCCAATCGCGAGCCTGTAAACCATTTTGTGTAAATGCCGAGTTAGGAGAATCTGCCCTCGAATTCGATAGCGAATCGATTCATAGCAGCTCTCCAATCATGTAAAGACATAGTCCACTTTTGTGATGCCTTCTGT
>JBAPVR010000023.1:0-15287 GCA_049283295.1 Candidatus Aquirickettsiella sp.
GAATCCCGTTAGGGATGAGTGCGCGTCGGACGCAGGACGGTCGCGGCCTAATGATAGTCGCGTAATGCGAACAAATTTCGGGGACACGACGGCTGAAATTTTTCGTGAGCATAGCGACTCGCCTGCATACAAAATAGGGCATTACTTTTAGTAGGAGCTAGTTGCGAATCCACAATGGAACGGAGGGTTAATCTCTAAACGGCAACATTACGTCTTTAGACTTCCAGATTAAAGTTTTTGTAATAAAAAAATCTTAATCGTACATTAATAATGCGGAATGTTTGTTTTTAGGGATTTTTAGTTTCTTTTTTTCTGTGCGGAATTTTGAATATCAGTGCCAGGCTTATCAAGGCAAACAATGCTGCGACAAACATGGTGATACTAAAAGCTAGGGTATAGGCTTTAGCCGCAGCGGCTTTTAATAGTTGCAAGTTTTGTGCTGAGAAATGACTTACTGCTTGCATAGCACGTTGTGATTGTACTAATAAACCATCAATTTGATATTCTTGTAACGACGAAAAGGGTGCGGCGCTTTGCTTTAAAAAAGAAGTGAGTTGCCATTTATTTAAACTAGCTAGCAATCCTGCTAATACCGCTAAACCTATAGAGGTACCAAATTGTCGAGAACAATTCAGTATGGCACTGGCAATACCGCGTTGTTCGACTTTGACCATATTCATCACCGTTACCATAATGCCAGATAGCATTAAAGGCATGCCAATACCGAAACCGAGTAAACCCGGGAATAAAATAGCATAGGTTTGATGATGACTCATAATGCCTACCCAAATTAGACTTAATACAATTAACAGACATCCCCAGAACATAGGAACGGTGGGTCCGTATTTATCACGTAAATGTCCTCCGACGGGTGCCATAACAATGATGGGTAACATCGCAGGTAACAGGAGTACACCGGCTTTTAACGGAGTGTAGTGTAAAACGTTTTGTAAAAATATCGCCCAAAACACAAACACAATCCCTACCGATTGAATAATCATTAATACACTAAATAGTATAGAAAAAGTAAGATTTTTAAATAGATCTAATTCGACTAAGGGATTGATTGTTTTTCTTTCCCAGAGAATAAAAGCAGCAAGACTTAGTAGGCTAAATGTAAATAGGCTAATACTAGACAATGAGGTCCAACCCCAATTAGGCCCTTCCATAAAACTTAATACAAAACCACTAATAAAAAGTATGGAGATGAAAAATCCGACCCAATCAATATTTAATTTTTCGGATCGCTGCCATTTAGGAACGGAGGAAATCGCTAAGAAAATACTGATTAATGCAATGGGGAAATTAATCCAAAAAACCGCCCGCCAGCTAAACACTTGAGTTAAGAATCCACCTAATAAGGGGCCTAAGGCGAGAAATACAGCAGCCAGAGCGACATAAATTCCTAAGGCTTTGCCGCGTTCTTTATCAGGAAAAGCATTAGTGACTAAAGCGTTAGTTGAGGGCATCATAAAAGCACCGCCGATACCTTGTAGGGCACGCATCGTGATCAGCCAACAACCTGACTCGGCGAGTGCGCATAATACGGATGAAACAACAAAAACACTCACACCAAATAAAAAAGCGCGTTTATGGCCGAGTCTATCGCCTATTTTTCCACCCAATAAAATAATGGCACTTAACGCTAATAAATAAGCGTTGATAACCCATTGAATGAGGCTATTCGTGAGGTTAAGTTCGCGTTGGATAGCCGGTAGCGCTACGGCTAAGGCCGTTTGGTCAATAAATACCAGTGCTAAGGAGCTCGACATGGCGAGTAGGATCCACCACTTACGATTTTTTTCAGCAAATTTAAGCATAAAGTTTCTTCTTAGCCTTAAAAAATAGACTATCATTTTAATATAAGAGTAACGCTTTCTTAAAAAGCGAAAAAACCGCCCTCACTAAGCGGAAGGAGCAATTATGCGTATACTCATAAAATTTAGTTTATTGATTGCATTACTTGTTGTATTCTTAATTATGCATGGTGATAGCTTTGCCGCACGGGGTTGGTTATTACAAAGTTTGTGTAATGATCCTCGCCTTTATTGTTTGGTCGTTGCGAAAGGAGAAACTTGGTATACCTTATTTCCTAATCCACAACGACGCGAATTAGTCCAACGCATTAATCGCATGAATACCGGTATTTGGCCCGGAATGAGGATCGCTGCACCACGAAATCTCGATGCGACTAATTGGATGGAGTATACACCATTTTCGCCCTATAGAACCCCTTCGGGTAGAAAGATGATTGTTTACTCGCCGGCATTAAATGCGTGGGCAGCTTATGGTCCGGCCGGAAACATCATTCGTTGGGGGCCGGCATCGGGCGGCCAAAATTGGTGCCCAGATTTAGGCAGACCTTGCCATACGCCTACTGGGACATTCAAAATCTACGAGAAACGAGGTTTCGGGTGTACTTCAACTAAATTTCCTAAACCCTATGGGGGTGCCCCGATGCCGTATTGCATGTTTTTTAAGGGCGGTTTTGCGATGCATGCTTCGCGCGGTGTCCCAGGCTATAATGCTAGCCATGGCTGCGTGCGAATGTTTGCCGATGACGCTGAGTGGCTCAATAGAGACTTTGCTAATATTGGGACACAGGTCATTGTTTTACCTTATCTATCCAGTCATTATGCACAAGTTCGGGATGATGACGACGACGGCGATGATGACATAGTCAGTAGTAACGATGATTTTGATGTCTTTGATAATCAAGTGGCTGACAACGAATTGCCTATTAAAGTTTTTGATGAGCAAGTGGCTGCGCGCCAAGAGGATAAAAATCAAGCTGAACTGAAAAAGATCGAAGATGCTATTACTCATCCTGCTTAATTGTATCGAAATGCCATGTCGGGGTTCCATGAGTAAGCTTCTGACAGGCGGACAAAGCTAGGTTTTAATGTTTTAATTGCGTGAAGTTTTGGTCATTCAAACCATTAACTCGTTTTAATTTATCAAATAGATTTTATGTCGTTACCTACTTTGTTGGATCATTTTTTACCTTGGTTAAATCATTATGGTAGTTGGGTTATTTTTGTTTGGTTTGGCTTAGGCATTTTTGCGTTACCCATACCGGAGGAATCGTTGCTATTATTGTTAGGATTTTTAATGGCCAAAGGAAAACTGGTCGTAGTTCCTACTTTAGTGGCGGCTTATGCGGGAAGTTGTTGTGGTATCAGCGGCAGTTATGGATTAGGGTTAGCGACCGGTCATTATCTGAGTCAGACCTGGGGTCGATATATCGGATTAACCGAAAAACGTTATCAGCTTGCCCATAATTGGTTTGAACGCTTCGGTAAATGGGCGTTGGTGATCGGTTACTTTATTCCCGGTGTGCGTCATCTGACAGGCTATGTGGCAGGGGCCTTAAAATTACCTTTTCGGTATTTTGCGGTGTTTGCTTATTCCGGGGCAGCGTTCTGGGTGGTGTTATTTATTGGCGCCGGATATCTATTTCATGACCATTGGCATAGCGCTGCTGAGACCTTGCATACCCATATCAGTTTAGTATTAAAAACATTTCTATAAATTCGATATCGATCGGCTAAATAAAACGCCTCTTGTTTGATTTTTTAAGTTTCACATCTTGTTTACATTTTTAGAGGATGGAAAATTTTCTGATTCAGAAAATTGATTTTCATTAAGATTCGAGCAGTCTAGCTTGTTTTTAAGTTCATTTAAGATTTCACAAAATTTTGAAAAAAAGTTATGTAACTCGTTAACGGTTTGATGACTGGTAGTATTAAAATTTGAGGAAAAAAATATTTTTTTAATATGTCTATAAATAAGCATAATTAATCCGATAAAAAAGCGATCCCGTGGCGCATTTATAATGTGTGCATTGGTTTTTTTCCAGTTTTCAAAAAAATCATTAATATAATTCTTATCCGCTTGCGTTATAGGTATTTTTTTCAAATTATTTATCAAATCATTAATATTTATTTTTTTTTGTTGTCCAGAATTTAAAAATAAAGTGGATAAATAGGGACGTTTCTCAAACGTGCTTATATCTCTTAGAAACACTTCCACGTTAAATACAGCCTCTTGAAAAACATACAGTAGATTTCGAGAGCTACTGTCTTGTCCTAAAAAAGGATAAGCTTGATTATCTTGACGCTGAAGTTCTGAAAATTGCTGGAACAAACAACAAGCCTCCCCTAATGAACAAATTGTGGAAGCATCGGTAGATTCAGCACTAGAAGCTGTTTTTTCTTCTACAAATAAGTTTAGGAGTTTTTTAGTTAAAATCAATCGCGTAATAACGCGATGAATGTCTTCATTTTTGATTTCACGAACATCTTTATAGCAATCTATAATTTTTAATTTTAGATCTAAATTACATTTAAGCAATTCTTCAAGTGAATTTAAATCAATATAGAGCAAATAACGGATTAAATTTTTATACGATTCTGCATTGAGGGTTATATTGAACGGCGTGTTATCGAGTGTGTGTAGTATATAAGAAGCTGTTTTTTCGCTTTGCTTGGTAAAAAAGGTTTTAAGACAGTTTACTTTAAAATAGCTAGTAGCCTCTTTAACAGCATCGTTGGTAAGGTTATTATTTTCTGAGCTAACAAATTGTAGCAAGTGGTTCAAAAAATGGGGTAGTAAATTTACATCTACATTTTCTATAATGAAAGAAATGTTTTCATCTAAGTTCAGTACGGAAATTTTGGATAAAGTTTTAATAAGTATTTTATTTTGTTCAATCGGTTTAGATGCGTCTAAAAATATAAAAGCTAAGTGCAATGCTGTTTTTTCCCGATTTAATACATCTGCGCTAAATAGATTTTTTGCTGGAAAATGCTGATTAAAATTTTTTAAATCACTCAATGTCTTTACACGATCTAAATGTTTTTTACGCGCTAACCAGGATTCTTTGGTTTTTAAATAGAGTGATTTTTTATTTTTCAGCAGTTTATCCAGAACACCATGAGGTATCTCAGATGAAGCTGCAAATTCCTTGAGAGTAGTTTGACAGGCTTGAAATTCCTGCTCTAGTTTTTCAATTTCATTATCTAAAAAATTTTGTATTTTATTTTTTACTTCTTGTAAAAACTCGGTGGGGTTATCTATTTTTAATTGGGTTTTGAATTGAGAAAGATCTTTACATTTTGATGTCAAAATTTTCTGTGTAATATCAAGAGGAAATGATGATGGGTCGAAAAATTGTCTATATTTATTAAGCCAATCTTTTATTGGGTCGCCTACATCCATTTTGAGAGTTTCTAATTTATTTTTAAGATCATCAAGTTCATGGTTGTAATCTTGATAACTGTTGACTAAATTAACAAGACAGTCACGATGAAAATTAAGATATAAAACGTGATCATCGCAATCTTCTTTAATTTTTTGTATATTCAATTCCAATAAATTTTTTTTAATTCTTTGTTGTAGTAGGGAAAAAGCTTCTTTATGAGCTACAAAAATAAAATTACTTAAATGTAGTTTACATGCATGAAAATGAGGATTTTTTATAATTTTTAAAGAGTTTATTAATTTTTCAGAAGCAAGCCCTTTAGAAGTAAGGTCCTCTATTATTATATGGGTGTAAGAATCCAAAACGTTTTTTACATTACCATCAATTCCAAGCGTAGCTAGTAGGAGCAGAATTTTCTTTTTTGAAAGTTTTCTAAAAAAACTATTTTTTTCTTGGGAATAGGCTAAACAATTTTCAGTGAATAGGGCAAATAACTCAGATTGGTTTTTTTGGCTTAGTTCATCATATTTATCAAAACCTTTCTCAATCTTAGAGGTTGTTTCTGATAGACCGGTTTGATTAGAATTAAAGTTAATAAGTTGATCTTGCAGTTCATTAAGCATAATCATTTGCTTTTCAAATTCTGAAATCAGTTCTTTTCCCCACGTTTCTTGGGAATTCTGCATGTCGGGAAAGCATTGTAACGCACGTTGAAAATCATTTATAAATATGCTTTCTTCAAGTCTTAAGTTATATTCGGCTTCAAACTGTTTTACACATATTTCTTTATAGCTGACCATAGAACCCTATTTTTTATTATTATCAATAACAATGAGTTAGACGTTTTCAATGCTAACTTTATGCAGTTTTACTTATGTAACGGTTGTCATTTTAAATTATTTTTGTACTATTAATTTTATTACCGGCTGATAGTACACTTATTGTTTCTTTATTGATGTTATTGCATAGCAAGCTTCAACTTGGTATTTGTGTAATTTTTAAGCAGCATCAATGTTATTACCGAATAAGTAAAGTCTATTCCTTATAGCTTAAAATAAAATTAAGTACCTATAAGAAATTAAAAATCTCAGGGTTAAAAATTTAAGTTTTTAATGGCCAACAAAATAACGGTTATTCATAATTGCTTGGAGTTTATGGCAGGTGGTTTGATGGGTGAGTCAGTAAAAGGTCTATTGTACGGTTAAATTATGCTGGGAGCCGCGGCGCACAGCCTGGGATGAGCCAGGAGATGCAAGGATGCCGGACCAATCTACTGTCATTAATGCTCGATAAGTTCAGTCACTGTTGTTTCAGTAAATTCCCATTCACACCACAGGGAGGTGAGTGGGAAATATAAGCCACAGCGTAGGAGCAGACTGCCACAACATTTCGCATCCAGTAATAAAGCTTGGGCGTAGTTATGTAATTGTGATTGATGCTGTTGCCGAGCCCATTTTAAAAATTCTTCTGGTGCATTACCTTGATAATCGGTAATTTTATAATCAATAATCCAACGTATACCTGTGATGGGATCAATAAAAGTTCGATCGATGATTAAATTGTGCAGCGTGTCATTGAATAAGGCAGTGATGGCATATTCTGATTGTGCTGCTAAATGTTCTTGACTTAAAATCCAACGTCCGCGCGGATCGTTTAAGGTTTTTTCTAAACAGTTATTCAATTTATCTAAAGCAGGCGCTATTTGTGATGCTAATAAACCATTTTGTGCCAGTAAACGAGCGAACATGGTTTGTGCGTTAGTTATTTTTTTACTCCAATGTACTAACCCGTCTTGGCTGACTTGATAGAGTAAACGATGCATCACTGTTCCCAATATCCGGTCCGGACAGAGTTGCCATTGATAGGCATAGGCCTGAGTATTTATCATAGGACGCGATGGTTGGTACGTCAGCGATGTGTGCGTATCAACCACGATACGTTTCAATAAACGCGGAGTGTCTAATATTTGTGGGGTTTTGTTTCCTGTAAGCGCTAAAACTGATTCTGGTTGGATAGCCAGCACGGGCCATAATTGACTTAATAAGGATTGTGACGCAGGCGGTTTAAGTGCTAGCGTTTTTTCATCGAGTAGAAATGTGCCTAACAAATGTAAGGATTGTTTAGCCCGCGTACACGCGACATACAGCAAGCGTGTTAACTCCGCTGTGTTTTTTCGTTTTTCTTCGCTAAACAGATAATTATAAATTAAATCATGTTCTTCATGGCTGGCTTTGATGGGTGCGAGTAAAAACTCTTTTTTCTGTTGCGCTAGTATTTTCTCGCTATACAACAATAATGGTGCTGTTTCAGGACGGCTCCGGCGGTGTAATCCGGTTAGGATGACATGATCATATTCTAAGCCTTTGGCTTTATGGATGGTCATGACTTCGACTGCAGGAATGGATGTAACCGAGGTGGTGGTGGGTGTGTAAATGTTACTTAATTCATCACCTAGCTTAAAAAAATCGAGTGCTTCGCCTTGCTGTTTAATTTTAAGGTCTAAAAAATTTAGATAGGCGTGAATATGATCCATTTCTTCCCAGTTTGTCAAGGTGGTAGGGCCCCCTAAAGCTAACCAGGTTTGTTTGATCCATAACGGGAAAGGAAGTCGACCTTGTTGTTGTAAACACTGTTGTAAAATCGGCATGATACGGCGTAAGCGTTGTTTAGTGGCGGTACAGAGCGGGATTTTTTCAAACTGCTGCAGTTGTTGCCAAAGCGTAACCGAGGTTTTTTCTTCATTGCTAAATTGTGTGATTTGGTAAAGATCATTTAATGATAAGCCGCAGTAGGGTGATCGTAATACAGCCAGCCAAGCTATCCTATCTCCTAAATGATGCAATGCGCGGCTTAAACTTAACAGATCTTGCACGGCTGATTTTTCGGCGAGACTATCAATTTCTATCGCTTGATAAGGAATTCCTGCGTGTCGCAAGGACGGTAAAATACTGCGTAAATGGCTACGTGCACGTACTAATATCACAATAGAGCTTTGATTATTTTCCTGTTTAATTTTTTGAATAATTTTTATGATCTGCTCGGCTTCGCCTAGTTCTGCTAGGGTTGAATTTTCGGTTTGTTGCCAGTAGGTTGAAACGGCATCGTTCTGTCCCGTAGCTTGCGAATAGGCGCGCGCTGGAGAGTAACCGACAGTGCTGTATTGGCTATCATGATTGTCTGGTAATAACTGACTAAATTGTTGATTTACCCAATCGACGATACCCGATGTAGAACGAAAATTGACGGATAAGCTTAAGGCATGCAGTTGCAGTGAACCTATCCCGCACTGTTGTACCTGTAAAAATAAACCAACTTCGGCTTTACGAAATCGATAGATCGATTGCATGGGATCACCCACTAAAAATAAGCTGCGGCCATCCTGATGTTGCCAGCCGGCGGTTAATTTTTCGATTAAATGCAGTTGTGTACTCGAAGTATCTTGAAATTCATCGACGAGTAAATGTTGAATTTGATAGTCTAAAGCCAACGCTAAATCGGTGGGATTTTCTGGCTGACCTAAGCTAACACACGCAGCGAGTAGAATTTCGGTGTAATCGACCTTTTGTTGTTGTTGAAAAATAATTTTTAAATGGCCAACCAAGACCGGCAATAATTCAAAGAGTGATTTGAGAATTTGCCACTGTGAATCCGTATAATGGAGAGGAGGTGCTTGTTTTAAAGCGATTAATGTTTCTTTGATTAAAGGTTGTTGGCTTAAATGACTCATTAAATGCAATAATTTATTTTTTAGCGTTTGAATTTCTGTTTGTGCCACCTTATTTTTTATGTCTCTCGCTGCAGCAAAGCCTTCGGTTTTTCTAAATTGTTTACGCCAGGTATTGTGTTCTGTTAACAATAACTGACTTGCTGTTTGCCAAAAGCTTAAATCATCAGACTGGACTAAAGGAACTAAATGACGTTGTTGTAAGGAAAAATTGAGGAGTTGTAACAGTTCTGCTGTTAAGCCTTTGCTAACCAGCGCGTTTAATTTTTTGACGCATGTTTGATTAATAGTAAATAAAGTTTGTTCTAAATCTACCCGTAACTGCGGTTGACGCTGCAACAAATAATTTAACCATTGTTCGCGTCGTGCCAACATCGGGATAAATAAGTTTTCGATACGTTGAAAATCATTATCTAAATGACGCAATAAGTGACTTAATGAGGCTTGCCAAGGCAAATTATCTTCGAGTTGATTAAGGAGTTCTTGTATCGCTAATCGATACAACCATTCAGGATTATCGACCGGGGTTAATTTTTCTCCTAAGCCCGCGAGTAAGGGCATTTGTCTCGTTAAGGACTGGCAAAAACTATCAATGGTCAGTATACGCAGCCGATTCGGATTGCTTAACAAATTCCATGCTAAGCTTTGATCCTGTGCCAATACTTTTTTAGCTAAATGATAACGTTCAGCTGTGTTGTCAGAGGGTGGTTCAGCGTTTTGTGCAAGCTCCAAGGCCTGCATGACCCGTAAACGCATCTCATTAGCGGCTTTACGTGTGAATGTAATGGCAATAATCGCTTCAGGAACAACAACGTGTGTCAATAACAGTAGATAACGGCGTACTAATAATTCCGTTTTTCCGGAACCCGCGGGTGCTTGTACAATAAACGACTGATTAGGATCGAGTGCTTGCTGGCGCTGTTCAGCATCGGCTAAGTGTAATGAAGATTTCATACGACCCTTGTGTTAACTTGCGGATGATTAATACGACAAAGCAACTGCAAATCACAGCGTCGACAGGTGTTAGCGCCCTGTTTGGGATTAACGGTAGCAACCCCGCGTTGAAATTCTAGGGCCAGTTTTTCTAAGCAAACTTGCCAATGTTTAAGGAGATCCGACCAATGGTTCAAGGCCAGTGAGGTTTTTAATTTTTTTAAGCAGGTGAGTTGCTGCATGCCGGTTTCTTCTGCCGTTATTCCTTGTAGGGTAATTTTATGACTCTGCAGATACAGGATGGCAAAACTGCGTACTGTTTCAGGATAACTTAAACAGTACAGTGGTAATTGTGGGTACTCACAACGTTCTTCTAACCAATCTATTTTATTTGGTACGCCGGTTTTGTAATCTATAATCATGCTTTGAGTGTCATTAAGTTGATCGAGTCGATCGATGCGTAGTGTGAGCGATAATTTAGCCAGTGTTAATTGTCGCTTAGTTTCATGTTGTGTTTGGCTGAAAACGGGACGTTGTTTTTCTAAATCAATGATATTTTTTAATAAAGTCTGCAAACGTTGTCGTTCTATGTCGATAAAAAGAGTTTTAAAAACAAGCGGTCGTTTTTTACTCAATAAGTCTAAGCAATGGTCAATAGCCATAGTAATCAGTTGATGGAGAGCCGTAGGTGTTTGTGCTAATAAGGTTCGTTGATCCTTTACCTCATTCCAAAATTGTTCCAAGACCTGGTGTAAAAGTATGCCACGTTCTCGAGCACTGTGTCCGTTTTGTGGGAAGGGGTAGAAATGAGCTTTTAAGCGCCAGCGTGCGCATGCTTGAAAGGGACATATCGCTTGAGATTGTAAAAGTTGTGTGCCTGCAGTGAAGCGCTTATCTTCAGCTAAGCTTAGTGATTCATCCGGGTAATATTCCCATTGTTGTGTAGCCATTATTTTTTTTGCTAAAGCTTCATACGCCGGAAGTTTTAGAGCATTTAAATCAGTTAGAGGTACGGATTTAATTAAGACGCTCGGGCGTAGAACCTGGTCCTGATGCTGTGCTGGATGACTGAATATAATAATTTCTGCACGAGTACTTAAATTTTTAGTCAACATAGACGCAAAATAATATTCGCGCTCACTGGAGGCATAAGGGAGTTGATGAACGCGCTGTAACGCATAAGGAATAAAGGGATTAGGTTTCGCGGGTGCTGGCCAGGTTCTATCATCAAGTCCCATGACCCATAGCCCATCAAAATACATACCTGCTGTATCTAATAATCCTAATACTTGGATGGGTGGTTCATGCAAGGTTTTGGTTTGGAATAAAGTTGTAGCCATTAATTCATGGAACTGCTGTAGCGCAGTGGTGTGTGATATTTCCCCGAGAATAAAATCTAAACCGGCGAACTCGGTCAGTAACTCAGACCAACGTTCTTGTAATTGATATTCGCTACTGCTTAATAAACGCTCGCCAGGCCAGGCTAAAGCATGAAGTTTTTGAGTAAAATACGCCGACCAAAAACTGGGTTTAGCTAAAAAATTGACAGGATATTTTTTTATTAACGGAATTAGAGTAGCAATCAAACCACTTAAAAGCGGACAAGCTTGTTGGTGACTCATCTTAAGCAGTTGATCTAAGCTCATTCTATTTTCAGCATGACAACGGAGATAAATATCAAGTTGTGCACGTTGCGATTGTTCTTGTTGAGAGCCCGCTAAGTAAGGTGAACGTAGTAAGGGGTTGATTTGTTGAAATGAATTGATAGCTTCTAAGCCGAGTATATGCGTTGCCGTTTGAATCAATGCAAATTCAAGTAATGGGCTTCCGGCAGCAATATTAAAAGGGGGAGGGCTCCCATCTCTAGGCGCTAATTCACTGAATACATCGTTAAAAGTGTTGAGTAAATATTCGCGGTGCTTGACTAAATTGGGAATGACACAGCCTATATTTTTTTTACCCAGTTGCCAGGATTGATATGTCCAGAGTGCCATGTTATGACACTCCGTCTCTTTATCCGTCAAGCATAGGCGTTGTTGTTTTGCAGGTGCATGCAGCGGTGCGTAATGAGATATGTGGCAGTGTTGTGCTTCTAAAACACAGAGCAGTTTTTTATATTGCGGATTTATTTCATTAAATCCAATTAAAAAAATACGTTGCGGCGGCTTTAAAATTTTTTTGTTGAACAAGAGAATGAGGTGATTCAGTGCGCTGGATAAATCGATATAAGCATGACTTTGGCAAAGACTTACGAAATGAGTGGCCCAGATTTGCCAAGTTTCGGTTTCATTAGATTGTTTAAAGTGGGGTGAACGATAATCAAGTAGCGCTTGCTGCAGTAATTGCCAGGCTTGCTGAGCGTTCTTTGCGGTATGCGGGGTATCTAAAAAAGAATAAGTCGATTGCTGAATAATCGTTTGCCAAAGCATGCATTCTTGTTGTTGGTTGAGTAAACGCAAAGAAAACCCCTGGGTCTCAATGAACTGTTTTTCCCAAAGCGTTTCTAACCAATGTGTAAAAGTAAAAAATTGCGGTGTACACCAAACGCGTTTTTTTTGTGATTGTTGATGTCGCGCATAAGCTTTATATAAAAAGGGAATTAACCGTTTATTGCCTGTCAGTAATAAATCATCTGGATTTAACAGGTTGAAAAGTTTGTTATAAATTTCCATAGACTACCTATTGACAATGCTGAGTTTAGCTAAGAATGTACAGGACTTTTGCACAAGTCTGCTAAATTTAATTTATTCTATGCAATCTTAACAGCATTAAAAGTAATTTTTTGATTGACAGGAAATAACTATTTGAAAAAAGGGATTTTTTTTCTTTTGTTTAAAGCTTGTACAAAGTGTAACGATGACATATAAATCAAGGTTTTTACTAGCTTCACCCAACGCTGTCCACAAAGTTATTCACAGAATCTGTGAGTAAACATGAATTTGTCATCCTAATGCCTAATAATTAAACATTTTCATGCAAGTAGGTCATCTTGTTGAGGACATGTGCTTCTATTTGCTTATTTCGATAGGTAAACTATACTCATTGCTCATCACGTTGCTAACAGGCGGATTGGTGTGCCACGATGGGGAGTTTCAAGAAGAGGCGGATCGATTCTTTTCTTGAAGGACTTGAGCTCCTGCTGGACATAAGCCAATACTGTTCGTTATGAATTTGAAAGATACAGCGCTCAAGTATGCGTGACATACTCGTGAGTTGGGTGACAAACCAAACGTTGCCAAGGGAGTTTCAGCGTGTTCTTAAGAGGTATGGCCTTAATTTTTGCTATAGTGTTTATTTTACTAGGCATACTGGGCTTTATTCCACCTATTACCCCCAACCATGTATTGTTCAGTTTTTTTACGGTGAGTATTTTATTGAATCTTATTTATATACTAGTCGGCTTGCTTGCTTTGTCGGCCAGCGGTTCGATGTTTTATGCTCGTTTATATTTTAAGTTTTTGGGTGTTATCTTTGCCATAGTTGCGATTTGGAGTTTTGCCATGAATGGCAATTTAGGTGTTTTGCATATTACTATTTCGGATAGTTTTTTCTATCTACTAACGGCTATTATTGCACTCTATTTAGGTTTTACCAGCAAAATGCCTCGATCGTATGTTCAGTAATTCTTAATATTGTCTCATTAATTTGCATAACTTCAGCCAGAGAAGGGCGCGATTTTTTTTGGTAGTAAATAAACCATTAAGATTAACGGGATAAGATTGATGACGTACAACTAAGCAAGCATAGCGTGTTGAATTTTCCTAGAATCATTTTCATAATTCCTTTCGCAGACTTCTTCAGCTTTGAGATCTTCTATTTTTTGAAAAGCAGCAAATAGACAAGCTAATATGGACTTTGATTTTAGAAACTTAGGATGTTTATCGGCAAGTCTCTTTAAAGCAATTATTTTATTGGATTCTGTATATAAAGTTTTTTCCAACGCTTCAATGGCTTGAAGTTCTGGTTCAATTGAAGAAAACAATCTAAAAAAATAATACTGATTTAGTTCTTTTGTTTTTTTGTGTTCGAATTCGCTGTGTAAACAACAAAGTAGGATTTTGGCAACGCTCTCCAAATTATCAAGGTAAACGTTAAAACGATCCGCATTAAAATAACTTAATAAGAATGTGGAACAATTATAGGTTACTTTATAAAATAAACTTTCGTCATCTGCGGTTACAGGCCATCGAGCGAGTTGTTCAAATATGAAATCGGCGACCAGGTTTTGAATGGGTATTAACGCTTCAAAGTCCGGTAATGTGGCGATAAAGTTTAAAATTTTTTTCATGGGAAAGAAATAGTTAGAGCACGTGTTCAGAAAAATCGGGTTATCTTTGTTGTCTTTTTCCTTAAATAAATTAATGAAAATTTTAAGCCCTATTAAATCAATATGCTCGTCTATAAATTTGAGTAACGCATGAATGGCCGTGCTATCTTTATATTGAGCGGTGACTGATAAAATAGTTTTTTTGAAATTGTAGCGACCACCAAAAAGTACGGCTGTGGCTGCTTCTTTGTCATGAATTTTTTTAAAAATAAATTCTTGTAGCGTATCGTTGCTAATATGTTTAATATTATGAGTTAAAAAATTCAATAACAACTCAACCGCTTTAAACTGATAAGTAGCGGCTACCATTAATGCATTCGTGCCATATTGATCCTGAGCGACAAGAAATTGGTTAAGAAAACTGGGTGAAAAAATTTCAGGTTGATTCTGAATGAAATCAAGGATAAATTTAAGTGCTTCAGGTTGATAGCGCGTAGCTATCATTAATGTGCTAATCCTATTTTTGTCATGTTCCAAAAGTAGCTGGTTAAGAAATAGAGATGAAAAAACTTCAGGTTGGTTTTGGATAAAATTTAGAATATGTGAAACACCGGCACATTGATTACGCGCAGCTAACATTAAACTATTATAATCCAATTCATTTTTTTCTAAGATTAACTGAAGCAAATTTTCTCGGGTGAAAAGCTCAGGGTTTTTATCAATAAATTCAAGTATAATTTTTAAGGAATTAGCGTGATCGCGAGCGGTTAACATCGAAATAGTAAATCCTAAATTATGTTTTTCTAAAAATATTTGTTCTAAGGTGATTGTAATGACATCTTTGGGTTGTGCATGAATAAAATTTATAATGGACGTCATGGCTATAGGGTGATGACGCGCTAGCATCAGACTATGGCAACCTTTTTTATTTTTAGCGAATAATATCTTTATTAGATTTGGTTTGAAATTTTCAATCTGCGTATAAATAAAATTTAAAATAGTAGGTACAGATATAGGTTGAAATTCCGCCGCAAGCATTAAACAATTATAGCTATCGGGATTGGTATCTAAAAAGTAGGCCGGTAGTTTTTTTACTGGAAAGAAATCAATGTTTTCATGAATAAAGCCCAGTATAAACTCTAAAGCTTTAGGTTGATAAC
>JBAPVR010000024.1:0-11162 GCA_049283295.1 Candidatus Aquirickettsiella sp.
ATAAACGAACTCATCAAGGCAAAATGTGTTGCGGAAGAACGCCACTAGAAACACTTGTTGATGGGAAAAAAATCTGGAAGGAAAAGTTTATTCACTAAACTTGAACTGACAGTCACTTCTGATAAACTGGCAACTGTCCGATCAAGTCTGAGCTACTACACTTAAACATATTCAATCTATTGCTGCACGATACATTAAATTAAAAAAAATATAAATCTATGCTTGCCTTAGCTTGTGGCTATTGCTGGTTACCTCTAGGAATCCCGAGACGCAAGTATACATATCGTGCTTGAATTTTTGATGGTGTTGCTACTTAACTGGCAATCCTGGAGGTTACACACAGCCTACTGCTTCATTTCCGCTGCGATTGGCAAAGAATTCAATGGCTGAGAACGCAATTCACCTTGCAAGTCATACAAAATAGATTCTAATTTCTGCATAGCAGAGTGGCAGTCGTCTTCTGTAAATAACGTAATACGTTTCTCATCAAGACAAATGCCCAAGCTCAGTTCTATATCACGACAAACAGTTTGGGAACAGGCTAAAATGTGCTTCGCTTGTTGCAATATCTGTACTCTTGCGTAAGTTAATTGGGTTACATATTTTTGGTAGCCTAAGATTTTTTCTTGCCATGCTACTGTATCTTGCAAGCAAAGATACAGGATAACAGGATACTGACGGGATGCTATAATAGCCGCAAGACTTAGATTCCAATTACTTCCAATTACATAGTCAATTTGGCGACGTTCCTTGATGCGATCTAATTCAGCTAATATTCGTCCCGCTGTATGACGAAATGCATCAGGTATACCAGTAGGTATACCTTGAGGGAAGGTAGCGGCTATAGAGGTATCTTTGGGTAGCCGATGAACCCATAGATTAGTTTCAAAACTTACCGTATGTTGATTCGTTTCTGTTTGTGTAATAACAGTAATTTCATGCCCAGCAGTGGCTAATCCTTGTGCAAGATGATAAATAGATAGCGTAACCTTATCACAAGCACTAGGTGGATAGTCTTCTAGAATAAATGCAAGCCGTAAACATCGCGGAACAGCCAGCAAACGAGGAAAGGTTTGCCACTGCGGTGGCTGGCTTATATCATTTTTCATCAATTGACGGCATGGAAAAGTGAATGCGTCAGTAATCCCTTGTCGAGAAAACTGATCAATCTCTGCCATTAATCGCTCAAAATTAGCACGATCAATTCTATTACGAGCTAATCTATAACGCGTGTTGCTCCGAAGATCGTCCTTTCGTTCTTCAATCTGTTCCAAACAACGCCGAAAAGACGTAGCGGGAGCAGCATTTTTGATGCAAAAGTAGGCTATACTGGTCATCGTTTGTGACCAGGAACAAATATTGTCGCGCTGTGATCGAATATGGTTAGATGCAGAGTAATGGTGCACTTCAGCCGTTGGAACTGTTCGAATTTCATAGCCTGCGTCAAGTAGGCGAAGAACCACATCCGCTTCTTCAGCAAGATAAGCATATTCTTCGTCAAACCCACCTATTTCTAACAACGCTGAACGGCGAAAAGAAGAATTTACTCCTGCAAGTCCAGGAAATTTTTCAGCATGGGTGTTATAAGACTGGATTTGCAGTGGATCTGAAATATCAACTCCTTCACTCACCGAAGTTCGGGTATATAATACATGACGTGTTTGAAAATCGACGCCGGTATGGTCTCGAGTCCACCCCCCCACCGCGGCCACTTTGTTGTCTTGATAAGCCGATACCAACTCATCTAACCAGTCTGCTTCAGGCACGGCATCATCATCAATGAAACAAACAATATCGCCTGCAGCCTGCATAATACCGATATTGCGTGACTTGGCTAAATTAGCTAGGTTACAGGTAGAAATCTTTACTTTACTTGCCCAAACTGTTTGCAAATAATGAAGTGTACCATCAGTGCTAGGCCCATCGACTACAATGACTTCGAGATGAGGATAGCGCAAATAGTTCAGTGAATTTAAGGTGTTGGGTAATGTATGGAGTCGATTATAGGTGTTAATAATGAGAGAAACTTTGAGAGCCGTATTAGGAGTAAGGCTAGAATGCTGTAAGCTTGATTTGTTTTCTGAGAAAGTTTCGGAGTTAACCGCTTCGATTTGTTTTTTTAAATGCGTATTATCGGCCATAAACTGTTGTAATTGATTCTGCAAGTGGTTCAGTGATGTTTCATGGCGATGCAGCGCTTTCTCCAAGCCTTGAATAGCATGTCCGTAGTTATCCAGCACAGTCTCGTGCGACCCGGTGATCTCTTTGCTGTACAAGCGATACACCAACAAAATAAGTCGGCGCATGTAGGTCATTTTGACAAATTTACTGATGAGCCTAACAAGTTGTTTTCTAATAAATTGCTTCATGATTTATTCCCCTAATCAAAGTGTGGTGAAGAATAACCATTGGGATTAGCTTTCTGCCAACGCCAACTGTCATTGCATATTTGAGTCAAGCTACGCTTCGCCTGCCAACACAGAATTCGTTGAGCATAGCTTGGATCCGCCCAACATGCCGCGATATCGCCTGGACGTCTGTCTAAAATACGGTAAGCTATTGTACGTTGACTGGCTTCTGTAAAGGCGTGTAATACCGCGAGTACAGACTCGCCTTTTCCTATGCTAAGATTTACAGTCAACAATCCGGGTTTACAGTTAATGTAATTTAATGCAGCGATATGCCCTTCTGCTAGATCCATGACGTGAATATAGTCACGTATTGCCGTACCATCCACAGTAGGGTAATCACCACCGAAAATAGTGAGTTCTTTACGCCGACCTATAGCTACTTGTGTTAGATAGGGCATAAGATTATATGGAAATTCTTTTGGGTCTTCACCGATGAGTCCGCTTTCGTGAGCACCTACAGGGTTGAAGTAACGTAAACAGGCAATATGCCAATCAGGTTCCGCGTTATGCAGATCAGTTAGGATATTTTCAACCATTAACTTGGAACAGGCATAGGGATTGGTAGGAGATAAAGGGAAATCTTCTCGAATAGGTACACTAGCGGGCTGACCATAAACCGCTGCTGACGAAGAAAAAATGAACCTTTTCACATTAAGCTTACGCATAGTGGTAAGCAGTGCGAGCGTACCTTCTACATTATTATTGTAGTATTTTAAGGGTTCTTTTACTGATTCACTAACCGCTTTCAAACCAGCCAGGTGTATTACCGCCGAAATATTATTTTCAGAAAAAACATGATCAAGCAAGTTTACATCATGAATGTCACCTGCGATGAATTTTAACTGAAATTTGCAGATGCATTTCAAACGCTCAACAACCTCAATATGACTATTACTTAAATTATCCAGGATAACAATGCCATACCCTGCGTTTGCAAGTGCTACACAAACATGGGAACCAATAAATCCAGTTCCCCCAGTCACTAAAATCACTTGACGCATAGGTAGTTACAACTTATCCAAAATAGAATATTGCTGAGTATCGAAGCTAATAAAATAATGCTAATTATAAAAGAACTCTATTCATAAGCCAAAGGCACTTTGGGACTTACTCGGATAAGTTTGTAGCCCTTAATTTGTATCTTCGTTTCCTTGGTCACAAGAATACGTATCTCTAATTCATCTACAGCTTTGTTGAGTGTGAGCTCACAGGATGTCAGTATGCCTTTTGCATCCTTTATTTTTCGGAAGGGGCATGGGGTGTTGTACATAATCATGTTAGCCGCTACTGAACGTATATGAATAGATGCTCCCGATGTATTGCTTGCTGAGCCATACAGCATAAAGCGATACCGGCCTTTTCCCATGGCTGTATAGGGACCTTGTAACAAAATACCGGCTCGACTCGTCGAGTGTAATTGTCCATTTTTAATCAATCCTACTTCTGTCATTGTGTTTTCTGCAAAGTTTTGTTCTTTTAAAGCGATCGCTGAGGAAAAAGGATGCTGTTGAAGATAAACAAGTAATTT
This sequence comes from Candidatus Aquirickettsiella sp., assembly GCA_049283295.1. Classification (GTDB taxonomy): domain Bacteria; phylum Pseudomonadota; class Gammaproteobacteria; order Diplorickettsiales; family Diplorickettsiaceae; genus Aquirickettsiella. Next base: position 3,940 of record JBAPVR010000024.1, read on the forward strand.
TTTTCTGTACTGTAAAGAGATATTAGGTTTAAGTTTGACGACAGCGTAGTATTTTTCCTTTTGGACATCGACCCAAGGTTGCTTCTTGAGGGATTCTATTACGGGCTCCACAGCGCCGCGAAAGATTGGAAAGGACCAGTCCTCCGCGTCCCAGAACATACTGATATAAGGTAAAATAACTACATTCGCCTGCCCTTTGGCTAATAACAACAGAATACGATATGCAAAAAAAGGATCAACATAGTTTGGGCTGAAGCGCTGTAAGACACTAGGCCAATAACGACGTGCCTCGGCAAGATTTTTATCACCGCCCATATTATATGCGTGTATTTGTAAGCGAGCAGACAGATAGTTGATTAAAAAATCGTTGCGATAAGGTAAAAAAGCTACTCTATTTCCTTTAACCAGATCAGATGATAAAAGGGGTATCAACGCCTGGTCGATGTGATAAAAACTTTTCCGATACTGTAAATAACGATGCCAGGTAGCGCCTAGGTGCGGTAGGTTAACTAGAATCATCGCGAGCAGTAATATCACGGTTCTGCTGCAACGATAGTGTGGGGTTTTTTGAATTTGCGCCAAAAAAATTAACTGTAATATCCATAAACCTAATAAACTTAATCCCATCCAGCGATAAGTTTCGCGCATTTCCTGAAATCCTGGAAGATATTTGGAAAGCGGGGCATTTCCTGTTGGCATGACGGCCCATTGACGAGGCATTATCCGAGTCATAGGATAGGGTTTTGTGGAATTGATTTTTACCGAAGGACCCATAGCCATCCACAATCCAAAAATGCTCATCAGTAATAAGCCGGTTGCCAAGATATTTTTTTTTCTAGTTTTCCACCAAGCTACCCCCCCTAACAGTATGAAAGGTAAACTAAATGTCGTTTCCCATAGTATTTGACTACCAAAGAATTGAGAAAATGATCGGTTAACACTGAAGTGTAAGTTATCCCACAGACAGTAAACGCCTCGTGTTGGCCTCAGTAAAAAACTGAGATCAATCCCATACGCTCGAAAATAATTCAATGACGACAGGGGATAGCTGAGTTTCCCAATAAACAGAATATAAAATAAAACGGCTAAACCAAACGCAAGAAAATGAAGAGGAAATGCGAATTTTAAAAAATAAATACGTTTCTCTTTAACACGAAAGAAGAGATAAGTCGCTAATATTGAAGAGCCAACGGCAAACATCATAAAGCTGTAGCCATCCATGAATACAGCAATGAAGCAGGTTAAACTATATCCGAGTACCGTGTAAAAAAAAGTCTGTGGTCGTTTGGCTTGTGCAATATAAAAAAGTCGAATCGACATCCAAAAATAAAAAGGTAATAACGCAATGCCCAGTGCCAACATCGAGTAAGTAGCATGCAAGTAGACGATGGGGAGGCTTAACCAAAGTGCCGCTGCTAACAGCGCTACTATTTCTGTTAACCCTAATGCTAACCCTAGGCTGTAGGCACCCCAAAAAGCAAGTGCGAGCCAAACGGCAAACATCATGGAATAAGCGTCTGCTGCCGGTAATCCCAGGGCCATAAATAAAGCGCAGGAATAGGCACCGGCTAAACCATAGGCAATTGCTGCCGGATGAGGAAATCCAAAATTATAGGCATAAATACTCAGTAAGGACTGATTCAAAAATGATTGAGAAAAACCTGTTGTCCAGACTGCAGTGGATAAGGTGGGCATCATGAGAAAAGGGATAGCACCATATAGGGAAAGTATTAGTGCAAAAAAAATCAAACCACTCAATCTGGTTTTCCACTTCTTCCACCTTGATAAAGCATTTTTTGTTGGAATTGTCCGCATAGTTTAGTGTGATGTTAATTGAGCTACGATACTTTCTACTGAGAAAAAATCTTGCATTAGCCTGCGTATCATATGATTTTTTACATCCTATGTATTAAATACATTTCTTGCCGCCATCCTATTTTCGGTAAGCTCCCCGGTTATTTTAAATTTCATCTAAGTGACCTCTATTTTTTTTAATTAAGCTAGAAAAAATACGCCAAACCGAATAACTAAACGTCATTTTTCTTATCAAACTGTATATCTTTTAGATTACACCGTACATCTTCTAATAGTTTTCTATTAGCACCGATGATGTCGGCTAAAAAAGCCGTTAAGCAAGCCTGAAAACTCATCACACACAATGCGGCAGCTAGGATCAGTGATTGAATATGTCCCTTACCCGCACCCGTAAAATAGTAATGTAAAAATCGCAATCCAATGAAAAGGCCTACGCTAGCTAACATTACCGCAATAAAACCAAAGAATCGAAACGGTCGGTAAACCACAAAAATACGTAGTAGCGTCATGATCGATCGTTTGACATAGGAAGGGATGCTTTTCACTAAACGAGAAGGTCGTAAATCTCTATTTACCCGAATGGGAACAGAGATAAGCTTCATATTTTTTTGTTTAGCCTGAATAATGGTTTCTAAGGTATACGTATACTCGCTGAATAAGATCAAGCGTTTCGCTGCTGCACGACTGATCGCGCGAAAACCACTGGGGGCATCTGGGATATCCGTTCTGCTAACGACACCTACTACCCAGCTACCCAGTTTTTGCAGATTTTTTTTTATTTTTGAAAAATGTTCAATGCTATTAATGGGTCGTGCACCAATAACGATATCTGCTTTACCGTCAATAATAGCAGCCAGCAGTAGCGGAATATCCTGGGCATTATATTGATTATCCGCATCAGTGTTGACAATCGCATCTGCATCCAAACTTAAACATGCATTGATCCCCGTCATAAAGGTATGCGCCAAACCCTTATTGCAAGTATGCCGAATAACATGATCGACACCGTGTTGTTGTGCTACCTCGACGGTATTATCTGTACTACCATCATCGATAATGAGCCACTCAACTTGAGTGAATCCTGACATTTGTCGGGGAAGCGCCGCGAGCGTAATGGGTAAAGTGGTTGCTTCGTTATAACAGGGAATTTGAATGATCAATTTCATAGCTAGCTTATTAATATTTTCTTGAGTTAAAAATTTTGTAATAACGTTGGCATACATCTTGCCGTGTGAAACCATAAGGCTACTTGACACACTGCTAGCTTTTTATCTATTAAAAGTCGTTCCACATGATAACTAATTGAATTCATACCATACCCTACTAACTGAGCAGCTGACCTGTAATAACGATCTCAACTAAAAATCGTTCATCGGATTATAATGCCTTGATCAGCGGAATCATTTTCAAGGCCTCACGTCTTGTTCCGCTGACACAGGCAATAGTCTATTTTTCATTTAGATTACGTCATAAATTGTTTCTAAGTGTGCCAATAAATCATTCGCTTGTTGTTCTCGGGTAAACTGGCTGGCGACGCTAAACGTTCGTTTTTTTTTATCAGACATAAGTTCATTCTGTGTTAAAAGTTCCACACATTGTTTTTTTAATGCGGCCAAATCGCCCACAGAGACATACCACCCCGCTTGCGTTTCTGCTAAGAATTTTTTTGCTTCACCGTCTGGTGCATATAGAACGATAGGTATTCCCATGGCGAATGCTTCCAGTATCTTAGAAGGTAGCACAGTTTTATTGGTTGGGGTGTTGGCTAGCGGCACAATGGCTATGTCAATAACAGACCAATAGTCAGGAATGCAATCGGCTGAAAAGGGGCCATCGATGCTCACATTATCCAAGCCACGGTCATTTTTTTGTTGTAACAACTCAGCACGTTTTGCCCCATCCCCTAAAATAAGAAAATGGAACGGGAGAGAGGAAGTATTGCGTAAAGATTCAGCAAGTAATAGGATATCGTGGTGGCCATGGGAAATGCCAAAACTACCAATATAACCGATAACAAATTTATCCTTTAAATTGTAATGTGTGAGTATAGCGGGATTTTTTGGCCTGGGATAAAACTGTTTGCTGACACCTGAGATGGATGTGAAAATTTTGTTATCCGCAATACCGGCCTGATGTAAATATTTTCTAAACTGTCTTGATAGAATCACTATCGAGGTAGCTTTGTGATACATCCAATATTCAATCTTTTTAATTATCTTATAAAGCCAATTTTTTTTCATAAGGCGGTTGGCTACAATAGAATCGGGCCATAAATCGCATAAAATCATGACGAAGGGTCTTTTTTTGATTAACGCCAAACAACACGCGGATAAGGCAGCAAAAAATTGCGGTGTGACGCCGATGATTATGTCAGCGTTTTTTTGGAATAAGCCTACGCAAAAAGATACTAATCCAAATGAAAAAAAGTCCAAACTCCTCCTGAAAAATCCACTATTGGGATGCATATAGGTTTTTACCCGGATAATGTTCACATCTTTATAGCTTGACTTTTTTAGCCACTGATTTTTGTAAGTATTGAAGATCTTGCCTCTTGGAAAATTAGGGTGGCATGTCAGTACAGTAACGGAATGTGATTGTGCCCAATGCTCAAGGAGTTCGGATACGATTCGGGCATTCGCATTCATTTCCGGTGGATAATTATCACTCAACACTAAAATGTTCATGTATAGCTCCTAGCACACAACTTGCACGCACTTGCCAAGTATTTTCTTCAGCTTCTTTTTTCATCATTTTAAAATAGGGGTCTTCTTTTTGCATATTCAGTGATCGGTGCACCAATGCGAGAAACTCATCATGACTTTTTGCAATCTGCGCTGATTGATATTGTCTGCAATCGGGTATATCGCTTGTTACAATGGGGATTCCCACATGCATGTATTCGTACAATTTAACTTGTGAAGAAGCTTGCGTTACTGTGTGCTTAGCAACATGCGGTATAATGCCAACATCAAAATAATGGGCATAATTTACCAGCTCCGTATATTTTTTTAAGCCCAAATAGAATAAATTATTATGTTTTTCTACTAGGGTAGTCAGTTGTTTATATTCGGGATAGGTTTCACGACAGGGTCCAATGAGCAGCAATTGACTGTTGGGAAAACCCAGGCATAATTTATCGAGTAAGGAATAATCGACCCATTCCGCAAGTGCACCATAATACCCTATGGTTTTATGCGCATAGCATGGAAAATCGATAGGCTTACACCCATTAGTGCTGATCCAATCACTTGGGGTTGCTGCATTAGGAATATACTTGATTATTTTCTCAGTAAACTCATGACGATACTGTTGGTAAAGTAACTGACTGCTCGTTATAACCATATCAGCGGCGGCTAACATACCGGCATGATTTTCCAAATAATCCGAACAATTATGTATGTCGGGTGTATCGAGTACATCATAGATTAGCCACTGTGGTTTGTTGTTTTTTAACTGCACATAATTTGATGCAAAATAGGTGTAGGCAATCATACCCGAAAAATCCACATCGGCTTCACGACTGCTGATGATAAGATTTTTATTAATCATTTGCTGCTGATTACCGGGTTTATCTTCTAAGAAAAAACATTTAGTGCCCAACAAAGACAAAGCCTTAAAGAGTTGTTGTGGACGTTGTACCATCACATCAAATGTGATGCCAGGCGCATGCATGTGAACTAATGAAAATTCGGATGTCCAAGGGGATATAGGGTCTAATTTTGTTTCACGCTCCTTTAATAGTCGGCCAAGAACACACAACCATTTTTCTTTCCACAAAGAAATATCAAACGCTAAAGATTTTTTGTAGGCATTTTTTGCCATATCCTCTCGCAAAGTTTTATCAACAATGAACGCTTTAATTGCTTGATATAATTCTTCTTTATTATGCGGATAAACCATTAGACCGTTAAAACGATCACTTATTAAATCAGTCAAGCCCCCCACATACGTGGCAATAATGGCTTTCTTTGAAGCCATGGCCTCAATTAAACTCATTGATGTTCCTTCTGAATGTAGGGTTGGAATCAGCACGATGTCGGCTTGGTGGTATACAGCCCCCATCGCACTAGGTGGACAAACACGATGTTTTACTTTATCCCCATAGCGTTGTATCAATATTTTTAGCGCCTCCATTTCTGCATTTTCTGCTTTTCCGCAAAATAAAAAACTGATGAAATCGAACTCATGCAGCAATCTTGGGACTAATTCCTGTACCATCCAAAATCCTCTGGGTGTATAAAGCCTTCTTGGATATAAAATAACGAGCTCTTCGTGTCTGCTTGTAGATTCAACGGGGAAAAATTTTTTTCGATCGACATAGTTAGGAATAAAAACTACTTTATCTACATTCTTGATTTGCTGGCTTCTAATAACATTCAGTGTTGCTGTATCAACAGTAACTAACGCATCTAAGGAGTTAATTGACTGCAGAATGTTCGTTACCTGTTTATTTAGGGTAGGGTGATCCCAAAAAATACCGTGGCTAATCCCTAAGATTTTCTTTGCGTGTTCCTTCGTAACAAGGTTAAAGGGTGAGCTAATAACCAGGGCTGCCCCTTGCGTAAGTTGTGACACACACCATCTAAATAATGTTTGTTTGATAATACTGGGTAGTCCAATAATGGTAAGTCCGTAATAATTTCTAATCCAAGGACGATCCAGCGCATACTGTACACAATAAACAGTATAGCCCTGCTCAACTAAGAGTTTAGCGAGATCCAGCACATACCTTTCAGCACCGCCATTGTAGAATTCAGTTCCCAAACAATTCAGGATGGTGGGTTGAACTAAAAAAACAGCGTTGTCCCTATCAACAAAGGAGGTAATTTGATTGATAAAATTTACTATATCCCGCCGACTGGCGGTATCCGTTGGCAATCGATCTGAGATAAAGTATCTATTTCCTACGCCTTTTTTTACTATCGTTTTCAAACGACGTGGCAACTTTACATAACAACGATACGCAAGATGAGTGAAGTAACTTCTTAGTGTGTCCATTATTTTTTTAAAGCAACGTGTCTATTATTTCTAAAAAGAAAAACTTAATCCATAGAATATCATAATGAGCTGCTTCTGATAAGACGGATGTGCTTTCTCTTCGATGCCTTATCCAATGTATTTATTTGCCACTACGCTAGCCTTTAGCCATTTTTTTTATTTTCTAGTAGTTATTCTAAAACGGGAGGGGTAGCTCAGTTTGGGGAACATTAGTTTCTAACCATAAGGTTTACAGGCTCGAATCTTCTCATTCCGACCACGACGTTTATTTTTTATTAAAGATACAGGCGAGTCGCTATGCTCACGAAAAATTTCAGCCGTCGTGTCCCCGAAATTTGTTCGCATTACGCGACTATCATTAGGCCGCGACCGTCCTGCGTCCGACGCGCACTCATCCCTAACGGGATTCA
>JBAPVR010000025.1:0-88749 GCA_049283295.1 Candidatus Aquirickettsiella sp.
TAATGATCTCTTTAAGTCTTTTAGGCTCTTCATAGTCTCTTTAACTACTCTCTTCCTAATCCTCTTCTCCCTCAAGCCAAAAACTCAAGAGCTCGCGAATTCTACCTCATACATTTTTTCTGTCAAGTAAGAATATATCAGCGACTTAATTTATCTTCTTATTCGCAGATTATAACATTTTTTGAAACTACTTTCTTCACTTTTAATTTTAATTTACTATATTTCTTACTACATAGAAATGTCAGATAATAATAAATAAAAAGACCCGCTATGCAAGACCAAAAAAAAATTTATCTTGTTGAAGATACCCGTTTTATACTTAAAATATATCTTAAATAGTAAACTTCTAAATAAAGTACTTTTCCCTATTGTTGACGAAAAAGCTAACTTCAATGATATAGGAAATTATATTATGCAAAAATAGTCGCTTCTCTCAAAGTCAGTAAAGAACGTCTAAATAAAATAAAACCACTTCTAAATGATAGAATACCTATACTTATAGAACATTTAAAATTTTTACTCAAAAAAATAATCCAGATGAGTTTTCAATACGATTAGCTGAAAATTATATTAGCTACTTAGAAGCGATAGAAAATGCAAAAATTTCTCCCGTTGCAAATTATCTTGGAAATTTATTGGAGAAAATAAATTCTCAGCTTATAAAAAGCGAAGCACGAAAAAAAATTGCTTTAATTAATCACTTACTTGAAGAGGATAAATTTTTTGATGCTGTGGAAAAACAACCGCAAGTTTTGCCCGATAAAAAATCAATAAACGATTCCTCAAAATTAAATTTTTTCCAACTCATTTTAAATTGGCTTAAAAAAATTGAAGCACCTACTTAATAAGGTGCATTATCATCAAGCAAATAAATCTGGTTCAATTGTTCATGCCAGCCAACCCATTATAATTGATCAAACTAACACAAATAGTCCTGTTTCTACTTCAAATAATTAGGCTTTGCCAATAGCAACGAAAAACAATAAATCTCACACAGATAACCGTTATACTCTTTTTCAAGATAAATCGGAAAACATTATTACTGAAACAGTAAGCAAAGTTAAATTTGACTTAAACTAATAGCTCGTACTGTCTAACGGGTGCAAATGAACGTCGATGGATGGGGCTAGGGCCTAATTTTTTTAACGCTTGTAAATGTTGCTGTGTGGTATAACCTTTGTGCTGCGCTAAACCATAACCTGGATATTCGGCATCTAACAATACCATACTGGCATCGCGATACACTTTAGCTAAGATAGAGGCCGCACTAATGACAGCAATTTTCTCATCACCTTTAATAATGGCTTGGGTAGGAAAGTCTAGCTTCGGACAATGCTTCCCATCCACTAGCACTAAGCTGGGTAGCAACGTTAACGTACACACAGCACGTTGCATAGCCAACATACTTGCGTGAAAAATATTTAAGCGATCGATTTCTTCCACTTCAGCACGACCTATAGCCCATGCCTTCGCTCTTTCTTGAATTTTTTTTGCGAGATACTCGCGTTTTTTTGCGGTTAATTGCTTAGAATCTGCTAAACCTACTATTGAATTTTCGTTATCCAAAATAACGGCCGCTGCAAACACCGGGCCTGCTAAAGGCCCTCGCCCTGCTTCGTCAACACCTGCTATCGATTGTTTTTTCCATGATGATATACTCTTCGCACTTGAGTTTTTGTCTGTGTTGCCTCGCAACTCGCAATCCTCATGTATGCTTGTTGGTTGCTTCACAACGCGGCCCTCTCAAAAAACTCTATTGCTGTGAGATAGAAGCTGATAGAGACTAAAAAATTAAATCACATCTAGAAAAAAATATTTAATTAGACGTGTGTGCTTAAAATTTTTAACACAGCATCCACTGTTTGCTTACTTGCGTGGCAACGGAGTTGTTGATGGAGTACTAAAAATTCTTTTTTTAGTTTACTCACAATATCTGGATTGTTCAAATAATAAAAAAGTGCTTGTGATAAATTTTCAACAGTGGCTTTTTCTTGAATAAATTCTGGAACCAATAATTTTTTAGCTAATAAATTAGGCAAAGCAATATAATCGACTTTAATTAAAAGTTTTGCCATCCAATAAGAGAGTTTACTCATCCGATAAGCAACGATCATTGGCTTTTTTAATAGCATCGCCTCTAAACTCGCTGTGCCAGAAGCTAACAGTACTACATTCGCAGCCGCCATCACTTGACGAGATTTACCTCGAATAATATGCAAAGGAAGCGTCGGTGTAATTTGCTTGGCTAGCTGAAGAAATTGTTGCTCTCTTTTCTCATTTACCATGGCAACGATGAAAATAAGCTTCGGGTTTTGTTGAAAACAATGCTGTGCTGTTTGAAGAAATAATTCACCCAAGTAATTAATTTCATTACGCCGACTACCAGGCAGTATAGCAATGATAGATGCAGCTTCAGCCAACCCTAAACTTTTACGGCATGCTAATACATCGATAGTTAAAGGAATTTCATCTGCACTAGGATGGCCGACAAATTGCACAGGAATTTGATGCTCCTCATAAAAACGTTTTTCAAACGGAAAAAGACATAACATTAAGTCGACCGCTTTCGCAATTTTTTTTAAACGCCAACGACGCCACGCCCATACACTTGGACTGACATAATGTATCGTGCGTATACCATGCTTCCTTAAATTTTTTTCCAAATCTAGATTGAATTCAGGCGCATCAACACCAATAAATACATCGGGCCGATGTGTTATAAAATATTTAGTAATCTCTCGACGGCAGCGTAACAACTGTGGCAACTGCTTCAGGATTTCACCTAAACCCATGACAGACAAGCGTTCCATGGAAAATAAAGATTGTGCCCCTTGTTGCAGAAGCTCTGGACCTGTAATTCCTGAAACGGTAAATGGAATTTGTCTGCGTTTTAATTCCTTGCAAAAATCTGCAGCCAACAAATCACCTGAGGTCTCGCCCACCACGATACCAATACGAATAGGAAGTTTAGCGAATGATGCCACGTTCAGAATTTTTAAGTGCTGCTGCCATTAATTTGACCTGTGGAGAATTGAGTTCTAGAGGTTTTAATTCCTCTAAGGCTTGTTCAACGGTTAAATTTTTACGAAAAATAAATTTATAGGCACAACGTAAAATACTAATTGCCTCATCCGAGAAGCCATTTCTTCTTAAACCTTCTTTGTTAAGACCACATGCACGCGCTTCATGTCCACCTTCTACTAAAATATAAGGTAAAACATTCTGTCGTACCATACTCGAGGCAGCAATAAAACTATGATCACCAATATGACAAAACTGATGTACGGCACTGTAAGCGCCTAAAATGGCATAATTTCCGATGGTAACATGACCTGCTAAAGCCACGTTATTGACAAAAATAGCATGATTACCAATGACACAATCATGCGCAATATGAGAACCAACCATGAAAAGGTTATGGTTACCGATTTTTGTTAAACTTTTATCTTGTGCGGTACCACGGTTGATCGTGCAATATTCACGAATCACATTATGATCACCTATCTCTAAATAGGTTTTTTCTCCTTGATATTTTTTATCTTGCGGATCATCACCCACTGAAGAAAAAGAATAAATTTTATTATGCGCACCTAACCGCGTGGGCCCTTTTAATACAACATGCGATCCGATGATAGTACCGGGACCTATCTGTACTTCAGGTCCAATAATACTCCATGGCCCAACACTTACACCAGGGCTTAACTTAGCTGCGGGATCAACAATAGCCAGCGCATCTATCATTTTAGCATTTTCTCCCAGCGCCCATGAGCGTTGCTTCACAAGCCAGTTCATCATCTACTTTTGCAGTAACTTTGCATTTCCATACATGACCTCTCACCTTGATAACTTCTGCTTCTATCCTTAATTGATCACCAGGGACTACGGGTCGTTTAAATCGTGCATCATCTATACCCGCAAAAAGATATAAAAAACCTTCTTTACGATCTCTATTCGCATGTAACGCGAGAATACCTGTCGCTTGTGCCATGGCTTCTAAAATAAGGACACCCGGCATGATAGGATTACCAGGAAAATGGCCTAAGAAATAGGGTTCATTGACGGTGACGTTTTTTATAGCCACTATCGATTTTCCAGCCTCTATTGAAATGACTTTGTCGATCATTAAAATAGGATATCGCTGCGGTAAATAAGTTAGTATTTCTTGAATATCCATAACGCTCATAATTCTTACCTAAGTTTACTATTTTTTACGATAATCGACGGATACGTTCTTTATACTGAATACTGATCGGTTAATCACTACTATCGATCGATTTATTATTAATTAATGCTTCAGTTTTTCGTAATCTTTTAACTATCTGATCCAGTTGACGAAACCTAACGCTATTTTTTTGCCATTCTCGATGCGGTTGAATCGAATGCGTAGAAGAATAAATTCCTGGGCTACGGATAGAATGCACCACACTTGACATGCCGGTAATATAAACATTATCCACAATTTTTATATGCCCGTTGATACAAACCCCTCCACCAATCATACAATTTTTACCAATATGCGTACTTCCAGCAATCCCTGTGCATCCAGCAATAGCCGTATTTTCACCAATTTGGACGTTGTGGCCTATCTGTATTTGGTTATCTAATTTCACACCATCGCTGATGATCGTATCATCCAGCGCACCACGATCGATGCTTACATTAGCCCCAATTTCGACATCATGACCTATTTGTACTTTCCCTAATTGTGGAATCTTAACCCATTTATTATTTTCTTTAGCTAAACCAAAACCATCACTACCAATAACCGTACCATTGTGAATAATCACTCGTTTTCCTATTCGCGTATCCGCACACACACTGACATGCGATGCTAACCGTGTATGGGCACCGATGACAACATTTTCACCAATCACACATGCCGCGCCTATCACAACACCCTCATCTAAATGTGTATTGGCTCCTATCACAACATAGGGCGCAATGCTTACGCTAGGATGAATTTGACAATCTTCACCAATGATAGCCGTCGTATGAATTTCGCGAATGATTTGTGGAGCTCGTTCAAATAATTTAGCTACTTTAGCAAAAGCAAGATAAGGATCAGCAACCACTAGGACATTATTTGTTGAAGCGTGTTTTAAACATTCCTCACGAAGAATAACCGCCGAGGCTTGTGTAGTCGCAAGATATTTTAGATAACCTTTATTCTCTAAAAAAGAAATTTGTCCAGGCTGTGCGCTTTTCAGTGCCATAATACCGCTGATCGAGCAATCCGGGTCGCCTTTTAGATCAGCATCGATTAAATAGGCAATTTCTTGTAATGAATATCTGCGCTGCTGCATGTCTAACTCTACGCTTTATAAAAAATTTTTAGCGCTTTTTTATACTCCAGCAATTATTTTTTTGGCCAGGCGGGAAAATGAAACAACTTCCGCTTCGAGTCCCGTTGCAACGCAGACAAAAAATTAAGTGTTAAGAATATATTAAGCCCTTTTTAGTGCATCTAAAATTTGCTGGGTAATATCGAGATTATTTTTAGCATATAAGGTACTACCTTTTTGAATGACTAAATCATAACCGGATTGCCCAGCTACTTTACTGACCACACTGCCTAATTGTTGACTAAAATTATGTAATGATTCACTTTGCTGTTTAGATAAATCACGTTGAAAAGAAGCTTCCATCACCTTAAGATCACGCTCATCAATCATAAGCTTATTTTCTAAGGTATTCCGTTCGTCAGCTTTCATGACTGCAGCATTTTTTTGTAAACTACTTGCCTCTTTCTGTAATTCTTTTTGCGCTTTAACGATACTATCTTGCCGGCCTTTAAATTGACGGGTTAATGCATCATTAATTTTGGCAATTTGTGGCGCTTTTTGTAATACCACTTGCATGTCAACGACCGCTAATTTTACTTCATCCGCTTGAGCAGAGACAGCCAATAGACCTGTCATTAACGTCACGATAGATACTAAGCAAACTTTATTCATTATCGGTTCCTTAAATAAGCTAAAATTAAAAACCTGTTCCAATATTAAATTGGAAAACTTGGGTTTGATCCCCTGGTTGAGGATTCATAGCTTTGGCTATGCTAAAGCTTAATGTTACATTAAAAACTGGAACTCGCCAATCTACATCTATTCCTGTGGAATAACGAAGCGGTCCCGAGGCCGTACCACCCCTAGGATTAGGTGGTGGGGGGGTAAGATGAGTGACTCCTAAAGTGGAGTAAGTATTACCCGCATCGATAAAAATACTGGTTCTTAATTTATCAGATACCGGATTGGGTACAATGAGTGCTAGGCTACCGACGGTCATCACATTCCCTCCCAAAGGATAGCCATTACTGTCTCTAGGACCCAAAGAACTGATTTCATAACCTCTAACCTGACCGTCGGTGCCAATACCACCCGCATAGAAATTGGTAAAAAAAGGCAATCCTTGGGTAGAAACAAACCCATTTCCATAGCCTAAGCTTAGACGACTTTGCAAAATAAAATTATGTTTGAAAGGTAAATAAGCTAACCCTGAGTAATTCGCTTTATAATAGTATAAAGGCTGACCACCAACCGGCAAGGCAAGTTGGACACTTGCATTTTGTATAATCCCACTTTTAGGAAATACCAATCGATCTAAGCTATTTCGTGACCAACCCAGCGTGAATAAAAATTGGTTAAATTGAACACCATGTTCTGTGACAAATCTTTGCACTTCCAACGATTGTTGATTAGTAGTAGGCAGATTAAGTTGTAATTTTTGCAAGCCTCCTTGAATTTGTAAAGTATCGCCACGCTCATCAAATGGAATACTATAATGGAGATCACCTCCATAGGTATTGGTATTATAGGTTGTAGTATTTAGATCACCTGGGGTTGAGCGTTGATAAAATAGATCATATCCCCGTTGTATGCCATCTAAAGTGTAATAAGGATTATTATAGCTAATGCTATAAACCGTTGCTGCACGAGTATTATTGAAATTTAAGCCTAATTGATTACCGGTTCCAAAAACATTATTTTGATTCAGAGACGCGCCGACTACAGGTCCGTTAGTACCGTAACCTAAACTAAATAAAGCTTGTGCGGCATGCGCTTCATTTATAGTGATATCGAGATCAACTTGATCGGTATATCCTGCAATAGGAACCGGTGTTAATTGTGGCTCGCCTTCAATAAAACCACTGAGATTAAGCTGTCTTAATGATGTCTTCACATCAGATTCTGAAAATACACTTGCTTCTTGTTGACGCAACAAACGCCGAAATACCCTATCTTGAGTTTTTAGATTACCTGATATATTGATGTGCCGGACATACACGCGACTACCCGGATCAACATAGAAAGTCAAAAAAACCGTTTTATTTTTCTCATCGACTTGCGGTACGGTATTTACCGTTGCAAATATATAGCCAAAGTCACCCAGCGCTTTTTTGATACCTTGTTCTGCTGCTACAATTTTTTCACGTGAAAATATCTGACCACTTTGTAAAGGGACGAAAAGCTTTTGTAATTTAGTTTGCGAAATTATGGCATTTCCTGTGAGTTGATAACCACTTAACTTGTAAACAGTCCCTTCAGTGACACGAATGATAAGATAAACCTGTTTTCTATCGGGAGTTAACGTAGCCTGTGTAGCATCCACTTTAAATTTAAGATAGCCACGATCCATATAATAAGATTGTAAGGCATCTAACGTAGCGGATAATCGATCTTGACTATATTGATCACCATTAGTAAAAAACGACCAAAAATGATGCATACCTAATGGCAAGGCAGCACGTAATGTTCTTTCACTAAAAATATGATTTCCAATGATTGAAATATCAGACACTTCTACCGTAAGACCTTCAGAAATAAGAATGTGTACCGATACTCGGTTATTAGGCAGAGGTATAACAATAGGTGTTACTCGCGCCGAATATTTACCCATATTATCGTACTGTGTACGCAGCTGTGATACAAAACGATCTAAAGTCGCTTTATCCAACAAACGACCCTGCACTAAACCAATTTTTTTTATAATTTGGTTTAATTTATCCTTAGGGATTTCTTTATTTCCGGTAATATCAACCTCACTGATAGTCGGCCTTTCAACTACTTTTATAATCAAGGAATTACCTTGTTCTTCTAGCGTGACATTGCTAAAAAATCCAGTCGCATAAAGCGCATTGATGACCGAAGACGATTGATAAGATTGAAAGGATTGCCCCGTCCTAACGGGTAAATAACTGAGAACTGTATCACGACTGATCCCTTGTAGACCTTCAATCTCAATCCTTTGGATGGGAAAAGCTTGCGCGGGCAAAGCTAGGAAAAAAATGATCGATAACGATCCTACTAAAAAAATTCTCAATAAAAGTCGCAACATAGTCGTTATTTTTTAGCCAATTTTATAGAACACTCTACTCTTCACGTTTGAAATTTTGTCTGTGTTGCAGCGGAACTCACAATCTTCATGTATATTAATTAATACACTCTGCTTGCTTCGCTAGCGACGCCTTGTTAAAACCCAATTGTTGTGAGTATATAAAAAAACGGTTTGCCAAAGACCTAAACGGTATCTTTTGTGATACATTCTAACGGACGATTAATTCTCTTCGCAGCATTTTTGCTGTTCGCGCTATAATGCTTTAAAATCATCTCTTTAGCAATCTCACGGGCCAAATTATCATCCTCCAATATAACACTGAGATTAGAAACAGGTCGTGAATGAATTTTTTCCAAAACATCCTGATTGAGCTTGGCAATATCGGTAAAATAGATTTTTCCATCTAAAAACGCTTGTACAGCAATTTCATTCGCTGCATTCAGAATGGTTGTTGCAGTCCCACCGATACGCAATGCTTGATACGCTAAACCTAAACAGGGATAACGTTTTTCATCAATCTCAAAAAAATCTAAGCGTCCAATTTTCAATAAGTCTAACGAGCTAACCGAATTGTTGATACGTTGCGGAAACGCCAACGCATAAGAGATAGGAATACGCATATCAGGACTACCTAATTGAGCTAACAGGGATCCATCTAAATATTCTACCAAAGAATGTACGATACTTTGCGGATGTAATATCACTTCGATTTGATGCAGTGATAAACCAAACAAAAAATAGGCTTCTATTACTTCAAAACCTTTATTCATAAGCGTCGCGGAATCCACGCTGATTTTACGTCCCATACTCCAAGTCGGGTGTAAACAGGCCTGCGCCGGTGTTGCAGTGGGTAATTGCTCTAAAGGTTTATGACGCAAAGCGCCGCCTGATGCCGTTAAAATAATTTTCGAAAGACTGTTACAACTGTTGCCTGGTGTCACTTGGCCATGTAAACACTGAAAAATAGCATTATGTTCACTATCTACCGGTATTAAGGAAGTTTGGGCACGTTGTGCCTCCTCTATGAATAAAGGACCTGCCATGATTAAGGCTTCCTTATTCGCAAGTAATACTTGCTTCTTGGCTTTAATGGCCGCTAATGTAGGTAATAACCCTGCGGAACCGACGATAGCCGCCATCACAGTATCCACTTCGTCGAGACTGGCAACAAAAGCTAATGCATCTCTGCCGAATAATACTTCTGTTTTCAAAGACTCAGCACGCAAACGTTGCTGAAGATTTTCAGCTAAATTTTTACTACTAACGACAGCATAAGTAGGAGTAAATTGTAAACATTGTTGAAATAATAAATCAATGTTGTAGTGCGCCGTTAAAGCAACCACCTTAAAACGTGCTGGATGCTTATTGATTACATCCAATGTATTAACACCTATAGAACCGGTTGCGCCTAAAATACTTAAAGATTTCATGTGACTAAACCTAGCAATAATAAAGTTCCTGTAAACACGGGCGCTGCAGCTAATAAACTATCTATTCGATCTAAAATTCCACCATGACCCGGCAATAATTGACCACTATCTTTTAAACCTCGAAGTCGCTTTAATTGACTTTCAAATAAATCCCCTGCTACTGCTGCTAGACTGGTCAATAATACTAATAGCCACATTTGCCAAAGGGAAGACTTAATCCCCTGGAAAAAATAGAGCATTAGCATCGCCGAAAAAAAAGTAAATATTAATCCGAAAATAAAACCTTCCCAGGTTTTTTTGGGACTTAAGGTCGGTGCCAATAGATGCTGTCCCCATAAACGACCGCTGACATAGGCTGCTGTATCCGCTAACCAAATAATCAGTAACATAAACATTAAATAAACGGGCGTCTGTTCTAGTTTTTGGAGCGACACCCAGCATAAGCTAATGATTAACCAACCTAAGCTCGCAGTGATGACAGGACTAATCATCGGCAATATAGATTGACTACGCGCCCAAATTAAATAAATGCTTAATAATGACCAAAAAACTAAACCTAACTTCAACAGCCAATCAGAAGCTACATACGGTAAAATAAGAAATAAGATCGCCGCTTGCACACCTACATATAAAAAACGCTTCGGCAAATGCTTGTAAGCACTTAAACGCGACCATTCCCAAGCGGCCAATAACATAATCGCCACGGTAATTAGTTTGAAATAAAATTCCGATGCGTAAAAAATTCCTACTATAACTAAAGGAATTAGTATCAATGCTGTTAAAATTCTAAGTTTAAGCATTTATTTCCGCGAGTTGTTCGCTAGTGCATCCAAATCGCCGTTCTCGTTGCGCAAAAAAATGCAAAGCCTTATTGAGTTCTTGTTCGCCGAAATCGGGCCACAAGGTATCAGTAAAATACAGTTCGGTATAAGCCAATTGCCAAAGCAAAAAATTACTAATTCGATATTCGCCACTAGTGCGAATTAACAGATCTGCGCTGGGCAAATCAGCTAAACTTAAGTTATTAGCAAACACTTCTTGAGTTAAGGTTTCTGTTTCTAACTCACCCAACTTAACCTGATTCATAATTTTTTGAGCAGCCTGAACAATATCCCATTGGCCACTATAATTCACGGCAATCACCAATTTCAGGCCCGTATTTTTAGCCGTTAACGCCTGAGATTTGTCGATCCATTCACGTAGTGGCTGATTAAAACGTTCCAAATTACCCACCATCCTTAATTGCACATTATTCTTGGCTAATTTATCAATTTCATTTTTCAAGGTATTTAAGAATAGCGTCATCAAATAATTAACTTCTTGTTCAGGACGCTGCCAATTTTCACTACTAAAGGCAAATAAAGTAAGCACTTCGATGCCGATTTCACCACAAAGCTTAATCACTTTACGAACTGCTTTCACGCCTTCTTGGTGGCCTAACATCCGCGGCAAATGACGACGCTTCGCCCAACGACCATTTCCATCCATAATAATAGCTATATGCCGTGGATGTTTTAGGGGATGAACATACTCTAGAGTTGACATAGCATGTAGAGATTAAATTTGCATTAACTCTTCTTCTTTGGTCTTTGCTATCTTTTCTACTTCAGCAATATTGTGATCCGTCATTTTTTGTATCATGTCTTTAGCACGACGCTCTTCATCTTCGGTAATAAGTTTTTTCTTTAGTGACTCTTTAAGTTGGTGATTGGCATCTTGACGATAATTACGAATCGATATGCGTGCATCTTCTGCTTCTTGTTTGACTAACTTACTCATATCGCGTCGACGCTCTTCTGTGAGCATGGCTAAAGGTACGCGAATAACATTGCCTGCCGTTAAAGGATTTAAACCTAAATTAGATTGAATAATCGCTTTTTCTATCGTAGGAATGGAAGATTTTTCCCAAGGCGTAACCAATAAGGTTCGTGCATCAGCAACAGTAATGCTGGCCACATGATTTAAAGGAACTTCTTTACCATCATATTGAGGAACGCGTAATTGTTCTAATAAACTAGGATGTGCTCTGCCAGTGCGTAACTTAGCTAGGTTAATCTTTAGCGCTTCCAATGCTTTTTGCATACCTTGTTCAGTTGTTAATTTTATCGGTCCTATCATAAATCTAATTCCTCTTACTCACTAATGTACCTTTACTTTTACCTTGCAGAACATCAACTAAGGCGTTTTTGCATTTAATATTAAATACAAGTATCGGTAAGTCATGATCACGACATTGCATAAATGCACCTAAATCCATGATACCGAGTTCTTGTTCTAAGACTTTTTCATAATTTATCTGAGAATACAACACGGCCTCCGGATTTTTTTTTGGATCGGCACTGTATATACCCTCTACGTGCGTTGCCTTAAGTAATAATTCAGCCCCGATCTCTATACCACGCAAACTTGCAGCAGAATCTGTACTCACCAATGGATTTCCAGTACCTCCGGCAAAGATAACGATATAACCTTTTTCTAGGTAACGTATCGCTTTGTAGCGCTCAAACACCGGCGCGAAGCCGCTGATAGGAATAGCTGACATAATTTTAGCTACTTTTTTGTGCTTCAAGAGTGTATCACACAGCGCCAATGCATTGATTACAGTAGCTAACATACCCATTTGATCGCCTGTGATTCTATCCATACCGGTACGTGCTACTACTTCACCACGGAAAATATTACCACCACCAATCACAATACCTATTTGCACACCTAAATCCGATGCAGCAACAATGTCGGATACAATACGGTTTAGCTCTACTGGATCCAACATTTGAGAAGTTTCTCCATGGAGCGCTTCCCCACTGAGCTTAAGCAAAACACGTCGATACTTTAATGGATGTGCCATCATAAAATAAGAGGTTTAAAGAGATGGAATAATAACCCATGCAGCGCACTGTTTCTAGCCCGAAGAACAAACTAATTTAAAAAGCGCACAGAAAATTAAACCATTTATTTTGAGACCCAATCAAGTTATTTCTTGTTAAGAATAGAAGTTCCGCGAAGTGAATTGAACAATAATTAAAATTATATAAAAAAATCCTGAGCAAAGGAATAAATCCAGCTCAGCAATGCAATAAACTACTAATAAAAAAGGCGATAGCTCATCAAGCTATCGCCTTCACACTCTTTTAAAATTACGAAGAACTTTTAACTTGTGCCATCACTGCTTCTGCAAAATCTTCGGTTGGTTTTTCTATCCCCTCACCGACCGCAAATCGCACAAAACTAATAATCTTTGCTCCTGTACTTTCTAAAAGTTGCCCTACACGAATATTTGGATCTTTTACAAACGCCTGCCCTAATAAACTCATTTCATCACGGAATTTATTCAGTCGTCCTTCGACCATTTTATCGATAACTGCTTGCGGCTTACCACTACCCTGTGATTGCGCCATAATAATCTCGCGTTCTTTAGCCAGAATTTGTTCGGCAATATCATCAGCAGAAATAACGGTAGGATTATTAGCAATAATATGTAAAGCTAAATCTTTAGCAAGTTGTTCATCACCACCTTTTAATTGCACAATAGCGCCAATACGTCCCATATGCACATAGGCGCCTAGAACAGTATCGGCTTGTGCAGCAATAAGCCGCAGACGTCTTAATTGAATATTTTCACCTAATTTGGCGACTAAAGCAGTACGCGTTTTTTCTATGCTCTCGACGCTGTCAGCAAGTTTATAATCTAACAAGGATTCTATGTTGGTAATCTGATGCACCAGTGCACATTGCGCAGTTTTCTCAGTAAATTGCTGAAAATTTTCATCGCGCGCTACAAAATCTGTTTCGCAATTGACTTCTAATATAACAGCAGGGCCCATCGTTGACTGCGACTTAATCACAATTAAACCTTCAGCCGCAATACGTCCTGATTTTTTCTCTGCTTGAATTTGACCCGATTTACGCATCCCCTCAGCCGCTGCATCGAGATCCCCGCCAGAAGATTCTAACGCCCTTTTGCAATCCATCATACCTGCCCCGGTTCGAGCACGTAAAGCTTGAACCATACCTGCCGTTATTGTTGTTGGAGTCATGGTGCTTATTCCTCTTTTCCTTCCGTAGATTTAGTCGATTCCAATACCGGTTCTTGAACCTCGGCTTTTTCTACTTCAGTGAGTGTTAAGTCGGTTGGTTTTTTTGCAGCAGCACGCGCATCTAAAATAGTATCCGCGACTATCTGCGTATAAAGTGTAATCGCACGTGCCGCATCGTCATTACCTGGAATGATATAATCAATTCCTTCGGGTGAATGGTTCGTATCCACAATACTAATGACCGGTATTTTTAGCTTTTGTGCTTCACAGATAGCTATATGCTCATAGCCTCTATCAATCACAAATAAGGCATCTGGCAAACCACTCATATCTTTTATCCCACCTAAACTGCGTTCCAATTTGTCCATTTGTCGTTGTAAATTCAGTGCTTCCTTTTTAGTCAATTGGTTAAAGCTACCATCTTGACTCTGTGCTTCTAACTCTTTGAGGCGTTTAATCGACTGACGGATGGTTCGATAATTGGTTAACAATCCGCCTAACCAGCGATGGTTAACATAAGGCATACCGCAACGTAATGCCTGTTCTTTTACTAAATCCTGTGCGGCACGTTTTGTTCCGACAAATAAGATCTTGCTACCAGGCCGAGCGGCTATTTTAGCAATATAGTTTAACGCTTCAGTAATATATTCTCGAGTTTTCTCTAGATCGATGATGCTAATTCCATTACGCACACCGTAGATATAGGGAGTCATTTTAGGCTCGCGAAAACAAGTGCGATGACCAAAATGGACACCTGCTTCAAATAACTGTCTTAATGTTGCTGTTGACACTTTATATAATCTCCAATTGGGTTAAACCTCCACCTAGTATCGCCTCGCAAGCAAAGCTAACTCTACCGTTACAGCAAAAATTAACTCGCTTTGCTTCAAGATCTAATATTTGAAGACTATCTTTTAACATAGCCACCCTCAAATAATTTAGATAATAGGTGTGTGAAATAATCGCTTTTCAGCGCGATGTTTTATACCATAGAACCCCACGCTGCATCAACATCCAGTAAATCCACTATCGGGACCTTTCAGTAAGGAGTAAATCCATGCCCTATGTATTAGTACTTTATTACAGCCGCTATGGTGCCGTGGCAAAAATGGCCCAACAAGTCGCAAGAGGCGTAGAATCAATTCTGGGAGTAGAAGCAAGAATTCGCACTGTCCCCAATATTTCTACGGTTTGTGAAGCCACGGAAGAGAAAATGCCACCTGCCGGCCCCCCTTATGCCACCTTAGAGGATGTTCGAGGTGCTATCGGTATCGCCTTAGGTAGCCCAACGCGTTTTGGTAATATGGCCGCCCCATTAAAACATTTTATTGATAGCTTAAGTGGTTTATGGTTTTCAGGTGAATTAGTGAATAAACCGGCCGGTTTATTTTCTTCCACCTCTAGCCTGCATGGCGGCCAAGAAACCACGCTGCTGAGTATGATGCTGCCATTAATTCACCTCGGCATGATTATCGTGGGCGTTCCCTATACGGAATCCGATTTAAGTACCACGCAAACTGGCGGAACTCCTTATGGACCTACGCACATGGCGGGTAAAGACAGTAAAAACCCCATTAGTGATGAAGAAAAACGGCTCTGCCAAGCCTTGGGTAAACGCCTTGCTACTATCGCGCTGAAATTAAATTAGCCAACAAAGCTCAGCTTACGAATCGAGTAGGGCGCTGGGTATAAAGAAGCCCCCAGCACCCTTCACCCTTAAAAAACTTTTTAATTGAGACTACTCCTGTTGTTTTCTTGCACCTCATCCTGTGGGTGTGCTGCTGCTGACTTTACTCTGCAAAGCTTAAATAAAAAATGAATATCCTTATTGTCTTCTTTGACGGCATTTTCATTTTCCTGCATTACAATTGCCGATTCAACGCCATTGCGCTTAACTAATGCATCGGCAGCGCTAGCAGGGTCAGGGTGTGCTTTGATGGCATCAAAATTCTGCTGTGTTAAAAGCTGAGCTGCATTGAGCTCAACTAATGCAGCGACAAGACCAGAAAGCTTATCGGGTGCTTTGATGAGATCAAAATTTTCCTGCGTTAACAGCTGCGCTTTATTCAGTACTACTAATACTTTGGTAACGCTATAGGAATAATCGTGTTTTTTGACGGCGTCAAAATTCTCTGGTGTTAAAAGCTGGGCTTCATTAAGCTCAAGCAATGCAGCGACAATATTCCCTGCCTTGATAATAGCTCTATTCTGATGTGTTAAAAACTTAGCGCTTTTGAGAAAAGTCAATACTCCGACTAAACCAAGAGAATAAGCGTATGCTTTGACGATATCAAAATGCTCCTGTGTTAAAAGCTTAGCTTCACGAAGCCTAACCAATGCATCGACAACGTCAATAGGTTTGCATGCTATTATGACGGCATCGAAATTCTGCTATGTTAAAAGCTGTGCTTCATTGAGCCCAACTAATGTCTGGAGTCTATAAGGATCATAATTTACTATGACGGCATTAAAGTTCCCTTCAGTTCGGAGCTTGGATTTGTAAAGCATTTTTAAACAACCTGTTACTTGTTTAATGTCAATTTCCTTCATGGTAGATGGAAAAATAGCTTTATATACTTGATAAGATGCCTGTGATGTTTTAGGCATATTTCTCATAAAACACTGCACAACTTGAAATTCATTAGCTCGTTCAGCATCAAGCTTTCGTAATGCTTTGATAGCGGGTGCGTCACCAAAAAGCCACCTTCTCCAAAACCCTTTTTTTAGATCATAAATTGTTAAGGCATCTCTAATTTCTATAGAAAGCATATAATTCTCGCTTATTTTTTCATCTTTTATGATTAAATCCAACGTAATAAACGAATATTAAGCTGATAATATTAAGTAAACATTAATGATAAGTAAAATAGGTGATAATTACTTGATAAAAAGGGAATTCTTTAAACGCAATAGCTAAGATGAGAAATTTATGGAAGAAAAAATAGAACGCTTACGGACTAAAAAAATAGATTCAGCTAAAATTTTTTTCTGCACATGGACTTTATAATTTTAAAATCGTTTTCACTAAAGGAATAGTTAATTTACGTTTTAAGCTTAAACTCGCTTTATCAAGCTGTACTAAAGCGGAAAAAAGAGCTTGCGAATCACGCGGCAGGCGTAACAGTAAAAATTGACCTACTTCTTCGGAAAGTTCTAAACCTCGTAAATAGGCACGTTGTTGTAACGCGATAAGTCTTTCTGCGTCATTTAATTCGCGCACTTGAAATAAAACTCCGCTGGATAGACGTGAAATTAAATCCGGTAAAGAAAAATTTAATTGCTGCGGGCTATGCTTTGCCGCAATCAATAAATAACGTGACTGTTCTTGTAAACGATTATAGAAATGAAATAATGACTCTTGCCAAATACTATCATCCACAATACTATCAAGTTCGTCGATACAAACCATATCGACAGATTCTAAACCGCGCAATATCTCACTACTATTATTTTTTTTTAGGGTGTGTAAAGGCAAATAAGCGACAGAAAATCCTTGTTGTTGCGCCATGTGACAACACGCCTGCAATAAATGCGTGCAACCTGCCCCTAGGTTACCCCAAATATAGATATAAGGCTCACCTTGTTTTAAGCAAAAATTTTCTAAACATTTTAAGAGGATAGCGTTTTGACCGGTATAAAAATTTGCAAAACAGTGCGCATCAGGAGGCTGTATAGGCAAAATTAATTGTGTCAACATGAGACCTTTCTTCCAAACCGAGCACCAACTCGATTTTATGACTAAGTATTAGCCTGCGACTCTTAAAGTATCTCGTTCGCCTCAAACGTAAACCTGCTACAGGTTTCGCAAGCGTATTCGAAACTCATTAAGACCAGCCTTGCTTTTGATTCTTAGCGCTTAATTTTTTACTTGCTAACTTTAAATAATAAGTCGCCTGCCAAAACCACATCCAAGTATATTGGATAAAACTCAATAATGTAGTAACAAAAACAGCGGCTATAATTCGTGGGATTAATTCATGAGGTATATCAAAAAAAGCTAATTTAATAATGAGCAAGCTAACTAACACCAACTGAAAAAAAGTATTTAACTTACTAATCCAAACCGGTTTGTAATCTAAAGGCCCGACCCAATAGCGATAGAGTAACGCTCCACCCATAATCCAAATATCGCGACCTATCACCATAAGCGTTAACCATAGGGGAATCTGTTGTAGATAAGCAAGCACAACAAAGCTTCCCATGAGTAAGAGTTTATCGGCTAAAGGATCCAATAAAGCACCTAAAGGCGTGGTCCAATCAAAAAAACGCGCTAATAAACCGTCCAAGCCATCACTCAAACCAGCTACCACAAACAAATAAAAAGCCAGGGGATAGCACTTTGTCAGCAAGGCCCATAAAATGGGGCCTATTAGGATAAAGCGAATACAAGTAATCAAATTAGGTAGATGACGTAGTTGTATTTGCATCATTTTTTTGGCTTAATCAAACTTATCATAGGTGATCCATGCTAAAACCAGAACTCATTAACCAACTCATACTAAAGTTCCCGCAACTTCAGGCTAATACTGTTAAGAAAAGTGTGGAACATTTAATCCATTTGATGGAACAAACATTATACCAGGGCCGTCGTATAGAAATACGTGGCTTTGGAAGTTTTTCACTTCATTATAATGCAGCTCGTTCTGCTTTTAACCCAAAAACTGGAGAACATTTTTTAGCGCCTGAAAAATATCGCATCCATTTTAAAATGGGTAAAACACTCAAATATTGCATTAACAAGCCGATTCATCAAACTGAATTAATTCCTGTTGAGTAATATACGCTTCGCTTTATACGCATTATTTAGGGTGCATTTTGCTCCAAAAAATCTCCAAGAGCATAACATAATGTTTGCGTCCCGGCACGCTGTAGAGCCGAAATTGCAAATATCGGAATATGCTTAGGAACCTGAGCTTTTATATACTGCGCATACTCCTGTAATTGCTCAGCGGAAAATAAATCGATTTTATTTAACACCAACCACCTGGGTTTTGCAGCTAATGCAGGACTGTATTTTAGTAATTCAGTTTCAATCAAAGCCATATTTTTTAATGGATCGCTACCATCTAAGGGTTGGACATCCAATACATGGAGCAATAAACGCGTCCGATCGAGGTGCTTTAGAAAGCTTATTCCCAAACCTAAGCCTTCGGCTGCGCCGGTAATCAATCCAGGGACATCTGCCATCACAAAACTACGCCCTGCTTCTAAGCGCACGACACCTAAATGGGGCTGTAAAGTAGTAAATGGATAATCAGCAACTTTAGGTGTCGCAGCCGATACCGCTCGTATCAGACTGGATTTCCCGGCGTTTGGCAAACCTACCAAACCTACGTCAGCCAATAATTTTAGAGACAGTTTTAAGCGCCGCGTTTCGCCGGCATGGCCTGGCGTAAATTGCCGTGGACTACGATTAGTACTACTTTTAAATCGTGCATTACCTAAACCATGCCAACCACCACGAGCAACACAAAGAATTTGTTCTTTAGCCATTAAGTCGCCGATTAACTCTTCTGTATCGGCATCAAAAATTTCTGTACCGATAGGTACTTCTAAAACGAGTTCAGCGCCCTTTTTCCCGGCACAATCGCTGCCTTTACCATTTTCGCCCCGCGCGGCTTTATAAAGCCGATTATAGTGGAAATCAATCAGTGTATTGAGATTAGCATTGGTTTTTAAATAGACACTGCCGCCATCGCCACCATCACCGCCATCTGGACCGCCTAATGGAATAAATTTTTCGCGACGAAAACTTACGCAGCCTGCTCCGCCCTTTCCAGCTTCTACTAGTATCTCAACTTCATCTAGAAATTTCATAAAAAACCCCGCTGAGCGGGGTAACCATTAAAAACAATTTTTTTAAACTACGCGGGTTCAGCCGATTTTTCTAATACAGGAATCACATTCACATAACATCTTAGTTTAGCCCCTTTACGAGCAAACTTAACCACACCTTGCACTAACGCATATAAGGTGTGATCCTTACCGATACCTACATTATTACCTGGATGGTAATGCGTCCCACGTTGGCGGATTATAATGTTCCCTGCTTTAACCGACTCACCACCGAAGTGTTTTACACCTAAGCGTTTTGAGTGTGAATCACGACCATTGCGGGTACTACCCCCTGCTTTCTTGTGTGCCATGGAAATAAACCTCTATAAAATCTCAGTAATCTTAACCGCTGTATAATGTTGTCGGTGACCCATTTGCTTTCTATGATGCTTACGGCGACGAAATTTAATAATCTTGATCTTATCACCACGACCATGCTCTACGATAGACGCCTTAACCTTTGACTCAACAACAAAAGGTGAGCCGACTTTGACATCGGTTTTATTAGCCAGCAGCAACACAGGAAATTCAACGATCTCGCCTACCTCTGCCGCTAACTTTTCTAGCTTAATAATTTCGCCTTCAGCGACTTTATACTGTTTCCCACCAGTGGAAATAACTGCGTACATCTATACTCTCCAAATGACTATCTTACCTGCAGGACCTATACTCTTTACTTATTACTTAAACTTTGTCTGTATTATCACTCAACTCGCATTCTCAGGTAGATTGACATTCGCTTGCCTTACCTTCGCAGCGCCTTGCCAAAAAACCCGTGAGTCTACTTGCAAAATCTTTCATGATACTGGCTCCCCGAACAGGACTCGAACCTGTGACCCAATGATTAACAGTCATTTGCTCTACCAGCTGAGCTATCGGGGAATTTAAGCCCTAAGGCCACTTACCACTCGTTTTAGAAGATGCGAATTTCCCAATTCTTGTGAGGGATTACCCATTACCCTATCACATGACTACACTAGCAATGCTGGTGCCCCGTCATCTTTAGCGATCTACTTTATCTCTTGCAAATCTCCGTCGCGAGAGGATGGCACATAAACCTGCGATTTCGCATCTTCATATGCAGGGCGTATAGTAATAGCAGAGATAGCATGGGTCAAGAGCTGAAGTAAATTTATTTCAGGGATTAGCTCATGGTAGAAGTGCGTTCAAATTCACTTTATAGCTAAAAGCCATTAAATCTTTAGCATTATTTATTTGCATAAAGCGCGCTATTTTAATAACTCACGAAAACTTGCTGCCGCAAACAGAGAAATGGATAAACTATTAGGGCATCAATATAGGCCCTAAATCGCCTGCCTAATTCAAAAACTAATTCAGGAGGATAGGAATTTATCGAAGGTAACTCTATTATCATGAGTAGATGACTGTTAATCATAAACTTGATACGTGCGCTTTTTTGAAAATAGCCTAAAATCAAATGGATAGATACCATTAAAATTTATATGCGGTAGTTCTGTATAATTTTTGCGTGACGCTTGCTTTTCCCATAAACTTTCCCATCGGGAGACTTTCTACTTTTAATAATCTTATCTAAAGCATGTCCTCCAACACCCTCTCGTATCAGTCATTTTTAAAAATGACTGATTAAACATCCGCAGAGTTTGAAACCAAGCAAAGAGGTTTACTACCGCATAAAGATGATCCTATTTGCCAAGTAACACCCTCTTATAAAAGAATATCGTTAAATTAAACTCACTCCTAATTTCTTAGCAACTTTAGCTAAGGTCTTGTCTTTAGTCGCTAAAGGCATACCCAAACGTAATGCTAATTCAAGATAACTCGCATCATAGCTGGTTAGTTTTTCTTTATAAGCCAATTGACTGGTTTCATGAAAGGCGCGATAGGAAGTTTCCTCATCAACTTGTATCGATAAGCGACTGATTAACTCTAACGATAAGATAACATGTGCATAACTAATACGCTTACGCCTTTCGGCAAGAATTAAAATATTACTCATTTCTAAAGACCAAAGACTAGGCACATACGCCGTTTCTGTTTCTAAGCGCTCTAATAATGACCAGGTATGCGCGCTGGCCTCATCAGCAAAACACCAAGACAAAGCAATAGAAGCATCTAATACAAAGCTCATTAACGCCGCCCTGCATCACGTAACTTTCTCCAGTCATCTTTTAAGGTATGCCCATGGCTCAAATCCTTGAGGGATGATATAGCGTTTTTAATACGTAAATGATTCGCGGCGGTCGCGGGAACCAACTTTGCCACCACGCGACCGTGTTTCGTAATAATGATTTGTTCACCCTTTTCGACTTTCTCAAGTAATGCTGAAAAATGGGTCTTCGCTTCAAAACTTCCTACAGTCTGCATCGCTACCTCATAATTAAAACTAGTCTTAAACTAGTTTATCATAGCTAGCCAGATTAACAAGTCCAACCCCATTCAGTACGTCATGAGCAAAAGATTTAATGAAGCTCTTTTTTGCGCATTGGGATACCCAAAATAAGCAAGTACTTCAATCGAGGTATAACGTTTATTGCATTTTGGACAGTGTCTTCTGCGTAAGATTTTTTTTCCTTCTTCGGCTTTACGCGAATTAATGACGCGGGTTTTGGCGTATTCACAAAACGGATTTAAACACTTCATAATTATATTTCCTTGTATACATAACTTTAAATAAAAAAATTTAATCTTGTAGCCACTCATAAATTTTTATATTTTTTTTTAAACCTTTTAAGATAAGTTTAAACGCTTTTTTATTGGTAAAAACTACAAAATAAGCTACTCACTACCTTATCTGTCATAAACGACGTATCGTCCCAGACATCATGACATAACGCCTTAAATGCTTAGGTTCATCTTTTACTGATTTTCGCTGCGTTTTTATCCTTCTATGACGTATTTTTTTACGTAATCGAAACTCTCTTACAAACGGAAAACAATTAATCAATAACGATAAAAATCGGTAACGTTTTAACATAGTTTATTCCTTTAAAAATGATATTAAATTTCAGCTTAAAATAATCGAGTAAACTTCATTTAACCTCCTTAGTTTTTGAATGACTAGCACTCAAGAAATGTTTTACATTTCTTGGCCTAGGAATATAGTCAGTAAAACCATGTAACGTATTTTGACGTTCAATTTGCCCTGTCAAATAACGCGGTAGCGTAGCCAACTTGTTAAGCGCATAATAATTTTGATAACGCCGTTCAAATTCTTTTTGCGAAAAAATCAAATCGCGTTCAGATTGTTGACATAAAAAAATCCAGCCCCCCATATCTCTAATGACACCGTGGATCAATGGATCCGTAAATATCACACTCTCGTAATGACCCACTTGACGAATAGTAGTAATAATTTCTGTCCAAGCCGCTAAACTTTTACTTTCTGTATCTCCCTCTATTGCTTTAATCCAATCGGCCGGACTTGGAAAATTTCTTTTGGCATAGTCTGGGTTTTTTAAAAAATCCCACAACGTTGCTTCAAACACAGCATAAGAATAATTTTTCAAACAATTCCAATAAGTGTGCAACAACAACGAAGAAAGCTTACGATTATAGACTTCAGCTAAAACCATCAATCCCTGTGTAAATTTCTCCTGCTCGATAGTGGTCATACCATTTTTTTACCTTTTAATAATTGAAAATCACTTTGTTTATGAGATTTTTCATCGATTTCTAACGTCGAAGTCAGCCATTTTTTGGCTATTTGTAAATTGTGATCAAACGTTATTGGAAATGAGCGAAGTGAAACAGAACACTGTAATTTTTGTTGTTGTTCTTTAGCCAACCAAGCATGAATATGTCGTAGAATACTAACCCGTTGTTTACGTTTATCAGGATTAGTGACATTCCAAACAATGAGTTTCCGCAATTCTCGTAAAACATCAATTTCAGTATAAATAGTCTGCCATTCTTCATACTCTTGCTGAGTCACCTGATAAACGGCATTATCATTCAGAGGGATCGTTAATATAAACTCTGTGTTAAGCGTGCTGGATTTAAACTTCTCCACATTTTCTTGTTCTTCCTGTTCTTGTTCCTGTTCCTGTTCCTGTTCCTGTTCCTGTTCCTGTTCTTGTTCCTGATTAAAACAAGGCTTAGTCCATGTCTTGGTAGTCTCGTTCACTTCATGTTGCTGCAAGGCTTCCACAAAGGCTTGCGCATAGGCTTTACCTAAGCCTCTCACAAAAGACGCTAATATAGTGTAAGCCTCATTTTTAAGTGTACATTCAGGTATTTCATCCCAATGTACCGCCCAACTTCTCACCACATTCGGTGACTGTGGTTTATTATATTTAATCGCATTAGGAATAAAAATAACCCTCGCCTTTAGATCAGTTTTAACTAAACCTTGAGACATTACTTCTCTCAGTGCACGATGAAATCCTGCTAAGGACCAACCTAACTCTTCTGCCATAGCTGCCGCGCCTGCGCGATAAAGACCAGGAATCGAGGTGGTATGTGGATTACTTAATAAATAAAGAAAAAGCGCTTGGCCACTTGGTTTTATGGGAGTTAAAGAACGAAATTTTTCATCACACCAAATTCTGACATCTAACATTCGATAACGCATAATTTCCCTCATTGAATGAAATAGAACTGAGATCTTATCGGTAAATCATTTGCATTCGTTATATGGTAATTTTTTCCCAATTGTTTTTTTAATGGATAAAACCGGACATAGTTTGGCAGCTTTAGAAATACTTATGTTTCGTTGATCAACCTGCCCTATCAACTCAGCGCTAGCATAAAGTTTAATTTTTTTTGCATTCTGATAGGTAAAGTGACTACCAAAACCTAAACGATTCGCGATCAATTGGCGTAATGGCGTTCTTTTTTCCAGACTCACTTGTGCATATTTATTCATAAGTCGTGTCTTTTTAGGCCCTTTAATCATGATATTTCTTTTTTTATGCGGTCCCGCTTGGCTTTTTACTTTTTCCAGATCACTACGATAACCTTGTCGATTTCCTAAAAAATTTTCTAGGGCAATACCTATGGCGACACGTTCACTGATAAGAAAGTTTTTTACGAATAACTCACTGTTATAATGGCCCTTTGCTAAATCAGCTAAAGATATTCGCCAGGCTGGAATAGTTTTTTTTGTATGGTATTTATATAAATAAAAAATCTTTTCACCAAAAATCAACGCATTCTCTTCATCAAGACAAATAGGCGGTTGTTTATGGAGCGGTATCGATTCATCTTGTACATTAAGACACATCGTGTATTTTTCGAATTTTATCCGTTCTAAAGCGACATAGACCAACTCACAAGGTGGTAAATCAAACTGGGGTAATCGTAAGGTTAAGTGCTTTAAACGCTGCACTATATGAAAAGGAACTAAATCTTTCCAATTAATTTCACCCCCGGTTAAATACTCAATTTGCAACGCATATTCTAAAGGTATTTTGCTCACCCCTTTTAGCCAGGCATAGATATGTTCACGATGTATACCTAACTTCTTTGCCATATGCTTGACTGAACCTAAACTATAAATTGCTTTATCTAACATTGCTTCTTGCATGAACTCACATCCTTTATTTTCGTTCTACAAAAAGTCTATACAAAAAAAGTTAATTTTTTTTACTTCATAAATGGTTATCGTAAGAGGCTGAAGCGAATACTTACTAAGAATTAGGAAGAGTTATGCAACCCCGTTTAATCCGCTTACGTGACGCAGCAAAATATTTAGGCATGGATAGAAATCGATTTAATAACGAAGTAAGACCTTTTTTAATTACATTAAAAATTGGCCAACAAGGAGTTGCTTTTGATCGTCTTGATTTAGACCAATGGGCCGATGAGTTTAAGAAATATCAAGGCAAACCCGCCCAACAAACGACGCACTGGCAGCGTCATGGAATTCAAACCTTATTAAGAGAAAAAAAATATTCGACTCCGATCAAAAAAACCATCGATGAAGAATTTCAACGGTTAGTTGATCAACTTTTAGAAAAAAAATCAAGCCCCACGCAGCCCTAAGATAGGCTCATCCACCGAAAATTATGAGCGTTATTTTATTCATAAAACGATAGATCAACAACGCGACCAAAAGCATATGTCAGTATCTATCATTTCCAAACAGCCAACAATATTAGATACACCCTTCTTATCGGAAAATAAAAAGAGCGTCGTCGCTGAGCAAAGAATATTCACAGGTTTATCCTAACAATTAGATAATTAGGTATAAAAAATTCTAATTTGCCAAATACTTTATATTGATTTTGCTTTGTTTTAAAAAATTAATACTTTAAAGTCTAGAAAATTTAGGAAAATTTAATATTTTCAGGCTCAGTAATTTTAGCTTATACAGGGACTATAATCATGCTGATTAATAATAGTACGGGCAACTACAATGCCGAATTTGATTATCCGCGTTTATTTGACATTAATAGTAACCAGGACGCTTTAGAATCCACCTTAGTCAAAGAATCAATCACCGATGTGCATACGAATG
Organism: Candidatus Aquirickettsiella sp.; assembly: GCA_049283295.1. GTDB lineage: Bacteria > Pseudomonadota > Gammaproteobacteria > Diplorickettsiales > Diplorickettsiaceae > Aquirickettsiella. The sequence goes on from JBAPVR010000025.1 coordinate 26,073, forward strand.
CTTCGTTAGTGCAAACCTACATCGCCAGTTGTCTAACACAAAAAGATATTCAACTAGACAAGATTAAATCCATTAAAAAAACACAACAAGAAACACGCGAACACGCTAGATATTGGTTAGATACCTTAGCCCCAAAAATTGCTTCACTATACACCGATGTCACTGGATTTTGTAGTGTATCCGATTCATTTTGGATAGATTTAATAACGGCCGCTGAACAGATAAAAAATAAAAATGATGACAATTTAGAAACATTTCAAGTAATTATTCAGGAGCTAAAAGAGGATATTAAAGAAAGAACAACCAACACCGAACAGTTAACAAAAGATCTGGCCAGTTTTAGAGGCGATTTAGAAAAAGATAATCGTAACTTTCAAGATATTATTGCCGATGCCCAGCGAATTTACTCAGGCAGTGGCGGTGAAATTGAAATCATTAATCAAAATATTACCGGACTAAAGTCGGCTATCGATACCGATATAGGGATTATTGCCGGTGGTTCTATTGCGGTAGTCGGTGGAATTGTCATGATTGGTGTCGGTGCTATAGGCTCGGTATTTACTGGGGGTGCCGCAGTTAAACTGATTGTGGCAGGTGTTATAACCACTGTAGGCGGAGTTGCAGCCATTGCTGTTGCAGCAAAAGATTTGGTTGAAAAACAAAAAAGTTACGGTATCGCCTTACAAAACTTAGCAAGACTTGAGGGAGAAATGGCTGCATTGAAAAATGTAGAAGATCACTTTACTGGATTAGAAGGTAAGAATGAAAAGGCCAATAAAGCAGTAGAGAGCATGCGCCAAGGATGGATAATCCTTCATAATAATTTTAATGAGTTAGAACATTCTGCTACTAAAATTGACACAGATAAACGCGTGCTTCTCGTTAACAGGCTGAAAGCCACTCAAAAAAACTTCGATAATTTAAATGTGCAGGCTCAAAATATGCAAAAAAACTCTATTTTAAAGGTTGAAGTCTCCTCTGAAGTAGTGACTACACTGGGACTTGCAAAAACATTTTACTCCTTCCCTGTTTATAGTCTTTGCACTAAACGACTTGTCAAGAAAACGCCTTGGCTATTAACTTTACCCGAATTTGCTGAGTTAATTAGATAAGCACTCATTTATCAGATAGGAACTATAAGATGGAAAATTTTACATTACAAAACCAATTTCAAACCGATAATATCATTAAATACAAAACTAACTCACTTGTTTCGACCATGCTTGCTGTGACACTAAACCAAGTCATGACGGCAAAAAGTGTATTACAGGCCAAAAGTAATACCTTATTATTACAAAAAGATGTCGATCTCGATAAATTAGTCAACATAAAACTTCAGCAAGAACAAATGCGCAATATCGCTAGTCGATATCTCGATCAGCATCTCCCTAAAATTCTTGCCTTACTAACGGATATAACGGGTCTTTATAGTAATTTTAATAGTTATTATGAAGATGTAAATTATTATATAAATAAGCTTAACACCAATGATGCGGATGAGAAAAAAGGCTTATTAATCGATCTAGGAGAGATGCTTAACGACATCATTAACGTTACTGCAGAAAAGAAAAAAAATGCTAATACCTTAGTAAAAATTTTAGCCAGCGAGAATGAAAAAAATGCTACTTTCAGCGAAAAACTTAACCAGACCAAAGCCATCGCTGAACAATTCTATGTTGGCGATAAAACAGCAATAAGCACTTTAGAATATCGTATTCAAGATTTATTAAAAGACATTGAGCAATGTAATAATCAAATTGCCTACGGCGCTTTAGATTCAGCAAAAAATATTTTAAAAATATCAACTACCTTTATTACTAAGTATATTCCAGAGACAAAGCCTGATGTAAAACCTGATACAAAAACATTGAAGAGCATGTCAATAACGAACGAACCCATACCTATTGTAGCGAATAATTTACAATTATTTTCTGGGAACAAAGTAGTCGCCACGCTTTCTGGAAAGAAATTACAAGAAAGTATCGCTCTGTATAGAGAATGTATTGAACAACTTCAAAAATATAATACTGAGGCCGCTATTTTTTCCGTGCTAATGCAACAATGGGATGCCTTTATTAACGGCATGGTTGTTATTGCAGCAAGCATAGACTATCTGGCTAAAGCATGGCAAGAACTCGAGCAAAATTTTACTATGTTCAAAGAAAAACTTTCAGTCAGCGAAGCCAATATTGATGAGAGTGATATTGAAAATAGGAAACAACAATGGTCTTTAAGCAACGTTGCTTTAAGACAATTAAATAACAAGGCTATAGATTTTCAGCGATTAGCCTATTTAGACATAGTGAAGGATCAGGATGAAGGTAAGGATATTAGCAGTTATGCTTTTAGAACCGTGCTTAATGTCCCAAATTTAAAAAATTCGCAGCTTAACCAAAAAATTATTATTGAAAATTCAAAAAAATAATTTGAGAGATAGATTGAGAGGGAAACACTGTATACCTCTCCTCTTCCTAAAACACAAAATACCCAAAAAGGATAGAAAAAACGATGTCTAATTTAGCAACAACATATAACATTGATGAAATAACTTATTATTATTCGATAGGCAGGGATGCATCTCAAGATCTGATGAAACCTCTGATCAAAACTATTTCTGATTATGATCCATTGTTTAGACAATCTCATAAAAAACTATCCGATAAAGTTGCCGATGTGTTAGGCAAGGATGAACTAGCCATCCAACAATTTACCGACTTACTGGCAATGATGAAGGATAAAATAACCGGTATAAAAAAAGATTCTCTAGGCACGAGAAATGAATTAGCACATATCCGTGACGATTTACTACTCTCTATTCGCAGTGCTCAAAGTAAAATTGATCACCTCGAAGGTCAGAAAGCAGGACTTCAAGGAAGAAAAGAAACGCTGGAGAAAGAAATTAGCCAGAAACAAAAAGAAATTCAGATATATAAAGCACTATCCTGGTTTATACCTATCCTGGCAATCATTTTGGAAAGTGTGCGGGCATTTGATTCATTACTAGAAGAAACTAAAACGCAATTAGACACTACCCAGCAAGAAATACAGTCAATAATAACTGAGAAAAACAATAATCAGCAAGTATTAGAAGAATCAACGCTAGCATTGAATGCCAATCAGCGTTTAATAAGTGGTTGCGATAACATACAAAATAATATAAGTAATATTCAAATTTCATTAAAAAGAATTGATAAACTAAGTCTCTTAAAAAACAAATTAATGGCCTTAGAAAATGATTGGTCGGCGCTAATGACTATAGTCAATGAATTTATTAGTTTATGATTGCCAGTACATGGAAAGTGTCGAGCACTGTTCGACACTCTGCAGCAGTGAACACTACACTCTAGATACGACATTGCTGCCGGTAGGGGCACTTAGGTTTAACACTGTTTTTTCACCCAATAAAAAGTTAATTTTTTTACACAGTTTACATATATTTCTTATTCTACCATTTCTACCACTATCGCACATGAGTCTAAGTTAGAACTGATTTCTAAGGGGAAAATAATGCAGAAACATAGCCCGGGTCTCATTAAAAGAGGTTCGATATGGCATATCAATAAAAAAATTTATGGTCGACGCCTGTCAGAAAGCACACGTACCACCTCATTGGCAGAAGCAGAACGCTATTTAATGCATAGACTCGAAGAAATTCGTCAAGCAACGATTTACGGAATAAGGCCAACACGCTCATTTCGACAAGCCGCGATTAAATTTCTACAAGAAAATCAACACAAAGCAAGTCTAAACATTGATGCACGTATGCTAAAACAATTGGACCCATTTATTGGTCATTTACCACTGACTGCGATCCATCATGGCAATCTAGAAACGTATATACAAGCACGTAAGATAACGGGGGTAAAAAATCGGACTATCAATTATGGATTACAAGTAGTACGCCACATTTTAAATCTTGCCGCACAAGAATGGCTTGATGAAAACGGTCTGAGTTGGATAGCGAGTGCGCCAAAAATCCGTTTATTACCCGAACATAGTAAACGTTTACCCTACCCTTTAGCGAAAGAAGAGGAAAAACGATTATTTGACTTTTTACCTCACCATTTAAAACAGATGGCATTATTTGCCGTAAATACGGGTTGTCGAGATCAAGAAATTTGTCGTTTACAATGGAATTGGCAAGTAGCCGTACCTGAACTGAATACCTCTGTTTTTATTATTCCTGGGAACTTTGTCAAAAATCGACAGCATCGATTAGTAATTTTAAATCAACAAGCGAAGCAAGTCATTGAAGCGCAACGAGGTATACATCCAATATTTGTTTTCACCTATCGGCATAAACCCTTATCACGCATGTTAAACTCGGCATGGCTGAATGCACGAACTAAAGCCAATCTTCCACACGTTCGCGTTCATGATTTAAAACATACGTTTGGTCGTCGCTTACGCGCAGCAAACGTCAGTTATGAAGATAGACAAGACTTGCTCGGTCATAAAAGTCAACGCATCACGACACACTACTCCAGTGCGGAATTAGCCAATCTACTTGCAGCAGCTAATTCGGTTGAGCTGCAAACCAGCAGCACCAGCTTATTTACCTTATTAAAACATTCCGCGATTCAAACGGCTATTTCTACATCAGATACAACCTTAAGATAGCATTGCAAAAAAACTATTGGCTACTCATCGACTTAGAAATGACAATTAAATGAATTTCTTATCCGCAGGCTTACTTAATACTATAAATACCCATTTTTTATTTTACTGATTAGTGATAGTTTATATCTATCACAAACAGAAAGTTGTTATCAGTCTTAGAACAAAAAAGCTTAATTAAAAAATCAATTTGTTTGCGGAATTATTTTAAAACAATAATTTCATTCAATTAAAGGAAAAATTATGTCCACCATCGTTATCGGATTACTTATACCGATCTTAGCTACCTTGAATACGGTACTTAGTTTACTAAGTATAATTCCAGGCGCTAGTGCTGCTGTAGCACCCATACAAGCTGCAATCACTTCAATTACAAGTGCAATTGGTATACTGAATGGTTTGCCTGGGATAAAATAATTGATTCGGATAAAGGAGACAACTTTACTTCCGTCACTCTCCCTAATGCATAGTAATCAGAACCTCGAGCCACCGTTAGAAAATATTTAAATAAAAAAAGATGATCAAGGTTCAAAATTGACAAACCTAGATCATACAGGATAAAAATATGTCCATCATTATTGTAACAGGAATGTTATCAACCGTATTAAGTATACTTACCACGGCATTATCTCTCGTTCAAACTATTACGGGAGCAGAGGCGGCTGCTTTAGCTATCAAAGATGCCATTCTTTCAATTACACAAGCAATCGGTATTTTAAACTCATTGCCTCCGATAACAATTCCATAAAAAATGTTTAATGTGCCACACGGGTAGAATTTACCTGCGTGGCATATCATTAGGCTGAAACACACATTTTGCATGTCTACCTTAGGTGCTGTACTACTCGGTAGTGTCCATTTGGATTTTTTAAAACTAAAAAAGTCTTAAAACTCAAACAATTAAACACATGAGTGGATGACTGTTAATCATCTACACGGACCTAGTCAAAAAAACCACCGCTTACGATTCTTTACTTTTTAGTTGAAAAGACCGCTAGCGATCGTCTATTTTTAGTGCAATTTTCCTATCATTTGTCAGCTAAGCCTGATAGAATAGCCCACTTTTAGAGCTAAAGATGTTACTTGGCTCAACTTTAGCCAGGAACTTTTTAGTGAACTTTACAGAATTTAAATTAAACAGTGAAATTTTATCCGGTATTCAAGCCGAAGGTTATCAAGTAGCCACCCCTATCCAAGCAAAAGCCATCCCCGCTATCTTACAAGGCCAAGATGTCGTGGGCTTAGCGCAGACTGGAACCGGTAAAACCGCTGCTTTTGCCTTACCGCTATTACAACGCCTCATGGCAGGACCTAAAGGTCAATTACGTGCCCTAATCTTGGCCCCGACGCGCGAATTAACGGACCAAATTTGTTCGTCTATCGCTAAATTAGGGAGTAAAACGGGTCTACGTTGCGCTACTATTTACGGTGGTAAAGTCAATTATATTGAGCAATATCGAAGCTTACGCGCGGGTACCGACATCGTTGTCGCCTGTCCGGGTCGCTTGCTCGACCTATTTCAAGGCGGTAAAAGCAAACGCCAGAATGTTAATCTGCAGCATATTGAAATGCTAATCTTAGACGAAGCCGATCATATGTTTGATTTAGGATTTCGAGAACCTATTTATGATATTTTACAATATTTACCCAAGCAGCGCCAAAACCTACTTTTTTCTGCCACCATGTCAGACGATATCCGCTTGCTCGCAGATAAAATATTGAATAATCCGGTTTCGATAAAAATCGGTGATTCCGCGCCAGCTAATACCGTCACCCAAACAGTATTCCCGATTTCTGAAGCACTTAAAACCGATTTATTAGAAGCCATTTTACAGAACAATTCTGTCCAGTCAGCCATAATTTTTACTCGTACTAAACATCGTGCGAAACGTTTAGCTGATCATTTAGGCGGACTTGGATACAAAGCGACCTCGTTTCAAGGTAATTTATCACAAAGTAAACGAAAAATTGCGCTCAATAAATTCCGTCGTGGTGAATTAACATTCTTGGTTGCAACCGATATTGCGGCACGAGGTATTGATATCGATCATATATCTCATGTGATTAACTTTGATATGCCTAATACGGCGATCGATTATACGCACCGAATTGGACGTACCGGACGTGCCTCTAAGCTGGGTGCCGCCTTTAGCTTGATTACCAACGGTGATAGACGTCAAATTCGTTCTATAGAACATTTACTCAAAAAACGCTTACAAGAATGTATATTACCTAACTTTGATTATAAAGCAAAAACCAAAGCCCCTGCTGAACTCAGCACAGCAGACCGGCCCCGACAATTTTCTTATGCTCAGCAAAATTTTTCGCATAGAAAACCAAAACCGCGTGCCAATTACCAAAAAAGTTATACCGGTCGAACAAGAAAAACCGGCGACTAATCCATTACGCATTCTATTCGCTATTAAAGTTATCTTACGACAACTTTAATAGCGTGTGTCGTCATTTGACACGATGATGGTCACAAACCCGTAATATTTTCTGTCGTTACTCACCTAGCAACCCGTGTGCTCCGTTGCGATACTCGAAAAACCACACTTTCTGAGACCCACCCTAGTCTTAAATTTCTATGAATTTTTATTAAACCTCTTGCCTAACCCAGTGATGGGCTTGTCTATCACGTAGGTTAGGCAAGAGGTCTATTGGTTTCCACCCGCATCTTGATCGGCCTATAAGTAAAGCTATTTTTATAAAATAAATCATTCAAAATGACGTATTACTGAGATCTATTGTACAATAGCCAGCCTATTTCTGTATGAACAGCATAAAATTTTTATTGTGGTGATAACACTATGCATTTTCTCGAGGATTCTCAACGCATCAAAATCGGCCTGGCAGAAATGCTAAAGAATGGCGTCATTATGGATGTCACTAACGTTGAACAAGCACAAATCGCCGAAGCAGCTGGTGCTTGTGCAGTCATGGCTCTCGAACGGGTACCGGCTGATATTCGTAAAATGGGAGGCATCGCGCGTATGGCCTCACCTAAAATTATTGAAGATATTAAAAACGCGGTTTGTATACCCGTAATGGCAAAGGTACGTATTGGGCATTTTGTCGAAGCACAACTATTACAATCCTTAGATGTCGACTTTATCGACGAAAGTGAAGTATTAAGCGTAGCCGATGATGAATGTCATATTGATAAACTAGCCTTTAACGTACCTTTTGTCTGTGGCTGTCGCAATCTTGGCGAAGCGTTAAGACGCATTGCCGAAGGTGCTGCTATGATACGTACTAAAGGTGAAGCGGGTTCTGGGAATATTCTCGAAGCAGTGCGCCATATGCGTGCTATCACACGTGAAATTAAGCAACTGTCGATTTTAAAAAAAGAAGAACTTTATGCAAAAGCAAAAAGTTTAAATGCTCCGCTGGAGTTAATACTATGGGTAGCTACGACAGGTAAATTACCGGTACCACATTTTTCTGCCGGGGGTGTCGCAACTCCTGCTGATGCTGCTTTATTACGTCAACTCGGCGCTGAAAGCGTATTTGTCGGTTCTGGGATTTTTAAATCCGCCGATCCAGAAAAACGTGCCAATGCCATTGTGCAAGCTACTACACATTTTAATAATCCGGAAATTTTGCTGAAAGTTTCATACGATTTAGCCGAAGGTATGAGTGGTTTCAATCAAAAATCTGAAGAATTTTTAGTCGGCGACTTGGTTTAATTCTTATGAATATTGGTGTTTTGGCTTTACAAGGAGGATATGAGGCGCATATCCACTGCTTAAATAAGCTGGGCGTGTTTTGTTCCTTGGTGCGTGATCGTCGCACATTAACCACCACCGATGCATTAATTATTCCAGGGGGTGAAAGCTCAGTATTAATAAAATTACTTAAACAACAGCAACTTTGGACAAGTCTCACGGATTATGAGAAACCCATCTTAGGCACTTGTGCAGGAGCGATACTATTAGCCAAATCTGTGGTATCGCCCATACAAGAAAGCTTGGGACGTCTGAACATCTGTGCTACACGAAATGCTTACGGCAGACAACTCGCTTCGCAAGTAGTAAACGGACACTGTGCAGTAAGAAACCTAGCAATGGAAATGGTTTTTATCCGTGCTCCTAAACTCACAATCCTAGAAAATACAGACATTCAAGTACTCGCATACTACCAGGATCAAGTCGTTGCGGTGCAAGAAAATAATGTCATCGCAGCCAGTTTTCATCCTGAGCTGAGTCAAGATAATTATTTACATCATTATTTCATTCAGCAAGTGGAACACAGTTCAACAAAGACTTAACGTTAAACTATTCTGCCCGTTCAGAATTTCCTACTAAATTTCCAGTAATAATGCTTTCTTGAAGTTGTGCTGCAATATCTTTTAAACCACCTGGAGAGTGCGGTAGTAAGATAGTCGTACTTTTACTATTTGCTCCAATTTCTTTAAGTGTGTCAAAATATTGCGTAATCAACGCCAAATTCATCGTGTCGGCCGCTGTCACACCAGGAATTGCTTTTTGAAATTCGCCTACGGATTGTTGTAAACCACAAATAATCGCCTTACGTTGGTTAGCAATCCCCTCACCTTGTAAACGTTTGCTTTCCGCTTCCGCTTCTGCTTGTTTTACTTTCAGGATCTTTTCTGCTTCCCCTTTCGCTTGCGCCGCCACTTGTAAACGCTGTTGTTCATTGATTTCATTCATGGCATGCTTTACTTTCTCATCGGGATCAATGTTTGTGACTAAGGCTTTCACAATCTCATAACCAAATTCTTGCATAGTTCCCGTTAATTCATTTTTTACCGCATTCGCAATACTATCTTTCTTTTCGAAAACTGCATCTAAACTCATAGTCGGCACTTCAGCACGGACCAAATCCAATACGTAAGCGGTGATTTGTTCTCTGGCATTCTCTAATTTATAAAACGCATCATACACGCGGTCTTCTTTAATACGGTATTGAACGGAAACCTGGATTTTAACGATCACATTGTCTTGAGTTTTTGTATCTAAAGTGACGTCCAATGGATAGATACGCAGTGAGATAGCACCCGCAATACGTTCTATGAATGGAATTTTGAAATTTAAGCCAGCCTGTGCACAGCGGATATATTTTCCAAAACGTTCAATCACAGCAACAGATTGTTGGGTAACGGTGAAAAAACTCTTAAACAGCAAAAGTGCGATAGGGACAATGAGAATCCATAGTAATAACATGACAAGCAACCTGTTTAAAATTTAACCTATCTTAACATAGTTCTTCATCCCATAGTCGAACATCTATGTATCTCTGGCACTGTATTTTCTATCCATGAACTCTTTTCCTTAGGTAATTCATTCGTTTCCTTTATTTTTTGTAATAATGTCTGAGCAGCCATGCTAATATCTTCACAATCACCTTTATTTCTAAAAAAGGATTGTCGAAAAGCTTGTAAGTTGGTTATATCCTCCTTACTAATTCGATCTCGTGCATGAGGCAGTTCATCTAAAATAGCGGATTTTTTTAAAAAAAATTCAATAGTGGTAGGAATTAGCGTTTTATTTTCATTTAAATTCTCGTAATCTTCGCGCAAAGCCGTAGAAACATCATCCAGTAATTTCTTATTTTTTTCATATTCATCCGTTAACAATATATTCGCTACTTGTTTTAAACCTTCTATTTTTTTTCGTATTTTTGGTTTTTCTGAAAAAAAATAACACCTTGCATAGGTACTATTATTTAATTGGGTTTGTAACTGAAGAATTTTTATTACAATTTCTTTTAACAAATAAATTCGATTCGCTTCCAGATCATCTACTTTTAATCTACTTGTACGACATTTTCTGTAGTAATAATCTTTAGTCGAAATATCGATAAACGAATTCGGCTGGGCTAAACTGCCGATGAAAGGTTCTGGAACCCTACAAGCATTTTTATAAAAGTAAATCGCTTTGGCAATATCGACTATCAGTAGCAAACTCGCTAACACGATAACCACAGCCAACCCTATCGGTCCCAAACCGAAACCGAACACACTGACTAAGGTCATTAACACCGTTATTAACGTACCTAGTACTAAGATATGAGTATGTTTTTGAACATTCGCTTGATAGTGGCCTTGTAACCAAGCATGTTCAGCGTCGTTACTATAGGATCTAATTTTATAGTAACTAAATCCTAAGGTCAGCAAGCTGATGCCAAATTTTGAAAACGTATAAACACGAAACAACGTTTTGATATACCCGTAAGCGGCTAATCCTAGGGGCGCCATACCATGGATTACGAGTAGTATCAAAAAGATCAACATCAAAAGGGAAATAAAGACCTTAAAACAGGCATATAAAAATTTGCTTATCTCAACTAAATTTTTATTATCCTCATCCCTAAAAAAATCAATCAGCGTTAAAAACGCCCTAGCAAAATGTAGAACATACAAAAATTCAAGCGCTGGAACAGGTACTGTAATTAAAAAATACTTGAACCCCGTTTTGATAATACTGACTATTCGTTTCAGCACGAGCAAGATCAGCCGCCAAAGAGAAATCGAAGCGATTGTCGTAAACATTTGCTTTAACTCGCACAAAAACTGGCTAAATAAAAGCCGTAATTTTTTTAAAGCCAAAAAAGCTTTAAGCTGAGCAATATACTTTTCTACCTGTAAAAGAAACCAATCGTTAAGCACGTAAGGCATAGGCTATACTCTTGTGGCTTGTTTCTTAAATAGCATGCCAGGGGGCATGAAGCAGGCCATTATAATTAAGTTTCCTTTTACTATCCTTAACACCGCAGCATTATTTTGACTCATTAGCTTAAAATAGGCCTGAAAAAAGGGTTAGATACACTTAAATGCCGTTCTATCTCGCGTGACGCCCGAAATGCCTGCGATAGGGCTTCACAAGCACCCCTTTTTTTCCAAAAAGATTGATAAAATGATTTAGGTTTAACAATCTCTGCCTGTTCCGAAAACGCGCCCTGTTTGGCCCTAAAAAATAATGGGCATAATAGATTTTGATCCAATAGAGGTGGGTGATAATTAAAAAGATAATTGATATTACCAACATCCAATAAATCTAATACATCTAATAATTCACTTAAATTATTTTCTAATACCTTTGCTCTTTTATTTTCAGTAAAATCGATAATTGCTAGGATAAAAAGATCGATTAAAGCTTCTGCATCCTTAGTATTTAAAGCCCACGCTAACTCGTAGAGTAAATATTCTTTTTTGACCTTAATTTTTTTTTCTGCTGAAAAAAAACGACCTACTATGCCTAGTTTCGAAATTTTTTCTAATTTATTTTCTAACTGCAGTAACTTCACTAAGGTTACTTTTAAAAGAAGTTTTTTATTAGCTTTATTCACATCCTTCACTTGCCGTAGCTTTTCTGAAACCTGTGTCTGTAAATATAATATTGGAGAAAAAGTCTGATAATAATCCGGACTCGTTTGTAGTATGTCTACATTTAATCGATCTTCTTTAAGATTAGCCGGTTCAGGATTCGGTATATACACGCCGTAAAAATAATAATAAAGCGTCAATGAAATATCTTGTGAGCAAAGTAATACCAATGCGAATGTAATAGCAGAAACGCCTAACCAAGGCGTAGCGGCAGTGACTAGCAAAGCGACTATGCCAAGCCCAAACAACAATAAAAATTTTTTTATTGTTGCCATCTGCTCCGCTTTTAGGAATAAACTTCCGTTTCCGGGACGTTTATTTTTAACGATTTTATAGCTCAAATAAAATGAAGTCGCGATTAATGCCAGGAAAATCACCGTATCCACTAACAGCAGCAAAGGATTAGACCAGATTAAAATATTCCCTCCAATGTTTAGTAGGCAGGTTAAAAGCACAAAGAATAGACCCGCGCCCAACATGCAAAGATGTTTGCTAATATTATCCCGATATTGTGCTCGCCTCCAATGTTGTTCGACACAATGTTTATCAATTTTTAGATAGCTAATAGTGCTCACAAACAAAACTATCGAGCTATGAATAAGTTTCAAAATGCTGTAACCAAAAAACGAAGCGAGTAAAACCGAGGGCAAGGAAATCAAACCACATCCGAGTAAAACTAAAGCAGTAACGGTTATCAATACTTTAAATGCGGCAAATAAGAACTTACAGGTATCGCCTAGGTTTTTATTGTTGGTTTTATAAAAATAATTAAATATTCTTAAACCTGCTCTTATGAGATGTAAGACATAAAGGCTAAACGTAAAAGGAAGGGGAAGTTTAATTAGGTATTTTGCGATACTTTCAAGGCGCTTCAAGACAAACGACAAAACCCGCCAAAACTCAGTTGTAGTGATGTGTTTCTTTATGCTAGAAACAATCCTGGGCATTAAGTTTACTTACCCCCTAACTAGGAAGGCCGGGATTATACTAAACTTTTTTAAAAATTTCTTGTGAAATATTAAATTTTTTTATTTATTCATTATTTTTTCATAAAAGCTTGTTAAACTATACTCACAACATTGAATTTTTTGGCACGTGCCGCGAAGAAGATAGCCAGTCAGCGGCACGCCGACAAAAATTCAAATGGCCAAGCGTATAGAGAATTTACTTAAATAGCTGATTATGTCACTCATTGCTCCGATTCCATTATTTGATACTTTAAAATTCATCGACCCCAAAACAAAACCTCAACAAATTTTAGACAGTAAGCTAAATAACCCTTATGCCTACCAAGATTTTTTCCAAGCATCGCAATTTCTGTATAGTTACCGTGGCAGCGAGGCTACATTTAATGCTTATCGACGAGAAATTGAACGCTTATTACAATGGAGCTGGTTTATTTTGGGAAAATCGATCAAAGAATTACGCCGCAATGACTTTGAGAGCTTTATTGAATTTTGTCAGCATCCCCCTAAACACTGGATAGGTGTTAAAACGGTAGCTCGTTATTTCTCGCATCATGGCAAAAGAAAGCCACATCCCGACTGGCGTCCTTTTGTCGCTACGATTAATAAAATGGCCAGTCAACAAGGGGTCATGCCAGATATAAAAAAATACGCCCTATCTCAAAAAGCTTTACAAGCGATTTTTGCAGTGTGTGGCAGCTTTTATAACTATCTGATTCAAGAAGACTATATTCATTTCAATCCAGTGGCACAGATTCGACAAAAAAGTAAATTCATACGACAGCAAAAAAGTAATCATCAAGTGCGACGTTTGAGTGAATTACAATGGTCGTACGTCATAGAAACTGCCGAAATACTCTTTGAACAAAAACCCACGTTACATAATAGAACTTTATTTATTATGAAGGCTTTATATGGCATGTATTTACGAATTTCTGAATTGGCCGCTAGCGCACGCTGGGAACCACAAATGGGTCATTTTCAAAAAGATGCGGATGGCAATTGGTGGTTTTTAACGGTCGGGAAAGGAAACAAGGAACGTTTAATTAGCGTCAGCGATGATATGCTACAGGCATTAAAATCTTATCGTGAAAGTTTAGGGCTCATGAGCTTACCTGGCCGTGGAGAAACCACCCCTTTAATTAGTAAAACGAATGGACAAAGTGCGATTCAAAGTACTCGACAAATTCGCTGCATCGTGCAAGCTTGTTTTGATGCTGCTTTTGCACGTATGGTTAAAGATGGACTCCAAGACGAAGCGATAGAATTAAAAACCGCAACGGTACATTGGTTACGCCATACTGGGATATCCGAAGATATCAAACATCGGCCACGCGAACATGTTCGTGATGATGCCGGCCATAGCTCTAGCGCCATTACCGATCAGTATATTGATGTCGAAATGCGGGCACGCCATGCTTCAGCTAAGAAGAAAAAATTAGATCCTTTAGCGTAGTCAATGGATATACTCTTCCCATTTGAATTTTTGTCTATGTTGTCGCTCAACCCGCAATCCAGAGGAACCCCACTCCGGTTACTTCACTACGTGGTACCTGGCTAAAAACCAAGTGCTGTGAGTAAAAATTTGTCACTCGTAACATTAACCCAGCCAATCTTTAGCGACCAAAAAATTTTCAGTTAATTCTGCTTCTTTAGAGCCAGACTCTGGTTGCCAATTATATCGCCAAGTCGCTTGCGGTGGCAGCGACGTTAATATCGATTCAACACGCCCGCCACTTTGTAAACCAAATAATGTTCCGCGATCATAAATCAAATTAAATTCCACATACCGACTGCGTCGATAGGCTTGAAACTGACGCTCGCGTTCGCCATAAACAGTGTCTTTACGTCGTTGTAATATAGGAAGATAGGCTTTCAAAAAATGAGCTCCAACACTTTGAATAAATTCAAAGCATTGACTAAATTCCCATTGATTTAGATCATCAAAAAATATTCCGCCAATACCGCGCGCCTCGTGCCGATGTTTTAAATAAAAATATTCATCACAATTTTTTTTGTATTGCGGATAAAGTTCTAAACCAAAAGGATCACAACTTTGTTTAGCCATTAAATGCCAGTGTTGACAATCTTCTAAAAAAGGATAATAAGGCGTTAGATCAAAACCACCACCAAACCACCATCGCGTGGCTTTATGCTCATCAGCACCTTGCATAGCTATAAAGCGCAAATTCATATGCACAGTAGGCACATAAGGATTGTGCGGATGAATAATAAGAGAAATGCCGGTTGCTTGAAAGGCTGTTGCTGCTAATGAAGGATGGCGTTGACTCGCACTCGGCGGCAAGTTAGCGCCAAAGACATGAGAAAAATTAACCGCACCGCTTTCTATCACTGCACCCGCTGTCAATACACAGGTTTTTCCTCCGCCACCTTCGGTGCGTAGCCAGTCATCCATTAAAAATTTTTCTCGTCCTTCGACATTTTCTAAGCTTAAACAAATCTTAGTTTGTAATGTCAGCAAATAATCTTTAATTGTCGGAATAATTACGTCATAATTCATAACAAAACTATTTTATTAAAGTTAATTATCATAAGAACGTGGAGCTACTCATGGCCTGGATAAAAGCATTTCACATTATCGGAATGGTTGCTTGGTTTGCTGGTTTATTTTATTTACCACGTTTATTTGTTTACCATGCCAATGCCAAAGATACAATCAGTATTGAACGCTTTAAGCTCATGGAACATCGTCTTTATTATTACATTATGGCACCAGCCGCTTTATTAACCCTCTTTTTTGGTTTTACGCTGTTTAGTTTGGCTGCTGACTATTACGCTATTGCCACCTGGATGCACCTAAAATTAGGCTTAGTAGCAATATTAATCCTATTTCATCTCTATTGTGGAAAATGTTTACATGATTTTAAACAGGATGACAACCAACATTCCAGTTTATTTTATCGTTGGCTAAACGAACTGCCAACCCTCTTGCTCATCACTATTGTTATTATTGCCGAAGTAAGACCTTTTTAGACTTTTATACGACCCCGCATAGACCTCCGAGCAAATTACTCTGAGCTTTATAAAGAGCAAGCTACAGATGACACTTCTAATGCAGGCGCTCTCTGCTTATTCGACGGAACTACTCTTGTAAAAAATGAAAAAATATTCGTTTCTTTCGCAACACAATGATCAGGCACTTGACTTAATAATCGGTCCACTACTACTTCTTTTGCCGTAGACCCAACAAAATTCTTCATTAAGCTTATTCCAGCAAAATACCCAGCAGTTTTAATGGCGGGCGCTATAAGCATTTGCGCAAACAACTGATTCAGTAGCTCTATTACTTCTGGAAAAAATTCAAGCTTACCTGTTAACTCCCATAATTTAGAAGGTGCATATTCCAATTCCATAATCAGGATAAAAAAAAGTAATTTTATACATTTCCCCATAGCCACCGATTTATTTTTTAAATACTTACCCATAAAACTTGGTATAAAAGCGCCCAAACTCGCTATCCCAAAACTTAGATAGGTAGTATAGCCAAACATGACTAAGCTAATCCGCGGAATGAGATTAAGTAACGTTTTATAAGAACGCCTCATATTGACACCTTCTACAATACCTTCAAAAATCCCATGAAAAATCGGTATTGAAAGTAAATGGGCAAATTTCTGTAAAGATTTTTCATCCTCACGAAGTAAGGTCAGCGCGGCAGGTACGACACTGATATCGACTAGCTTATCGGCAGAAACATTAAGAGGAACATTCCCAATATCTAACAAAACTCGAGAAGTTATCAGTTGAATATGGCAAGATTTACTAGCCTCCCCATTTGAAAAAATCACTGTAAAATTATAATCTTCTGTCGGCTTTTTGATTTCACCAAAACAATTTTCAATATCCAATGGGTAAGTGATTTCAGCCGGTGAGCAATTTAGGCTTCTTTCTTTTGGGTAAGCCACTGCCTGACAAAGATGAATAAAATTAACTGATGCATTACTTTCTTGCAACAAATAACTTGGCTGTGGATTTCCTAATAAAACTTTATTCTTAACTACTTTTTCTGTAACGCTGAGGGTAAGTTGTCGTTGGATTAGCTGCCTACTATTTTTAATAGTCACATTAAAGTAAAAATCGCCACTTTCTTTACTCTGTCCTGTTAAAATACAATCAGCGCTTAGCTGTAAAGGAAATGAAACACGGGGTGCTTCTAGAAAATCACACTGGATTAATTCTCGCTTCAAGCTAACTATCTTTAAACGATCGCGTAATGACTCTTCAAAATAACAATTTTCATCTATCCTTAAAACACTATTATCTTGTGAAAAAATTGGATAATTAAATTTCTCTGCTTTGCGTAAACGTTCAATGATATTAATTAACTTTTTTTCATCCGCAACGGACCTATAAATACCTTCTACCAAATGATAATAAGGTAAATCAAGCTTTACCAAGCTATCGGGTGCAAACGCATAAATCGCTGTCGCAAGTGCTGTAATATCCTGGTAAGTATACATCGTCGGAATACCCGCGTAATTATCTAATAAATAGAAATAATCGTCTTTTAATTCACGAGTAAATTTATATTCATCCAATATTTCGCTTATTCGTGTTTTATTAAAACTTCGAAAGGGCATCAAAATTTTTATGGAATAATGTTGCATAGAAAAAGGGGAAATAAGCGTATACCCCCCTTTCCATATAGAATCCCCTGATCCATATATACTATTAATTTTTTGGACTTCTTTCAGTTTTTCAGCCCACAATAGCGTGCTATTGGTTAGTATATCGTCTATATTCGGTATAGCTATATTATTACTCAAAATTCCATTTGTTTCAGCTACCGCATGGGCATGTTGTTTTATCCCAATCAAATGATTTATTTCATGTAAAATAACCCCTATTCCAAACCTTTGATGGAAACGATTTTCTGTATGGCAAGAGATGCTAGAAAAAGGTGGTAGGCTAATAAAATCTGTTTTATTGGTAATAAGTTGAAAGTCTTTAATACCAACCATATAGAGTAAGGGTATTGAATTAGCACAAGGGGTATCGGGTGCATTGAGCTCAAAAATGAACTGATTTTTATATTTTTCTTTCAAGAAATTAATATCAAGAGAACAATCTGAAGCTATCACGCCCATTTCAATGGGCTCATATTTTAAAATAGCGATACCAAGCCGGTTAAAATTTTCTACTGCTATTTCTACGATTTCAATGTAATCTGCTTCTTTTATGGTCTTTTTTGAATACGTATAACTTAACGATAAGCGCTTTCCTTTTTCGGCAAACCAACGGTTTTTTAATTTTTTTCGCATAAAAATTCCTTTTAAAATTATTTTTTAAAAAAACTTATGTTTTAAAGCACTACCATTTCAAAATCTTCTTTCATCGCACCACACTCAGGACAACGCCAGGTCAAGGGAACATCTTCCCAACGAGTACCCGGCAGAATCCCATCTTCTTCCCAGCCTTGTTCCTCATCGTAAACAAAACCACAAAGTAAGCACATATATTTTCTAAAAACTTTTACATCGGCTGTCATTTTCCCACTCTTTATTAATTAGCGATTAATTTCGAATTGTACATTATTATTTGAATTTTCCCTCTAGTCTAGACTAGCGAATATAAAGAAATTCTTCCTGTTTAGCAAAATTTTCAAGCACTCTTTACCATTTAAGCATTTTTTACGCACACGCTATCATTTTTGAAGGCATAATACGTAAAAAACACAATTTCAATTGATGATTGCCTTCAAAACACAAACTCGAAAAGCTAACGGAGTTAAAAATAAATACTATTTTGCAAACTTATTTTTCAATGGCAAATAAAGCACGAACGAATTCCTGCGCCGAAAAAACTTGCAGATCCTCGATGCCTTCACCCAAACCTACAAAACGGATCGGCAAAGCTAATTTTTTTGCGATAGC
Source organism: Candidatus Aquirickettsiella sp. (assembly GCA_049283295.1). Lineage (GTDB taxonomy): Bacteria > Pseudomonadota > Gammaproteobacteria > Diplorickettsiales > Diplorickettsiaceae > Aquirickettsiella. Next base: position 44,897 of record JBAPVR010000025.1, read on the forward strand.
AAAAATCACGCCGCCTTTGGCAGTCCCATCTAATTTAGTTAGCATCAAGCTGGTTAAGGAGATTGCTTCGTTAAATGCCTCAGCTTGCTGTATGGCATTTTGGCCCGTGCCAGCATCGAGTATTAACATAATTTCATGGGGGGCTGCTGCATCCAATTTGCTGATTACCTTTTTTACTTTTTGCAATTCTTGCATTAAATTATTCTTATTATGCAAACGCCCGGCCGTATCAGCAATTAACACATCGATATTTCTCGCTTTAGCGGCTTTAAAAGCATCATAAATAACTGAAGCACTATCAGCACCCTGATGTTGGGCGACGATGGGGATATGATTGCGTTCGGCCCAAATCGTTAATTGTTCAGTGGCCGCCGCCCGAAAGGTATCCCCTGCCGCTAACATCACCTGCTTACCTTGCTTCTGTAAGTAATGCGCCAGTTTACCAATACTCGTCGTTTTACCGACACCATTAACACCGACGACTAAAATAACGGTCGGTTTGTGCTCTGAATTAATCACTAAAGCCTGTTCACAGGGTTGTAATAATTCACCTAATTGTTGCTGCAATACATCCCATACCGCTAGCCCATCGGCTAATTGATTGCGTGCTAATTTTAAGGTTAATAGCTGGATAATTTCTTGCGTCACCGTGGGACCGACATCGGCCGTTAAAAGTAAATCTTCAATTTCCTCAATTAATTCTGCATCAACCTTTTTTTTTCCTAATATGAGTTTGGCAAGACTTTCAGTCAATTGATGTCGAGTTTTTTGTAAACTATTTTTTATTCGGTTGAAAAAATTATTTTTACGGCTAAGCGATACCCCCTCAGGAAGAACATCGGGTTGAGATTCTTTGCGTTTTAAAAATTTAAACATAATTCTAGGCAGAGTCAGCTGGAAACGCTTATAATAAATGACTTTTCTAATTTAACGCAATCCACAATATTAACCGCGCCATGTCACATGATTCTTAAAGCTTTATTTAAGAATCATGACACGCAATACCATTTAGAGACATCTGTTCTATGAAAAAGGGTGAAGTCAGGATCATTGGAGGACTGTGGCGCGGTAGAAAACTTCACTTCCCAGCTATCCCCAATTTACGTCCGACCCCGAATCGTATCCGCGAAACTTTGTTTAATTGGTTAGCGCCCGACCTTGCCGATGCCCATTGCTTAGATTTATTTGCCGGTAGTGGTGCCTTAGGGCTTGAAGCCCTCTCCCGATATGCTCAAACAGTCACTTTTATAGAACAATCCACTGTATTAGTTGCCTATTTAAAAACCCAGATAAAGCAGCTCGCGGCTGAACACCGCGCCAAAGTTTATCAGGGGCAATTTCCTTTTGTAACAACGCAACTCTTTAAACCACCAAAGCCTTTATTTAATATAGTTTTTCTGGATCCACCTTTTCATCAAAATTTGCTCGGCTCGGCCTGCTCCTGGTTGGTCAAAGAAGGGTTATTGGCCCCTGAAAGTAAGATTTATATTGAAGCCGAAACCAGCCTTAAAAACCTGAAACTTCCCGAAAATTGGCAAATCCAACACTGTAAAACAGCCGGCCAGGTGCAATACACCTTAATTAAATCGAATCCCTAAAACCATGGCTTGACATTATATTACCTTCTTTGCTTCAATACAGCATAGGTTACAGGATTTCCTGTAAGCTTACAGAATTTTACCTAAAATAAAATAAGCATGAAAAAAATAACAGTAGCGCTTTTTGTGGGTTTACTATCAGGGTGTGCTTCACAAAACTTACCCAATTCCATAACCCCTTCTATCCATACTGGCTCAGATGCGGCCTCGATTAATCTAGCTGAGGCAGCACGCTCTGTTAGCCAGTCATTAAATGAATTAAAAGAGCTAGAGAAGGCTTCTAGCCCGCCTATTACTAAACCACTACCCTATCCTAGCTCTTCAGGACTAGAAAAAACCATAGCCTCGGTCGACTGGTCTGGGCCGATTGAGCCGCTATTACAACGTATTGCCAAACTTGCACATTTTCATTTGGAAATCATAGGTAAACATCCGGCAGTTCCGGTTTTAGTAACGATTTCCTCACAAAATACACCGCTAAATTACATTATTCGCGATGCCAATCTTCAGGCAGGCAAAAAAGCCAACATAGTTGTGTATCCAGGCATTAAAACCATTGAATTACGTTATGCTAAAAATTAATGTCAAGTATTTCAAAAATTTATTGGAAAAGCATCCACGTCTCGCATTTGGTCCGAAAAAATTGGAGTTTTGGCTAAGCGCCGCGAAGATAAGCAACCGGAGTGTACATACTACCTATGAGGGTTGTGAACTGAGCGGGCACACAGCCAAAAAGCCAAGTGCTAAGAGTCTACATTTATTAACTGGTTTAACTCTATTTGCCCTGCTAAGTGCTTGCAGCACCACGCAAGCTAATTATAAAACTGTAGGTAATTTAGATAATTTAACCCAACTACAAGATTTACATGCGCAGGTCACGACTGCCAAGAAACAAATGACCGGTTTACGCTCACAAGCACTCCAAGATATTGCAATGAGTGTCGGTGCGCAAGCGGGTTTGGCTTGGCGATCTGAACATATTAATCAATTATTAACTAAAAATTCATCTCAATTAGATCGTATTTTTAATTTCAATCTAATTTTACTCGATCATAATGTTATACCCCCTGTACTAGTCCAAGGAAATAATTCTCTGAAGCTCGCCGATGGACAAACGTTACGTATCGACGATCGTACTTACCAAATTATTAGTCAGGCACGCTTCACTACCGCACCACCACAATGGCGTAATTATCTATGGATGGATTATCAACACCCCGAATTACCTTTGCCTGCTTTTTTACCGAAAACATCCGAAGAACGTATTGTATGGAAAAAATATGCCTCATTAGGCTGGCAAGGTGGCATTGATCAGGCCAATGCTATTTTTAACGATAATTTAGCGCGTTTAACCCGTGACTATACCGGTATGGCTTTATATCGAAATTTATTATTAAAAGGCATGGTTAGTAAACCTTTCGTTGCCCATACCGATCTCGGTGTTACGGGTGATAGTTCTGATTTACATATTAACGATCAAATATTGCGTATCACTTCATTACCAAAATTACAAGTTAATCCGGGTCGATGGAAATCCATCGTGACGCATGATGACAACGCATCTACTTCCCGATGAACCGGTACGTTTCACCTCGGCTTGTCTAGCTCGACTACTTATCCATTGTCAAAAAATGGATGCTTCAGATATTACGCTGCAAACAGGCGAGCCCGTCTTTGCTGAAAGTTACGGCCGATTACTCCGTGTTACACAGCGTAAATTATCCAACACCGAAGTCGCAGAAACACTTAACCTGATTTATGGGCCTAATGGTAGCGCACAAATTTTAAGTGGTGTTGATATCGATACGCATTATGAATTTCGGCCTAATCGCAACGAGCGTTATCGGTTCCGTGTCAACGCCACGGGTTGTTTAGTAGAAGGTCATGATGCGATTCAAATAAGCTTTCGTGCCATTCCGAGTACGCCACCTAAAATGTCGGATCTGAATCTAGAAAAGCAATTAATCGAAGCTTTAGCACCTACACAAGGTATCATCTATGTCACTGGCGCGACAGGCTCCGGAAAAACTACCTTGTTAGCGGCTATCATCCGCGATCTAGCTGAAAAGGAAGATTCACATCGTAAAATTCTTACCTATGAAGCTCCGATAGAATTTGTTTATGACGCTATTGCTATGCCCAGTGCCATTATCAGTCAATCCGAGATACCTAGGCACCTACCCAGTTTCGCAGCCGGTGTACGTAATGCTTTGCGACGCAAACCACGATTAATCTTAGTCGGCGAATCTCGCGATCCAGAAACTATCGGTGCCTCTATCGAAGCCGCATTAACCGGACATCCTGTTTATACCACTTTACATAGTAATGGCGTTGCTGAAACCTTAAGACGATTAGTCAATTCCTTCCCTGCTGAAGAAGCTAAAGGCAGAATGATCGATATTATCGAAACCATACGCGTCGTTATTTGGCAACAATTGGTTCCTAGCGTCGATGGACGTCGCGTTGCTTTACGTGAATTTTTAGTTTTCGATGAAAAATTAAGAGATATTTTATTAGACTCTAAACTAGAAAATATCAGTGCTAATACGCGTCGCATGTTAAAAGAATACGGTCAACCGATGTCTGTTGACGCTAAACGTAAATTTGACGCCGGCTTCATCACTGAACGGGTTTATAAACGTTTAATTCTCAGTGCAGAAATAACCGAACAGCATGACGGGCTTTAAAAATACCTGGCAACCTACCGCTGAGCTGTCGATGTTACGTTTACGTGCAAAACTTTTAACCGCTATTCGTGATTTTTTTTCCCAACGTCACGTTCTAGAAGTTGAAACTCCATTACTTTCCCAATCTACCGCAACCGATCCCCATTTACATAGTTTTCAAACACAATATTATTTTGATAATCCTGACCAGCAACAAACACTTTATCTGCAAACTTCCCCTGAGTTTGCGATGAAACGTTTATTAGCGGCAAAATCAGGCCCCATTTACCAGATTTCCAAAGCATTTCGTAATCAAGGAGAATCCGGGCGCTATCACAATCCCGAATTTAGCTTATTAGAATGGTATCAACCTGGCTATGATCATCATCAATTAATGGATGAAGTAGAAGCCTTATTAAAACGTGTATTAGCGTGTGAAACGGCACAACGTTTTAGTTATGCAGAAATTTTTCAACGTTATTTGAATAGTGATCCTCATCAACTATCACTTAAAAATTTAAAACAACTCACTGCTCGTTTAGGTTTCGCAACCGAAAATTTAGGTTTAAACACGATTGCAGATTATTTGAATTTCTTAATGTCTCATGTTATCGAACCACAATTATCTCATCATTTAGTTTTTATTTATGATTATCCTGTTACTTTAGCTGCTTTGGCCAAAGTACGCCCTGATACAATACCGGTGGCGGAACGTTTTGAAGTTTATCTACACGGCATTGAACTTGCGAATGGCTTTCATGAATTAAATAATGCCAACGAACAACGATTACGCTTTCAGAATGACCTCAGCACACGTGCTACGCAAGGTTATCCCAGTGTACCTATCAATGAATATTTGCTCGCTGCTTTGGCACACAAACTTCCTGATTGTGCAGGTGTTGCTTTAGGTATAGACCGATTGTTAATGTTCCTAGCAAAAGTAAATGAGATATCTGACGTCATTAGCTTTCCGATCCAACGTTCCTAAAGTAATCTGCGTCTTGCGCTTTATTTCTTCGTTAAATTACTAACTCACCTTACGAAAGTCTTCAATCATAGCCGTTAATAAATGATTACATTGGATTCGAATGATTTTAGTCGGTTTAGTTGGTCATGCCTAAGTTGATATTTTTCCCCCGGAATTTTTACCGTTAAAACATAAACAATTTTTTCTTTAGTCAATATCGCCTGCGTAAGGTGCATGAATTATTTACATGATGTCTATTGCTTCAAACAAAAATAAATGGCTTGAGAAAAAATGAAAATCATATACAATTTAGGAAGTTCAAGAGCATATTCACCATTAATAAAATAATAAAAAAAATGACGCTTGCAACTTTTATTCACCATGTTTTAAAAATGGACCCCTTACTGTTCTTGTCTTTTGTATTTTGGGCAAGTATCGGTGTACTTTTATGTTTGCTGTTAAATGCAAATCAACGAGCTGCCATAAATAATATGCAAACTCGTTTTAACTGGAAGTGTCTTCTTTTTTACAATCGCAAAAGAATACTCATCTCATTTATTTTGATTCTAGTCAGTATTAGATTTAGTAAAGAACTCATAGGTCTTGATCAAAATTCATTTTCTGCTTTCATTATTGGATTTGGTAGTGATCACCTCGGAAGGATCATACAACAAAAAATGTTAAAAAATAGTCCGCAACAATTCAACTCAAATCAAAATCAATAATATAAGCTACAAATAGCTTTCCTATATATTAAATTATAATAAAATAAGGTAGATAAATGACGAATTATACTAAGAAATTGATTATTGACCAAACTTACCCTTCACCGAATCATACTGAACGTCATGCGGATATTTTATTTTTAGTATTGCATTATACCGTTGGTAATTTAAAATCATCGTTAACAACCTTAACCACCCCATCCACAAACGTTAGCTCACATTATTTAATTCCTGACTCACCCATTGATAATCAATCTAAGGTTTACCAGTTGGTACAAGAAGATCAACGGGCTTGGCATTCTGGATTGAGTCACTGGAAAAATAACATCAACCTAAATGATACTTCGATAGGCATTGAAATGGTTAATCTAGGTTATAAAAATGATGAAAAAGGAAATAAAATATGGTATCCCTTTACTGATTACCAAATTAATTGCATTATTGAATTAACAAAAGATATTGTTAAACGATATCAAATTCTTCCCACCTGCGTTGTGGGCCATAGTGATATCGCTCCGAATAGAAAGCTGGATCCAGGTCCACTATTTCCTTGGAAAATACTTTATGAAAATGGAGTAGGTGCCTGGTTTGATGAAGCAGAAGTTAGCATTTCTAAAAACTGCAAGCTACCTATTGATATCAAACAACTTCAAACAAATTTAAAAACATTTGGCTACAATATAATAGTTACAGCTAAAATAGATGATCAAACACGGAATGTACTAAAAGCATTTCAAATGCATTTTAGGCCGTCTGATTATTCGGGTAAGCCGGATGCTGAAACAGTAGCTATTCTTAATAGTTTAATCAAAAAATATTTTAATTAAAAACCCTATTAATAGGCGTCCCAAATCTTGAGGACAAGATATAAAACTCTAATGTATTGTTGACAATTATTTCTAGTAATTTATTTTTTAAATTTTTTTATTGAAAACTTACATTTTAACCCTATTATTAAACACTTTATCTCATACTACTTAGCATAATAATAAAAGCCTATCCCTTATTTTCAGCATTCAACTTCATCGCTTTGAATTATTTTTACACCAACCGTTTTCATTTCAGAAATGGCTAAGCGTCCATCTTCTGGATTAACATTTACAGCGCGACACCCATCTTCAATCAGATAAGTTTTGAAACCTAATTTACAGGCATCTAACACCGTATATTTAACACAATAATCTGTCGCCACGCCCATAATATATACTTCTGTAATCTGCAACTCTTTTAAAAACTCAGCCAAACCTGTCTGTTTTTGATGATCATTCTCAAAAAAAACACTATAACTATCAATTTCCGGATCACTACCTTTACGAAAAACTTTGATAATATGATCCAACTTAAGATTTTTTACAAATTCAGCCCCTTTGGTATTTTGCACACAGTGTACAGGCCATAACATTTGTGATAAACCCGCTTGTTCAATAAACTCACCAGGAAAGCGTCCGACATGATTTGTTGCAAAACAAATATGATCTTCTGGATGCCAATCTTGCGTTGCAATAACATATTTAAAATGTTGCTGAATGCGATTAGCCACTGGAATAACTTCCTCAGCATGTTCCACTGCTAGCGCTCCTCCCGGCATAAAATCATTTTGTAAATCTACTAAAATCAAGGCTTTTTTCATAAAAATTAGATTCCTGGAACGAAGAAAATTGTATCATTAATTAAACTTGCTACATAATAATACTCGTTTGCTGTTTTTATTTTAATCCTTTTTTTATGCACTGGAAAGGGAAAATAGCGAGTCCTTTGAAGATTCTAGATTTGGAAATGCCAATAAAATTTCAAATTAAAACAACATGTCTTTACATACTTGGCTAGAATTTTAAGATGATAATTTTTCAATTGGCTAGGTTAATAAATAATGTTTAGATCAAACCAGTTGTTTAAAATAAGCGTCTATAATTAACGCTATAGAGTTATATTTTTTATGATGACATGCTAGTCATTCTTTAAAACAAATAATTATTTTTTATCTAAAAATTTCTAAAACTTATAATCAATTAAAACAATAGTATTTGATGACTAAAGATAAATAAAATTTAATGATGCTTTATTTGAAGTAACGATTGGGATTAAAGATTAACCATGAACAGAAGCTTTTGCTTTTAAAATAAGCTGTAATTTTAAATGGTAGAGATTTTCTTCTAAGCCCACCGGATAAGCATGGGGATTTAAAAGTCGTCGAATACTTTCATGAAACTGTTGTAACTCATAATAAGTTTTTTCTTGACTCGATTTCAGCGTAGGTCTTTTGTAAACTAATTTCCCTTGTCTAAAAATTGCGGATAATAAATCACGATGTGGCGTTGTTGCGGGAATAGAACGCCTTTTAGTAGGATCTACGGGATCAATAATCGTAATATTTTCTTCTGAAATACCTAATCTTTCATCATAAATGGCATCTGCCATCGCTAAACCATTCACTTTATCGGTATAATAACGTCGTACTGATAAAATACCCGGAGTAGAAATTTTAATCGTTTGTTCCGATAACTTAACCTTATTTTCCCACCTGCCTGCAGCTGATTTAATCGCACTGAGCTTGTAGACGCCTTCAAGTGCCGGCTGTTCATAAGCAGTAATTAAATGTGTACCCACTCCCCAAACGTTAATACTTGCACCTTGTTCTTTTAAGCTAGTAATCACTAATGGATTCAGATCATTACTGCCGACTATCACTGCATCGGTATAACCTGCCGCATCTAATAGTTTGCGCGCTCGTCGGCTCAAATAGGCTAAATCACCTGAGTCTAAACGGATACCTGCTAATTTAAAACCATTGGGTTTTAATTCTTTTGCAATTTTAATCGCATTTTTTACACCCTCCAATGTGTTATAAGTATCCACTAAAAAAATACAGCGGTCCGGAAAGGTTTGTGCATAAGCGCGAAATGCCTCTAATTCATTAGCAAAACATAGCACCCAACTATGCGCGTGGGTTCCACGTACGGGTATACCCAATAATTTTCCGGCTAATACATTCGATGTCGCAGCACAGCCACCAATATAAGCGGCACGACTTGCCATCAAAGCACCATCAAAACCTTGTGCGCGACGTAAACCAAATTCCAAAACGGGTTCACCCCGTGTTGCTTGCAACAAACGCGCCGCGCTAGTGGCAATGAGACTTTGAAAATTAATAATATTCAGTAAAATACTTTCTAATAACTGGCATTGCAGCAAAGGTCCTTTAATACGTATCAATGGTTCTTGAGGAAAAACCACCGTTCCTTCTTCTATAGCATCGATATCACAACAAAATTTCAAATCCTGTAAATACTGCAAAAAATCAGCATGAAATAATAGCTTGCCTTGTGTATCGGTCAATCTAGCTAAATAATCGAGGTCATCTTTGGTAAATGTAAAATTAAGCAAGTAATCAATCAACGTGCCTAAACCAGCACAAATAGTATACCCCCCATTAAAGGGGGCTTTGCGAAAACTATGATAAAAAACCGCTTCACGTTCGTGAATAGCCGCCTTCCAATAACCGTAGGCCATGGTCAATTGGTAAAAATCGGTTAATAAAACTAAAGACGATTTATAAAGTTGCGTTAATGAATTTTGCATTGAAAATAAGCCCCAGCAGGGCGAAATTAAGTTTCTGCGCTTTGAATAATCGTTACTTACAGTAATTTGGTTTTTGACAAGTGCCACATAAAGAACTGTGAGTTAAACAGCAACACAGACAAAAATTCAAGTATGAAGAGTATAACTTTTTTTCTTTTAACGGTGGGGATTTTCAAGAGCAGTTCCCATTCTTCCCTTGAATGGCTGCGCGCACGTTGGGCTAGCTTCAGCCATGCAAGGAGTTTTCATCATTATTTGAAAAAGTCGCATTTTTTTGATCTAATAATTATCAACCACCCGTTTGTTTTTCTCGAATTTCATCCAAAGTTTTACAATCGATACAAAGATTAGCAGTGGGACGCGCTTCTAAGCGGCGAATACCAATTTCAACACCACAAGAATTACAGAAGCCATAGTGACCTTCATCGAGTTGCTGTAGGGCATCCTCAATTTTTTTAATGAGTTTACGTTCGCGGTCGCGAGCGCGTAGTTCTAGATTAAATTCCTCTTCCTGAGTCGCTCGATCGCTAATATCAGGTAAAGAAGTACCCTCATCTTGCAGATGATGTACAGTTCGACCCATATCTTCCAACAACACGTGTTTTCGCTGTAATAATAAACGGCGAAAATACGCCTGCTGGCTCGAACTCATATAGTCTTCCCCAGGACGTTCCTTATAAGGCGCTATATTTAAATCGATTTCCGCATTAATAGAAGTCAATTCTAGCCTTGTTTCTGGTAAAGAACGTTGTTTTTTAGATTCTTTCTTAGTTTTTTTATGTTCTGTCATTTTAGTATCTATTGATGATTGTTGTTTTACCGCAGGTAGCGCCTGGGAATCAGACTTTGCTTGCTGTTGTTTTTTTTTAGAAGGAGCTCGGATAACTTTTGCCTTAGCTACTTTTGTTGATTTTTTTTTAGCTATAGGCTTTCTACTTTTGCTAACACGGGAAGACGTCGACGTTTTTTTTGAGATTTTGCTTTTACCGGACTTTTTTTTTACCCGACTAACTGCTTTTTTTTTAGGCTTTCTACGCGTAACCGTCTTACGACGTGTCACAGGTTTCTTCTTACGAGTTACCGCCGCTTTTCTGCGAGGTTTTCTTGTGGCTTTTTTGGTAGCACCTACTTTTTTACGACGGCGTATTGTTTTCATACCTGTAGCAGCTTTTTTCTTTCTTGGTTTTGTAGCTTTTTTACGTGTAGGTGTGGACTTTGCAGCTGTAGTGCGTTTTTTACGTCGCTTTGCAACTGCAGGTTTTCTTTTTACTGGCATAAAAAGTTCTCCTCTTGAGAATTTAACATTTGCCGGAATTGGCACACACACATAAACCAAACACATCTATACCAAAAATAATTCGACATGGCAATCATTTCAAAGAACCCGCCATGTCTCTTCTTTTTATTAATGATTTATAGATCATATTTTCAATTAATTCCATTTTCCACTACTAACTCGTTGATGACCTGCCAAATCTTTGTAATTTTTTATCTGCTGATAGCCATATTTTAAAAAAAATTTCTCAACAAAACCCGCTTGCTGAAAGCCATGCTCTAAAAATAAAATACCGCCCTCCTGAAGGTATTTACGTGCTTGTTGAATAATAATTTCTAAAGCATTTAAACCTTTTTTTCCTGAAATTAAAGCATTTTTTGGTTCGTAAGCCAAAGCACATTCTGTTTGCAAGTGCGGATCATCCTGTGCAAGATAAGGTGGATTACTGAGAATAACATCAAACTTTTCGCCCTCCAATAAGGCCTCGCACCAATCGCCCTGACGTAATTCTATCGTTTGTATGTGATAACGACGTAGGTTGCGTTCGGCAACCTGCAAAGCATTGGGGGAATAATCCGTTGCAATGAATTGCCATGCGGGTCTAGCTAATGCTAATGCGATAGAAATTACCCCTGAGCCTGTTCCCAAATCCACTATTTTTCGTTGTGCTGCGCTAACCGTATCAAGTACCTGTTGTACTAATAATTCGGTTTCCGGTCGGGGTATAAGGACCTCGGGCGTTACTTCAAAAGACAAGGACCAAAACTCCTGTCGACCGAGTAAATAGGCTATCGGTTCACCCGATTGGCGACGTACAATCAATTGTTTTATGCTTTTTTGCTGGTGTGATGTCAGTAACCTATCGGGATATTGACTATGTAATTGTGCCCGTGTCAGTCCTAGCACATGGGCAAATAACAATTCCGTATCTAAATAAGCACTGGGACTGGTTAGATTTAATTCTTCGATCGCCCGACGCCAATAGCACACTAACAACATAAGATGATGCACCCGTTAGAAATCATTATACTCACAGCAATTGGTTTTTCGACCCGTGCTGTGATAAAAATTGCAGATTGCCTCACAACACAGCCAAAAATTTAAATGAGCAGAATATTGCTTAAAATTCTTTAGGCATTTGCTTACGTCGTATATAAGAGACAAAAAATAGAATAATTAATAATGGCAATAAAACCGGTAATAAAACTGGAAATAAAACAATCGCAACGATAGTCCAAATAACAGCGATAGCACCCATTATCAATGCCCCGGCCCAGGTTAAAATAAACAGCAGTAAAATACTCAACGAGAAAAAGAAAACTGAAGCGACCAAAAATCCCCAAACGGTAAAACCAATCACCACAGCCCCGCTAAATAAAGCGAGCGCGATGTGACCCCCAATAATCAGTAGTAACAAAATAAACAATGCAATAGCCAGTGATCGAAACATTAGCCTGTCCTCCCTTGTGGATTTGTGAGTATAAATTGTTACTTTTTTAAATAAAACTAATTAGTAGCAGCCCTTTAGCAAACGTCTGCATAAAGTGAAAATCTATGCGGCTATTCCGCTCTATTCGCCCAAAGCTGCTAATTCATCGGCTTGGTATTCACGCGTCAAAGATTGAATAACCGGCTCTAAATGACCTTCCATGATATCAGATAATTGATACAAGGTTAGATTAATCCTGTGATCGGTTAAACGACCTTGAGGAAAATTATAGGTGCGGATACGCTCGGAACGATCTCCCGTACCAACTAGATCGCGACGTGTCTCTGCCTCCTCACGGTGTTGCTTTGCTTTTTGCGCCGCTAATAGTTTAGCTTGTAATAATGACATGGCTCGAGCACGATTTTTATGTTGCGAGCGTTCATCTTGACATTCAACTACTAGACCAGAGGGTAAATGGGTAATGCGGATGGCAGAATCGGTTTTTTGTACATGTTGTCCGCCAGCCCCTGAAGCACGAAAAGTATCAATTTTTAAATCGGCTGGATTAATGGTAACGTCATCCACGCATTCGATTTCCGGTAATATAGCAACGGTACAAGTCGATGTATGAACACGCCCTTGCGCTTCAGTTGCCGGCACGCGTTGCACACGATGTGCACCGGATTCAAATTTTAAATGGGCATAAACAGCAGTTCCTATAATACGTGCAATAATTTCTTTATAACCTCCTTGTTCGCTAGGATTCATTTGAATAATTTCTACCGTCCAACCCTGATTTTCAGCATAACGCGAATACATCCGAAATAAATCACCAGCAAAAATAGCGGCTTCGTCACCTCCTGCAGCGGCACGAATTTCTAAAAAAACGTTCCGTTGATCATTTGGATCGTGCGGTAATAATAAGCGCTCTAATTCTTTTACGAATTCGCTTTGTTTTTGTTGTGCAATTTTAATTTCTTCTGCAGCGAGCTCTCGCACTGCGGAGTCCGCATCATGTAAACATTGTTCGGCTTGATTTAAGATATCTAAGTTAGCGCGATATTGCTGAAAACATTGTACGACTGGACCTAATTGAACATACTCCTTAGATAAGTCACGGAAATGATTTTGATCCTTAATCACCGCCATATCACTCAATAAAGCCGTTAATTCTTCGTAACGTTCGACGATTAAGGTCAATCTATTGAATAAAGAGGTCTTCATATGACCACTTTATACCTAAACCAAACTGCGAAGTCGAGTACTGAATCAAGCTTATATAAAGCTTGGAAAATTGAATCTTAATGATTCATAAGCTATTCTAAAAAGGAGTAGACCGCTATAGCGGGCGCTATAAGGTTTTACACTATATAACCTAAGGGGATAGTATGAAAAAATTATTACTAATGGCTTCAGCTATTTGCATGGGTTTATTAAGTAGCATCAATGTGGCTAATGCCCACCCAGGCCAAAGTGCTTGTGCATTTAATGCTCACTTAGTAAAAAGAGCTGGTTTTGTTTCTGGAGCATACTATGACTGTGCAACCATACGTCAGTTATTGTCCAGAATCAACGTCACACCACGTGCTTGTACAAATATTGCATCATGTCAATATCGTTATGTTTGCAGCGAATATCATTATCTCGCCACCAATAAATTAATTCCAAACCGAGGCCCGACTATTTATTGGCATACTTCACAGCCTTTTTAATAAAAAGGAATAAGCAAATTCAGTATCCCTTCCCAGTGAAGGGATATTTTTTTGTGCGTGATACGCTTCGCACTTGAATTTTTGTCTGTGCTGCCGCTCAATTTGCAATCCTTTTCGCGGCCCTTGCCAAAAATCCCATTGCTGTAAGTATACTTTGTTTGATATTTGCTGTTAAAGTTTATTTATTTATTTTTTGGTTATGCATCATGTCAACTGCCTCAATTTCAATTTCATCACAGCAAAAACAGATTGATTGTTTCGGTGCATGGACCTTATCTGGCATTAATAAAAAAAATCTAGATCAATCTTTTTCTAAATTAAACCACTCTACAGAAACACCTCTCACTATAAATGCTGAAACTATCACCCATATGGATAGTAGTGGTGCCTGGCAACTTTACCAATGGAAAAAACAACTTGCTAAAAAAAGAGAGATTCAACTCATCGGCTTGAGTAAAAAACACCACGCATTGTTTAAGATGATAGAACAAGCTGCCCATCAATTAAAACCTTTACCCAATCCAAAAAGTTATACCGGCTTAGCTTTGCTGGGAAAAAAGTCATTCGAACAATGGCAGGAACTCAAATCATTTCTACGTTTTATCGGTAAAACTTTTATCACCGCAAGTCATAGTATTTGGCATCCCGAGCAATTGCGTGGCCGTGCCATTCTGAGCATCATTGAAAATACCGGTTTAGAGGCCTTAGGCATTATCGCCTTATTATCTTTTATGATAGGCATCGTCTTAACCTATCAAATGGGTTTTCAATTAAAAAGTTTTGGTGCCACACTGTTTATTATTGATTTGTTAGGTCTTGCGATATTACGTGAATTTGCCCCGCTATTGACAGCCATTATGATAGCCGGACGCAGTGGATCAGCGTTTACTGCGCAATTAGGTATGATGAAGATCAAAGAAGAAATCGATGCATTAAACACCATGGGTGTTTTACCGAGCCAGTTATTAATTTTGCCACGTATTTGGGGTTTATTAATTGCGTTACCCTTACTCACGGTTTGGGCAGATATTTTTGGTTTACTCGGTGGCATGGCTATGACACATAGTATGTTAAATATTAGTTATACAGATTTTTTACAGCGTTTTCCAAAAGTTGTTTCACTTTCTTCGCTCATTATCGGTGTCAGTAAAGCACCGGTATTTGCACTTATTATTGCTAGTACGGCTTGTTTTCAAGGTTTACGTGTAAGTGGTAGTGCCGATAGTGTCGGCAAACAAACCACGCGTAGTGTGGTACAAGGTATCTTTTTTATTATTGTCGCAGACGCATTGTTTTCGATTTTATTTAGCCAGCTAGATATCTAAACGAATTTAATTCGCAACACTCAATCTCAGATAGGTATAAATCGCGCTATACTCACATTATGCAAGCATCTGACCCCGTTATAAAGGTTGAAAGTGTTAAACTATCTCTCGCTGGCCAATGGGTTCATCGCGGTATTAATTTACACGTTCAACGCGGAGAAATTATTGCCATTGTCGGCGGCAGTGGTTCAGGGAAATCAACATTGCTACGCGAAATTTTAGCATTATTAACACCGACTTCAGGCAACATCAAAGTGTTTGGTAAAAATTTAAACAATATTTCCTCTACAGAGTTACTTAAACTACAATGTCGCTGGGGAGTGTTATTTCAGCAATCCGCTCTCTTTACTTCTCTTAACGTCATCGAAAATATTAGCTTTCCCTTACAAGAGCATACAAAATTAGATAACACGACTATACGAGAATTAGCTTTAATTAAACTATTAGCCGTCGGTTTACCTATTGATTCTGCCACCAAATATCCTTCTGAGCTCAGTGGTGGCATGCTGAAACGAGCAGCTTTAGCACGGGCTCTGATTATGGACCCTGAATTGTTGTTACTCGATGAACCCACAGCAGGACTCGATCCCCAAGGCGCAGAAGAATTTGATGCACTGATTTTAAACCTACGTAACATCTTAGGGTTGACCATCGTGATGGTCACGCATGACCTAGATACCTTATGGCAAATTACCGATAAAGTAGCTTTTTTAAGTGCAGGCCGCGTTTTAGAATTTGCACCCATGGCGCAACTCACACAATCCAAACAAGCGGCTATAATGGCTTATTTTCAAGGGCCACGCGGACGCACGACACAACATCTTTATGAGGGTAATCATGGAATCTAAAGTCAATTATACCTTAGTCGGCGCTTTTGTTCTTATTTTAACCATCGCTCTCATTATTTTTATTACTTGGTTATCCGCCGGATTATCCACGAAACATTATAAAAATTTTCTCGTCATCATGAATGAATCCGTTGCCGGTTTAGGAATTAATTCTTCAGTTAAATATAATGGTGTTAATGTCGGTATTGTTAAGAAAATTTTTTTAAACAAAAAAAATCCTGAACAAGTGCGCTTAATTTTACAAATAGAAGAACATACACCCATCACCGAAGGCACAACAGCCACACTGAATAGTCAAGGTTTGACAGGTATTACCTATGTAGCGTTACAAGGCAGTGACACCAATTTAAACCCTATTCCACTATTTCCTGCTGAAAAATACCCTATCATCAAAAGCAGTCCTTCTTTGTTTTTACGTTTAGATACTACATTGCGTAATTTAAATAATAATATGAATCAGATTACACACGATATTAATGATGTATTAGGGGGGGGGAATCCAATCTTATTTAGGAAAATTTTAAATAATTTATCCATTACTAGCTATCATTTAGCCTCGCAAAGTAAACGTCTCGATGCTATTTTAATCAATACCGCCCGTTCGACACGTGCTTTTCCATCCTTAATGAATACATTAACGCAACAAACACTTCCTTCTACCAATCAAGTATTAAATAATTTAAACATCATGACGGATAATTTACTGGAACTGTCTGACAATCTAAAACAGAACCCGAGTATACTAATACGCGGACAAAAACCACCACCTTTAGGGCCAGGAGAACAATAAAGTGCTTAACTTTTTACGTCGTCTGGGTTTTGCTAAACATAATAACGCCCATAAAGCGATAACTTACTTGCTAAGTTTTCTATTGTTATCGGCTTGCTCGATATTTGAACCTATTAAAACACCCCCGATGCATTACTTTACTTTAGCCCTGTCTGATCGGGATTGGGATTGCTACGCACAACAAGGATGTAGCACGATATTGGTCAATCAACCCCGTTCGAATGCAATTTATAATAGTCCGCGCATGATTTATATTCCGGCTTGTTACCAAATCCAATATTTTTCCCAAAACCGCTGGGCAGACATGCCCACACAAATGCTACAGTCTTTATTAATCAACTCTTTACAACACACGGGTTATTTCCAAGCAATCATTAACACACCTTCTACCACCTATTATGATTGGGTACTCAATACGCAACTACTCAGCTTTCAACAAGAATTTATCACGCTTCCAAGTCGTTTCCGAATCGCGATACGTGCGCAACTCATTGATGCCCGATCCAGACACGTCATCGCCACGCAGGATTTTGTCGTCGTACAAATGGCGCCACATGACGATCCTTACGGAGGAGCACTTGCTGCCAACCTAGCTGCACAGAAAATACTCAATGAAATTAATTGTTTTTGCTTACGAAATTTAACCTAATAGGGTCTTTTTTCGGTTTTATACTCACAGCAATTGGATTTTTTGAGAGGACCGCATTGTGCAGCAACCAGAGTGTATTAATAACCCCATGAGGATTGCAAATTGAGTGGCAACACAGACAAACATTCAAGTGCGAAGCGTATAACATCGACACTGACACTATTTATTGCCTATCCCATGCTAATTTAAAGCTTCAGGGAATAACCTAATAACATTTAAGAAACGATCTTTTATTTGGATTACATCCTCCAAAAAAACATAATTTTTTTTGTTATTATTGGTTTTTTGTAAAACATTCATCTTTTTTCTTAACAAATAATGACGTGTCTTTTTTTTCATTCTTTTTCTTATCGGTAACATAGAGATAATTATCCTCAATTAATGTTAAAATTAGCACTTAATTATTATGGGAATAGAACATTATAAAATAAGTATAAATAGATTATATTAAGCCTATATTAAATAAAAATTAAATTGACTCAATAAATTATTAACTTATGTACAATTATTTTAAAACGAAATATTTGAAAAATAACAACCTAATGATCCAATTTTTCCCACTATTATTAGTTTGTTACGAAATAATTAATTATTTAGCAAACGATATGTATTTGCCCGCTTTACCGAGTATGATTCACGATCTCGGGATCACTACCCGCTTAGCGCAGCAAACTGTAACGGCTTGGTTTTTCGGTGCGAGCTCGATACATTTATTATTAGGTCCAGTCTCGGATCGATTTGGCAGAAAACCCGTCCTACTTATCGGTGGTGTATTGTTTACAATGGCTACCTGGATTTGTGCATTCACGTCGAATATTAATATTTTACTCCTCGCACGATTTATACAAGGCGCCGTTGTGTCTACTTTAAGCACGGCCGGTTATGCAAGCATTCAAGAGACCTATCATCGCAAACAGGCTATCCAAATTTTAGCAATGATAACCAGTGTAGTGATGTTAGCTACTGCCCTTGGCCCCTTAATAGGTGGAATTTTTTTACAATGGCTGAGCTGGCGTTGGATATTTGTTTTTTTAGCGCTGAGTGCCAGCATCATTTGGCTAGGTTTATGTTTTGCCATGTCAGAAACTCATTCCAGCACGCAACGATACATGTTCCGATGGTCACATGTGCTAATCAATTATCAGCAAATTCTGAAGAATAAAGCATTCATGCTGAATTTATCTATCATTAGTTTTAATGTCTTAGCTAAAGTTGCGTGGATCGTGGGGGGGCCTTTTTTAATCATCAGCCAATTTAAATTGAATACATTATATTTTGGGCTGATCCAAATCCTGATATTTGGTAGTCAGATTCTCGGGGCACAAAAAGTCAAACGCATTATCGATAACGTAGAAATTGATCGTTTAATTAATCAAGGCTTAAGTATTTCCCTATTTGCTAGTCTGTTAGCGGTTTGCTTAAGTTTTATATTTCCAGATAAACTTATCGGACTGGTGATATGCCTAATGATTTTTTGTTTCGGGACCGCCCTTTCCAGCCCGTTACAACGACTCTGTATCGAAGCAAGTTTTGAACCGATGGGCGCGCGTATGGCGGTGTATGCAACTTCGATTAGTTTATTTTGTAGCTTAGCTAGCTTTTTATTTAGTTTTACCTATACCGGTAGCTTACTTTGGTTTGCTAGCTTACTGTTTATACTTGCCAGTCTCGCCAGCCTACTGCGTTGGTTTAGCTTAAAATATTTTTTTAGCGTTTAAAAATCCTCACTATTGGGCAGCATCAAACACTTATCAGCTGGAAATCCACAAAGAATTTCTCCCTAGCTAAATTTTGCTTAAGTTTAGCTTTGCACTCTAAAATAGGTCCAGAAAAAGATATCATCAAAAAACTTTTTGGTTTTTTGATGACTCGTTAATCTGTCGAGGTCTTAATGCCACAAGAAAATACTACTGAAGGAATATCGACCACGGAACTTTGTGTAGAAAGTAAAAAATATTTAAGTCGATTATTAGTCGGCAAGACCGGAATCAAACCTGATTACCTGACTTGGGATCTCCTGCTAAGTGAAAAATTAACGTTGGATACTTTTGTAGAAACAGGCCTAGAAAATTTAGAGCAACTCATGCAAGCAAGAGCTGAATGGAATCAATTATTAAAAGAAATAAAATTAAAAAACTTTATCGAAAATAAATTAGTTCAGCTCGAATGCCGCAACTGCCGTCAAGAATATCTAAAATTCAGCGAACAGCAAACAGCTTTACACTACAAAAAACGCGGCTTAATTGCTATAGGCCTCATTGTCGCGTTAGCAATTGCCTATTCTTTCGTTTTACCATTATTGAGCATTGCCACTACTTTCATCGGTATATCGTGTCTAACAGTAGGAGTTTCTTTAGTATGTTGTTCGATTGTTCCTGCTTTTGTTGGTGAAAAGCTTATTGATCCAAAATGGGAGATAGCCTATGCGGCTGTCGAAAAAGAAAATAGGCAGCAAATAATCCAAAAGATTAAAGGGTCTACTACAACAGAAATCATTGCAGAAGAAACTAAACGATCTGTCGATACCCCCCCTACTTTACTAAGTGATACGCACATTCACAAAAAAAACTCCCTATGCTACCGTTTGTTTAAAAGTAAAGAGGATACTACAAAATCAAATGCTCGCTCCAAACAACGCAGCATACTATTATGCCGCTAATAAAGCGGGATAAAAAAGCTACTTTTCAAATACATTCAATAGAATTGATAGGATCCTTTTCATTTAATTTCACAGTCTTACTTAAGGCAACACTGGGCATATGCATGAGTTTATTCGTTAAACGATAAGCTAACAGTTTGATGACTTCTTCTTGAGTGTAGCCTTTTTGTAGCAAGGCTACGGCTTTTTTGACTTCTGCATCACGGAATTGTTCAGCCTGGTGGCGATAAGCACAAATAATCGGCGCAGCAGCTTTTATTTTCAATTGCTCCAGATAATAGTGCACTTTTTCTTCTATCAGACTTTCAGCTTTTACAGCCGCGGTTTTTCGGCCCTGTTGATTTTTCTGGATCAACGCATGCAAATCATCAAGTGTGTAAAGATAAACATCTTCCAATTCATTGACACTGGATTCTATATCTCTAGGCATACCAAGATCGGCGATAAATAAAGGTCGACGTTTACGTTCCTTTAAAGCCTGTTCCAGCATAAGCTTTTTAACCAGCGGCACATCACTACTCGTTGCAGCAATAATAATATCAGTCTTAGATAAAAAATAAGGAATAGCATTTAAACAAATAGCCTGGCCGCCGATCGATTTTCCCAGTTTTTCTGCTGTTTGTGGTGTGCGATTCGCAATCCAGAAATGACAAACGCCTTGTGATAATAAATGTTTGGCGACTAAAGAAATGGTCTCACCTGCCCCCAGCAATAAAACATGCGCATCGGCTAAATGTGCAAAGATTTGTTTCGCGCAAGTCACCACTGCAAATGCAAGAGAGACTGGATGAGCGGTAATATCGGTGGCATAACGCACTTGTTTGCTGACAGAAAATACATATTGAAACAAACGATTAAAATGAGCGCCGACACTTCCTAAGGTATGTGCTAGAGAATACGCGCTTTTTATCTGACCTAAGATTTGTGGCTCACCTAAAATTTTAGAATCTAAACCACTCGCTAAACGCAACAAATGACGTACTGCATGTTCTTGCTGGTAAACATACCAATGGGGTTTAAGACTATCGGGTGGAAGTTTTTTATGTCGATACAACCAATTCATAGTAGTTTGTGCATCGCCATTGATACAATAAAATTCCGTTCGATGACAAGTCGATAAAATCACCGCTTCTTCAGTGGGAGTATCCTGTAACATAGCCTGCAAAGAGCTCGCCAAATAATCTTTGCCAAAACTAAGCTGTTCCCTGATCGCAAGATCGGTTGTTTCATGATTAATTCCACAGGCAAGCAATTTCATAACATTTTACATTGCGCTCCCCACCAAACTCGCCCACGCTTGTTGATGTCGAATAGCGATTATTTTAAACCCTGCGGTACTATACGCTTCCTGCACGTCAGGCATTTGCTCATTTAAAATACCAGCTAACACACAATAACCATCGGTTTTAATTAAGGACCTAAAATAAGTCGCAAAATCTATTAATGGTTGAGCCAAGATATTCGCCAGTAAAATATCTACCGGTTGCCGTGAGTGAAAATCAGTCGGTAAAAAAATGTTTAACTTTTCTACGGGTATGTCATTTTTCTCAGCATTCAGGGTGGTTGCTGCTAAGGCTTGTGGATCATGATCGATAGCTATCACTTGTTTTGCACCACATTTCAGTGCGGCTATTGCCAAAATACCGGAGCCACAACCATAATCAATGACGGTCTTTTCGTTAAGTGAATGACCGTCTAACCATTCTAAGCATAAAGCGGTGCTAGGATGGGTACCGGTACCAAACGCTAAACCTGGATCTAAACGTACCGTTACAGCAGATTTCACTGGCGGATCATACGCACTGGGACATACCATAAGTTTTTTTCCAAAACACATGGGCTTAAATGCGTGCAACCAACTACGTTCCCAAGCTTGATCCGGCAAGATTTCATTATGAGTCGCTAAAATAATTTTTTTATCAAATGTTTGGTTTAACGCATCTAGCACTGTCGACAATGAAATATGTTCGTCAAATAATGCACTGATTTTTACTTTCTCCCAAAGCGGTGTGCTATCTAACGGCGGTTCATATAAACTTTGTTGATCTAATGCCTGCCAAGTAATTGATAAAGCTTGCGCGCTTTCTAAAAAATCACTCACTTTTTCGGTATGTTCACGCAGTGTATCCAGATGTAATTGCAACCAAGCCATATTAAACCTCAATTCGATCCTCGTTACAGACTCGATTTCATTGTTAAACGCTAGTCTACGGTTCTCATTGACTCGTGTAAACTCCAGTCCTTGACTATCGTTCGCCGCAAACTCAAGCTCATAACGAGGATTAAAATGAGCTCTAATATTATTGTTATAATGCTAAACGTTGTTCAAGATAATGGATGTTCGTTCCACCTTTAATAAAATTGGCATCGCGTACTAAAGCTTGATGCATCGAAATATTAGTATGAATACCTTCGATCACAATTTCATCTAAAGCATTGCGTAATCGTGCTAATGCAATTTCGCGTGTCTCGCCATACGCAATTAATTTACCTATCAGGGAATCATAATAAGGTGGGACACAATACCCGGTATAAATAGGTGTATCGACACGGATCCCTGGACCACCCGGAGCATGATATAAGGTAATCGTTCCAGGAGATGGCATAAAGGTTTTTGGATCTTCGGCGTTGATACGGCATTCGATGGCATGCCCACGTATACGAATTTGTTTTTGTTTATAATTTAATTTTTCACCGGATGCGATACGCAATTGCTCTACCACTAAATCCACTCCGGTAATCATCTCAGTAATAGGATGTTCGACTTGAATACGCGTATTCATTTCAATGAAATAAAAATCGCCATTTTCGTAAAGGAATTCAAAGGTGCCGGCGCCCCGATATTTCATATCACGACAGGCCTTTACACACAGCTCACCCATATGTTGACGTTGTTTTTCAGTGATCCCTACAGCAGGTGCTTCTTCAATGACCTTTTGATGACGTCGTTGCATAGAACAATCACGTTCGCCTAAATGAATCGCATGACCTCGGCCATCACCGAAAACCTGAATTTCGATATGTCTGGGATTCGTTAAAAATTTTTCTAGATAAACACTCGCATTTTTAAAGCTCGCTTCTGCTTCGGATCGCGTCAGTGAAATTGCATTTAACAATGCCGCTTCACTATGCACCACACGTATTCCTCGCCCACCACCACCCCCTGCGGCTTTGATCAGTACTGGATAGCCAATTTTTTGCGCAATTTTTAAATTTTTTTTATCATCATTATCTAATTCGCCTTCAGAACCGGGTACGCAAGGAATCTTAGCTTTCCGCATTGCAGCAATGGCCGATACCTTATCGCCCATCATGCGTATCGTCTCAGGCTCAGGTCCAATAAAAACAAAGCCACTTTGTTGTACTTGTTCAGCAAAATCAGCATTTTCAGAGAGAAAACCATACCCAGGGTGTATCCCCATGGCGTCAGTAATCTCAGCTGCACTAATGATGGCAGGAATATTTAAATAACTATCCACAGCAGCAGGCGGGCCAATACAAACCGTTTCATCCGCTAATTTCACATGCTTCAAGTTAACATCTGCAGTAGAATGTAAAGCTACCGTTTGTATTCCTAATTCTTTACAGGCACGCAAAATACGTAAAGCAATTTCACCACGATTTGCAATAACGACTTTATTTAGCATTATTTTTACCTACTCATTTTACTCTATTCATAACATGCGGGTTGTTCCAACAACGCCATAAAACATAAAATCCAAATCTAAAAACGCAATAATTTGCTTTAGTTCTAGACGGGACGGCAGGTGAAGATCAGATTACTAGTATAAATGAGGGCCCAGCCGTTCCAACAAGAAAATAAAGCAAATAGTAAGTTTCTATTCAATAATAAATAAAGGCTGATGATATTGGACTGGCATACCATTTTCGACAAGTCTTTTTTTAATGATACCGTCTTTATGCGCATCAACACGATTCATCATTTTCATGGCCTCGATGATACATAAAATATCACCTTTTTTAACTTTCTGCTCTAAACTAACAAAAGGTTCTGCGCCGGGTGAAGGAGCCAGATAGACCGTTCCTAACACCGGAGCTAGCAATATATTACTATTTGTTTCCGCTTCCAGAGCAGATGAAGACGATGCCTGAGTTGACGTGACATTGGGGGGACTAGGCTGTACACGTGTCGTATTTGTAGCCGGTATTGATTCGCGCTTAATACGTATCGATTGATCACCTTCAGAAAATTCAATTTCACTCAAACCATTTTCATTCAGGAGTTTAATAAGCTGATTAATTTTTTCCGAATCCATAAAAAACGGCCTCTTTTTCAAACAGGAATATGCGGCTTATTGGAGCATATCCTAGCTGACTTTGCTAGTCTTTCTATACTTCTTCACACTTGAATTTTTATCTGTGTTGCCGTTCAACTCGCATCCTCATATATATTGAATACATTCCGGGGGCTTATTTTCACGGCGACTTGCCAAAAAACCAATTGCTATGAGTCTACGCTTAAGTTTGTTAAGCTTAGTCTCTTATTGTATGGCTATGGCGCTTTTAAGTAAGCGCTAGCGTAGAGAATTGCATTATGCAAACCCAAGGTTTAAAAAACCCGAATGCCGCTAACAAACTAACGTTAGCTGAAATTAGTTGTACACAATTGCTCGGCGTTGGTCCAAAAATTAGCCATTTTTTAACTAAATGCGGCGTAAATAATTTACAAGATCTGCTGCTACATCTACCTTTACGTTACGAAAACAGGACGCAACTCACCGCTCTCAAAGATGCGCACAGTGGTACTCATGCACTGATTGCCGGTGTTATTCATCCTGATCCACACCCTGCTAAAAGCAGAAAAAGCTATATTTGTAAGCTCAGCGATGAAACCGGCAGTATCAGCTTACGATTTTTTCATTTCAAACCGAAACAATATCAACCGTTTAAAAAAGGAATGCGTTTACTTTGTTTTGGTGAAATACGAAGTAAAAAAAACAGATTTTTTGAACTAGAAATGATCCATCCGGATTATGAATTTTTACGCAATAATCATTCGCTTATTTTACCCCGTTATCTAACCAGTATTTATCCCAGTACACCTGGCATGTCACAACGATTGTGGCATAAACTTATCGCTCAGCTATTTCATTTATTATTCAAACCCTCTGAAACTAAGTTCATTAACAAACAACAACATTATTTTCCTGAATATTTGCCCGCAGATTTATTAAAACGGATACAATTTCCTTCTTTATTAGAAGCTTTATATTACATCCATCGTCCGCCCGCCGATGCACCTTTAGAGAAGTTAGCCACGGGAAAACATATCACACAACAACGATTAGCGTTAGAGGAATTACTGGCTCATTCGCTGAGTATTCAACAAATGAAAAAAAAACGTGCTGCCGAAACAGCACCGCGTTTAAAACCCGCTCCTGTTCTAACTAAACGCTTCCTGACCGCCCTCCCTTTTCAATTAACCCAAGCGCAAAAACAGGTCCTCAAAGAAATTAATCAGGATATGCAAGGCACCACTCCCATGCAACGTTTATTACAAGGTGATGTCGGTTCCGGTAAAACGGTAGTCGCAGCCTTTGCCGCATTAGTGGCTATCGCTAATCACTATCAAGTCGCTTTAATGGCTCCAACTGAACTATTAAGCGAGCAACATTATCAACATTTTTATCGCTGGCTAACACCCCTTGGATTTCATGTGGTGTGTTTAAACGCAGGCTTGCAAAACAAAGCTAAAAAACAAATTCTGGCTGACATAAAAACGGGTAAAGCCCATATTGCTATTGGTACTCATGCACTTTTTCAAGACGGCGTGCATTTTTCAAACTTAGGCTTCATTATTGTCGATGAGCAACATCGGTTTGGTGTGCAACAACGGTTAGCATTATGGAAAAAAAGTCAGCAAGAAAATTTACAAGCACATCAATTGTTCATGACCGCCACACCCATTCCCCGAACCTTAGCTATGACCAGTTTTACCGATTTAGATATTTCTTTTTTGGATGAATTACCGCCAGGACGTCTGCCGGTACAAACTATTGTGCTCGCGGATCATCGTCGTTTACAAGTCATAGAAAGAGTACGTGCAACATGTACACAACATAAACAAGTCTATTGGGTGTGTCCACTTATAGAAGAATCGGATTTACAACACTATCAAGCCGCTGAAACCACTTTTAAAACCTTAAAAGCAGATTTAACTCATCTACGCTTGGGACTCATACACGGAAGACTACCGAGTGCTGAAAAAGAACGTATTATGCGTGATTTTAAAAATGGTAATATTGATTTATTAGTAGCCACTTCGGTCATCGAAGTCGGCGTCGATGTCAGTAGCGCTAATTTAATAGTGATAGAAAATGCCGAACGCTTAGGTTTAGCGCAGCTTCATCAATTACGTGGCCGCGTGGGTCGCGGTAATAGCAAAAGCTTTTGTATCTTACTCTACCAAACTTTATCGCCGTTAGCTAAAGAACGTTTAGATATTATGCGCAACAGTAATGATGGGTTTATGATAGCCAAACGCGATTTAGAATTACGCGGGCCTGGTGAAATTTGGGGCTTGCGTCAGACCGGCTGGCAACAATTACGCATAGCCGATCTCAAACGTGACCATGAATTAATCCCGCATGTCCTTAATCTTAGCACAACATTGCATAGTGAATATCCTTATTTAATTGAGCCTATTATTCAACGTTGGGCACAAAACAAAGATGGTAGCTATAGCAAAGTTTAAACGCTTAACTTTGCCGCTATTGTTTCATTTAAAGAAAACAAATAAGCGATTATCATGCACCGCATTCTCACTAGCAGCGCGATGAGGAGGATGATGAAGAAAAAATCCTGGCAGAGTTGGGCATCTCAGTAAAGCACTATCTTGCTGATAAGTCGGCGGTTCCAGCGGCGCGGAAGGAATAGCCTTGCTATTTCTCATCACTTCAGAATAACTGGGCGGTGGCAATGCCGGCTGACAACAAACATGATGTAATTGATTTTCTAATAGGGGTAAACGCCCAATATTTTTTTGCCTAAAACATAATGAAAAAAATCCCAACCCCAAATTAAAACAGCCTACGACAAGTTTTATCAGACCCCAACTGGCTATACCTAGGGTAGGAATAATCAGTAATGCAACCCAGCCTGCATTAACTGGCGAGAGACTCATTAGAAAAAACACCAGACCAAAACCGCCAGCAATACCCGCTATCATCAATAAACCTAAAATAATTTGCTTAATTGCTTTTTTTAAATCCGATTTAATTTCATTATTTTTATCCTTTTTTTTTGCTAATTGCAGATATTCTTTCAGAATTTCGACCTGTTCAGGAGTTCTCTCATCGAATTGTATTTGTTCAAAAAGAACATGCACTAATTCATTATCACAACTTTTTGGCAAACTAGTCCGCCTATAGTATGAATTTAAATTACTGCGAATTTGATTATCAAGCACATGAACATTCATATAATAGCAAGATTCTGAGCGAGTCATCTGCAGCCCATCTAAACCGTCTAAAATAGCTGCCAATGATTTTTTTATTCGATATATTTTCATATTTTTTCCTTAAAAATGAAATCCATTTTCCCTAGTAACTTACCTTAGCAAAATGTTGCTCTAAAATAGAGTCGCCTTATTTAAGCCTTGGAACAGGCCCGGTATCGTGACTATCAGAAGACCCATTTGACTCATGAAGGCAAAAAAAATTCGAAACATTTAGAGTACTTTCTGTTTCAGTCACATTTTGACTTAATACCGCTTCATAGGAAGGAGGTGATTTAAGGAAATCTATTTTATTAATAAGCTTATTTTCTATCTCCCTTAAGTCTTGTGTATATCGGCTAAATGACCAAACTGAAAAAAACCAAAAACCTAAACCATACAGATCAACCACTAAGCTACTATAAATTAATATTTTGTTAGCAGGAAAAAATAATAAGCAAAGATGTAAAACTATAAAAAGCCCTGCCACCATACCGGGGGTCATTATATGATACATACAACTAATCTCTATCTGTTTTAACACCCACAAATACCGTTTAATACAATCCAATTTATCTCGGTCGACAAGCTCTTTTTGTAATTCTTGAAATAACTCATCAATGATGTAATGCAAACTATAAGGGGGTAATCGAGAACAGAAACTAGAAAAATGGGCTAAAGAATTCTGATAAGGAATCTGATTGATCGCTACATTGACAAAATGCTCTGATTCACAGTCGGTTATTGTTAACCCAGGCAGTAAATCTCTTAAAAAAGAAACAAACTCTAATTTAATGCGATAATTAGTCTGATTGTTTGGCATTTTTTCCCTCCAACCCCCACCTAAAAGACAACTCAATTTCTTTATTAACTTAGAAGAAATTTACTTTATTTTTTAAGTGTGCCAATTAGTAAGTGTTACGCCTGCACGCCCTATAAATATCTTCTTTAGAAGAATTAGGTGTAGGGTAAGGTGTGCGGGGTGGTATCAAATTTTTTTCTTCTTTTTTTAATCGTGTCTGTAGATCGGGGCCGATAAAAAATCTTGTTATGCAACCTGGCTTTTCGATGCTAAAAGTGGTGGAATTAGTTTTATTGTTTGGCATTTTTTCCCTGTAAACTTTATCATCATTAGAATGATAACTTCAATTATCGTTATATTTAATATAGCACCGAATATAAAATATCCATACGCAACTAAACCTAAGGCTATTATTTTATACTTAAACTAAAAAAATATAAATATTTTTTTAGTTTAAGTATAAAATTAATTCAATGCCCATGCGATACTGATTTTTTATATTAAAGAATTTTCTTTTTAGGTATATACAAATCAGTAATGGTTCCTTCAAAGATTTCGCTAGCTAACATCACTGTCTCGGAAAGCGTTGGATGAGGATGTATTGTTAAAGCAATATCTTCGGCTTCGCAACCCATTTCTATTGCAAGTGCAATTTCAGCAATCAGTTCACCGGCATTGGGACCCACTATGCCCGCACCCAAAATACGTTGTGATTTAGGAGCAAATAATAATTTAGTCAGACCTTCAGCACGCCCTTGACCTAAGGAACGACCGCTGGCTAACCAAGGAAAAACAGCTTTTTCATAAGCAATATTTTTATCTTTAGCAAGTATTTCCGTTAAACCTACCCAAGCAATTTCGGGATCCGTATAAGCCACGGAAGGAATACAACGCGGTTCAAAAAAGTGTTTTTTACCGGCGATCACTTCGGCAGCAACCCGTCCTTCAGCCACAGCTTTATGCGCCAACATCGGATTACCAATGACATCGCCAATAGCAAAAATATGCGGGATATTGGTCCTCAATTGTTTATCGACGGGAATAAAGCCTTGTTCAGTCACTTCAATACCCAAAGCTTCAGCACCAATGAGGTTTCCATTCGGTTTACGACCTACAGCCGATAAAATTCGATCAAATCGTTGTAGTTTCGAAACTCCCTCACCCTCAAACGTAACCCATAATCCATCTTTCTTAGCTTCAACTTTGGTTACTTTAGTTTTTAATAAGAACTTATAATGTTTTTGCAAACGTTTATACAAAGGCATCACTAGATCGTTATCTGCACCATTAATGATCATATCACCCGCTTCTACCACGGTAATATCGCTGCCCAGGGCATGATAAACCGTGGCCATTTCCATGCCGATGATGCCGCCACCTAAAATTAAAAGCTTACCTTGGACTTCTTTTAACTCAAGTGCACCGGTTGAATCGATAATGCGCGGATCATCCGGTAAAAAAGGCAAACGTATCGGTTGCGAACCCACTGCAATGATGGCCAGGTCAAAAATAATTTTTTGTTTTCCAACGGTTAACTCATTTTTTCCAGTAAATTTCCCTTCACCCACAATGCATTCAACTTTACGTTGCTTGGCTAACACGGATAAACCACCGGTTAATTTTTTTACCACACTGTCTTTCCAGGCACGTAATTTATTAATATCAATCTCGGGTTTGCCAAAGCTTAAACCAAACTCTGCCATTGCACTGGCATCTTCAATCACTTTAGCGGCATGTAACAGTGCTTTAGAGGGAATACATCCGACATTTAAACAAACACCACCTAATGTCGATTCTTTTTCGACTAATATGACTTTCTTTCCTAAATCCGCCGCACGAAAAGCAGCACTGTAACCGCCAGGCCCGCTACCCAAGACGAGTACTTCAGTTTTTTTAATTTCTAATTCAGCCATATTTTCCTCTGAAATAATTTTAATAGATGAAAAAACAAATCATTATCAAGAACACTTTAAAAACCAAGCTACAATAGCCAACGACGAATATCTGAGAGGCATTCAGTTAAATGCA
Source organism: Candidatus Aquirickettsiella sp. (assembly GCA_049283295.1). Lineage (GTDB taxonomy): Bacteria > Pseudomonadota > Gammaproteobacteria > Diplorickettsiales > Diplorickettsiaceae > Aquirickettsiella. Next base: position 75,406 of record JBAPVR010000025.1, read on the forward strand.
TAATAAAACGCGCTCCTTCCGCACCATCAATGACACGATGATCATACGATAGTGATAAAGGTAACATTAATCGCGCCACAAACTCTCCATCCTGATAAATAGGTTTAAACTGCGCTTTTGATACGCCTAATATAGCGACATCCGGGACATTGACTATAGGGGTAAATGCTGTACCGCCGATACCACCTAAACTTGAGATGGTAAATGAATTACCTTGTAAATCAGTGCCCGTCAATTGTTTAGCACGAGCTTTTTGACTCATTGCTCCTAATTCCTGTGCTAATTCTAAAAGACTTTTTTTATCCACATCACGTATCACGGGCACCACTAAACCTTCCGATGTATCGACAGCAATACCAATATGATAATATCTCTTCAGGATTAACGCTTCACCCGCTGGTGACAAAGAAGCATTAAAAGATGGGAAAGCTTTTAAACTGGTTACCAGCGCTTTCATGATAAAAACTAACGGCGTTAATTTAATATTCTGTTTAGCGGCAAACCCCGCTTGTGCTTTACGGAAAACTTCCAGTTCAGTAATATCGGCATCATTAAATTGGGTTACATGTGGAACCAGCAACCAATTACGATGTAAATATTGAGCGGTTAATTTTTTAATCCGTGATAAAGCTTGTCTTTCCGTTTTACCGAATTGATTAAAATCAATCTCTGGTGCTGACGGTAAACCCAACGGGCCACTCGAACTTTGACTTAGATGTGCTTTAACAAAATTCTGTAAGTCTTCTTTGATAATACGACCTTTTTGTCCGCTACCATGAATTTTGTTCAGCTCGATACCGAATTCCCGTGCTAAACGTCGAACACCCGGTCCAGCATGAACATCACCTTTATCATCATCTTTTTCCATTTCTTGTTTAAATTCTGCTGATCGAGAAGATATCTTTATTTGGGGTGTTAATTCTGTAGGTTCTTTATTATCTGCCTCTAAGGATCTTTTTTTTCTATTTTTTCCAGTCTCAGGAGAAATACTCGATTCTTCAGCCGACGAACTTGAATCTTCTGTTTCTAAAATAGCAATCAAATCACCTTTAGAGACTTTATCCCCTACTTTGACTTTTAACTCTTTTAGCTTCCCGGCTAACGGCGACGGAATATCCATCGAAGCTTTATCACTTTCTAAGGTAATTAAGGCATCTTCTAGCGCAATATCTTGACCTACTTTAATCGGTATTTCGATAATAGCCGCCGCAGCCACATTACCTAAATCTGGAACAACTATTTCTTTTAAACTAGACAAACGTTTTCTCCTCGATACGCTTCGCACTTAAATTTTTGGCTGCAAGTATTCATATACAAGTGATAAATGTTAAATGTTAAATGGATTTGGCTTTTTAGGATCAACTGCATATTTTTTAAAGGCCTGTTCAATCTCCCTCGTACTGACTAAACCTTCTGCCATTAAAGCCTGTAAACTGGCGAGAACAATATAATAACGATTCACTTCAAAAAATTGACGCAATTGCTCACGTGTATCACTCCGTCCATAACCATCCGTTCCTAGCACCACATAAGGTGCTTTAACAAATCCACGAATTTGATCGGCATTTAAGCGTATATAATCCGTTGCTGCAATCACCGGCCCTATGCGATCCTGTAAACATTGCGTTACATAACTGTGTTGTTTGGACTCATTAGGGTGTAATAAATTATGTCGCTCAATATTTAACGCTTGTTTACGTAACTCCGAAAAACTCGTCACACTCCAAATATCTACCGTTATATCAAAATCTGTTTTTAATAACTCGGCAGCCGCGATCACTTCATTTAAAATTGTACCTGAACCTAATAATTGCACGTGTCGTTTACTCGGTTTAGTTTCAGATAATAAATACATTCCTTTGAGAATACCTGCTTTATGGGCATCGCTTAATGCGGGATGCGCATAGTTTTCATTCATTAAGGTCAGATAATAAAAGATATTTTCTTGATCTTGCATCATGCGACGCAAACCATCTTGAATAATAACGGCTAATTCATAACCAAAACAAGGATCATAAGCCACACAGTTAGGGACTACAGAAAAAAATAATAGATTATGTCCGTCTTGATGTTGTAATCCTTCACCCGCTAAGGTCGTTCTACCCGCTGTTGCGCCTAAAATAAATCCGCGCGCTTGCATATCACCGGCTGCCCAAACAAAATCACCCACTCGTTGATAACCAAACATTGAGTAATAAATATAAAAAGGAATCATGCTTAAATTATTGGTACTATAAGAAGTCGCAGCCGCCATCCAAGAACAAAATGCACCGCCTTCATTAATCCCCTCTTCTAATAGTTGACCTTTTTTATCTTCCCGGTAATACATTAATTGACCCGCATCGACGGGATCATAGAGTTGGCCTACCGGAGAATAAATACCGATCTGACGGAATAAACCTTCCATACCAAAGGTACGTGATTCATCGGGGACTATCGGTACAATACGCGGACCTAATGTTTTATCTTTTAATAGATGACGTAAAATTTCCACAAATATCATTGTTGTAGAGATTTCCCGTCCATTAGAACCTTGTAAAACATTATCAAAATTATTTAATGGGGGTGCTATTAGACTTTCGTCAGACCGTGTACGGCGCGCGGGTAAATAGCCCCCGAGCTTTTTACGCTGTTCTTTTAAATATTCAATTTCTGGACTTTTTTCATCCGGACGATAAAAACTTAAATTTTCAACCTCAGCATCAGTCATCGAGAGTTTAAAACGATCGCGAAACGCGAGTAATTGTTCTTGCGTCATCTTTTTTTGCTGATGCGTAATATTCTGGCCTTCGCCTGCCGTACCCATGCCATAACCTTTAATGGTTTTTGCTAAAATAACCGTAGGTTGACCTTTATGTTCTACTGCGGCTTTATAGGCAGCATAAACTTTTTTAATATCATGACCACCACGTTTTAAAAGCCATAGTTGTTCATCGCTCATATCGGCAACCATGGCTTTTAATTCTGGATATTTCGCAAAAAAATATTCACGTATGTAAGCACCATCTTTCGCACGGTAATTTTGGTATTCACCATCGATGGTTTCCATCATTAATTGAGGCAACAAGCCTTGCTTATCTTTTTTAAATAACCGATCCCAAGCACTACCCCATAAAACTTTATTGACATTCCAACCTGAACCACGAAACACGCCTTCTAATTCTTGAACGATCTTACCATTCCCTCGCACGGGTCCATCCAGTCGCTGTAAATTACAATTAATAACAAAAATAAGATTATCCAATTTTTCACGTGCAGCAATGCAAAGTGCACCGAGTGATTCAGGTTCATCCATTTCCCCATCACCACAAAACATCCACACCTTTCTGTCTTTACTATCTAAGAGACCACGATTTTGTAAGTATTTCAAAAAACGGGCTTGATAAATGGCCTGCATCGGACCTAAGCCCATAGAAACGGTAGGAAACTGCCAAAATTCTGGCATTAGCCAGGGATGCGGATAAGAAGAAAGACCTTTTCCGCCGATTTCTTGCCGAAAATGTGCTAATTGCTCTTTTGTTAAGCGTCCTTCCAAAAAAGCACGCGCATAAATACCCGGTGAAGAATGTCCCTGGATATACAATAAATCGCCAGGATGTTCAGAATTAGCGGCATGAAAAAAATGATTAAAACCAACCTCATACAGCGTTGCCGCCGACGCATAGGTCGCTATGTGACCACCTAGTTCAGAAGAAACTTTACCCGCTTGTAAGACCATCATTACGGCATTCCAACGAATTAAAGCGGCAATCCGTTTCTCTAGCTTTTCATCCCCAGGAAAAGCGGGTTCTAACTCAACGGGAATCGTATTCACATAGGGTGTACGACCCATCGTTAGGTCTAAACCTCGCTGACGCGCCTTATTGATAAGCTGTTGAATAAGAAACTGTGCCCTATCTGAACCTTCAAACTTTAAAACAGATAAAAGTGCATCTATCCACTCTTTGGTTTCAAGTGGATCCTTATCTAAATAAGGAGTTTGCTGAATCATAAGAGGTTTACCTTAAGAAAAATATTTTTTGTATTCTTTTTATACTCTTCGCATTCGCACTTGAATTTTTGTCTGTTGTTAGCGCTTTAATCGCAATTCTCATGTAGAGGTATACATTCCGGGGCATTTACAATGCGGTCCACTCTCAAAAAATCCAGTTGCTGTCTATGTTATTTCTTACACAAACTGCTTTTAGTAACTTAATTATAACAGCACACCCAGCGTAACGGCGAATACGATAATTAAAAATAAAATTAAATCACGGTCTATGAGTTTTAATGCACAACCGTAATTCTCATCAGTAAATGCAGCCGTTTCCTCGAGCCCTAATGCAATACGCCCACTTTTTTCAATCAATTCTCGGTTAAATGAACTCTCTCTTAACACATAATCTAAACAAAATTGACTGGTTTGAACAAAGTTACCCGCTAAGGCAAACAAGATTGAAAATAAACGCACCGGTAACCAATCCAATAACGCTCGAATTTGTTGAGCTGACTTTCCTAAAGCAGGATAACTGGCATGAATGTGTGCAGAACGTTCAACTAAGCGATAAACTAACGCCGCAATGGGGCCTAACAAGGCCATCCAAAAAATCACTGCAAACAGTGACTCATTCGCTTGCCAAAATATAGGTTGGTGTATTTGCTTAGTATCAAAAATATTGATAGGACCCAAGCAATAAAAAAGCACTACAGCCCCAATTAAAAAAGCTAATAAACCTTGGATAAAAGCGGCACTTAAAAAATATACAATGGCCACAGGTATAACAATAGGGAGTACCACTAACAATAAAGAAATAAAATGTTGTTGTGTCCAGGTATTATTTTTAGTGATGTCATTAATTTTACTGACATATTGCTCAAACCAATTAAAACGAGCTAGAAAGTTACCTCGATGTAAAAAACGTTCCAGTCCCAAGCATAGTAACAATGTAATAAATGTCATAATCTTCCTCCGGGCATCCAGCCCTATGTTTAAAAATTATTATTCGGTCTCATACTTCTTCGCACTTAAATTTTTATCGGTGTTGCCGCTCAACTCGCAATCTCTATGATGGCTACATCTGCATTCATTTTCGCGGAAGAACCACGCTGAGTATATAATGAAAAGACCTAGTTTAGTCTACTCTCATCTTTTCATTCAAGGCCAACGGTGTAGGATAACGTAAAACGACCCAATAAGATGAACCTACAAACGTCAAAATAGTGACCGCTTGGATCAGATAGTTTGCTTTATCACCAATTAAAGCAGGTGTTGTTTCAGCGGCTAAATAGGCAATCAACAAAGAAAATTCGCTGGCTTGTCCTAAACGTACGCCGACTTCGCGCGCTATATATTTTTTTTCACCCGACATTTGCAGTAATACCTGAAACAACCAAGGTTTAATTAACAACACCAGTCCCGCTAATAAGATGGCGGGTATAAATACCATCGGTAAATAATCTAAATCAAAACTTGCGCCGATCGCAAAGAAAAACATAATTAAACAAAAATCACGCAAGGGTTTCAAATTATCGGCAATAAACACCGCAATCGGCCCTTCTGCTATTGAAACACCCGCTAAAAAAGCACCTATTTCTGCGGACAAACCTAATGCACGTGACAATTCTGCTAACCCTAAACACCAACCTAATGCCACTAAAAAAAGATATTCTTGCACACGATCAAAACGAATAAACAATTTACTAATGAAATAACGTTGTACGACAAAAGCAAAACCGAGCAATAAAGGAAAAGTAATTAAGGTTAAACCCAGATCGGCTAATTTAGAACCCGTCAAATGTGCACCGTGCACAAATAACAACATACCTATCGCTAATAAGTCTTGTAGTAACAAAACACTGATCATTGTTTCACCAATCGGCTTATGGTGCAAAGCTAATGTGGGCAACAACTTGAGACCAATAATCGTACTCGAAAAAATTAAACTGGCACCTATTAATAGGCTTTCTAAGAGTGTGAAACTAAATAAATAACCCACTGCAAAACCTATTGTCGTAAATAATGCACTGAATACCAGTGTCACTAAAGCGGTTTTACGTAAGCTTCGATAAAACTCTTGTGGTGTTAAATCTAAACCGACTAAAAATAATAAAAAGATAATACCTATATCGCCAATACCGCGTGCCAAACCTAAGTTTGGCACTAACTTCAAACAACTAGGACCTAATATTAAGCCTAATAAAATATAAGCGACTAATAAAGATTGACGCGTATACAGCGCTATCGTCGCTAATATGGCAGCACCGGTAAAAATGACAAAAATAGAAAAGACAAAACTATGATCCATTATTCCTCTATTCCTCCAGGCAAAGCAAAGAGGCATTACCTCCAGCCGCTGTCGTATTGATGGATAATGAACGTTCTAAACACAGACGGGGTAAATAGTGTGGCCCGCCTGCCTTAGGTCCTGTTCCAGAAAGACCTTCACCACCAAAAGGTTGTACGCCCACCACAGCGCCTATCATAGAGCGATTCACATATTGATTTCCGACATGAGCCTGACGTGAAATCGTATCTACAGTATGTTGAATCCGACTTTGGATCCCTAAAGTCAAACCATATCCGGTATGATTAATAGCACGGATCGCTTGTTCACGATCCTTAGCGGCATAACGAATGACATGCAGAATGGGACCAAAAACCTCGCGTTTTAAAAGATCCAAGCTGGATAATTCAAAAAGACTAGGCGCAAAAAAGTTTGTTTCATCCAATCCACTCGGTAGTTTGCATTGATAAAGCAATGTCGCTTCTCGGGACATACGGTCAAAATGTTCTTGTAATGTTTTCTTAGCCGCGCTATCGATCACAGGACCTACGTCGGTAAATAGCTGGCTAGGATCACCTAATTTGAGTTCCGCCATCGCACCACACAACATCTCAATGAGCGAATCGGCCATTTCCTCTTGGATAAACAATACGCGTAGTGCCGAGCAACGTTGCCCAGCACTACCAAAAGCCGAGTTTAATACATCAATTACCACTTGTTCCTTCAGTGCTGAACTATCAACAATCATGGCATTCTGTCCACCGGTCTCAGCAATGAAAGGTAAAATTCCACCTTCCCGGCTGGCTAAGCCTTGATTAATTTCACGCGCTGTTTCGGTAGAGCCTGTAAATACGATACCTTTAATCCGTGGATCAAAGGTTATTTTGGGTCCAATGATAGCACCACTTGCCGGTAAAAGTTGCAATACATCACCAGGGATTCCTGCTTCGTGTAAGAGTTGTACCGCTGCAGTAGCGATTAAAGGTGTTTGACTCGCAGGCTTAGCAATAACGGTATTTCCAGTCACCAAAGCAGCCGTCACTTGACCAATAAAAATAGCTAAAGGAAAATTCCATGGACTAATACAAGCAATAACACCCCGCCCCTGAAAACTTAACCAATTTTCCTCACCCGTCGGCCCAGGTAATAATTGCGGTATTAAATCTAAACGGGCACGCATAGCATAATAACGACAAAAATCAACCGCCTCTCTGATTTCAGCTAATGCATCATTTAGGGTTTTACCCGCCTCTTTGATCGCTAAAGCCATAAATTCACTTAAGCGTTGCTCAAACAGATCCGCAGCACGCTCTAAACACGCTGCGCGTGTCTCTATGGGTGTATTCGACCAGGTAAAGTTCATCTGATGGGCCTGTGTAATCGCCTCTTCTAATTGTTCAGCACTGGCTAAACTGACATTCCCTACGATTTGCTCGGGATTGGCCGGATTAGTGATAGCACGGATTTTCTCACCCTCGACTAAAACACCCCTAATTAAAGGTCCGGCCCTATACGATTTGTTAGCGGCTATCTCTATTTGGCTAGCCAATGGATCCCAAGTTTCACTATCGGCAAAATCTATACCCTGAGAATTTTTTCGGCCAGGACCATAAATATCTCTTGGTGAAGGAATTTTAGGATGTGGAATACTATCCAATTGATTTAATTTTTGCACGGGATCCTCTAACATTTCTTCGATACGTATCGTCGGATCAATGATACGATTAACAAAAGAAGTATTTGCGCCATTTTCTAATAAACGCCTCACCAAATAAGCAAGTAAATCTTCATGCCCACCGACGGGGGCATAAACACGACAAGGAATATTAAGATGTTTGGGCCCTACAATATGATCATACAGGGTATAACCCATGCCATGTAGACATTGCATCTCAAAATCTCGATTTTCTCCTGCCAACTCGAGTATTGTCGCTAAGGTATAGGCATTATGTGTGGCAAATTGTGGGTAAATTTCTGCGGTGTGTGCCAATAGTTTTTTTGCGCAAGCAATAAAACAAACATCCGTTGCAGCCTTGCGTGTAAAGACCGGATACCCTTGTAAGCCTTTCAATTGTGCGTTTTTGATTTCCGTATCCCAATAAGCGCCTTTAATTAATCGAACCATCCAGCGTTTATTTTGTTTTTTAGCTAGTTCGACCAGCCAATCAATAACAAAAGGAGCACGTTTTTGGTAAGCCTGCACAGCCAAACCAAAACCTTCCCAGTGCGCTAAATCGGGATCACAAAATACCGCACCGATAATATCTAAGGAAATATCCAAGCGATCGGCTTCTTCGGCATCGACTGTCAGTGTAATGTTATGGACTTTTGCAGCGATGGCTAATGTTTTTAATTGCTTGATTAAAAAAGGAATAACCACCTCTTTTTTAGCAAACTCATAACGTGGATGCAAAGCAGATAACTTAATTGAAATACCGGGGGCATCCTTTAAGGATTTGCCGGATGCTGCTTTACCAATAGCAGTTATTGCGGTTTGATAGGCTTGAAAATAACGTTCAGCATCTTTTTCGGTACGTGCTGCCTCACCTAACATATCATAAGAGAAGCGATAGCCTTGCGCTTCATAAGCTTTAGCGCGCTTCAATGCTGCATCAATTTCTTGACCCATCACAAATTGACGTCCTAACACCTGCATCGCTTGTTTGACTGCCTTACGGATAATAGGTGCACTGGTTCGACCCACAAAGCGACGTAAGACATTACTTAAACCGCTGGTTTGATTCGATTGTAATAATTTCCCAGTTAAGACTAAACCCCATGTGCTGGCATTAACAAAAAAAGAATCACTCTGGCCCAGATGAGAAGCCCAATCCGCATTGGTAATTTTATCCTTTAATAAGGCATCAATAGTATCACTATCGGGAATACGTAACAGTGCTTCTGCTAAACACATGAGCGTAATACCTTCTTCACTCGATAGATCATATTCGTATAAAAAAGCATCTAAACCACCCTTCGATAAACGCTGCGCACGAATTTGTTCAATTAATTTAGCAGCGCGTTGGGCAATTTTTTCTGTCACTTGGCAAGGGACAGCAGCTTGTTGCACTAACTGTTTAACACACGTCGTTTCATCAGCATAATAAGCTTGCGCTATAGCCAATCTTAACGGGTTTTTTTTAACTGATATTGAAGAAAATGACATTCGAGCCTCTGTAAAAATTCCAAAAATTATTTTTTTATATACTTTTCATACCTAAATTCACCGCTTAATGTGCAATCATCAAGTTGTTTATATATTCCGATTACTCATTTTTCTTCACGGCGCGGCACCTTGCCAAGCATCCAAATGCTGTGAATATATTCTAAAAGCATGAATCAACAGTCTAAGTAAAATCATTCCTGAAGGTGTCTTCTAAAAATGTATTAGTCGTACATAAGTTCATCAAGCGGGGTTTGAACAGTTGAGCCTCCATTTTGCATCAACTCACATAATACATCGGTAATACAAAGATAGCGCAAAATATTAGGTGTGACTTCATCAAAATTGGCTTTCACTCCTAACATAGATTGCTCGATCTCATTAAAACTGACACCAATTCCATACCCTAAACAGAGCGAGCATAATTGATCGGCACGACGAGCAATAGCGGGCAACAATCCCACTTCAGAGAAAACTTCATCATAGGTGATGGGCCTACCCTTTAAGGTGAAATTGGCGCTTAAGGTCTTGGCGATAGAATGTAATGCTTTTTTTAATTCCATACTGTCTTCTACTCCTTCCACCACGGAATGGCCATCTTACGTGGTCCGGCCAATACCGTCCGCAACCAACGTAAAAAAACCGTAACAGAAAAACCATAACGTTCTAATAAACCAAAAAACGCCATGGCCACTATTGCCAACAGAAAGCTCCAAACACGAATATGTAATAAAAACAAGAGTAACGGGAAAGCCGCACGCGCATCGATTAAAAAAAATCGCGGTATGCGTGCCGAATCGCGCCAATGTGCTGCAGTAGGAACCCGTGACATAAATAGCCCTATGACCCAATTTGATTAATATTCTATCATTTATGGGGGGGAATCATACAGCAACTGACTCGAAAATTAAAGTTGAGAAATGTCATTTAGCCAACGATTGAGAATGTTCGCCACTATCATTCTATCTTGGTATTTAAAAAAAACGTTCGCATCCCTAGTGATCAATAAATTTCATGATTCGCTTGACTCAACTTTAACTAACCGCTTTAATACACAGCCTATGCATTAGCATAATTTTTTGAGTAAATCTTTTTAGGCCGAATAGCTCAGTCGGTAGAGCAGAAGACTGAAAATCTTTGTGTCGGTGGTTCGATTCCACCTTCGGCCACCAGATAAATCAAACACTGCATCAAGCAAAAAGGTATTTGGAGTCTACTCTAATTGAGTTATAGAACTCAGTATAGGCCGCAATTTCAGCCAATAAGTATGACCTAATTTTCAGACAATTTCAGGCTCATCAAACAATTTCTCATTACCTTCAGCAATTGCTTGTGCTTTCGTAGTAATTTTTTCAAACGACCAATTCCACCAAGCTAGATTGATTAATTTGTGAATCGTTTCATCATCAAATCGTTTGCGAATCAATTGAGCAGGATTACCACCAACAATTGCATAAGCTTCTACATCTTTGGTTACAACGGCTCGCGATGCAATAATGGCACCATCACCCACTTTTATTCCTGGCATAATCATAGCGTCATAGCCAATCCAAACGTCATTTCCAATGATGGTATCCCCTTTATAATCTGGTGTTAGTGGCACATCTTTCCATTCACTACCAAACACGCGAAATGGGAAACTCGAAAAACCATTGGTGGCATGATTAGCTCCGTTCATAATGAATCGTACATTGGAGGCTATTTGACAAAATTTGCCGATAATCAGCTTATCGCCAATAAAATCAAAATGATACAACACGTTTTTGTTAAAGTTCTCAACCTTTTCAGGATCATCGTAGTAGGTATAGTCTCCTACGATAACATTCGGGTTCTTTACAATATTTTTTAAAAAGCACAGCCGGGCTATATTATCCAGGGGAAATTTAATATTTGGATTAATCATATTCTCTTTTTTTTTGTGTACTCGCTCCGGCTTAGTCGATATAAAACATGCCGACAAAGAGGGCTATTTTTTGGTAGCTTTGGGTGATCAAAATCGTCGTGTGGATTATGATGCATACCAATCTTTTCCATTACCCGACGAGATCTCATGTTATTTTCTACAGTAAATGAAACAACTTCTTCTAACTTCAGTGTAGTAAAAGCGAAATTGACTATGGATTTTGCAGCCTCGGTAGCATAACCCCTCCCCCAGTATTGAAAATCTAATCTCCAAGCAATTTCAATCGCAGGCGTAAAATTTGCCTCAAATGAAGCAACTAACAACCCGACAAAACCAATAAATTCGCCATTTGATTTTAATTCTACAGCATATGCTGTAAAGCCATATTTTTTATAGTGCTTAATAAAATGTTGAATTAAAGCTTTTGTTGCTGCTCGATCTCCAATTTTAGGCAGAAATTCACAGACTAAAGGATCTTGATTAATTGCTAACATGGGATCAAGATCTTGTTCTTTCCAAGTTCTAAGTATTAAACGTTTTGTTTTTAAGATAATCATAGGCTTTAATTCGATAAATGTATGGTATTGGCTAGTAGACTTCCCAAAAATCCGAATAAATTCATAGCACTGGAAAATATCGCCATCTTAATACCACTAGAGGCATTAGACGATTCTATAGCCCTACGATGTAACGTATAAAAAATCAGACCTGTACTCAGCATAAATAAAGATAAAAAGAAAATAACTATTTTGAACTGCTGAGGTATTAATGCAAAACATAATGCAGTCAAGATGGCAAAGACAGCACTTGCCTTTAAGCCCTGTCGAATAACTTGATCAAGCTTAGAAATGAAGCAACGAATAAGATTGGTTCCTATAATAAAACCCGCATAGCTTATAACTTGTAAGCATCCAAATAGTATTACACTTAAGCCTAGCCAGTGAATCAGATAAAATGGACTGAGTGTGTGTATCCCATAGCATCATGGCAGCAAACAAGACGCAAAAAGGAAGGGTATAAGCTAAGAACCTTTTGTTACGCAACACAGATTTATAATCTTTTATTATCTTTTCCCAGGAAATATTCTTTTCTTTAATTTTAATGACCGTTTCAGGCATAGTGATAAACAATAAAATAATAGAAATGCAGGCAATAGCGGCTAAAAGAAAAAATAATCCCCTCCAATGCAGCCAAGTTAATAAAAAGCTTCCTAATAAGGGGCCTATGGCAGGAGATAAGACAGTTATACTGCCCATCCAAGATAAAGTTTTAAGTGCTTGCTCACTATTCATTAATTCATGAATAATGGTATAACCTGCTACTAAAATGCTACTTACAACACATCCTTGAATAAATCGCGCAAATAAAAATATTCCGATAGAGTGTGTGATCGCACATAACAGGGTTGCTGCAATAAAAAATACACCGCCCATAATCAAAATTTTTCTACGGCCAAGATAATCAGCTAAAGGACCTAAAATAACTTGAAAACACGAAGCGCCTAAAAACCAGATAGCCACCGTTAATTTAGCCATATTCGCTTTGATATCAAAAGTCTGACTAATTTGCGGCAACGCGGGCAAAATCATATTGGTTGCAAAGTATAAAGGCAATTCATATAAAATTAAGGCAATCGGAAAGCCCCAATGCATTTTTTTTCTATAGGTAAATAGTTTCATGATATAAAGTCTTAGGAATGATATTCGTTGTATTTTTTAGCACTTCCTTTTACCTTATTGACATATCAATGTATCCTTTTTTCGTTTAATTTTCTATACAAGAAATATAAGCACTTGCTGCCTCTTTCACAGCAATCATTTTTTATATGAAACAGAATTAGCTTAAAGAATAAAGTGCTTGTAATTTGTGTGATGATTTTCTATATTACAGCGATTAGATAATTTTTTAGATGACTATTTAGACTGGCTTCCTTTCACCTGTAATGATTTTATGAGTAATTTAGTAGATAAGACCTGGCATTTAGCAAAAAATGAAGAAGAAACCAAATTAACGGA
>JBAPVR010000026.1:0-48590 GCA_049283295.1 Candidatus Aquirickettsiella sp.
ATCAGTAGTATGTAACATGAGAGTTTCCTCTATTTTTATGTTTTGATTCAAAGCTTTACACTTCTATCAAAACCGGAAACTCTCGCTTTTTCAAGCTCTTTGTACGATTAGGTCGGAACTACTACAAGTAAACATCTAAAAAGTCCTTCCAGGCACTATCATTTTCTGATCTTATTTGCTTTTTTTTCTGAATTTTAATAGTAGTAGTCACTTCTTATTATCCTTCTTGTGATTTAGTAAAAGAAGTTTATCGCAACATGTCTAAAACGGTAATAATCAATCTATATTTTGAATAATATATTATTTCTTTATCAGATCTAAAACTAAAACATTTTCCTTAATCCATTTTGAAAGTTGTTTTTTAGTTAATTTTTTTTCAGCTACTTTCAGCATAATATCTACTATAACTTCTGATTTTGCTTCAAGTTCATAGCCATTAATTGATAAAAAATTGTACATTATAGAAAAAGCAGTACGTTTATTTCCATCATTAAATAAATGACCTTGAGCTATTGCAATACAATATATAGATGCTATTTCAAATAGGTCATTAACGTCTTCGTAAAATGAATAATTTTCAGCACGATTTAAGGCGGCTTCTAAAGATTTGTGAAGGGAAATACCCGCTAGACCACCTGAATTATTAAGAATGTCATCATGTATCTTAATAACTTCCTCAATTGTTAGCGTTTTTATTTTACGCATATGAACTAACGCTTTGCTAATTCTTTAAATACATCAGAATATTTTTTCAAGCATTTTTTTGTAGCTTTTTCTACTTCAGATTTTGAAGCATAAACTATTTTTATATCACTATGCTTTTTTTCATTCGAAATTTTTTTATTTCTCATAATCAAATTTCCTCTAATTTAATCTTTTTATCAACGTAAGCTTGTATTAATCGAATAATAACTTCTTTCATATCTGCGCCATCTGCTACAGCTTTTAATTTAAAAGCTGTTTTTAAAGAGCTTGGAAGATCAAAACTTGTTTTAGTAATATTTTTACTATCCAAATGTTTAAAATTTTTCATGTAAAGTTGCTAAATTGTTAATTACTTATTAAGTATACCTTAAACCTTTAAAAGAGTATTGACTAAGATAAAGATTTGAGAGATGATAAAGATAACCTTAAATAAGGGTTAAGCGTCCTCAAGGTCTGATCACCTTGAGGACAAACATAACTAACTAACCTTAATATAACTAAGGAGTCAGCCATGACCGCAGACGTCAGTTTAGAGCGCGCAAGGACTTTTAAAGTCAGTTAAGGAATGATGTAAGTGTTTGATTTTACTGGTGCGCCCGGAGGGACTCGAACCCCCGACACCCAGGTTCGAAGCCTGGTACTCTATCCAGCTGAGCTACGGGCGCATGTTCCCAAAGAGCCCGGCATTCTAACAGTTTATACTTCATCCAGCTAGCCTCCTTTTGTTATGGTTTAAATTGAATGTACCAATTTTGTACCAGACACACGTTCAGCTACCTTTCTAAGCTGATCACTATTTAAGTGTGCATCACGCAGAACCATTTCAAAAGAAGACTATCTTCCCAATTGTTGTATCTTTGTGGTGGTGAGGGAGCCATGGCTGACTAAATTGATAAGGATCTGCTTTAAGCGCGTAACCTTGAGAATAAATTAAATTTTTGTTGATTATTAGTGTAAGATAGAATAATTAACGTTTTCAAACTAACAAGCAATAAATAAAAAATGAGTAAAGAAATTTTTATTTATTAGTGATTTAAACGGATGATCAGTAAATGTCTTTTTTCATCAAGACCTGCAATTTGTAATGCTTTAGTTTCAACCAGTTTGAATTTTGTATCAAGCACATTAATCTCTTCAATAGGATATTGTCCTTTCATCGCTAAAAAAATTGCATTTTCGCAGCACAAATGTTTGGTTTTATGTAAAAATTCATTTAGCTGGCTAAAGGCACGGCTTACCACGCTATCGAAACAATGATCAGGATGATATTTTTCGACTCGTAAAGGAATAATATCTATGTTGGTAATCATTAAAGTTTGAAGAACATGCGTTAAGAAGCGAGTTTTTTTTCCGTTACTATCTAATAATGTGAAATGATAGTGTGGATGCGTCAATGCTAAAGGGATGCCCGGCAAACCCGCTCCTGTACCAACATCCAAAATGTGTGGACCTTGTAAATATCGGCTAATCGCGAGACTATCAAGAATATGTTTGGAGAGCATCTGCAAAGGATCGCGAATACTGGTTAAATTATGTATTTGGTTCCATTTATTTAATAGCAATACATACTCGACCAATTTTTTATTGGTTATTTCATCAAAATTGAAATGATTTTGGTCTAATTGTTTTAAAAGCGCAGTATGTAATTGTTTGAAATCGACCATTTTTGATATTCCAGCAAGTAGTCTAAGAGTAATTTTTTATAAAAAATTTTCTAAGCCATAAACTAATTTTTTTAACGACATTACTTTTTTGCAAGCCAGTAATACGCCAGGCATATAGGCATTACGATCGATTGTTTCATGTGCTATAACAAGATTTCCACCCAGATGACCAAAAATTATGTCTTGTTTAGCAAGAAATCCAGGCAGACGTAATGCATGTATTGGAACTTGATTCTTAACCGCACCCCGTGCGCTGGTTAGCGTTTCGTGAACTTTTTTGATACTCGGTAATTTTTTTCTGGCAGAACTAATTAATTCAGCTGTCTTTATGGCGGTTGCAGAAGGTGCATCCAGTTTTTTTTCATGGTGCGTTTCTATAATTTCACATTCTGGAAAAAACTGTGCGGCTTGCTCAGCTAAACGCATCATCAATAAAACCCCAATACAAAAATTAGGTGCAATGATTCCACCTAAGTTTTTCTCAGCGCAAAGGTGTTGCAATTCTTTTATTTGCTCTGGAAGTAAACCGCTCGTACCAATAACAGGATGAACCCCCGCCAGTATAATGTTTTTGGCATTTTCAAAGACGACGGCTGCATTGGTAAAATCAATGCCAATAGCAGCTTTGCTGGACAATAAGGATTTTTTAAGTTCGTCGCTACTGTGAGTTTCCGCGACTAATTCGAATGCGGCATCCTGTTTTATCGTTGCAGCCGTGATTTGGCCCATGCGGCCAGCAGCGCCGTTAACAAGAACACGAATTGACACGGTAGATTCTCCTGTTGTTGCAAAGGATGGGAGTGACTATACTCTATAGTTTATGAAATTATCTAGTAAAGCCAATCTTTATCTTATTCTAGCTACTTTGATGTGGGGAATTACTTTTCCACTGACTCGAAATGCTTTGACTGAAGTCGATCCGTTTGTATTTGTGAGTTTACGCTTTGCGTTAGCTACGTTAGTTTTGTTGCCTAGTGTCTGGATTTTATTCCATAAGACTACACGTACTATTTTGCAGGGCAGTTTAATCATTGGCATGCTCAATGCAGCCGCTTATCTTTGTCAAACTCTAGGCTTAGAGACGGTTCATTCTGCACGTGCTGCTTTTATTACGGGTGGCAGTGTTATTTTAGTCCCTTTTCTCGCGCCTTTGTTTAAGCTAGAAAAGCCGAGTAGTTTGGATTTAGTGTGTGCAGGTATTGGGTTTATAGGTCTTTATGTTTTAATGGATATAAAACATCTTTATATAGGGCATGGCGATTTATGGGTTTTTATGGGTGCTATCTGTTTTTCCTTGCAAATTACTTATCTACAGCGCATTAATCAAGCAATAAGTGATTACCAATTATTGGCTTTTTACCAACTCTTGTTTACCATTCCTTTTGTATTTTTATTTACTAAAGGTCATTCTTTTAGTGGCGCTTTACAGCCACAAGCATTAATTGGCATCTTATTTTGTGCTATATTTGCAACCAGTTTGGCGTATTATTTACAGAATAAATATCAAAAATATACCAGTGCTCCTAAAGCGGCGTTAATATTCGCCTTAGAGCCAGTATTTGCTAGTCTATTTGGCGTGCTGATTAATCAAGAAGTGCTGGCTAGAGCCACGATTGTTGGAGGTTCATTACTTTTGTTCAGTTTAATTCTTCCGTCTTTAATCAATCTGAAGAAAGAACCTGATCCTCTCATAAAATAAATAGGTGAAAAATGACTGACATAAAAACTACCTTTCTTAAAGATTACACCCGGCCTAATTTTTTGATAAATAGCGTAGAACTCACTTTTAAGTTAGATGAAGATTCGACACAGGTTAACTCTCGCTTAATGCTTAATCGTCCATCGGCACCGGGAAATAAGAAGGGTCCGTTAGTTTTACAAGGTGAGAATTGTGAATTGATTTTTATAAAACTCGAGGGTCGACTTTTATCGAGTAGTGAGTATGAACTCAAGGATAATGAATTAATTATTTTTCAAGTGCCTGATAAGTTTAGTCTTGAGATTGAAAATCGAATTAAGCCTAAAGAAAATACTGCATTAAGCGGGTTGTATGTTTCTCGAGAAATTTTTTGTACTCAATGCGAAGCGGAAGGTTTTCGTCGCATTACTTATTTTTTAGATCGGCCTGATGTATTGGCGCGTTATACGACTACTATTATCGCTGATAAAACAAAATATCCCATTTTATTATCCAACGGAAATAAAATTGCACAACAGGATTTAGAAAAAAATCAACATTCTGTTACTTGGGAAGATCCTTTCAAAAAGCCCAGTTATTTATTTGCCTTAGTTGCGGGTGATTTAGAATACATACACGATGAATTTGTGACTCAATCGCAGCGAAAAATAAGTTTACAGATTTTTTCAGAAAAAGGTGAGAAAGATAAATGCCATCATGCGATGGAATCTTTAAAAAAAGCCATGCGATGGGATGAACAAGCTTACGGTCGTGAATATGATTTAGATATATTCATGATTGCGGTTATCGATGATTTCAACATGGGCGCTATGGAAAATAAAGGCCTCAATATTTTTAATGCACAGACCCTTTTAGCGGATCCAAATTCAGCCACTGATGCGGATTATAGCTATATTACCAAAGTAGTAGGTCATGAATATTTTCACAATTGGACAGGTGATCGTATTACCTGTCGCGATTGGTTTCAATTAAGTCTTAAAGAAGGATTAACTGTTTTTCGTGAACAGGAATTTAGTGAATCTATTGGGAATCCTGCGATCGAACGTATTAATACGGTAAGGCAATTAAGAACAATGCAGTTTGCAGAAGATGCAGGGCCTTTAGCACATCCTGTGCAACCTGATTCTTATATTGAGATCAATAATTTTTATACAATGACTGTGTATGAAAAAGGTGCTGAAATTATTCGCATGATGAAGGTCTTAGTGGGCCCAGAATTATTTCGCAAAGGCATGGATGATTACTTTATCTCGCATGATGGACAAGCCGTTACTATCGAAGATTTTGTTAAATCAATCGAGAAGGGTAGTGGTTATGATCTACAGCAATTTCGTCGTTGGTATAAGCAATCGGGAACACCCGAATTACACATTGATTACCATTATTCACCGGAAGACAAAACCTTTGATTTGATTCTTAAACAACATTGTCCGGTTACACCCGGTCAACCGATTAAAAAACCTTTTTATATTCCTTTAGTGATGGCTTTGTTAAATCCTGAGGGTCAACTTATTGATTTACAATTAGTCGGTGATGCGACATCAATGGGAGCACAATGTACCTTAAAACTCAGAGAATCTGAGCATGTTTTTCAATTTATTAATGTCAATGCTAAACCGGTTCCTTCTTTATTGAGAAATTTTTCTGCACCAGTGAAGTTGAAGGTTAACTATTCCGATGATGACTTAGCATTTTTAATACAATCGGATACGGATGGTTTTAACCGCTGGGATGCTGCACAGGAATTGGCCAGTCGAATTGTATTACGTCGTATTCAATTCTCAACATCTACAGAAGATTCAGCGGTTATTAATCAATTGGTTAAAGGATATACGCTTCTATTCGCTGATAATGAGCAGTATAGTAAAGATTTATTGGCAGAGTTATTAAGTTTACCTAGTGAAGCCGCTTTTGCAGAACAAATGCCTATTATTGATATTGATGGCATCCATGAAGAAAGAGAATGGTTGCGTTTGCAATTAGCTACAAAGCTAGAAAAAAATTTTTTACACTGCTATCAAACCTGTCATGATATAAAACATTATGTTTTTGATAAACAGTCAGTAACAAATCGGCGTCTAGCTAACATAAGCTTAACTTACCTCATGTTATTGCAAGATCCTAATGTGCATCATCAATGTGTTGATCATTACAAAAAGGCTGACAACCTAACTAACCGGTTAGTGGCATTGAGTGAAATAGTCAATCATAATTTATCGCAAAGAGACCGTTTTTTAAAAGAGTTTTATGAAAGAAATTCAACTAATTCTTTAGTGGTTTGTAAATGGTTAGCCATACAAGCTCGTGCTCCATTGTCAGATACCTTGTCTCAGGTTAAAAAATTACTTAAACATCCTGCTTTTGATTGGAAGAACCCCAATAAAATTCGATCTTTGATTGGCGTTTTTTGTTTTGAAAATAGAAGTCAATTTCATGATCGTTCAGGTGCTGGCTATATATTTTTAAGTGAACAAATACAACATCTTGATGCTATAAATCCGCAGATAGCAGCACGTTTAGTGAAACCTTTTACACAGTGGCAACGTTTTGATCCCCATCGTCTGGCTTTGATGCGTGAACAATTAGAGCAGCTTATTAAAATACCTGGCCTTTCTTCAGATGTGTATGAAATGGTGAGTAAAAGCTTATTATAAAATTTAAGCTTAAGAGACAAATGTTTTGTCTTAAGCACGTTTCATCGCACTCTTGCGGGTAAAATTTAAAGAGTCTGTTTAGCTAAAAAGATACCGACTAGGGCAATCAACATACCGATCATTTGATTGAAGCCTAGATATTCTGAAAAGAAAAACCAACCCGCCGTCGTGGCGACCATCGGCTGGATAAGCAAGGCGGTTGAAGAAAAGGTAACCGGTAAATAGGGTAAGGCATATGCAATTAATCCTTGTCCCAAAATATGAGCAAACAAAGCTAATGCAAATAAAATGATCCAAGCTATTTCTGTTTGTGGCATGGCAAGTTCGCCGGATAAGCAAGTAATAATAAGCAAGGTCAGCATACTGGTAAAAGTTGATATTGCCATACTGGAAAAGGCAGTAAATTTTTTACGTGCACGATTAAGCACTAATAAGTACCCGGCATAAAAAAAAGCAGTGATAAAAGCTAATCCATCACCAATACGTATATTCTTGTCCATATGTAAGCGGGGATGAATTAAGACAGCAATACCTAAAATGGCTAATAATAAACCAATAACCAGTTTTTTTTGTGGTGGCCTGCGTAATACGATCCATCCCCAGAGGGCAATAAGAACGGGTGAGAAGTTAGCGATTAAAGTCGAATTAGCTATGGTTGTATACTGAATAGAAAGATGCCACGTGGCCAGATCACCGCCAAATAAAACGCCAGAAAATAATAACCAAAGATAATCTTTTAAGGTGGGTGCCTGTGTATCATCGGGACGGGTATAGCCTTGACCTATAGAAAGCAAGGTTAAAATTGGAAAGGCAATGGCCACCCGCCAAAATCCTGTAGCAATTGGACCTACTTCGCTTAAACGGACGAAAATAGGAGCAAAACCTATCGCTACAGCACCTATCACTAAATACAATAGAGCAAGTTTACGTTTTTTTTCTGAACCCATTCTTTTTAAATACTTGACCATAAATTAAGCTCCCATATGAGAAACCTTCTGCTTATTATTTGAAAATAATCTACCGGATAGATTAGGCTCCTGATTGTTTAATTAAAGCATAGTTTATTGTGAGCGTATGAATAAGTTTTCCATCAGCTTGATTATGCGTGAAAATGAGATAGAGTTCGTTTTAATTTTTCACTAAGTTCTAAAAATATCGTCTATGATAGGAAAGTACACTTAAAAAAATGCGTATCTACATGACACATCAAGATACTCATTCGCATCTTGATGTGCCTTCATCTCGCGATGAAGCGTTTAAAGAGGAGGATTGCGTTTCTCCTCTTTAATGATTAGCGCAAATTTAGCTTGGGCTAATCGGGTAATCGGCTATATCGTTCATCAAATAGATTAAAAAATTCATGTTTCAAATATGGACGGTATAAACGGAGTAAAAATGGATAGATGTGATGTGGTTTTTTTATAGGGGCTGTTATCAATTTGCCATGATTGCCATGATGTTGGGTAGCCTAAGTGCTTGCCTGGTGGGGCCTGATTTTGAAACGCCTAAATCCCCAAAGGTAAATCATTACACAAAGCCCCCTTGGCCTTGTAGAACGGCCAGTGCCTCAGGGTATGGAGGAGCGTCGCAGCAATTTATTCAGGCAAAAGCTATTTCTGCAGAGTGGTGGCGTTTATTTCACTCACCTAAAATAAATAAACTCATTTGCAAAGGTATTGCCAACAGCCCTAATTTAAGAGCAGCTAAAGCTACCTTACTCGAAGCACAAGAAAATCTTAGTGCGGGTATCGGAAATGGCTTGTTTCCAAACATTTCAGCTATATTATCAGCACAAAGGGGCTCAACTGCGGGATTTTTTAATTCATCGAGTGCGGGTACTTCAACGAGTTCAATAACCACAAGTGGGATTCCGACTTCAATATTCAATTTATTTAATGCTTCATTAAACGCTTCTTATCTACTTGATTTTTTTGGAGGGGTGCGCCGACAAATACAAGGTTTACAAGCCCAAGTAGAATATCAATATTTTGAACTTCGCGCGGTTTATCTGAGCCTAACAGCCAATATTGTGAGCACAGCTATTACCATAGCCTCATTACATAGACAAATTTGTGTGACAAAACAATTGATAAGGGAACAAGCCGCGCAATTGACGATTATAAGAAAACAATTTGATCTCGGCGGCGTTTCACAAATTGAGGTCGTTGCTCAACAAACTCAATTAGCGCAAACGCGCGCAACTTTACCTCCTTTAGAAAAAAGTTGGGCGCAAACACGTCATTTGCTTGCTATTTTAGTGGGTGCTTTTCCCAGTGAATGTCATGTTATTCCGTCTTTGGATTTGAATGAATTGCACTTGCCGACTGAACTGCCATTGAGTGTACCGTCGGCTTTAGTTCGGCAAAGACCTGATGTACGCGCGGCTGAAGCATTATGGGAAGCAGCTAATGCTCAAGTAGGGGTTGCTACAGCTAACTTATATCCACAATTTACTTTGAATGGTTCTTGGGGGAAATCTAATTCAGTCGGCAGTAAAGTATTTGGCTCACAAAGCAATATATGGAATATTGGTGGAGCCTTACTGCAACCAGTATTTCGAGGCGGTGCTTTACGTGCTGAACGGCGTGCGGCTATTGCTGCTTACGATGAAGCTGCTGCACAGTATCGAGAAGTTGTGTTACAAGCTTTTCAAAATGTAGCCGATACCTTACGGGCTATAGAAGCCGATGCTCGAGAAATGCGTGCACAGAAACAGGCCGAATCTGCAGCTTATGCTAATTTATATTTAGTGAGACAACAATTTTCTCTAGGAGGTGTAAGTTACCTTTCTTTATTAGATGCGCAACGACAATATCAGCAAACACGCATTAGTTTGGTCCAATCTGAAGCGAGTCGATATGCTGATACAGCTGCTTTATTCCAAGCTTTAGGGGGTGGATGGTGGAACTCGAATTGTCAGTAGGGGGATCGCAAGCGTGCATAGATTAAAAAAGCATTTTAATAGGCCGATGATCATTATGTTGATTAGTGTCAGTGTGCTTTTTATTCTAGTTTTTGGTTATCAAACTATTAAGCATCTCTTAATTCGACATGCGATGCAAAAGAATACCGCACCTGTTGTCACTGTTTCGGCCATGCGTGTTCCATATTCATGGTGGCAACCTAAAATTTTGACCTATGGTAGTATGCGTGCTGTAAATGGAGTCAATGTGACCACCGAATTAGCTGGATTAGTGCGTACGGTTTATTTGAAACCCGGTTCTGAAGTTAAAGAGGGAGATATTTTAGTACAACTTAATGCTGACTCAGATATAGCATTATTGCATTCATTGGAAGCGCAAGAAAAATTAGCTGAAATTATTTATCATCGAGATAGCGCACAATTTGCTGTCAAAGCGATTAGTAAAGCCGTGCTTGATACGGATGAGCAAAATCTAAAAAATTTACAGGCACAAGTGGCACAACAAGACGCTATAGTTGCCAAAAAAACCCTAAAAGCGCCGTTTAGCGGCCGTTTAGGTATTTCGACTGTGAATATAGGGCAATATCTTAACCCAGGTGATCAAATTGTCACTTTGCAAGCTTTAGATCGACTTTATGCTGATTTTTTTATTCCACAACAAAAGTTAGTGCAATTACATATAGGGTCTATAGTTAACATTAAAACAGATACGTATCCAGATAAAGTTTTTACTGGAAAAGTGACTACCATCAATCCTATTGTGGATGTTAATACTCGGAATGTGCAAATTGAAGCGACAATTATTAATCCTCAGTCTGAATTATATCCAGGTATGTTTGTTGCAGCCGAAGTACAAACAAGTCCACTTATACAATATTTAACTTTGCCACAGACAGCAATTAGCTTTAACCCTTATGGAGAGATCGCTTATATCGTGCAACAAAAAGGAAAAGATAAAAATGGAAAACCACAACTCAGCGTACTACAAACTTTTGTGACGACCGGCGAAAAACGCGGCGATCAAATTGCAATTTTAGAGGGTTTAAAAGAAGGTGAATGGGTAGTTACTAGCGGACAACTTAAACTTAAGAATGGCAGTAGAGTAGCGATTAATAATTCAGTGGTGCCGAATAATAATCCAGCACCTAAAGCTATTGATGAATAAAGAAATGAAACGGAAGTCTAAGTGAGCCATTTTTCAATATATGTAGTAATTGGATTTTTGGCAACGCGTCGCGTAGTGAAGCAACCGGAGTGTATTCAAGCTACATGAAGATTGCGAATTGAGCGGCAATACAGACAAAAATTCAAGTGCGAAGAGTATGAATGAGTTCGTTTTAGTTTAAGGACAGCGATTTTATGCGCTTTACCGATATTTTTATTCAGCGACCTGTGTTAGCAACCGTGATTAGTTTATTAATCTTGGTGCTAGGAATACGTTCGTTAACTTTGTTACAAGTTCGACAATATCCTTACACTGAAAATGCAGTTATAACTGTTTCTACGGTTTATACCGGCGCTGATCCTGCTTTAATTGCAGGATTTATTACGACACCGCTAGAAAATTCTATTGCCCAGGCGCAAGGAATTGATTATTTAACATCAAGCAGTACACAAGGCAGCAGTTCGATACAAGCCAATTTGTTACTGAATTACGATCCGAATAAAGCGTTAACTGAAATTAATACCAAAGTAAATGCCGTTATCAATCAATTGCCTAAGCAATCTCAACAACCGACATTAAGTATCGCTATTGGTGAAACCATAGACTCGATGTATATCGGTTTTTATAGTCATAAATTAGCGAGCAATCAAATTACTGATTATCTGACGCGAGTAGTGCAGCCAAAATTACAAACGATAAATGGTGTTCAGCAAGCTGAAATCGTTGGCCAACATTTATTTTCACTTCGTGCTTGGTTAGATCCCGCTAAACTAGCTTCTTATGGGTTAGGTGCCGATGACGTGGCGAATGCTTTAGCTAGCAATGATTTTATTGCGGCCGTAGGACGTACTAAAGGTGATATGGTCACGGTTGACTTAACTGTAAACACAGGATTGAACAGCGTAGAGCAATTTCAGAACTTAATTATCAAAGCTCAAAATGGTGCCATTATACGTTTAAAAGATGTTGCTAAAGTGACTTTAGGTTCACAAAGTTATGATACTTCCGTAAAGTTTGATAATAAACCGGCGGTATATATAGGGATTAAAGTCGCGCCGACCGCAAATGTACTTTCTGTTATAAAAAAAATACGAAAGGCGATGCCGGAAATAACAGCACAGTTGCCACAGGGTCTAAATGGAAAAATTGTTTATGATGAAAGTCAGTATATAAATAGTTCTATCCACGAAGTGATGAGCAGTTTGATAGAAGCCTTAGTGATCGTTACATTGGTTATTTTTTTATTTTTGGGTTCCATTCGTTCAGTGATTATACCGGTTATCGCTATGCCTTTATCCTTAATAGGGGCATTTTTTATTATGTTGTTACTGGGTTATACCCTCAATTTACTGACCTTGTTAGCGTTAGTATTAGCGATAGGTTTGGTTGTCGATGATGCCATTATTATTGTAGAAAATATTTACCGACATATCGAATTGGGCCAATCGCCCTTTGAAGCAGCAATCAAAGGCGCAAGAGAGTTAGCTATTCCTATTATTTCGATTTCTGTCGTTTTAATTGCAGTTTATGTACCGATAGGTTTTATGGGAGGATTAACTGGGGCATTGTTTACTGAATTTGCCTTTACTTTAGCGGGGGCGGTTGCAATTTCTGCCATTATTGCCTTAACGCTTTCCCCAATGATGTGTTCGTTATCCTTACAACCCAGTGTTAAAGATCAACATAAAGGTTTTGTTGGTTTTATCGATGCGAAATTTGATAAGTTACGTGAATTTTATGAACACCTTTTACAGGGTTCATTGAATAATGTACGGGTAACCGTGGTATTTGCATTAATTATTTTAAGTAGTATTTATTTTTTATATGTAACTTCTAAGAATGAATTAGCTCCTCAGGAAGACCAAGGGCTAATTATTAGCTTGTTAACTGCAGCACCGAATGCGACTTTGCAGCAAACACAATTATATTCTAATCAGTTGTTTCAAATTTTTAAATCCTTTCCTGAAACCGATCACGTTTTTCAATTGGATGGCGTTAATGGACTCAATACCAGCGTCGGTGGAATGGTTTTTAAACCATGGAATGAGCGCAAGCGTACTACGAATCAATTACAGCCCCAACTACAACATTTATTTGATGGCATAGCCGGGGCACGAGTGGCAGCATTTCAAAAACCTTCTTTGCCTGGTGGAGGAAGCGGATTACCCGTACAATTTGTGATTACCACTACGGATGATTATGTTAAATTGAATGATGTTTCCCAAACATTATTAGACGAGGCCCGTAGAACCGGTCTATTTGTTTATTTAGATAGTGATCTTAAATTAGATAAACCTCAAACAACCCTACAGCTTGATCGTGATAAAGCCTCACAGCTGGGTTTAACGATGGCCGATGTGGGAAATTTATTAGCCTCTGCAATGAGTGAGAATTATATTAATTATTTTAATTTCGATGGTCGTTCTTATCAAGTTATCCCGCAAGTGATGCGGGGTTATCGTTTAAATGCCGACCAATTACTTAATTATTATTTAAAGATTCCCAACGGCTCGGTAGTAGTGCCCTTATCAACGATTGCGCAATTAAAAACGATTGTGGTGCCAGAATCGATTAATCATTTTCAGCAGCTGAATTCCTCAACTATTTCAGCGGTCCCATTTCCAGGTATCACTATGGGTGATGCGCTGAAAGGTTTACAAAATATAGCTAAAAGAATATTTCCAGAAAATTACAATATAGATTATGCGGCACAATCTCGTCAATATCAGCAAGAAAGTAGCGCTTTGATTTTAACTTTTTTCTTAGCTTTGATTATTATTTATCTTTGTTTAGCCGCGCAATTTGAAAGTTTTCGCGATCCTTTTATTATTTTAGTGAGTGTGCCCATGTCAATTTGTGGTGCGCTTATTTTTATAAGCTTAGGCGTAGGCGGAGCGAGTTTAAATATATACACCGAAGTCGGTTTAGTGACATTAATAGGTTTAATTAGTAAGCATGGGATTTTGATTGTGCAATTTGCCAATGATTTACAACAAGAAGGTCATAAAAAACACGAAGCGATACAAAGGGCTGCTGGCATTCGGCTACGACCGATCTTAATGACAACAGCTTCAATGGTCTTAGGAGTTATACCCTTACTTTTGGCCTCTGGAGCGGGTGCTATGAGTCGTTTTAATATCGGTTTGGTAATTGCATCCGGTATTTCTATTGGTACTTTATTTACTTTATTTGTTGTGCCTGCCATGTATTTAGTTTTGGCTCAAGATCATCAAGTACAAACTGCAACTGACATGAAAGCTAATCCAGTATTGGATGACTAAAATGTATTTATTTGAGATATTTATTAGGAGTTGTTAAGCTTTAGACATTGGTGGTTTTTTATAAGGACCAGGTATGGGATTCAAGGAGGTTCTTTTTACCTTGTTAGCTTTAGGGATGAGTTGTCCCGCTTTTGCTGCTGGAATCTATGTCATAGATAGTGCCTATGAGCAAGAAATTATGCGTGTTCAAGTCAATGAGATGGGTTGGTTGATGGGTAGAAACCAACCGGGTGGCTTTGACCAACCTTGTGGTTGGGTATGCCGCATAAATTTTAGTGGTTGGATGAACAGCGATGCCTATATAACCAATACTCCGCCTGTTTTTTCAGTAGTGACGCCGTTTACAAATATCTTATCTGTTCAAGGAACCCCTTTTAATCTTACGACGAATAGAGCCAGCGATCTTATAGTAAATAATGCCAATTTGTTTATGGATGCACGTGTTAATAATTGGATGAAAGCAAATGTGTCATTGGTGTATACCTCCTTAACAGGTGTTCCCGGTGCGCAAGGTGTTTATCAAATACCAAATTCATTCTTAACCTATCGACCAGTAAGCAGAACTCAGCTTGATACTGCGTATGCAACATTACAGCATTTTAATGTTTCCCCGGTCTATTTACGGATAGGTAAAGAATATGTCCCTTTTGGAAGTTATGATCCCTATAGTTTTGTAAGTAGTGAAACCCCCACGCAATTGTTAAGTGAAATAAATGCTACAACGGCTCAGTTAGGTTTTACCATGCCGAGCGGTCTTTATGGTGCTGTTTATACTTTTTCAGGTCAACCCCGATTAGCGGACGGCGGTTCAACACGCCGTATCCAAAATGGCGGGGTTAACTTAGGTTATACCTATAATGATTGCATAAGTAGCTTTAATGTAGATGCCGGATATGTTGCGAGTATTACCGATACTAATTTTTTGTCTTCCTATTACACAAACAAAAACATAGAAACTACAGGTGTAATTACGGGGTTACCAAATCCGAATCAAACCAATATCCCAGGTTTACCCGATCAAAAAGCACCCGCATATAACCTAAGCGCCGCATTTCAATGGGGACCTTTAGATATTAGTGGCCAATATATTGCTACGATACGAAATTTTAGTAAGCCATTTTTTTTAGCTTTCCCGGTTCCCCTTACGCCTGATGTAATGTCTGCGCTAACTTTTAATAAACCCAAGCTTTGGGGTTTCGAATTGGGTTTGACTTTTCCAGCAATCGCCAAACAAACCCGACTTGCGGTAGGCTATCAAGCAACCAAACATTTAGCAGGAATTTTACCTAATAGGCGAATTTATGTTGATTATCTTATGAATATTAGTCAATGGTTTGACATGGGTGTAGCAATATTTCAAAATAAAGATTATAGCTTAGCAGAAGGTCAAGTGCTCGGTGATAATGGTGTTGCGATTTTCCCCGGAGGCTCTGGCAACAAATCTACCGTTGGCCAGATACGCGCAAGTATTAAATTCGCCTAGTAACCGAGAAAACCTTTTAAGTGTTTAATATTTTAAAAAAATTATGCTGTTGAGGTTTGCGGATTAAGGTACATTGAGAGGGCTCTACGGCGGTGCCAATTTTTTAAATAAATAGTAGCTAATGCCCGATCATGTATGATTAATAAATTTTCTGTATTTCTACTTTGTGCGGCTTGAGTAAAATTAAATGAGCCTGTAATTACCTCTTTTCCATCAATGATCATTATTTTATTATGCGCAATAGCCGGTCTGTAATCAATCCAACAGGGAATATGTTGATCGATTAAAAAACGAAAAGCGCTATATTTTTGAGTTTTTTGACTTTTATCCAGAATCACATTGACATTCACACCACGTTTTTTTGCTGCAATTAAATGGCTTGCAATGGGTGCAGAAGTAAAGCTATAAGCTTGCACAAAAATGGAATTGTTAGCGGCATCAATCACATCTGTAATTTCAGCTGTACAGTTTTCGCCGGGCGTAAAACAAACTTGTATATTGGGGCAATCAATAGATTTAGTAATTGCAAAGCTTGCGGGAATAGGGCAAAAATTAAATAAGAATAAAATATATACTATTTTTTTTAGCATAAATGCGCACTTTATAAATTTTAATTTTTATTGTTATAATTGATTTTTACATTAAATGCAAAAGTAATTTTAGAAGGCTAGTTTAATAAAGTTTTTAAAAGTGGCGAAAGTTCTTTTTTTTGGAGGCTGCAGCGTAAACGTCTTACTCTTAAGATTGCATTTAGATCAGCTAACGCATTAGAAAAGTTTTCATTGACAATTAAATAGTCATATTCATCATAATGTGTTAATTCAGCTTTGGCATCAGCCATACGTTTTTTTATGACATCTTTTTTATCTTGTGCTCTAAGATGTAATCTTTTTTCTAGCACTTCCCACGAAGGAGGGATAATAAATATGCCTATTGATTCGGGCATTTTTTCTCTAATTTGTTGCGCACCCTGCCAGTCAATTTCAAGGATGATATCGGTACCGGCTTCAATTTTTTTGGTGACCCAATCGAGTGAAGTACCGTAATAATGGTCAAAAACGATTGCATGTTCCAACAAAGATTTTTTTTGGATAAGCTGTTTAAACACTGTTTGATCAATGAAGTGGTAATCTATAGCTTCTTTCTCACCCGGTCGTGGTGGGCGTGTAGTATAGGAAATAGAAACTTCTAAGTTAGATACCGACTCTAATAAGGCATTCACGAGACTGGTTTTTCCACCGCCTGAAGGCGCTGATATGATATAAAGTGTTCCAGGTATATTCATAATTTACTCGATATTCTGCACTTGTTCGCGCATTTCCTCTATCAAAACCTTAATGTTAACCGCTGATAAGGTTAATTCGGCATTTAGTGATTTTGAGGCTAAGGTATTTGCTTCACGGTTCAATTCTTGTAATAAAAAATCTAGTTGTTTGCCTTGAGCTTGGTTTTTTACCAATAAATTCTTAAATTCATGAAGGTGGATCTGCAAGCGATCCAGTTCTTCTGCTACATCTGTCTTTTGAGCAAATAATACCATTTCCTGCTCTAAACGGTTAGAGTCTAAACTGGTTTTAATTTCATGTAATCGAGTCAGAACTTTTTCACGTTGCAGATTCAAAATACAGGGTAATTGAACTCGAATTTGTTGCAAGAGATTCGCAAGTTTTATGATACGTTGATTTAATAACTCAAAAATTGCTTTGCCCTCAATACTACGTCCCTGACAAAAAACATCTAGAGTCTCAGAAAATAAAGTCAATAATTCAGGTTGTATCACTTCTGTATCTACTTCGGGAAACTTGAGTAGTTGTGGCCAGCGTAATAATTCTCCAGGATTTAAGGGTGTGTGGGTATTGGCAAGCTGACCAATTTTTTTATATGCGCCGATGAGAGACTGGGCTAATGCTTCATCGATCTCGCTCGGCATACTTTTAGTAACAAAAGATTTAAAGCGCAGTTTGATTTCGATTCTGCCGCGTTGCAAGTGTGCCTGCATTTGTTTTCGAATCAAGGGTTCTAAATGGCTAAAGTTATCCGGTAGCGAAAGAACGATTTCTAAATAACGATGATTGACACTCCGCATTTCCCAGGCGGCTTGACCCCATTCGACTTGTTTTTCTTTTCTGGCAAAAGCCGTCATGCTATTGGTCATGGTAATTTTCAGGTTAAAAAGTATAATGCCTATTTTTCGAATTCTATTTTAATCACTCTATAAATAAAATCTAGTTTTTATAAAAGGGGAGTATCCATGCGTGCGACACAACGTGCTATTGACGAGCTGCGTGTTATTAGCTTGACGCGTTCTTATACGCAATATGCTGAAGGTTCAGTACTGGTAGTATTTGGCAATACCAAAGTACTTTGTACTGCGAGCGTAGTTCCTGGCGTGCCAAAATTTTTGAAAGGTTCAGGTCAAGGTTGGATTACTGCAGAATATGGAATGTTACCGCGTGCAACACATACTCGTTCTGAACGAGAGGCGAGCAGAGGTAAGCAAACCGGTCGAAGTTTAGAAATTCAACGCTTAATTGGTCGTGTTTTGCGTATGAGTGTCGATCTGAAGCAGTTAGGCGAAAATACTATCTTTTTAGATTGCGATGTGATTCAAGCCGATGGCGGAACCCGAACGGCCGCCATTACGGGTGCGAGTGTTGCTTTAAAGGATGCTTTAACCGTAATGAAGCAAAAAGGTGAATTGACCCGAGATCCATGGCGTTTTCTTGTTGCTGCGGTATCCGTCGGAATCTATCAAGGGCAAGTGGTCTTAGATTTAGATTATGCAGAGGATTCACAAGCTGAGACGGATATGAATGTGATGATGACCGAACAGGGCGGTATCTTGGAAGTGCAAGCCACAGCAGAAAAAAATGCTTTTTCCAAGCAGCAATTGGAGCAGTTGTTAAGTTTAGCGGAGGAAGGAATAAATCAATTATTTAAAAAACAAAGAGAGGCTTTAGCAATTAAATAAAAAATATAATGATTATATAAAATCAGTTGGTAAATAGTAAAAAATTTATGCAGGGGGTTTTATTTTGCAAATGGTCTCTAATAATCTAGCAGAAACTTGATAAAGATCGGCATTGGCTCCTGGGCGTCGATCTTCAATATATCCGTAACCTTTTTCTGCAACAGAATTTGGAATACGGATAGAAGGCGATTGGCTATACCTGAAGAGAAATGATGAATCGACGCTGTTTCATGTGTTCCCGTTAAACGTTCTTCTAAGCGGTGACCGTTATACCACGATAACCTATTTGAAACTCCCATTGACCGGGCATCACTTCTGCATTTACGCCAAAGAGCATGAGCTCAGCTTGCAAGCAAGCTTGAGTATGTTCTTCTACGAGTGGTCTACCGAAAACTTCATCTGCACCTACGCCACAATAGAAAGGTCCTTGGGGTGCAGAATATCCAGATTCGGGCCAACCTAAAGGACGCATGCCGCGAAACAGAGTGTATTCTTGTTCAAATCCTATCCAGCATTGCTGTGCCACCATTGTCCATGAAATAACGTAATAAAGCTCGAGTATTGCTAATATGAGGAGTGTTATTGTCATTAAACACCTCACACAATAAAAGATAATTTCCTTTTCCCAATATTGGATCAGAAAAAAAGCTACAGGTTTTAAAAGGAGATCAGAACATTTTCCAGTCGCTTGATAAGTGGAAGAGCCGTCAAAACTCCAATCAGGAAAATTGTGTAAAGCAATGGACTTAACGTTAAACTTTAGAATTCGGATTTTACATCGTAACTTTTGTACGAGTGTAGAACCATCCATCTAAATATAGGTAACTTGTGATAGCATCAATATTCTCTTATTCCCAAAATATGACTGATTATAAGTTAAGTTTTAAATTTTGAATAGTTCTTGAACGGTTTTTGCAGTTGGTATCAAGTTAAATGAAAAAATTGCTAAAATAAAAATATCCATTAGTTTATGGATTTAAAAAATCATTTATTTACCAAGGAATTTAAAATTGCTAAAACGTGATATTTCTACGTGTAATATATTAATTGCCGCAGCGGGTGGCATGATAGGTTCAGCTTGGCTATTTACGCCTTTTATAGGTGCGCAGATGGCTGGCCCCAATGCGCTTATCAGTTGGATGATTGCGGCTCTTTTTATGTTATTCATAGCGTTACCGTTATGCGAATTGGGAACTATGTTGCCCATTTCAGGGGGGTTGTCTAACTATCCGACCTACACGCATGGCAGAGAAGTGGGATTTTTATTTTCTTGGATCACATGGCTTGCCTATGTTGTAATGACGCCGATAGAAATCCAGGCCATTTTGCAATATAGCAGTCATTTTTTCCCTTTTTTGTTAATTAAAGAAATCACCTATTTTAAATTATCCCACACGGGTTATCTGGTGGCGATAATAATTATGTTTTTTATTGTGGTGTTAAATAGTTACGGCATTAAATTCTTAGCGGAATGTAATAAATACGCTAGTATTTTGAAATTTCTTTTACCGTCGATTGCTATTGTTGCTTTAATCCATACTTCACCTACCTTACAAAACATCCAGCTTGATTTGAGTAACAAAGCCAGCTGGATAGAAATATTTACGGCTTTATCTGCAGGGGGTATAGCGTTTGCATTTACTGGTTTCCAAAATGGCTTGATGTTAGCGGGCGAAGTTAAGAACCCACAAAAAAGTATTCCAATTGCTATTTTAGGTGCGGTATTGGTTGGGTTTATTTTGTATTTTATGTTGCAGCTTAGTTTTCTAATAGCCATACCCCAAAGTTATCTGCATCAAGGCTGGCAGCATCTTAATTTTCCAGGTGATAATGGTCCATTGGTCGGTTTAACCTTATTATTAGGTCTTAGCGTTGTGGCCGTACTATTACTGTTTGATGCCGCATTCTCACCTTTAGGTACAACGTTGGTTTATACCGCGGCCACCTCGCGAATTCTATATGGCATGGCGTTGAATAATCATTTACCCCCTTTTTTTTTAAAGCTAAACCGATATCAAATCCCGTATATCACACTTTATGCTAATTTTTTAGTAGGAATTTGTGTTTTTTTGCCATTTCCAGGATGGCAAAAAATGGTGGCGTTTTTATCTTCAGCAAGCATACTTTCGTATGGAATAGGGCCTATTTGTTTATTAGCATTGCGCAAAATGCAACCTGAACAGCATCGTCCTTTCAGATTGTCAGGAAGTTTGATCATCTGTCATAGTGCATTTTATGTGTCAAATTTAATGCTTTACTGGTGTGGTTTTTCGGTGATAGGAAAGCTTTATGTGGCCATTTTAGTGGGATTTGTTATTTATCTTTGCTATCAAAAGCGTCGCTTTTGGATAAATAATTTTAGTTTATATTGGTTTTTTTCTTATCTATCTATTTTATTATTACTTTCTTATTTGGGTCCATTTGGTGGGATAGCGTGGTTAAAATTCCCCTTTGGCATGTTAGTATTGCTTCCTTTTAGTGTATTAATGCTTTACTTATCACACAATTGTTTAGTTAGCGATCAAGCTGAAGAAGAATCTTTTGCATTGATGAATAAACAGTTACAAGATTTATAAAATTTAAGCCTCGCCGATAATACGTACTTCAGGTATTAAACGAATATGAAATTTGTGGAATACACAACCAGCAATTTTTTCAATTAAGGCTTCAATGTCAGTGGCGGTAGCTTGCCCCTTATTGATAATAAAATTCGCATGTTTGTTCGATACGGTTGCTTCACCAATGGTTAATCCTTTAAGGCCACACGCTTCGATCAAGCGTGCGGCATAGTCACCAGGAGGATTGCGAAACACCGAACCGCAATTCGGCTCATTGGTAGGTTGTGTATCGGCACGATATTTAAGCAAATTACGAATTTCTCCTAAAGCTTTTTCTTTGTTGCCAGGTTTTAATTGAAACTCTGCAGCCAAATAATATTCATCTGCAAATACACTAACATTACGATAAGCGATTTTATATTCACTAGGATAACGAATTTTTTTTTCACCTTGTCGATTTACTGTAAGAACTGATTTGACTATATTCCAGGTTTCGCAAGCATGACATCCGGCATTCATGACTAAAGCGCCACCAATAGTACCGGGAATACCTGCTAAAAATTCAGCACCGATTAAATTTTTTCTTGCGGAAAATCGAGCGAAAGCGGGTGAAGCAACACCTGCTTCTGCGTAAAGCGTCACAGCATCAATAGTTTTTAATTTATTAAGTGTGCCTTGCGTGATTACCACTGTTCCTTTGATTCCCCCCTCTCGTATCAGTGTATTACTGCCTAAACCTAAAAAAATCAAAGGTTCTTGTTCTGGTATTTGCTTAATAAAGTTAATTAAATCATTTATATCGGCAGGTTTATATAAACGCTCTACCTTGCCACCGACTTGCCATGAAGAATATTCAGCCAATGTAGCGTTTTCTATAAGTTGCCCACGTAAATTTTGCATAAATTGGATTCACAGTAGTTGGGTTTTTGGTAAGGCACCGCGAAAATAAAGCAATCGGAGTGCATTCAAGATACATGAGGATTGCGAGTTGAGCGGCAACGCAGACAAAAATTCAAGTGCGAAGAATCTATTCATTTTCAATTGAGCGCGCTAGATTCTGCGCAATACTGCCGATATCTCCTGCGCCTTGCAATAACAACACATCACCGTCTTGTAAAATTTCATTTAAAGTTTCGGTGAGATTTTTTTTATCCTCGATATGGATAGGATTTGATTGATTATTTAAATGTATCGACCTTAATAAAGCTGCGCTATCTGCGCCAGGAATCGATGTTTCTCCAGCAGGGTAAACATTTAATAATAGCAAACGATCAACCGCAGATAAAATTTTTACGAAATCTGCAAACAGATCGCGTGTTCGTGTGTAACGATGGGGTTGATATGTCATGACTAAACGTCGGTCTGGCCATGCACTACGAATGGCTTTTAAAGTTGCCGCAATTTCACGTGGATGATGTCCATAATCGTCAATCAATAAGGCATGTCCCTGCTTACATTTCAACTTTCCTAACACTTGAAAACGTCGATCAACGCCGCTAAAGTAGGATAAAGCTCCTAGTATCACATCGTCTTTAATCCCTAGTTCAGAAGCAACGGCAATAGCGGCTAATGAATTTAAAGCATTATGTTCGCCGGGGAGGTTTAAAGTAATATCTAAAGGTTTTTTCTTGGGTCTAGTAACGGTAAAGAAGTTTTTGACTCCTCGTTGCTGAAAAGATGTGATACGAATATCTGCATCTTCACTAAATCCATACGTGATAATAGGACGCATTATATCAGGCAAGATCGATCGGACAATGGGGTCATCGCAGCACATGATAGCTAAACCATAAAAAGGTAAATGCCATAAAAACTCTAAAAAACTTTTTTTAAGTTGTTGAAAATTACCGTCATAAGTTCCCATGTGATCCATGTCGATATTCGTCACAATAGCGATCATGGGTTTTAAATAGAGGAAAGAAGCATCACTTTCATCCGCTTCAGCGACTAAATAGCGGCCTGCACCTAAACGCGCATGTGTACTGGTACTATTTAATTTACCGCCAATGACAAAAGTTGGATCAAGGCCACCTTCTCCTAATAAGCTCGCGACTAAACTCGTCGTGGTTGTTTTTCCGTGTGTTCCTGCGACTGCCACACTATAACGAAAGCGCATTAATTCGGCGAGCATCAAGGCTCTTGGTACGATGGGAATAAGCGCGTTACGGGCAGCTTGAATTTCTACATTTTCCGGGGATACTGCACTGGAATAAACAATGACATCAGCATCACGTATGTGCTTTTCGTGATGACCAGATTGGATTTCTGCACCTAATTTTTGTAGGTGTCGAGTCATGGTATTTTCTTGAAGATCAGAGCCAGAAATAATATAACCTTCATTTAATAAAATTTCCGCGATACCTCCCATGCCAGCACCACCAATTCCAACGAAATGGAGATGTCGAATCCGTCCCATTTGATGATCAGCAAAAGGGATTTTCATGACTAAAAACCTATAATATAAATAAGGAGGCGTATTGTTGCATTAGTTAGCTAGTGCCTTCAACTTTTGCTTGTACCCCTTATATTTGAAGGTACGAAATTTTCGAAATAGTAAACAGCCTATCCGACTGACTCAGCCAGTTTGAGCTCAGC
This sequence comes from Candidatus Aquirickettsiella sp., assembly GCA_049283295.1. Taxonomy (GTDB): domain Bacteria; phylum Pseudomonadota; class Gammaproteobacteria; order Diplorickettsiales; family Diplorickettsiaceae; genus Aquirickettsiella. The sequence goes on from JBAPVR010000026.1 coordinate 23,699, forward strand.
TCATTCAAGAGGAGAGCGGCGATCTATCGTTTGAAAAGCTCCATCACAAGATGAAGGCACTCCAAAAAGTAAGTTCACAGCTTGGAATGCAATGCGCTGCTTGAATTATAAAGAAACAAAATTTCACAGGCTTTGATGAGCGGATATTCGTATTATATAATAGTTTTTATTAAGATATTTAGTTGAAAAATTCGCTATTTATCTACTTTAAAGCCAAATTGAATTAAGCGATATTCATAATCGATACGCAATAACAAAGCTAGCATGATGCAGGTTACGAGTAAACTGCTACCTCCATAGCTCATGAGCGGTAATGTTAAACCTTTGGTAGGTAATACACCTGTATTAACACCAATATTAATCATAACTTGTAAGGCTATATTTAAACCAATGCCATAGGCCAGATAAGCTGAGAAGCGTTGACCTATATTAAAACAACGATAACCTATATATAAAGCACGCCAGACCAATAATGAAAATAGCACAATCATAAATAATCCGCCTATTAAGCCTAATTCTTCGGAAAGCACCGCAAACAAAAAATCAGTGTGTGCTTCAGGCAGATAAAATAATTTTTGTATACTTTCCCCCAGTCCGACACCTACCCAACCGCCACGGCCAAAAGCTATTAATGATTGCGTTAACTGATAACCTGAATCAAATTGGTTAGCCCAAGGATTAAGAAAAGTCGTTAACCGAGCTAAGCGATAGGGTGAGCTAATGGCTAATGTACCTAAAATAATTACTACACCGGTTATCAAAATAATAAATTGCCAAATTCGTACCCCGGCTAAAAATAACATTCCTAGGCTAGTGACTAATAACACTGTAGCAGCACCAAAATCAGGTTCGCGTAACAATAAAAAAGTAATGACAGCTAAAACCATTAACGGCTTAAGAAATCCGCGAATCTGATTTTGCACTTGTTTTTCTTGACGTACTAGATAACCGGCTAGATAAACAATCATGGTTAATTTGACGAATTCAGAGACTTGTAATCCAAAAGGGCCAAAGCCTAACCAACGTATACTTCCGTTAACTTGCCTACCAATACCGGGCAATAAAACTAGAAAAAGTAAGCCAATACTAAGCACTAATAACGCAAGACTGATCTGTTGCCAATAAGATGTTTTTATTTGTACCACAATAATTCCGACACCGATTCCTAAGGTTAAGTAAAAAAGCTGGTGGAAAAAAAAATGGAAAGGTTGGCCATAATGATGTTCTGAAATCACAATAGAGGTTGACGCAACCATTAACAGACCGAAAGCCAGTAAGGTAGCAATAACAATAAGCAAGCAACGATCATACAACACGATGGGTGAAACGCCTGGATTGTTAATTTTAGGCATATCAATGGATTCCTTGAGCTAGTTCGATAAAAATATCACCACGCTCTTCATAATTTTTGAACATATCCATGCTGGCACAGGCTGGCGATAACAGTACGATATCTCCTGGTGTTGCTGTTTGATGGGCTAGATTTACCGCCTGAGCCAAATCAGCAGACATCGCGATAGAAGTACTCTTTTCTAAAGTATTTTTTAATAAAGCGGCATCTCTACCAATTAAAATCATTTTTTTAACAAAACGCTTGATTGGGTTGTTTAACAACGAAAAATCAGCATCTTTGGCTAAACCTCCAGCAATTAAAATGATTTTACCTGAAATGGCAGAACCTAATCCATTTAACGCGGCAAGTGTTGCTCCAACATTGGTCGCTTTAGAATCATTAAACCAAGTGATACCTCCTTGCTCTTTAACCCATTGGCAGCGATGAGGCAACCCTTTAAACTGGCAAAGTGCCGTTAACATGGCCGCGCTGGGTAGTCCAATCGCCTGTCCTATTGTTAAAGCAGCTAAAGCATTTTCCCAATTATGTCGACCTTTAATAAACATTTTTTCAACAGGAAGCAAAACTTGATTGCCTTCTGCGAGATAGGTTTTTTGATTCACACGCTGTAAACAAAATTCTTTAGAATTGGATTTTGGTTTTTTAGCTAGGCCGAAACTGATTATTTTTTTTGTTTTGTGGTTAGGGTAGGTATTTAAATCTTGTTGATTCCATAAAGCTATTTCACAGTCATGGTAGATACGATGTTTAGCTTGAATATAAGCGGCTAAGGTTTTATGCCGATCTAAATGATCTGGACTGATATTGAGTATGCTCGCTAATTTAGGACGCAAACTATAAGTCGTTTCCAATTGAAAACTTGAAATTTCTAATACATAAAAATCCGGTATGGGTTCTGTCAGTAAATCTAATGCCGGTTTGCCGATATTCCCTCCCACAGCAACCTTTAGTTTTGCTTGCTGTATCATATCTCCTACTAAGCTTGTAACGGTACCTTTGGCATTACTGCCAGTAATCGCGATGATAGGTGCGCGAGCTTGTTGGGCAAATAATTCGATATCGCCTAGAGGTTTAAGCTTACATTGTGTAATGGCACTGTGGATGCTTTTTTCGTTTAAATCAATGCCGGGACTCATGATTAATTCATTACAAGCTTGAAAATAGGTAATATCAAAAGGTCCTAAATGGTAGGGAGTATACGGAAATTCTTTTTGAAATTCGGATAGTTTGGGTGGATCTAATCGACTATCCAAGATACTAAAAGGCAAATTTAACCGTTTGAAATAGCGTGCACAGGAAAGTCCTGTTGCCCCTAAACCAATGATTAGCCGTTGCTGAGCAGGTTTAAAGTTTGGCATCAATTATGCCGCCTCCTAAACAGGTCTGTCCTTGATAGAAAACGACAGATTGGCCCGGCGTAATGGCTCGCTGTGGAGTTTCAAATTCTATTTGATATTTATCATTACCAGAAGGTTTGATTAGGCAAGGGGTTTCTAGCTGTCGGTAACGGGTTTTTGCTGTGCAATTTAATGACTTTGTGGGAGGGCAATCGTTGATCCAATGCAGTTGCGTGCAAATCAGCGCTGAAGCGAAGAGTGCAGGATGATTCCCCCCTTGTACTACGATTAATGTATTACGGCCAAGCAGTTTATCGGCAACATACCAAGGCGTTCCAGATTTTTTTTTCTGCCCCCCGATACCCAAGCCTTGTCGTTGACCCAGGGTGTAAAACATCAGTCCATCATGCTGTCCCAATAGTTCACCATCTAAAGCTTCTATATTGCCAGGTTGTGCTGGCAAATAAGTTTGTAAAAAATGCTTAAATTTACGTTCACCAATAAAACAAATCCCGGTACTATCTTTTTTAGTAGCATTAAGAAACCCTGCTGATTTAGCAATTTCTCGTACTTCCGACTTAGTAAGATGCGCGAGTGGAAATAAGGTTTTTGCTAAAGGTTCTTGGCCTAAAGTATACAAAAAATAGGTTTGGTCTTTATTTTTATCGGCGCATTTAAGTAATTGATAGGCGTTATTTATATAGGATTTTCCTGCATAATGACCGGTAGCAATAAAATCGGCGCCATATTGCAGAGCGTAAGCTAAAAAAGTTTTAAATTTAATTTCCCGATTACACAGAATGTCTGGATTAGGGGTACGACCTGCTTGATATTCTGCTAAAAAATGCGTAAACACGCGATTCCAATATTCAGCTGCGAAATTAATCGTATGGAGTGGAATGTGTAATTTATCACAAATGGCTTGTGCATCGGCAATGTCAGCACTGGCTGAGCAATAATCGTCAGTATCGTCTTCTTCCCAATTTTTCATAAATAGCCCTTCGACGTGATAACCTTGCTCTTTGAGTAATAAAGCAGTCACTGAGGAATCTACACCTCCTGATAGGCCGACCATAACACGTAGTTTTTTCATGCGATTTTTTAAAATGGACGTTGTATAATCATTATAAAGGAATTTATACGCTAATTTACCTCCATTTTAGTTAACTTTCTAGTTATTCACTCGCCCATCTAGCCCAAATGTAAGCTATTCTAGTTTTTAGTAGAGCCACCTCTCACAAGGGCTATTTTGGCTTTCTAAGTTTTTTAAAGGAACGGCTGTATATCCATTGCATCTTAGGATGCAGCAATCATTTTGAGATACTCTCCTCTCGCGATAGGCGTTTTCCAGCTGTGAATCGCTATTCTTAGCCTGAATGGCGCAAGTTTGGTTAATGTCCGCTGGATGAGAAATATACTGCTCACTGTGAATGCGAAAGTTTTCGAATCTTCAAGTGTGAGGAGTTACAATTACAGCTAATTATCGGCTAACTAAGTTCTTATAGTCTTGCTTGATGCTTGCTTCATCATGAGGAGGCGAAAAAATGGCGCTCAATTTACCTTCGGGGTTAATCAAATATAAAGTCCCGCTATGGTCAAGTTGATAATTATTTTCCGAAGTTTTGCTTTGCTGGGTTTGTATATAGACAACGCCCATTTGTTTGCTTAATTGTTGAATTCCCATTGAGGGTCCTGAGACGCCGATAAAGTTAGGATTAAATGCTTTGACATAAGATCCTATCACTTTGGGTGTATCTCTCCTAGGATCGAGCGTAATAAATATAACTTGCGGGAGGAGAAGTTTTTCTGCTTTTAATTCCTTATAAAGTTGCGTCAACATAGACAACGTGAGGGGGCAAATACCTTGACAATGAGTAAAGCCAAAGAATAGTAAGCTGAAATGGTTTTTTAAATTATGATTAGTAAAGGGTTTGTCATGCCCATCAATCAAATGAAACTCAGGAAGGAGTTGCGGGCGATCGATATTGGTGCCAGCAATGGGAGGTATAACCCTCTGAGTTTTTGCAGAGTGCCATAAATTGAAACCGATACCTAAGCCTAAAGCAAGTAGGGTGAAAATAACAAAGACTAAAAATCTTGTATTAGAAACAGGACAAGCCATTAAATATTCCTCATTAAAGAATGGTCCATGAACAAACAAGCAAACAGCATAAGTAAATAAAAATTCGAGTAATGAAAAGTTTTTATCGCTGTTACGTCTTTAGTTTGCTTTAATAAATCAACTGCTGCAACTATAAATCCGATATTTAATAGTAATACAGAAATTAAATAAAAAAAACTACTCATGCCAAGGCTGAAAGGTAACAAACTAACACCACTCAAAAGCAAAGTATAAAGTAAGATTTGTTGTTTAGTAAAAGCAATCCCATGAGTTACTGGCAACATCGGGAGATCGCTTTTGATATAGTCCGTATGCCTAGCAATCGCTAATGACCAAAAATGGGGTGGTGTCCAGATAAAAATAATTAAAACTAGAATTAAACCACCCGGATCAATATTTCCAGTTACAGCCGTCCAGCCTAACAAAGGAGGTGTTGCTCCGGCTAAGCCGCCAATGACGATGTTTTGTGGAGTATGTCGTTTTAAATATAAAGTGTAAATAAAGGCATAAGCGATTAAGCTAATAAAGCTTAAAAAACAGGTTAAAAAATTACTGGTTAGAACTAATGAAATTAATCCTAATAAACAAGTGCTTAAAGAAAAAAGTAGAACCTGTGTCGTTGAAATTTTTCCTTGTGGTAAAGGCCGTCGTTTTGTACGCGCCATCAAACCATCTAAATGCTGTTCTAATAAATGATTCAGCGCGCCTGCCGAAAAAGCTACTAATCCGACGCCTAATAAGGTAAACACACTTAATCGTAAAGGCAACGGTTTTGAGGACGCTAATGTCATACCCACCCAAACCGTAATTAACATTAAGCTAGTGACGCGCCATTTTCCCAACTCTAAATAGATTAGCGTTTTTTTTGCTAAACAAACAGCAAAATTCTTAAGCATATTCTTCCTTGTATTTTTCAAAGCCATCAATCAAAAAATTATACGAGAATAATTCTATCAGGGGTAGAGGATTAATCAGAAATTAAATGGTAGATGATTGTTTAGTATAAGTTATGGAAGTAATGAAAAGTTTTTATTTTCGGATTTAAATAATTTAAATTTTTTAAAAAATATATAAAAAATAACTAGACAAAAATAATTTAAAGATGCTAAATTGTTTGCGATTAAAAATGTATTTTTTTAATGTACGATGAAATAATAAATAAAATAAAAGAGGTTGTTATGCCACAAAATTTTCAAGTTGACCGGGTTTATCCAATATTAGAAGAATTAAACTCAAATGAAAATTATATTAATAAAAGTAATACAACAAAATATTTTTCCGCAGACTTGCAAGCTAATACTTTAACTCAAAAAAAACGTAAATTTGTTTGTCTCGAATCCTCTCCTGATTCTACTAAACTACTTGTTGTAAAAAAATATGATCATAAATCGTTTAAGGATTCGTCAACTTCCGATGTTAAACCTATTAACAAAAAACATTTAGTGTTGTATGTGAAGGGTAATGAGCAGGAGCAATGCTTTAAAGAAATGCAACAAATAGTAACCGATTCATTTGATTTAAACCTGGATGATAGAATTGGTAAAGCTATAAGTCATTTTAAGGGAGTTTGGAAAAATATTAATGAATTTGGTAATTATGGAGATATGAAGCAAGCTTTTGATGAGAAAACAGGGAATTATATTCAAAACTCAGTAAATGATTTGGGAAAAATCTATCGGGAAATGGAAGAAAAATATCAGCAGCTAAATAAAAATAGAGATGTGTCTGAAGAATCCATCAAGATACTAGATAAAATGGAAGAAATATTAGATGAAATGAAAAACATTTACGAAAGAAATAGAGATGACTTTAAGCATTTATCTACTAATACAGTTTTTTCAGTAACCGAGTCTTTTACATCAAAAGTAATTGCATTTAAAGGTTTAACTGAAGCTTTAGGGACTGAAGAAAATAATGTAAAATTAAAAAAGCAATATCAAATTTTTAACGATAAACTAGTTGCTTTTCAAGCTGAAGTTAATAAACCTATTTTAGTTCCATGTTCTGAAGAGGTTTTTATCGAAAAAAATAAAATTTCTGAGCAAATTACAGATCTTTTGCAAAGATCTGTAGGTTTAAAAATTTGTATCCCTTCTGAGTTAGAGATTAATGGTTTACAAAGTAAGCTTGATAATCTGGAAATAAGCTTTTCTAATTTAAGTGATACAATTACTCCAGAAAGTATTAATCAATCTACTCAAAAAGACATACCTCAAACAAAATCTTTATTCAAAGAATTGGAAGTATTATTAGCAGGAATTGAAGCTCATAAAACAGATGGGAATAAAGAGAAGCTAAAAGGAGACCTTATACAAGAAATTAAGAACGTATTAGAAGTACAGGATAACAATTCCATTGAAGCGCTCTCTAAGGTTATAAATAAGACCAATGAATTTATTGAGGATAATAAAGTTGAAGCCAATGCTTACACCGGGGGTTCTTTTGGTAAGTTATTTGGTAAAGGTTATTCTGTATTGGGTGAGTTAATGGATAAGTTGCAGAAATTATTAGATAAATTTTTGAATGTATTATCCCTACATCATGTAAATAGTGACTCTAATGCCCCCTCTATGATGAGGTAAAGCTATAAAAAATTATAAAATAACTTGCTAAAATTAAAAGGGACATCTTGTGTCCCTTTTTTTCATTTTGAGTATTCATAAGGCATTAAGTTTTTTCAATTAAGATAAATATTTAAATTACAATCAAAAGAGTTATATATGTCATTATTAGCCATCTTAAGAAAAATTTTAATCAATAAAAATACCTCTGATTATATAAAAAAACAGGATGTTATCTCATCAAAAAGAATTTCAGAAATAAACTTTTGGGACATCTACGACGAAGCCAATCAACACTGTAATAAAATTGCTCAGCAAGCAAAACTAATGAACAAAGCAGAGAAATTACTACAGTTATCTGAAGAAATAAATTCAAATGAAAATTGTGAATTTATTATTTTCTCTGAAAGGAGTGAAAAAAACTCAAAAAAAATAAAAAGTTATGGTCTATTATGTAAATTCTTCACCTTCAATAAACAAAATTGTGGAAATGGATCAAAAAATTGTAATGATGAATTTAATTTTTATAGTGATAATAGACTTTAATTACTTTGAATCATTTTTGGTTTATTTTCCGTATAAACTGATATTTAATGTGATTATTGTTAATAATAACAATGCAGCCACTGCATTATGTGCCATAGCAATAGACAGAGGTAACAACCAGACTACATTTAGAATCCCTAAACTTATCTGTAAGCCTAGTAAAAATGCCAATAAACCGGCGATAACACGAAAAAAATAGTGGTGGGTCACATTGAATAACTTATAAATCAGTAAACCTAAGTAGATACTGGTAACGACCGCCATTAATCGATGAGTCATTTGAATGGCAGTGCGTGCAGTATGTGATAAGATACCGCCTTCGTAATTGATATTTGTATTTAACCAAATATGAAAACCTGCGGAGAAATTCATAGCAGGCCACCATTGGTCTTGACATAGCGGAAAATCGGGACAAACAAACGCGGCATAGTTGGCACTGGTCCAGCCACCTAAACTAATCTGCAAGATAATTAATAATAAAGCAAATCCTGCCCACCGTCTTAATTTTTGTTCCGATGCGGAAAATGGGCTTATGGATAATCGGCTGAGCCGTAGTATTAATAGCCAAAGTAAACTCAATAAGGCTAAACCACCCAGTAAATGCGACATGACAACCAAAGGATGCAAACGCAACGTGACGGTCCATTTTCCTAGTAAACCTTGAAAAAATAATAAAAAAAGTAAAATGCCCGCAATCCATACCGGTTGTTGGGATAGTTTATGTTTGTAAATAATTAAAACGACTGCAGCAAAGCTTAATATCGCTAATGTAGCGGCCGTATAGCGATGAATCATTTCTAGCCAAGCTTTTTCTGGATTTAAGGTTTGCCCTATATAAGGGGTATGATCTACTGGTTTGGCATGCGTAGGTAATGTGAACTTTCCATAACAGCCTGGCCAATCGGGACATCCTAAGCCGGCATCTTTCAAGCGTGTGAAGGCGCCTAGTTGTATAACAATGAAAGCCAATAAAAAAGCAATAGATAAAAAATATAAAGCTGATTTGTTTTCCGGGAGCATGTTTTATCCTGTTGTTGAAATTGTCAATAAACGGGTTAAATCTTGGTAGATATCTTCACCAGCAATATCCTTAGAATAATATAAAATAATTTTTCCACGCGGATCCGCTAAATAGTAGCCATCGGCTGGATGTTTAATCAAAAAAAATTTATTTAATTCCGGTTTAGCAATTGAATAGTTTAATAAATCGGTATCTTTATCAATAAATGGATGATTCCTAAATAGTTTTTCATTAACTAGGATTAAACCATACTTTACACGATAACGATTCTTACCGAGTGCTAGAGTAATTTGCCGCATGGTATGCAAATTTTTTTGACATAATGGGCGACAGGGTGATTCGGTTAAATAAAATAAAAGCCAACTACCCTTAAATGAACGAAGTCTTGTCTTGACCGGAGTTAATTTTAGCTGCTGTAAATTAAAGTTAGAAGGGATGATATAGCCTTTATTGACAGTTTGATGATGCAACCAGAGAGGATTTTTTTTATAAAGTATTACGGCTAATACAAGGGGTGCTAAAAATAGGATTAATAACAACACAAAAATGAACAGATAATTTGCGGGTTGTTTTTTTTTCATAAACGACGGATATGAGTACTTAAAAAGGCAATAAATAAAGTTAAACTTAAGCCAAACCATTGAAAAGCATAGGCGTAATGACGGTTAGCTTGTAATGAGATCGGTTTCCAAAGTGGGATAAAGCTATAAGCTTGTTGGGTATTAATAACGATGATAAACGCTTGAAAGTTATTTTTTTTTAAGAAATCTGGATTAATAGATTGGATCCTTTGCGGCCATACTTTTTCATAATGAGGTGTGAAACTAAAGGTTTTGTTTGGAAATACAATTAACCCTTGTATCCTTAAATCTTTTTCTAGAGTAGGTATTTTTGGGATTTGTTGTCTATTAATACCTTGCGGGACCCATCCTCTATTTACAAGTATGATTTCATTTCCATCTTTTAAGATAAACGGGGTCAATATTTCATAGCCGACTTTATGTAAATATATTTTATTCTCTAATAGAAAAGTGTGTTGGTTATCAAAGTGACCGAGCATAATTCCAGGAAAATAATTTTTTTTTAAATCAATATTTTTATCTTGATTTAAATCGATGGGTGTTGATGAAGATCGTTGAGAAAATATTTTTTGGATATGATTTTTTATATCACCCCGATGAATTTGCCAAAATCCTAAATAGGTAAGTAGCGGTAATAAAAATATCACTATTACGCTAGAGAGTAAGCTAGGTGAAAAATAATATTTATTAAGTTGAATATAACAAATGTTTTTTTTCATTTTTTTAAAAAATAAAAACAAATCCCAGTATCCAAATTGCAGCAAGGAAATCCCACCACCAAACAGCTGCATCGAAAGAAAAAACATTTTTTTCTAATAATTGTTTGTGATAGATTCGAAAACATACAATGCATAAAAAAAGTAATGCGGCCACTACATTTAATAAATGAAATCCTAAGAAAGCAATTAAAAAACTACCATAGACACCACTTTTAGCAATAATATGTGCATGCATAAGCCGAATAAAATAATAAGTTTGTGATATTAAAAAAATACAGGCTAAGAAAATAGATAAATTTAAGCTTAAGCGACATGCTTTATACCGCAATTTTTTTAAGTAATAGAGTGCATTTGTTAAAAGTAAGGCACTTGAAAGTAGAATGGTTAAATTTATGAGTGGAATCTGGCGCAGAGAATTTAGGTTCAGTATGTTAGCGTTAGCAGCTGCAGCGTTAGGGGGGTGTAGTAAAGGCCAATTTTTAGAAAAATTTGGCCACAGTAAATAATGAGTTAACTGCGATGCATCACCACTTTGTCCGGCTAGCCATGGGGTAATGGAGAATCTTACATGAATAATAGAACCGATTAATAAACCAAATAAAAATAGTTCAGAGATTAAAAACCATAACATCCCCCAACGGAAGGTTTTATCCATTTGTTGATTGTACAAGCCGGTATTACTTTCTTGTGTCACGTTCCAAAGCCAACCACTTAGCATAAACACTAATCCAGCTAAGCCTATTAGTGTGGCAATTAATCCCCAGTGTTTATCGAAATTAAGTGAACCGAAGGCTAAAAAGAGTAAGGCTAGTGCGCCAATAATGGGCCAAGCACTTTGTACGGGCACGTAGTATGCAGGGTTTTTGTTTTTCATCAGTGTTTGTCCTTTAACGTGATCGTTGCTTAGGTTATTCCATACGAATGTATATTTTTTACGTTTTGGGCTTCTATGATCTTAATCCATTAACTTAATTTTTCCAGATTTATGAAAACCAAAAATACTGAGAAATGCTTAAAGTTTAACATAGCCGAAAGACAACTACAGTATTAGAAAAATAAATCTATTTTTTCATGTGTAGTATTTAAATCTTTATTTAAAATTAAAAATTGATTTTTGATATCTATCAATCCTGCATTAAAGACATTTTTTATTTCGGTAATGAAATTCACCTGTCGCGGTTGAATTATCGGTTGCGCATCTTTGGGAGGATATTTTTTAAATAATGCTTCTAATATAGCAACTGTTTTCAAACTGGGAATTCCCGAAGCATTATCTGGCTCAAAATGCCATTGAAAAGCCCGTATGGCATCTTTACTTTGTTGATCTAATATTTTAGTTGTTTGGATATTATAACCATATAAACGTAAATTATCTTGCAACCAAGCGATGCTGATTTTTTTATTTTTTGATAATTCCGCCATAAAATTCCGGACATCTTGTGTGTCAGGCCAAGCCCCTATTCCGTGCTCTGCTAAGTATTTCCATGGAAATTGCGGACCTGGATCGGATTTTCTATCCGAAGCAATATCTGAATGACCAATGATGTCTGTTGCTTGAATTTGATAGCAAATATTACCGTTTTGGTCTTTAATTTCTAGTTCTTTAAGTAATTTTTTAAGTAAAACGACTAGAACTTTACATTGATGGGGGGTGTAGTCATCCCAAACTAATTTACCTCGTTGCTGTAAGTCATAAAGATCATTGATTTTAATGTTCAAAAACGGATCCTGTTTTTCTCGTAAAGTCTCCATTATCACAGTATATTTTTGCATATTTTTTTTCGATACATATTTTTTATAAATTAAGTCATTGCGCGGAGGGACTAAGCCACGCATTATATTCTCGAGGAATGCACTGAGTAGATTTTTTTTCAGCAATAAATGATAAAAGCTTTTATCATTTTTTATTTCTTGAATAAGTCTATGTCTAATCTTTCTTTCTACTTGATAAGGCCATAAAATTTTATCTGGAGCTTGCACGAGACCGTAGCCATAGTTAACAATTTCTATCCCTATGGATGTGTCGTTGAGATGAGCGCGTGTCTGCCAATAACTTTTTCCGGCATGCCAGGCGCGATATTTTATTGGGACTAATTGCCACAAATCGGTGCCATTGAATTTAGCTTTTTTTGGGATCAAATAATGGGCGCTTACATCGCCTTGCTTAAGTACAGTTCGAGAAGCGTCTTCCCCTATAACGGTGTAATGTAAAATTATCGATTTTATTCGCTGGTTATAATTACAATGATCAGCCGGATCCGCAGTAATAATAAGCCGATCTTGTTCGGATTGATGAATTAAGGGTGCGGATAAAGCTGGATTGAATACTTGTAGCAAAAATAAAAAGTTAAACGCTAGTAAATATTTAAATTTTGTTAAGCAAAGATAATTCCCCCATAATTTTTTAAGAAATAACATAAAATTATATTAATACAGACATAAAATAATTTAACTACGATAGCAAAGGATAATAGTCGATGCAATAGTAAGCTGTATTACTGAAAATAAACGGCCTAAGCGGGAATATGTCCTAAAGTTTGCGGTGCAATTTTTGCATGTTTTAAATGGCTTGTATCGAATAGAGTATAGGCTAAAGTGATAGTGTTAATATTTTTAGGTAAATGCTGATCAATATGAAATAAAACAGGCATGTCTCGACGTTGACCCGGGTTAAATGTTTGCTGAGTAAAGCAAAAGCATTCGGTTTTTTTTAAATAGCGAGCGGCTAAACCTGGAGAAACACTAGGAATAGCTTGTACCGTCATGGAACGACGTGATTTATTTTTGGCTGCAAAGTACACTAATATATTTTCACCGGGATGTAATTGTATATGCTGAAGTCTAGGGTAAAAATCCCAAGGAAGATAATTATTGTTATTTGTCATAAATTCTACACGAATAATACGTGACAAATCTATTTCATTTGAAGTGAGATAGGCGTTTTTATCAGTTTTTCCATTGATGCCTAAACTTTTACACAGTACGTTATAAAGCGGAATCATAGCAAAGCCAAACCCAAACATACTTAAGGTCATAAAACATAGTAAAATTAAAATTTTTTTATTTGAAATTTTTGCTGAATTAACGGACATGCTATTTGTATTACTCAAATTTGGGTGGTGTAGTAAAACTATGTAGGGGTGGTGGGGAACTTAAAGTCCATTCTAATCCTTCAGCGCCTTCCCAAACCTGAGCACTGGCTTTTTTTCCTTTTCCGCGTATTGCTTGAATAATAATATACAGAAAAAATAATTGCGCGAAACCGAATAGGAAAGCACCTAAACTGGCAATTGCATTGAAATTTGCAAATTGTAATGAGTAATCGGCCACTCTTCTTGGCATGCCAGCAAGACCTAAAAAGTGCATCGGGAAAAAAGTCAGATTGACGCCAATAACAGATAGCCAGAAATGACATTGGCCTATGCGTTCGTTGTACATAACGCCTGTCATTTTCGGTAACCAATAATAAGTTCCCGCAATAGCACCAAATAAAGCACCCGGTACTAAGACATAATGGAAGTGTGCTACCACAAAATAGGTATCTTGATATTGAAAATCTGCAGGTACCATGGATAACATGACACCCGAAAAACCACCGATGGTAAATAAAATAACAAAGGCTAAAGCAAATAACATAGGGGTTTCAAAACTTATAGAGCCGCGATACATGGTCGTTACCCAATTAAACACTTTCACGCCTGTAGGCACTGCAATTAGCATCGTGGTGTACATAAAAAATAACTCGGCGGCCAAAGGAACGCCTGTTACAAACATATGATGTACCCAAACAATAAAAGATAAAAATGCAATGGCTAATAGCGCATACACCATAAACCGATATCCAAAAAGTTTTTTACGGCTAAATGTCGGAATAATTTGCGAGATAATACCAAAAGCGGGAAGAATAATAATATAAACTTCAGGATGACCAAAAAACCAGAAAAGATGTTGATAGAGTAAGGGATCGCCTCCACCAGCAGCGCTAAAAAAACTCGTAGCAAAATGTCTATCCATGAGCATCATCGTAACCGCAGCGGCTAAAACTGGCATAACCCCTATAAGTAAAAAAGCGGTAACAAACCAACTCCAACAAAATATCGGCATTTTCATCATAGTCATGCCAGGCGTTCGAAGATTGAGTAGCGTGACAATAATGTTAATAGCACCCATTAACGAGGAAAGTCCCATTAAATGGATGGCTAGAATTAAATAATCTGTACTGGCGGGTCCATAGGTAGTTGATAAGGGAGCATACATGGTCCAACCAAAATTAGGTGCAGAACCATCCATAAACAAAGTGCTAAAAAGTAAAATCGCAGCAACGGGCAAAATCCAAAAGGCCCAATTATTCATGCGCGGCATGGCCATATCAGGTGCGCCTATCATTAATGGGATCATCCAGTTCGCAAAACCGGAAAAAGCCGGCATGATGGCGAGAAACAACATCACTAATCCATGTAATGTTGTCATTTGATTAAAAAATTCTGGATTAAGTAAGCGCGCACCGGGTTGAAATAATTCTGCGCGGATCAATAAAGCAAAGATTCCGCCGATAAAAAACATGATTAGGCTAAAAAGGAGGTACAGCGTGCCAATTTCCTTATGATTTGTTGTGAACAACCATCGCTTAATGAAGGCTAAAGAATTTTGAGGAGCAGAATGTTCGCGATCAAGTGTGTGTTCCATGAAGAAGTTCTCCTGATTGTTGTTTGGCCCATAGCTTAAATTCTCTCACATTTACTGCTTTTACAACGATAGGCATAAAGGCATGATTTGTTCCGCACAATTCAGCACATTGGCCGCGATAGGTGCCTTCGGTATCTATTTTTGCCCAGGCTTCATTAATAAATCCAGGAATGGTATCGCGTTTTATGCCTAAAGTAGGTACCCACCAAGAATGTATAACGTCATTAGAGGTAAATAAAAATCTAATTTTTTTATGAATAGGTAGAACTAATGGATGATCAACCTCTAATAAATACCATTGATTCTTTTTAGCTTGATTCTGTAATTCTTCAGCTGGGGTAGAGAGGTTACTAAAAAAATCGATACCTTGATCCAGATACGCATAACGCCAACGCCATTGATAGCCAGTAACCTTTATGGTTAGTTCTGGATCACTATTATCATTCATTTTAATTAAAGTTTTAGTGGCGGGTATCGCAATGATGACTAATATAATAAACGGTACAATGGCCCAAGCAATCTCTAAAGCAAAATGTTCATGAAATTGAGCGGCATTGACCCCTCGTGACTTTCTATGCCGAATTAATGAATAAATCATGATACTAAAGACTACTATGGCAATTCCCACGCAGATCCAAAATACCAACATATGTAAATGATAAATGGCATGACTGATAGGTGTGACGCCTACGGGCATATTGGTTTGCCATGCCGCGAATGCCAATCTGGGAATAACCAAGCTATTAAAACTAATAAAAAAAACTAAAAAAATTTTTTTAACATGATCCATGTCCTATCTATCCTTTTTTATTGCTCTCATATTTAGAGGATGTCTTTAATAACACATTGCCGGCCAGCAAGCCTCTGTTTTTCTGTGGTTCGTTACTCACTACTGCCGTGTATGCTCCGTTACGATACTCAAAAAACTGCTCTTTTGGTCTCAGCCTAGCACCATTGAAAACACCCTCTTATTTTTTGAAGGTTGTGATGTCTGCTTGATGTATAAAAATAATGCAATGAATCGAAAATGCTTAGTTTAAAAATTTTACCATAAAGAATAATTACCCGTGGTTTTGCTTTGTTCAACCATATATTTTACGCTAGCTTCCAATTCGGAATTACTACATATTTTACAGTCTCCTTTTACCGGCATTTTATTATATCCATAGATAGTATGAGCAAATAACACATCGATATTTTTTGCAATGATGGGCCGCCAGCTCTTTTTATCTCCTAATTTTGGCGCACCTAATTTTCCTTTGTCATGGCAGACGGCACAATGCTGGTGGTAAATTTGTTTGCCTACTTCGAGACTCAGTGGTATTTCTTGTAACGGAATAGCTGCAGTCGCTCCAGTTTGATCATTTAGGATGAGGTAATCAACAGCGGCTTTTACCGCATCATCCGAACATCCTGTGCAAGTGCCTTTAGGTGGCATCGAGTTAAAGCCGTGAATAGCTCGTTCATAAACACTATTTTTTCCTTGTTTTAGACGTTTTTTCCATTCAGCATTATCACCTAATTTAGGAGCACCTGCCGCCCCGCTGGCATGACAAACGGCACAATAAGACGCATAAACTTTATGGCCAGTTTTAGCAGTAACAGGCCCACTGAAAGCTGAATAGGGTACTTGGCTTTTTACGGTTTTTAAATACATGGCGATAGCATTTAAATCATCATTAGATAAATATTTAAGACTGTTGCTATTAACTTCTGCCATAGGTCCAGCAACCACACCGGCGTTTCTTAACATTTTGTTTTGTGTAAACACCGCTTGAATATCAGCGATAGAGGTAGTTTTTAATCCACTTGCGCTAATATTGGGTGCGTAATAACCTTGGATAAAACCACCGGTTAGATAGTATTTCTTTTTTTCTGCGCCTAATAAATTCAAGGGGGTATGGCACATGCCACAATGACCTAAACCCTGGACTAAATAAGCACCTTGATTCCATGATTTTGTTTGTAGTTCATTGACTTCATAATCTCCCGATCGAAAAAATAAAATTCTCCAACCTAGCTGCAAAAAACGCCAATTAAATGGCCATAACATTTCATTGGCGAGGTTAGTTTTTTTTACAGGAGCTAAACTAAATAGATAGGCTTTGATCGCTAATAAATCATGTGTATTGATTTTTGTGAAGCTAGCGAAAGGAAATACCGGAAAATAATAGGTTCCGTTGGGGGTTATACCTTCATGCATGGCGCGGATAAAATCTTTATCACTCCATGTTCCTATTCCCGTGGTTTTATCGGGTGTAATATTAGGAGAGTAAATACTTCCAAAAGGCGTGTAAATTCCCAATCCGCCTGCAAAAGGTTGACCATGATGTTTTGTGTCGGTATGACAAGCAATACAATCACCAGCTTTGCTTAAATATTCGCCACGCTTAATCAGTTTGCGTAAGCCAGCGTCTTTAGGATAATTAATGGTAGGATAAGGAATATTGAGTTCTGGGTTTTTTTTTGTATTATCAAGATCGTTGGCAAATGCTAATGTTGATAACAGTAAGAATACTATCAATATAAAAAAAGAATTTTTTATAAATTCATAGATATATTTTAAGATTATTTTATTCATAGTCCTTTACGAATCCAATCTTTTTTAGGTGTTTTTAAAACCTGCATGCACTACGCATCATGCGACTCTGGTTTCCAGCATTTGTTTAGAGTTCAATTAATCTATGGGTCTTTTGAAAAAGGTTTTAATAATTAGCCAATGACAAGTTATTGGCTATAATGCCACATTCGTCATTTATTTTTAAGTAATTATTGTGTTCATTCCACTCTTTCTTAGACGTACTACTCGCTATTTACAAAACAGACTTATCGAGTAATAGGTAATATAAACCATTTAATGGGATGCTGGATAACTTTTTTTCCTATTGAGCGCATGGTTAGAAGGGGGCTTCAATTGTGCTAAGCTGAGAAGAAGCGCTGTTTTTTGAGCATCGTAACGGAGCATACACTCAGTATGTGAATAACGAAACGTAGAAAACAGATGTTCAGATGTTTATTGGCCGGCATCATGCAATTGAAGACACCCTTTTAATGATTGAGCGTTATTACATGATTACTATAGATGAACTCGCTAAGGCGGTTAAGCTTTTAAAAGCTGGAAAGCTGATTGTTTTTCCTACCGAGACGGTCTATGCCTTGGCAGGAGATGCGAGAAATTTAACGGCAGTTCAGCAAATTTTTGCGCTGAAACAACGTCCTTCAAATCAACCTTTAAGCGTTTTATTGGCAAAACAACATCCGTTAAATAGATGGGCCAGGGATATCCCTCCGGTAGCTAAAAAATTAGCTCAACATTTTTGGCCAGGTCCTTTGACGCTCATTTTAAATAAAGAAAAATCAATTTTGCCTGAATTAACGGGTGGACAGGATAAAATAGGTTTACGAGTGCCGGATCATCCTATTGCGCAAACGATATTAAATTCTTTTGCCAGTGGATTGGCCGCACCTTCTGCGAATCGAACGGCTCATCTTAGTCCTACGCAAATCGAACATGTGCGACATGAATTTGATAATAAGCTCGAACTTATTATTGATGGGGGACCTTGTTCGATTGGCATTGAATCGACGATTATTGATGTGACTTTTGACGTACCGCGCATAATTAGATTAGGTGCTATTTCTTTAGAGCAAATAGAATTCATTACTCCTTACACGATTGGAGAATCCATGTTAGCCCAGGATATTTCCAAAAAGCCTAGGCTAAAGCAAGTTTTAAAACAAGAATTAGATCACGTCATCGAGGCTTATTTAAATCAACATAAAACATTGACGGTGCTTGGATTGGGTCCCATAAACCCTATAAAGAAAAACTATAAAAACTTAACTTGGATTTGTATGCCCAAAGATGTGAATAAATACAGCCAGGTGTTATATAGATATTTACATGAGGCTGAACGAGATGTTAGGGACGAAATTTTGGTGGAATCTGTGCCAAAGCTCAAAGAGTGGGCTGGGATTCAATTGATCTTAGATAAGCATGCTGCTTAAAAAAAATTCAATAACTTCAAAGAACTCTTGTCTGTGCGGTCGTCAAATGCAATTCTTAGGGTGCTTATAATATAATATGTGCAGTTACTTTATTTCGTGGTGACGCGCCAAAAACTCCATAGTCATGAGTGCGGTGGGCATTTCATAAACCGGAATAAGAATTGTTTTCTCGGAAGTTTAAATAACAACATAGATTTTTTTAAAAAACTAAGCTAAATTATAAACACTCATGTTAGCGCTATTCTTTTTCTATAGTCTTTGTGTGCTTTTGGCCTGGTGCGAACAACGTAGGCTCGCTATAGGTTTATTTATAGTCTTTTTATTATTTACAACGTTTGTGTTTATCCATAATACAACTACTCAGTTATCTCTGCAATTTTAGGGATAATTATTATGCAGCCTTCTAAAATAGCCAAAATAATCAAAGCCATCAACGCAGTAGATGCGCTAGGTTTGGCTTTGTTGTTGTTAGTCGCCTTTATTTTACAAATAGGCTTTCACGAATTACCTTGTCCTTTATGTCTGCTGCAGCGGCTTGGCGTCTTGGCAATAGCCTTTGGTTTCTTACTGAATGTTCAATTTAAGATACGACCAGCGCATTATACGCTATCGCTATTATCGGCAATATTGACGGCGTCTATTTGCGTGCGCCAAATTTTTCTTCACGTAATCCCAGGTGATCCCGGTTATGGGCTTCCCTTATTTGGTTTGCATCTTTATACCTGGCTATTTCTACTGTGTGTGGGTGTTATTATTTATATCGCAATTATTTTTAGTATTTCACCCCAATATGGATATGATGAATCATCTAAAACTAAAGGCATGCAATTATTAACCCATATAGCTTTCGCTATAGTTTTTCTTTTGGCTATTTTTAATGGGATTTCTACTTATTTAGAGTGTGGAATAAAAGCTTGCCCAGAAAACCCTGTCAAATATGAGATACAATTAGTTGCCTCTCATTCTAACTATACTTAATTTCAGTTTTAACAGTGCTATAGAAGTAATAAAGAATTAGCTTGTTACTTTTGAGGTATTATGAATCTAAAAGATCTTAAATATTTATTAGCTATAGCCGAATATCGCCATTTTGGAAAAGCAGCTAAAGCGTGCTTGGTTAGTCAACCGACTTTAAGTATACAATTAAAAAAATTAGAACGCACTTTAGGCGTGCAATTATTTGAGCGCGGAAAAAAAAGAGTTTTAATTACCACATCAGGTATGCGTATCGTTGAGCAAGCAAAATTGGTATTGAGTGCAATGAATGAACTCGAGAGAGTGGCAAAATTGACTAACGATCCTTTTGCTGCTGAATTACGTTTGGGATTGATTCCTAGTTTAGGTCCGTATTTACTTCCGCATATTTTGCCTATCATCAAGAAGCAATTACCAAAGCTCATATTATATTTATTTGAAGATAAAACAGAGGCACTTTTAACGCAATTGAATGAGGGGAGTTTAGATGCTGTTATCTTAGCATTACCCGTCCCGCATAAAGGCATGCATGTACAAATTTTATTTAAAGAACCTTTTTTTCTGGTTATGCCCGTTTCGCATTTATTACGTTATTCTAAAGAATTGCATTTAAAAGATTTGAATCATGATAATCTTCTTCTGTTAGAAGAAGGACATTGTCTTAGAGAACAGGCATTAGAGGTTTGTCGTAAAAAAAGTCATCTTAAAGAAAAAATGAATTATCGAGCAACAAGTTTAGAAACTTTGCGACATATGGTGGCTAGTGGCACAGGCATTACTTTGCTCCCTTTATTAGCTTTAGAAGAGCATCCTTTGCTAGTCAATAAGCCTTTTACTGCTCCCGTACCAGGACGAACAATTGGAATTTTATGGCGTAAAGAGAGTGCTCTGGAGCCTTGTTGCAAAAAATTAGCGTTACTAATTGAAAATATGCTTCCTGATGTATTAGAAAATTTAGAAAAAAAACTTAAATCAACAAATACTTTTCGCACTTGAATTTTTATCTGTGTTGCGAATCAATTCACAATCCTCTTCGCGGTACTTGCCAAAACTAAATTGCTATGGGTATAACTTTAACGTTTATATTTGAAGAAAAGATTATTTTTTCATTGAATCAAAAAATTCATCATTGGTTTTGGTATTTTTTAAACGTTCAATTAAGAATTCCATAGCGGTTACTTCATCCATGGATTGTAAAATTTTACGTAATATCCACATTTTTTGTAATACATCGGGTTTAGCCAGCAATTCTTCACGTCGGGTTCCGGATCGATTTAAATGGATAGCAGGATAAATACGTTTTTCAGCTATTCTTCGATCAAGATGAATTTCCATATTTCCGGTGCCTTTAAATTCTTCATAGATAACATCATCCATTTTTGAACCGGTATCAACCAATGCAGTTGCGATGATAGTTAAACTACCTCCTTCTTCAATATTACGTGCCGCTCCAAAAAAACGTTTCGGTCGTTGGAGTGCATTCGCATCTACCCCACCGGTTAATACCTTTCCAGAGGAAGGAATAACGGTATTATAAGCACGGGCCAAACGGGTGATAGAGTCTAATAGAATAACGACATCCTTTTTGTGTTCGATCAAGCGTTTTGCTTTTTCAATAACAATTTCTGCGACTTGTACATGACGTGTTGCAGGTTCATCAAAGGTACTTGCGATGACTTCACCGCGCACAGAACGCCGCATATCAGTTACTTCTTCAGGACGTTCGTCAATTAATAAAACGATCAAATAGCATTCTGGACAATTATGCGAAATCGATTGCGCAATGTTCTGCATCATCATTGTTTTACCGGCTTTTGGAGGTGAAACAATTAAACCTCGTTGTCCTTTCCCAGTCGGAGCGACTAAGTCAATAATCCTAGCAGTTATATCTTCTGTACTACCGTTTCCGCGTTCGAGAGTAACACGCTCGTCGGGGAATAAAGGCGTTAAGTTTTCGAATAAAACTCGATTTTTAGCATTTTCTGGGGCGTCAAAATTAATTTCGCTCACTTTAAGCAAAGCAAAATAACGCTCGGATTCTTTAGGCGGACGAATTTTTCCTGAAACAGTGTCTCCAGTATGAAGATTAAAGCGTCGAATTTGACTAGGAGAAACATAAATATCATCAGGTCCGGCAAGATAAGAACCTTCTGCAGAGCGTAAAAAACCAAATCCATCAGGTAATATTTCTAATACACCGTCCCCATAGATATCTTCTCCTCTTTTTGCTAGAGCTTTGAGGATAGAAAATATCATATCTTTTTTGTGTAGTCGGCCTAAGCCGTCAATTTTCAATTCTTCAGCAATGGCAACAAGTTCGGCTGGGGGTTTTTTCTTGAGTTCTGTTAAATTCATAGTATTGTTTCTTTCATAAAAGGAAATGTAAAAAATGGAATGAGTATTTAATTGGAATATTAATATAAAGGATGAGTATCAAGAATTTAGAGAGTGTTTAATAAATTCATTTTATAATGTTATATCCGAGTAGCGATACAAATAGTGCTCCTACGCAGGTTAAAGTAAATGATGCGAAAAAAATTACCTGAAATCAAATCCCAAAGCAGTATTAGTACTAGTAGTAGTATTTATCTTAAAGCTCATCCTACTTAGAAAAATAGTTGCATTAGATAGAATACATTGGTCTTTAAGCAAGATGTTTATCTAAAAATGCTTCTAACTGTGATTTCGATAAAGCGCCGACTTTGGTTTCTAGTGCCTTTCCATCTTTAAAGAGGATTAATGTAGGAATACCACGTATACCGTATTTTGCCGGGGTATTGGGGTTCGCGTCAACATTTAATTTATAAATTCTTATTTTTCCAAGATACTTTAAGGCAAGCTCCTCTAAAATAGGGGCTATTATTTTGCAGGGGCCGCACCATTCTGCCCAAAAATCAACGAGTACAGGTGGCGAACCAACTTGTAATACTTCTTTTTCAAAGGAATCATCGCTAAGAGTGATAGTGGATGAGTTATTCGATGAGTTATTCATGGTAGTAACCTATTTGACCTCAAAAAAAATATTTGACAAGTTATTATTCATGCTCAGGGGCTACAACGTAAATGCCCGGAGCATTTCTTAAGTAACCGTTATAGTCCATTCCGTACCCAAAAACAAAACCTTGATCCATAGTAATCGCCGTAAAATCTGCGGAAGTTGTTCCTTCTGGCAAACGTTCAGCTTTTTGTTTATCGAGTAAGACAGCGGTGTATACTGCTTTCGCTCCCTGTTCATGACAATAATCAACGATGGCAGCTAATGTCAAGCCGCCATCTAAAATGTCTTCTATAATCAATATATTACGATCTTTAAGCGATACACGTGGTTTGGCTATCCAGCGCATTTCAGCTTGCCCTACTGTTTCCTGTGAATAGCGCGTTGCATGAACATAGTCAAGCTCTAAGGGAAAATCTAGGCGTGGCAGTAAATTTCCTGCTGGGATAAGACCCCCTATCATAACACATAAGACAACTGGATTACTTTCACTTAATTTATCGCTAATGGCCTTAGCCATATTATCTAAACCTTTTTCGATTTCTTCTTTAGTAAAAAGACGAGTCGCTTTTCTTTCGACTTCTTGTATATGACTTGGAATTAACATGAATGCATCCTAATGTTCGAATAAAGGTTTTAATAGATTAACGGCACTACGCCAAGCGACAGTTTGTTGTAGTGCAGAGAGGGTTAGTGTGCGACGAGGAAATAATTTTTGCAAGTGCTGAGAATTATAAAGTTTAATGAGTTCAGGAAAGCGTTCTAAATTTTCCAGTGCTAAAATAGCATCTTTTCGACAATTACAAATTAATAATCCATCACATCCTGCTTGTAAAGCAAGTCGAATACGTTCTGAAATAGCTCCCACATGTTGTACTGCTTTCATCGATAAATCATCGGTAAAAATTGCCCCTGTAAAATTCAATTGTTTTCGCAAAATAGACTGTAACCAATAGGACGAGAAACCACAGGGTAACGGATCAATTTTATTGTAAACAATATGTGAAGCCATTATCCCATCTAAATAAGGGCTTAATTGAGCAAAAGGAATCAAGTCCTGCGCTTCAATGGTTTGGAAATCTCTATCATCTACGGTGAAATGGGTGTGAGTATCAGCACTGACAGAGCCATGTCCAGGAAAGTGTTTAGCTACAGAACACATCCCTGCGCGATTCATCCCCGTGATGACGGCGCGCCCTAGTTTAGTTACGATATCAGGATTGCTATGTAATGCCCGTAACCCAATTACTTGGTTTAGATTATTATTTAAATCTAAAACCGGTGCAAAACTAAGATCAACACCTACCGCTAATAATTCACTGGCCAATAACCAGCCATGTGTTTCAGCGAGCTGGATTGCTTCGTCAGGGCTTTGATCATAACGAATACCAATTAGCCCTAAAGCCGGAAGCCGTGTAAATCCTTCTTGAAAACGTTGAACTCTTCCACCTTCTTGATCAACACTTAATAAAAGTCGTTGTTTACTGTGTAAGTGAATTTGCGAAATTAAATTTTCTAGTTGAGACGGGGATGCAAAATTACGTTGGAAGAAAATAATTCCACCCACTTGAGGATGTTTTATTATTTCACGCTCTTCGGAAGTTAATTCTAAGCCAGCTAAATCCAGTATAATAGGTCCCATAAAGTTCGCTTCATGTATTTCAAATATTTAAAACAATATTGACTCTTAAAGTAATTGCTACATTATAACACTGAAATATATTAGTAATTAACACCCCATTTTTTTGCTACCAAAAATGCGAGAATTTTAGGCATTTCAATTGAATTAGCGGTCAATAGAAGCAAATGAAAAACTTGAAATAAGAAAACGCATGACAAAATTATTTAGCGAATATTCCGCTTGACAGAAAAAATGTATGAGGTAGAATTCGCGAGCTCTTGAGTTTTTGGCTTGAGGGAGAAGAGGATTAGGAAGAGAGTAGTTAAAGAGACTATGAAGAGCCTAAAAGACTTAAAGAGATCATTA
>JBAPVR010000027.1:0-35213 GCA_049283295.1 Candidatus Aquirickettsiella sp.
AGAAGGCATCACAAAAGTGGACTATGTCTTTACATGATTGGAGAGCTGCTATGAATCGATTCGCTATCGAATTCGAGGGCAGATTCTCCTAACTCGGCATTTACACAAAATGGTTTACAGGCTCGAATTTTTGTCTGTGTTTGCCGCGCAATTTGCATCCTCATGTAGGATATAAACAAAAGTTATTTCACAACGCCCCGCCCGGCCACTCCCAAAAAACCCATTGCTGTGTAGCGTTAATATTAAATGCTATTTACTTACGATAGTAACCTTAGCAAAACGTCTTTTCCCAACTTGGTAAATGTGGCTAGTGCCGGGTTTAATTAGCAGCTTCTTATCTTCAATCTTCAGTGAATCAATTTTAACAGCTCCTGCATCTATTGAACGCAATGCTTCTGAAGTACTAGTAACTAAACCCGCTTGCTTTAATAAGTTGGCAATCGATAAATTCTCGCCAGGAATACTTATACTCAGTTCTTTAATTTGCGAGGGGATGGCGCCATCTCTAAATCGGTGTTGAAATTCCTGTAATGCTTTTTCAGCATCCGCTTTAGTGTGAAAACGCTCAATAATTTCTAAGGCTAGCTCTATTTTAAAATCACGGGGGTTAGCTATTCCTTGAATTGTTTCTTGCTGCATGGATTTAATGTCTTGCATAGATTTTTTGAATGAAAGCAATTCAAAATAACGCCACATCAACTCATCAGAAATCGACATAATTTTTCCGAACATATCGTTTGCTGGCTCGTCGATAGCAATATAATTATTCAGTGATTTAGACATTTTTTGTATACCATCCAAACCTTCTAGCAAAGGCATCGTTAAAATTATTTGTGGGGTTTGTTTGGAATGTTTTTGTAACTCTCTACCTAACAGTAAATTAAACTTTTGATCGTTCCCACCACATTCAAGATCAGTTTTTAATGCGATAGAATCATAGCCTTGAAGTAAAGGATATAAAAACTCATGGATTGCAATAGGTTGGTGTTGACGGTAACGTTGATGAAAATCATCTCTTTCTAGCATTCTGGCAACAGTGTAGGAGGATGCCAGTTTAATTAAATCAGTAATGGATAATTTTCCTAACCATTCAGAATTAAATCGTAAGTACGTTTTTATAGGATCTAATATTTTACAAAATTGCTGTTGATACGTTTTGGTGTTGGCTCTAACTTCATCAACGTTTAAAGGAGGACGTGTAGCATTTTTACCTGACGGGTCACCAATAAGTGCAGTAAAATCACCAATGATAATATTAATTTCATGACCTAAATCTTGTAATTGACGGAGTTTGTTGATCAGCACAGTATGGCCTAGATGTAGATCAGGCGCTGTTGGATCAAAACCAGCTTTGATGCGTAAAGGTCTATTTTCAGTTAATTTATGCTTTAATTCATCAGCAACAAGTATTTCAGTGGTGCCTCGTTGAAAGATTTTAAAAGTATCATCATTCATATTATTTACCCGTTATAGCCAGCGCCAAAGCATATAATTTATTTTTTTTCTCATGAGTTATTTTAGCAGCCAGTGAGGTTGCTTGCTTAATCGGCAATTCATCTAATAAAATGCTTAAAATTCGCCGCGTATCTATTTCATAGGGGCTTAGGTATTCAGCTCCTTCGACTAGAACGACGAATTCTCCTTTTTGCTGATTTTTATCTGAATTCA
The DNA here is from genome assembly GCA_049283295.1 of Candidatus Aquirickettsiella sp. Classification (GTDB taxonomy): domain Bacteria; phylum Pseudomonadota; class Gammaproteobacteria; order Diplorickettsiales; family Diplorickettsiaceae; genus Aquirickettsiella. Next base: position 1,669 of record JBAPVR010000027.1, read on the forward strand.
GCCAAGTTTTCAATCCTTCTAAAGTAGCTCCATGAATAGTTTCAAAGGTTTTTGTTAATTCTCTAGCCAAAACTACATAACGTTTCGGTCCAAATACAGCAATCATATCATCTATTAACTTTAGAATCCGATGCGGTGCTTCATAAAAAATAATTGTTCTGGTTTCATATAAAAATTCTTGTAGCTTTTTTTGTCGGGCGCTAATTTTTCCAGATAAAAAACCTTCAAAAATAAATCTATCACATGCTAAACCTGAAGCGCATAAAGCAGTTATTAAGGCGCAAGGACCCGGGATAGGAATAACTGGAATTCCATGCTGGCGCACTAATTTAACTAAACGATAACCGGGATCACTAATCAAAGGTGTTCCAGCATCACTAATCAAGGCAATAGATAAATTTTTTTTTAGACAATCTAAAAGAATTTTGCTGGAAGTTGTTTCATTATGTTCATGAAGTGAAATTAAAGGAGTAGTAATACCAAAATGTCTAAGTAATTTTTGACTATGGCGGGTATCTTCGGCGGCAATTTGATCAACATTTTGTAAAATTTCTTTGGCTCTCTTGCTAAAGTCTTCTAGATTACCTATAGGCGTAGCCACTATGTAGAGGCTGGGTATTTTTGACATAAAACTTTTCGCATTAAGATATGAGATGGGTATAATGACACAGCGTTTTATTGTGCGCAAAATTCAGAGGTTAGGTTCAAAATGTCCAAAAAGATGAAACAACAAAAATTGGGGCTATGGATGTTAACAGCTCTGGTGACAGGTAATATGATAGGCTCTGGAATTTTCTTGTTACCTGCCTCGTTAGCTGCTTATGGCAGTATTAGCTTGCTTTCTTGGATCGCTACAGCAGCTGGCGCTTTGTTAATAGCATTAGTATTTGCTAAGCTATCTAATGTGATGCCACTCATAGGAGGCCCTTATGCCTATTGTCGAGAGGCATTTGGTGATTTTGTTGGATTTCAAATGGCCTATAATTATTGGATTGCACTTTGGGTAGGCAATGCTGCTATAGTTGTCGCTTTAACAGGGTATTTAAGCTTTTTTTGGCCGGTATTGGCTAAGAACGCTCTATGTTCTTGCTTGGTTAGTATTAGTTTGGTTTGGTTAGTGACGTTTATCAATATATTAGGTGTTCGGCATGCGGGCATTTTTCAAGTATTGACAACTATTTTAAAATTAATTCCATTATTACTTATCGCTTTAGTCGGTATTTTTTATATTCATCCTCACTTTTTGAGTGCCTTCAATTTATCAGGTAAATCTAATTTAAGTGCATTTAGTGGCGCAGCCACTTTGACTTTATGGTCTTTTATCGGCTTAGAATCAGCTTCGGTTCCTGCCGGTCACGTAGATAACCCTAATCGTACCATTCCTAAAGCGACTATTCTGGGAGTAATCATAGCAACAGTTGTTTATATATTGAGTAGTATTGCTGTGATGGGGGTTATGCCATTAACAGAACTTGCACATTCCAACGCTCCTTATGCCGATGCTGCAAAAATCATGTTTGGACCTCTAGGGAGTACCTTAGTTGCCATCGGAGCCGTTATTTCTTGTTTAGGTGCCTTAAATGGATGGATTTTACTTCAAGGTCAGATTCCATTAGCAGCAGCACAAGATAAACTTTTTCCTAGTATTTTCTTAAAAAAATCAGAAAATGGTACCCCTGTTGTAGGGTTAGTAATTTCTAGTGTTTTAATTAGTTTGCTATTATTGATGACCTTAAATCATAGTTTGGTTAAACAATTTACAATCATTATTTTATTAGCAACTTTGGCCTCACTGATTCCGTATTTTTTAACTACGATGTCTGAATTAGTTATTTTTTATAAATATCCAGGGCTTTTTAAGAAAGGTAAAAAATTATTGGGCTCAATAACCATTACGATTTTAGCTGGAATTTATTCTTTTTGGGTTATCATAGGTTCTGGTAAAGAAACTGTATTTTATGGAACTTTGTTATTACTTAGTAGTGCCCCTGTTTATGTTTGGATGAAATGGCGCTCTTCTTTAAATAAGAGTGTTATAAATGTAACTGAGCAACCTTTACCTTTACCCTGAGGCATAGTTTGTACAAATTTTTTGTTTTATTGATTATTTTATTTGGAGGGTTTTATTCGCCAGCTTTTGCTGAGCTTAATGAATCTCCATTAGTGAATTTGACTCAGCAACAATTGATTGCAGAGCAGACGCGTAGTGATTTACTAAAAAGAAAGTTACAAGGCTTGCGAAATGAGCAAAAAATCGCAGCACCTATAATTAGCAAACAAACCTTAGAGCATCTTGATTTAATGATCGCTATGGCAAAAGCTGATTTAGAAAGTATTAGTTTAAGCCTAAAAACAACCCAACAATCTACGGATTTGATTCAAGATTCTATTAGAAACTCACCCGATCAATGGGAAATTCCAACAGCACCGGGCTTATCTATTAGTCAAGAAATTCAGCAACAACAGTCACAATTACAACAAACTTCACTGGAACGACGTAAATTATTCAATTTACAACAAAAGCGCATTAAGATTTTGCAACGCTCACGCGATACCGTGCAACAAACTATTAATTTTGTTGAAGAATGGCAACAAAATTTACAGAGAAACTATCAATTGCAGCAACAAACTCATCGGCAAGAATCACTAGATGTGTTAGCCGAACGTCTGCAACAAGATCAACAGAAGTGGATGCAACGCTTAAATGAATGGGGTAAGGAATTAAAAAAAGTCGAAGTTACAGGGCTTATCAATAATTATTCATATGATCAAATAGAATTTAATATATTTGAAGCGGAAGAGAAAAATAATTTACTCGAAACTGAACTGAATACCGCTAAAATATCTAATAAACTGCAAGATTTAGCTTCTATATTCAATCAAAAATTATCACTAAGCACATTAAGTAATTTACAGCATCAAATTGAAAATCTAAGTGAGCAAATCAATACTTCAATTGACTTATTTCATAATAAAATCAAGTTTCTACAGAATTATTTGAATTTAATCAATAAAGATTTACAAAAAAAAGAATCTAATTTTGCACAGGATCAGGTAAAAATAGCTCCATTAAAAGAAATTATTCTTGGCTATCAAAACTTGTTTGTAAAAATGCAACAATTAACTAAAGAAGCGGATGCCCAACAGATGCTTATAACCAAACAATTAAAACTTCAACTTGCAAATAGGCAAGCTTTGCCAGGTTGGAATTTAAATGCTTGGATTGGTTTAGGTCAAACCATTTTTCAAATTCCCACATTAACCATAGATAAATTAGCAGGCCTATATGAGCCAGTTTTCAATAAACTAGAATTGGTATCAACTTGGCAATGGCTTATTGTCTTACTAGGTGTGCTGATATGGTTTGTTACTTGGTTGAAGCTAAGACGATTTTTAGCCGTGGATAGAGTGCGTTTACAACAACGTAGTCGAGGTTTTTTTTCTGCACAAACAGTGATAGTCGTGTTGCAATTGTTACAGCGTCATTTATCCGGAATTATGTTATTAGCAGGTTTAATAGGATTATTATTTTTATTAAATATATCTATAAAATTATTTTCTTTGATTATTAGCATGAGTGTTGTTTGTTTAATATTTAGTATAGTTATTCAGCTTGCTCATATTTTATTGCTAGAAAATACCACTGATGAAAGTGGCCATGATGTCAAACTCTATTATCGCTTGCGAACCACACTATTGATAGGAGGAATAGTGACGTTAGCGACTATTTTAGTTAACCAATTACCTGTTAATTATGAAGTTCAAGACTTGTTTGGCCGATTATTTATGTTGTTTTTACTGATTGTGGCTTTAGTATTGATGAAGAGTTGGGAAGTTGTCCCTACTCTGCTAGAGCCTTATATAGAAAACAAACATGCGTATTTAAAAAGAGTTATTCGGTGGCTAAGCTTTTTAATACCATTTAGTTTATTGACCAATGCATTAATAGGATTAGTCGGATATGTCGAACTGGCCTGGGCTATCGCACACTATCAAGGTTTATTTTTAGTTGCTTTGACTGCTTATCTATTGCTTAGGGGGCTCTTAGATGAGTTAGTACGCTGGGCATCGGAGCAATGTATTCGCCATTTCAGAAATGGTTGGTTATGGAGCCAGGCCTTATTAAAGCCATTTCATCAAATTTTAAAATTAGCACTATTAATTTTATCGATAATGGGCTTATTCGAACTTTATGGCTGGGGTGATCGTGTTCCTCTTTTGAATACCAGCTTAGCAAAATTACTTTCTATGAAATTATTCGTAATAGCTAGTACTGCAACAGTAACAGGTTTAACGATTTTACAGTTAGCTGTATTAATAGTGATCTTAATCTGGATAGCCCATTGGTCTAGAGAATTTGCTTATCGTTGGCTGTTTGCGCATACCAAAGATTTAGGTTTACGCAATAGCTTAGCAATTTTTACTCATTACACACTTATTGCTATTGGAATTACGATTGGATTAAATATTTTGGGCTTAAACTGGGGAAACATTTCCGTTATTTTAGGTCTTTTCTCTTTGGGTGTGGGATTAGGATTAAGAGATTTATTTAATAATTTTTTTACTGGGATTTTTTTATTACTCGAAAGGCCTGTTAAAGTTGGAGATTGGGTTACAATCGGTAACTATGATGGGCAAGTCTCACATATTGGAGCTCGTTCGATTACTGTGACAACAGATGATCGTCAAGAATTATTAGTCCCTAATGCTGATATTTTTAGCAAAAATTTTATTAATTGGACGCATCGTGATAGCGTAGTGCGTGCTTTAGTAACGATTAAAACCAATCGAAAGGATAATCCACAACGAGTAAAAGATATTATTTTAGAAGTATTGGCAACGATACCAAAAATTTTAACAAATCCTAAACCAGAGGTTTATTTTAAAGAAATTGATAAAATTTTGTTAGAATTTAAGGTGGAATATTATGTTGATCTTAATCATATTAGTTCACGTTCGGGTGTTCGCTCGCAGTTTTTATTTAGTTTATGGGAACGTTTTGCTAATGAAGGTATATTGCCACCAGAAGCGCCTCATGATGTACACCTTGAAGGGACATTAGAGCTGAATACTAACAACCCATCTGCTTAGTTTATGTTATGACAAAAAAAAATAAAATTATTTTTACTGGTGGAGGCTCATCAGGACACGTTACCCCCAGTTTGCCTTTAATAGCGGCTTTACAGAAGAAAGGCACAGATATTTTCTATGTGGGTTCTAAAAAAGGGATAGAGCACTCGCTCATTAAATCCTTAAATATCCCTTATTATGCTATAACGGTTGGTAAATTGCATCGGTATTGGACCTGGAAAAATTTATTAACGCCTTTTCAACTACTAATAGGTATTACACAAAGCTTCCTAATTTGCCGAAAAATAAAACCCAATGTTATTTTTTCCAAAGGTGGTTTTGTTGCTTTGCCGGTCGTTATCGCAGCCAAATTAACTGGAATTCCAGTTGTGATTCACGAATCCGATTTAACTCCTGGTCTAGCCAATCGTCTTAGTTTCCCTTTTGCACAATTGATTTGCATTACATTTCCTGAAACCGTCAAATATTTTAAGAGTACTTCTAAAGTATTAATAACGGGTATGCCTATTCGAGAATCTCTGCGGCATGGTGATCCTGAGCGGGGTTTAAAATTTTGTGGTTTTCCAAATAAAAAACAAAAACCAGTTTTATTAATTATGGCTGGTGGTTTAGGTTCGGCAATTATAAATGAATGTGTTCGCCGTCTAATAGACCCGCTAACGGAAAAATTCCAGGTGATTCATATTTGTGGTAAAAATAAATCCGATCCTACATTTGAAAAAGTAAAAAATTATAAACAATTTGAATATTTACAAGATGAATTTGCCGATGTCCTAGCTTGTGTTGATCTAGTGATTAGCCGAGCGGGTGCAACCTCTATCTATGAGTTATTAGCCTTAAACAAGCCACATATTTTGCTACCACTGTCAAAAAAAGCGAGTCGAGGAGATCAGATTGACAATGCAAAATATTTTGTCCTTAAAGGTCTAAGTAAGGTTATCTATTTCGAGGAATTTTCAGATGAGAAATTACTCAAGATTCTGTTCGAAAGTTATAAAAATTTAGATCCATTAAAAAACCAGTTAAGTCAATTCAAACAGCCTAATGCTACCCAAATAATTATTAAAAAACTAGTAAATTTTTCATTCAATTAATAGAATCTATTCAGTATTTTATGTGTTCAGTTGCTTTTTACACAAATAGTAAGTGCTTAGACAGCACCAGTAGAAATCCGTAAAAGCCTATGTTGCTAAGCAGCAATCAGAACAGCTCTCTTTATTAGAGAAATTAGTCAATATTAATAGCGGAACAGCTAATAGTGTTGGGAGTCATCAAGTAGGTGAAATCTTAATGCCTTTTTTCCAGCAACTTGGGTTTAAGATCTCTTGGGGTGAAGAACCAAGTTACCAGTTATATGAAGCGTGTAAGAACGTTAGTTGCCGAGCACCCGGACTCGGGGTACCAAAGGGAAAAGAATGTTAATAATTGGACGGTATTTGCCAAAAAAGTCCATTGCTCGCCGTGGTATTGCTCATTGGCAGATAAATAAACAAGGTAATGGTGACCATTTATTAGTTTTCTGGAAGGAATCCATTGCCTCAATCACACAAGCTAATTCAGATGGCTTAGGCCCTGTTGGTATGGGTGCCCATTCAGAAAAAAAACATTGGATATTAAGTCACTACCTATACAAACACAGAAAGTAGCTATATTAATGTATCGTTTAGCAAACAATCATTAATGTTTTTCGAGTTTATAGAGTAGATCTAGGCCATTAGCAAAGTTGCTACTGGTAGTTTGTAAAGAAAAATTTTTGTTTAAAAGATAATTTATTTCTAAAATACTGATCTGATCCAGCAAACCTAGACTATACGAGATGTTAAGTTTTGGTGAAAGATTTTTACCGACTATTAAAGAAGTATTTTGTTGTAAGCTATTTGTAGTCGGATCAAAGATTGGTTTTGCCCCAATAGTCAATTGATCTAAACCTATTTTCTGTTGAATTTTGCTAATAAGTTGACCGATATTATTTTTTTCGCCTCCTAAATTGGTAGCAGCATTTAATAATAATTGCGTACTTGCGGTGTTTAGCTGATTACTTGCTTGACCGGTAATTAGATAAGAAAGCATATCTAATTGTGATTTAATGATGTTAGAAGGATTTGCGAATAAAATGATATGAGGATTTTGTAGTGACCCTCTCACATGTAGATTTATATTTACCGGCATAGGCATAGATTGAGAAGAGAATATTGAAGATTGAATAAAATTATTAGAGCCAAGTTTAGATTTAGCCTCATTGGAGGGGTCACAAGTGGATTCAGGCAAAATTAATATAGTTCGATTAGCCGTAATATTTATTGTAGGGTTATCAATGGGAGTATTGGCAAAATTTAAAGAAGAATTAGATTTTAATTTTAAGCTTTGACCATAATAACTAAATTCTCCGGGGAAAAGTTTTAGTTGCCCTGTTACTAATATAGGATGATCTGGATCTTGCTTTATCGTAAGTGAACCTTTCAATTTAGTGGTAAGCCCTCGATATTGCAACTGGACATTATCACCGGCTTCTATTTTAATATTATTTTTTAAGGTAAAAGGTACTACAGTAAAAGCTTTTTTCTTATCCTTTACAAACTCTATATCGGGGGATAATTCAATTAAATTATGATTTTTAGGGTTAATTTTAGCTTTTGGAAATAAAATATAACCAGAGGTTTCAATTTGATGAATATTTGTTTGAATTTTTAATTTTGGCGTAGCAGTAATTTGATATTCTGAATTATGAATAATAGTGACATCTTTCCCGTGGATATCTATTGATGTTGATAAATTATATTTTAATAGATCGGTTGTAGTATGGAATTCTAAGGATCCCTTTCCAGAGTTGAGTTGACCAATACCTAGCAAAGTATTTTTATCAGTATGCAGCTGATATTTTATATTTTTTAAATTTAATCCTAAAGCAGGAATATAAGTATTGGCATGTTGCAAATTAACGCTTAGATGTATGAGTGGTTTTTTCAATGAACCTGAAATTTTTAATTGAGCATTAAAAATACCTTTATTATTTTTAAGATATGGAAATAATTGCGTTAAAAAATTTAAATCTTTTAAATTTAAATCAATAGAAGCATCTATCGATTGTTTAGATTTTAGCCATGAGCGTGCTTGATAATTGGGTAGTAATAAATAGGCAAATAATTGATTTTTATTTTTTTTAAAGGTTTGGACCGATGCTTCTAATCCGTATTTGGATACATAGCTGTTAATTTTCGTATTAGGAATTATTAAATGAGTAAATTGTTCTTGACCTATTTTATTTAGTTTAAATTCAGATAGAATTCCTTGGAGAGAAAAAGGTAGTAAGGATCCAGATAATTTTAATTGTAATGGAGAAAGTTTAAAGATTTTGTTATTAAATTGGGTAGTAGCTAAATCAAAAATCCATTTTTTTCTTTTAGTATCTATCGTTAACGCTGCTTGAATTTGTTTGAATTGCCATTCTTTCCATTGTAGATTTGTTTTATCAAAGATTATGTTAAATTTAGGATGCTGAAAAATTCCGTTTATTGTGCCTCGCAACGCAATTTTACCCTGTAGATTGGGAATAGATTTTGTCAATTGCTTGATACTTAACTGCCAATTAATATGCCACTGTTCTTGAATGGAGCCTTGCAATTCTAGTTGTAGATTGTCTGATTGAATACTCATTTGATGGATAACAACAGAATTAAGCTTTAAGAAATGGAAAATTTTTGGAGTTTGAAAAGGTTTTTGTGGGTAATTTTTTGGTCTTTTTTGTTTTATAACAAGATTTAACTTATCAATAACGATCGAACGCAGATTTAATCTTCCTTGAAAGAAATCACGCCAATCCCAATCAAACTGTGCTTCAGAAACATAGAGATAAATTTTATTATTTTGATAATACAATTCTTTTAACTGAATTGGACCTAACAATCGGCCATGGATACTATTTATCTTTAATTGCCCAGGCAAAAACTGCTTTCCAATTAGCACGACAGCTTCTAAACCTGTTTTTGTATTTAGAACTAGATAACTACCTATTAAAAAAATACTGATTAATAAACTTCTAAGTGGCCACCTTCCCAAAAATAGTTTCTTATCGTTTATCATAAGAAATCAAACCCCATTGTAAATTGGAATTTTATAGGGTGTCCAGGAAGATCCAATGCTTTCCCTGCGGTAACCTCTATTGGTCCTAAAGGTGATGCCCAAACTAAACCTAGGCCCGTTCCTTTTTGTAAATTAGTGGGAAAATTATTAACAGCATTTCCGGCGTCAAAGAAAACAGCAGCATAAAAATTATTAATAAGTCGATGTTGGTATTCAACACTTCCTGTCATTAAATAACGTCCTGGACCAAGAGATTGGTACGCATAACCACGTATACTTTGACTTCCTCCAGCATAAAAAAGTAAAGAAGGAGGGAAATTTGCAAGATTAGAAGTTAGTGTGTAGCCAACATCACCGTAAAACAGCAATCGACTATTATTATTCCAACTTACGATGTACTTGCCTTGTAGTTCAGTTTGTAAAAAGCTAGTATTTGATAGTAAGTTTTGATCTGCACCTTGTAATCTAAAGTTTAACTGATAGCCATGTAGCGCGAAGAAAGGGTTATCAAATTTGCTGTACGACAAATTTATACCTGGCGTTAATAAATGAGAGTTAGTTGTTGGCCGATTTAGATAATTAAAACGTTCAGTTTGATAGTTTAAAAATAAGTTGCGTTGCCAGCCTTTCCATTTACTCCTGCTACCTATTCCTAATTGTTGAGTGGTAGTAGTCACTTTAGTAAGCTTTTTTTTGACGATTGCAAAATTAATATTATAATTATCAGTATTGGGTTGTTTTCCAGGAATGGTGTAAGTTGTTTGTAGACTATTTTGTACTTTAGATAATTGGCTAAAGATACTTAAACGATGACCGGCTTTGTTTAGATAACGAGATTCCCAACTTAGAGTTCCCCGCATTCCCACATCTGTTCCATAGCCTATTCCAGCCGTATATTGTTGGGAAGGACGCGGTGTCAATCGAAAAGTAACCGGCAAAATTTGATTTTTTTTATTTATCTGGGAGTCAGGAATCGATACATTTTGGAAATATCCACTTTTGTTTAAATTCTCTTGTAATTTTAATAATTGTGTTGATTGATAGCGATCCCCCACCTTAAAAGGAATATAGCGTTGTAATAAACTATTGTTAAGTATGGATTGTTGGAATGTGATAGGACCAAAATAATAACGTGGCCCAGTATTTAAAGTTAGAATGAGCTTAGCTGTATAAGCTTGACGGTTAATTAAAATAATATGTTTAGAAAAATAAGCAGAAAGGTAACCTGCAGCAACAACCTTAGCGAGTAATTTTTGTTTTGCATCCTCGTAGACTCCGCTGCGAAAAATATCACCTATGTGTAGTGGAAAATTATCAATTAATTTTGTTATTTTTGGGTCTTGATTAACTTCTTCGATTGAGACTTTTAATGCTGTGATTTTTAAAGGAGGGCCTATAGAGACTTGATAACTAGCATTCCAGCTAGTATCAATTTTGTTTAAGGTATGTGTAATAGATGGCTTGAAATAACCATAAGCCGCTAAGGTTTGTTTGATATCGGAGATAGCGCGTTGGCCCCAGAACTGTATATCGTCCAATGAGGGATTGATTAAGGCTTGCAAGCTTCGATCAAGCCGTTGTTGAACAGGGCTCATTAAGTCTTGATTGAGGCCCTGTAAATGATAAGTTACACGAGGATATTCTGCATATCCTCCAGAAGAGGCAAAAAGTATAGCTAAACTAGCTATAAGCAATTTTATTTTTCTTATCATATTAGGTTAATTAAATACCTAATATGCGTCCATAAGTAAAGTTTATATGCCTGAAAATGGCTTATAAAGTATTATTTTCTATGATTTTATGACTTTTTGGAAGGAAATTTTGCTTTATTATTGCATTAAGCATTGTTTTGTAGTTAAAAGACTTACAAATTAACTTTGATTCTTTTTTTCTAAATAGAGTACTGATGCTTCAATTAGATCTTCAGTATCCCCGACTTTTCTAAAAAATGATTGATATGCCTGATTTGGTATGAATAGATCGCTCCCATCATCTACAGTTATTTTGGTTTTAAGTAAATCAAGAGTACTTATCTTAGTTTGGCGTTTTGATTTTTCTGGCCAAAACCATCCAAAAAAATTGTTTTTGGAACTTGTTATTTGGCGCTGAAGGGTTACTTTTTTATTTTCAATTTCTTCAAGAAGAAATTTTTTATCTTTTTCTGGGTCTTTATCTTCTAATTTTTCCGAACGAAATTTTCGATAATAATAGTTGGAGTTTCGATGTGGTTGAGATGAGTTTAGCGTATCAGATATTGAAGTTGATGAAGCGGGGGCGTTAACAATTTCAGAGTTTGCTGGGATTGGCTTAATAGTTGGGTTTTTAAAGTTTCTGTAAATTGCAAAACCAGTCGTTAACATAAGCAGGCTAGCGGTTGCGATCCCTGCTATGGCTAAAATAGTAGCCGCTAAATAAGGAGCTAACACCATCGTTAAAATAACACCAGCAATGACGATTCCTCCTATCGTAGTTGCAATAAAATTATTTATGGCATGAGTTTTATGAAGTATCCTAATGGATGAATTTTTTTCTGATGTACACCCATGATAAGCATGAAAAATTGATAAGCCTACATGATAGGCAACACTGGAGCCGATTGCAGTTAGAAATAAACCTTGTACAAAAATCAAACTAAATCCGGCAAAAATCGCCGTAAAAACTAATGCAGCTTTAATTGGGGCATGAATTAAGTCAAAGGTTTTACCTAAATTCTTATTTTTAGCGCGCGTGAAATGATATAGTGCAAATAAACACACTATAGCATCAGGTATAATAACAATTGGAAACAAAATTGGAGCAAGAATTTTTTCAAACATCGACCCTATTTGGTAGATATTTGACTTAAAAACAAAGATAGTACTGAGTATAGTATTTTGGAAAAGAGAATTAGCGGATTCAGTAATTTTTAGATAATGTTTACTCATCCTTTTTATATACTTTCCTTTTAATCCATTATGGGAAGTTTTTGTGAATGCTAGAGTAAACTTTACCTTAACCTAGAATGAAAATAAAGTTAAAATGAAAAAACTATGCGAGTAAATTGGGTGATCCACGGCATTATCCCTGGAAATAATCCAATAGTTGCAGTATATTGTCGAATCACTAAAATGACTTGCGTGCTCTCTTTATATGGACTTATATTAAAGGCTAATATTAGTATATAGCCGAAACCGCATTAGTTCTAAATTGTATAAGGCATTTACCCCATGTTTAAGCGATACCCACTATGTTTTACTTTAGTATTTTTAGTAGCGGGGTTATTGGGTTCAGTATGTAGTGCTGATCCAGTTATCCCTATAACGGCACCCGTTGCCGTACAACCCACATTGACGCCAATAGCCCCTAGCATTAATGCTAGGGCTTACCTATTGATGGATGCCTATAGCGGTAAAATTTTAGCAAATGAAAATATTGATGAGCGCGTAGCACCGGCCAGCTTAACCAAAATGATGACATCTTATGTAGTCTCTATGGCTTTGCAACAAGGCCATATACATGCCACTGATTTAGTGACTATTAGTGAAGCAGCTTGGAAAACAGGCGGTTCTAAAATGTTTGTCAAGGTTGGCGATAAAGTCAGTGTACAAGACTTGATGCAAGGTATGATAGTGGACTCTGGTAATGATGCCTGTGTAGCTATGGCAGAGTATGTCGCGGGAAGTCAGGAGTCTTTCATTAATTTAATGAACCAACAAGCAATAAGACTGGGTATGAAAAATACCCATTTTATTGATGTGGACGGATTACCCGATTCTAACCATTATTCAACTGCTCGTGATATGTCGATTTTAGCTCGTGCATTAATCCTTGATTTTCCAGAAGATTATAAATGGTATTCCCAAAAATGGTTTTCTTATAACGGAATTAAACAACCTAATCGCAATCGCTTATTATGGCGTGACCCTGATGTCGATGGAATTAAAACGGGACATACTAATGAGGCCGGTTTTTGTTTGGCTGCTTCAGGCCAAAAAAATGGCTTGCGTTTAATTACTATCGTCATGGGTGCGCCTTCGGATGAAATGCGAGCTCAAGATAGCCAAAAATTACTTACTTATGGGTTTCGTTTTTTTGAATCACATAAGTTGTATAATGCGGGGATCAATTTGGTCACAACTAGGATTTGGTTTGGTCAACGATCGCAAATTAAAGTCGGTTTAGCTCAAAATCTGTATGTAACGCTTCCTCTTGGATCCAATAAAAAACCTACTACGGCTATGACGTTTATTCCTAATTTAAAAGCACCGATTAAAAAAGGAGAGGTCATTGGCCAAATTAATATTGTATTAAATGATAAATCTATTGCATCAGCGCCGCTCGTTGCATTAGAAAATTTATCAAAAGGTGGGATATGGCGTAGTTTAATTGATCGTACCAATTTATTATTTAATAAGATTTAAGCTTTCTTGGGAGGAAGGTAAAATTAATTCAAAAAGCGTTAATAAGGATTAATTCTTTTTACCCCCCCTTTAATTTATAGCAAGTTTTTTCTTTTGTGCGCACTGACAATTTATTGGAATGTGCGAAATATATTTTTATGAACAAATTATATAAGTTCTTAAGAGCAGGACTCGCGGCAACTTTATATCTCATTATTCTTACCCTATGGTTTATTCCATTAGCTAGTGTAGGACTATGTCGATTTATGATTCCTTTAAAAAAATGGCGGAAATCGACCAAGAAATTAATGGAGGCTTTACATGCGGTTTGGTTACGAAGTAATTATTTACTTTTAAAATGGATAATTCCCGTTAAATGGGAGATAAAAGGCTTAGAGCAGCTACATTATAAAGAATGGTATTTACTCATTTCTAACCATCAATCCTGGGCAGATATACTTATTTTGCAGTATATTTTTAGTGGTAAAATTCCCCCTTTGAAGTTTTTCCTTAAAAAGGAATTGCTTTGGACTTTGCCGATAGTAAGCTGGGCATGTTGGTTATTAGATTTTCCTTTTATGCGTCGATATAGCAAGGTGAAATTAGCTAAGCATCCAGAACTTAAAAATAAGGATATTGAAGAAACCAAAAAAGCGAGTGCCAAGTTTAAGACTATACCCACTACGGTTGCGAATTTTGTTGAAGGCACGCGGTTTTCACAAGAAAAACACGATTTACAAGCGTCGCCGTATCAGTATTTATTAAGACCTAAAGCAACCGGTATGGCTTTTAGCCTTGCTGTTTTGGGTGATTTTTTTCATAAAATTCTTAACGTCACAATTATTTATCCATCTCATCAGGCCAGCTTATTGGATTTTTTATCAGGAAGTATAAAAAAAATAATTGTTGAGGTAGAAACAATACCTATTTCTAAAGCTTGGTTAGGCGATTATGAAAACGATCGTCAATTTCGAATCTATTTTCAAAAAAAATTGAACGCACTATGGGAAAGAAAAGATCAGCTTATCAAAACTCAACTGCAAAATTTTTAATATACTCACCGCCATTGGGTTTTAGCAAAGCAGTACGAAAATGAAGCAACCGAGGTTGCTCTATATGAAAATTGCGGGTTGAGTGGCAATGCAGCTAAAAACTCAAGTGCGAAGAATATAAATTGAGGTGAGTGCTTGAATAAAAAAAAATTTCTACGTATCGCTACCCGAAAAAGTCCCTTGGCCTATTGGCAAGCCAATACGGTTAAGGAGCAATTAAAAAAAAATTTTCCATTTTTAACAATCAGTTTACTTCCTTTACTTACGGAAGGAGATAGGCAGCAAACTAGTTCTTTAAGTAAATTAGGTGGTAAAGGGCTGTTTGTTAAAGAATTAGAAGGGGCTTTACTTAATCATCAGGCAGATATAGCTGTCCATTCCATGAAGGATCTGCCTATGGATTTAGAAGCGGGCTTAGTATTAGGAGCCATTTGCAAACGTGAAGATCCTCGTGATGTTTTAATTTCAAGATTTCCGCAGCCTTTAACTCAATTATCCTCGGGGACCTGTGTGGGAACTTCAAGTCTACGTCGTCAAGCGCAATTACTGGCTTTGCGTCCTGATTTGCAAGTGTGTGTATTAAGAGGGAATGTTGGAACTCGTTTAGATAAATTGGCAGCAGGTGAATTTGGCGCGATAATTTTAGCTGCTGCCGGCCTCATACGTTTAAAAAAAACAGATTGTATTAGTGAATATTTGGAAACTAATTGTTTTTTACCAGCACCCGGTCAAGGCGCTTTAGGAATTGAATGTCGCGCAGACGATGAAGAAAGTATGGCCTATATTTCTAAATTGGCACACCCGATCACGCATCATTGTGTTTTAGCAGAGCGAGCTTTAAGCCGAGAACTAGGAGGTAGTTGCCAAGTGCCGATAGCGGCTTATGCAACTTCGCTGGGTCATGGCCAAATGAGTTTACAAGCTTTAGTTGGAAGTGTTGATGGGACAAAACTAATTAAAGTTGAGAAACAAGGGTTGTTTGCGGATGCAG
The DNA here is from genome assembly GCA_049283295.1 of Candidatus Aquirickettsiella sp. GTDB lineage: Bacteria > Pseudomonadota > Gammaproteobacteria > Diplorickettsiales > Diplorickettsiaceae > Aquirickettsiella. The sequence goes on from JBAPVR010000027.1 coordinate 17,262, forward strand.
AAAAAATTGGATTTTTAGCGGCTCAAAGTTTGCGTGATCTTGGTGTTGAGGATATTCTAAAAGAAATTTTAAATATCAATTCTTGAGCTCAACAAATTGGTTACTTAACCCAAAAAATATAAATTTTTTTTAATTAGTTAAGTATAGTTTTGTGAGGATATTCACAAAGATCTTGGATGATACATTCAGGACATTTGGGCTTGCGTGCTAAACAAATATAACGCCCGTGTAGCACTAGCCAATGATGAGCATTTTTTAAGTATATTTTAGGAACGACTTTTAGTAGGTTTTTTTCGACTGCTAGCGGTGTTTTCCCTGGGGCAAGACCGGTTCTATTACACACCCGAAAAATATGCGTATCGACGGCAATAGTGGGCTGATGAAAAATAGTATTAAGGATGACATTAGCTGTTTTACGTCCAACACCCGGTAAACTTTCCAAGGCTTCACGATTATTAGGTACTATCCCTTGATATTGTTGCAACAAAATTTTACAGGTTTTTATGATATTTTTTGCCTTTGTATTATATAAACCAATAGTCTTTATATACTGTTTTAAACCGGATAATCCCAGCGAGACTATTTTTTTTGGCGAATTCGCTTTAGTAAATAATAGTTGTGTTGCCTTATTAACTGATTTGTCTGTTGCTTGAGCAGAAAGAATAACTGAAATTAATAATTCAAAGGGTGAAGAATAAATTAATTCTGTTGTTGGATGGGGATTGTAAGCATGAAAACGTTGAAAAATAGCTTTGCGTTTTTTTTGATTCATGACTGTATTTGTTTAGGAAAAGATAATTACATTTTAACTTAAAACATCAGATTTTAAAGTGTTTGATAGATTGCAATGTAAGTCTTGTTTTTGATTGTTGATAACATTCAGTAATACTTACAAAAAATAAATACTAGATCATGATATTTTTCATTGTGTTAAAAAATTTATTTTTTCTTTTTAAAATCCATTCTTGATTGGACCATTACACCTAAAAATCGATGTGGCTTGTCTAATAGCAAAGTTTTAAAATCAGTATTGAGAGGCTTAAGAATAGTATGTCCGCCATCAATCAAAATTTGTTTGAAATTGGGTAAATCGTGCCCTTCTATGTGAACAATAGCGAAATCAAGACTATTAGGTTTTAGATCGGGGTCTATAAGAAGTATAGTTCCTTCTGGGAAACGAGGTTCCATCGTAGTATCTCTAGCAGAAACAGCATAAGCATGCTGACTCATATTAATATCAGTGGAAATTGTCGGTAATGGGACTAATTTTTCAGGAAGATTAGGCCAATAGAGCACTTGTGACCAATTGAGTAACGGAATTTGACGCCAACCTTGAGCATCAGGATTAAAAGTCCCTGGAATGCGATCAGTGGATAAGGGTTCATCACCAATGAGTTGACTAATAGAGATAGCAAAGAAATTAGCAATAGGGCTTAAAGTTGCGACTTTAGGATTATCAGTTTCTCCTGAGCAAATTCGATGTACTACAGGTTGGCCTACACCAGTGCGTCGTGCTAGTTCTGATTCATTAATCCCTAATTCAGCCATTAATCCTTTAAGAATTTTGTTCATGCTACTAGTAGTTTTCATATCATTTTCACTTATTAATTAGCGGTAATTATACCTTGTCCCTGTTGATAATTTCCTACGCTGACGAATGAAGCTAGATTAGCGCTCAGCGACGGTGGGTATTCTAACATGACACAACACTTAAACTAAATAACGATGTGATTTTCGCCCAAACTGCAAGCTATAAATTTTCATAATAAAAATAAGATAGGATCGCCAATGAAGAGGTTTATTATTTTAACGGAAATTGCAGCATTTAATAAAAGATTTATCATAAAAAATTTAAAAATTAGAGAGTCAAAGCTGCTTTTAATGGTTAAAGGCGATATTAATGAATGTAAGCATTTTACCGGTGGTTTATAAGTGAAACCTATAACTAAAGAGATTTATCGATATTTAACTATTTAGAAGAATAATTGAGAAGATATTCCTTGTCAGTTGGAGGGATTATGCATAGAATAGCGGGTTCATTTATAAGAGGTAAAAGGTTTTATGCTGGCTAGAAATGAAATAATGGCTAAATATCAACGCTTTTCGGGTGATACAGGATCCCCAGAGGTCCAGATTGCTTTATTATCTGGGGCTATCGAACAGCTAAATGGCCATTTTCAAGTGCACAAGAAGGATAACCATTCAAGACAAGGCTTATTAAAAAAGGTGGCTTTACGTCGCAAATTATTAAAGTACTTCAAAGCCGTAAATTTACAGGGTTATTTAACGCTGATTAAACAACTCGGCTTGCGTGGTTAAGCCCCGGTTCATAATTTTTCAACCAATTGTTGAAGACATTTTATTCGTACCAATGGGCAGTAATCTTCGCCCATTTGTTTTTTTTGAGGGAATGTAAGCGTGTTAATTAATTCTATAAAGAAAGTCGTGCAGTTTGGTTCGCAGGAAATAATTTTAGAAACTGGGGCAATTGCCCGTCAAGCTACAGCATCAGTTATTGTTAGCTTGGATGGTACTACCGTTTTAGTAACCGTTGTGGGTAACAAACAACAAGCAGGCGAAGAAAGAGACTTTTTTCCATTGACTGTTCAATATCAAGAACGCACCTATGCAGCGGGACGAATTCCAGGAGGTTATTTTAAACGCGAAGGTCGGCCCACTGAAAAAGAAATTTTAACTTCACGTTTAATTGATAGGCCGGTGCGGCCTCTGTTTCCTGAAGGTTTTTATAATGAGGTACAAATTGTTGCCACTGTTTTATCGTCAAATCCGGATATTAACGCAGATATTCCTGCATTAATTGGCGCTTCTGCAGCTTTAAGCTTATCAGGTTTACCTTTTAAGGGTCCTATAGCGGCTGCAAGAGTAGGTTATTCAGAAGGACAATTTATTTTAAACCCAAGTTTAAAGCAACTTGAGACATCCGATTTAGATTTAGTGGTTGCAGCTACAGAAAAAGCTGTCTTGATGGTGGAGTCTCAGGCCGCTGAACTTTCAGAAGAAATTATGTTGAATGCTATTTTATTTGGACATCAACAAATGCAGGGTGTTATTCAAGCTATAAAGGAACTTACAGATGAAGCGGGTAAACCCGTTTGGGCTCTAAAAAATGTAACCTCTGGTTTTGATACAGAGATACAGTTAGAAATGATGCAATCTGTTGAAGATTCGTTAATTGCAGCCTATCAAGTTCCAGAAAAGCTTGAACGTAAAATAAAGCTGGATAAATTAAAGGAAAGTTTTATTGCACAATGGCTGGATGAAGAAAAAGGAATTACGACCCAAGCTATTCAGTTATTTCTAGTAAATCTAGAAGAGAAAATAGTACGTGGTCGTATTTTATCAGGTGAAACACGTATTGATGGACGTGATAAGAGAACCGTTCGTCCTATTACTATTCAGCCGGGATTTTTACCGCGTACGCATGGTTCGGCTTTATTCACCAGAGGTGAAACTCAAGCATTAGTGGTGACGACCTTAGGTACAGATAGGGATGCACAAACAGTAGAGGCATTGGATGGTGAAGGGCGTGAAACATTTATGCTTCACTATAACTTTCCTCCTTATAGCGTGGGTGAAACTGGCCAAATGGGAAGCCCTAAACGACGTGAAATTGGGCACGGTAATTTAGCAAAACGTGCTTTACGTGCGGTATTACCTAGTGAAGCCGACTTTCCTTATGTATTACGTGTTGTTTCTGAAATTACTGAATCAAACGGTTCGAGCTCTATGGCAACGGTGTGTGGTGCGAGTATAGCTTTAATGGATGCGGGGGTACCTTTAAAGAAACATGTAGCGGGTATCGCAATGGGCTTAATAAAAGAAGGTGAGCAGTTCGCTGTATTAACTGATATTTTAGGTGATGAAGATCATTTAGGAGATATGGATTTTAAAGTTGCAGGTACTATTGACGGTGTTACCGCATTACAAATGGATATTAAAATTGATGGCATTACCGAAGAAATTTTGCAAATGGCATTAAATCAAGCAAAAGAAGGTCGCCTTCATATCTTAAGTATTATGCAGCAAACCTTAGCTGAACCACGTATAGAGGTGTCTCCTTATGCACCGCGTATAACAACCTTAAAGATAAATCCTGATAAAATACGTGATTTAATTGGAAAAGGTGGTGCGACAATTCGTGCTATTACTGAAGAAACAGGAACTTTAATCGATATTAATGATGATGGGGTTGTTCGAATCTCGACATCTGACTTACAAGCTTGTCAAAATGCAATAGAACGTATTAAGAAAGTAACTGCAGAAGTAGAAGTTGGTCGTACTTATGAAGGTGCAATTGTTAAACTGACTGATTTTGGTGCTTTTGTTAATGTATTACCAGGCCGTGATGGTTTAGTACATATATCACAAATTTCTAAAGAACGGGTAGAGCAAGTGAGTGATGTATTAAGCGAAGGCCAAATTGTAAAAGTCAAAGTGTTAGAGATAGATAGACAAGGTCGAATTCGTCTCACTATGAAAGATGTCGAAACAGAAATGGAAAACGAAATACATTCGTGATTAATCAAAAGCAACATACATCAGGGTTTATCAAATTAGTTGATAAAATTAAACCGCATATAAAAGAGTTGACAGTTGGCGATTTAAACAAAAAAATTAATAATCATCATCCTTTTTATTTAATTGATGTACGCGAGCGTGATGAATTTCAACAAGGATCGATTGAGCATGCCATCCCTCTTAGTAAAGGCATCATAGAGCGCGATATTGAGAAATATATACCCGATTTTGATGCAGAGATTGTTGTTTATTGTAGCGGCGGCTTTCGGTCTTGCTTAGTGGCAGATAATTTACAAAGGATGGGCTACCGCAATGTTTCATCTTTGCAAGGTGGCTTGCGAGCTTGGTTAGAAGTAGCTTATCCGCTAGCAAAAAAATAAACGAATAAAATATATCTCTCTAGAAAGTAGTTGCCGAGGTGGTGAAATTGGTAGACACGCAAGTTTCAGGTACTTGTGGGGCAACCCTTGGAGGTTCGAGTCCTCTTCTCGGCACCAACTAAAAATAGATTTTTTTCTTTCAAAGCTATGTAAAGCTACGGTATATGCTGTGTGATTATAATATATCGCGTTATGAAGGCAGCTAGATACATGTTTTTTAAAGAAAAAAATTAATGACTTTCTTTGTGGTACTGTTACCATTATCTGTTATTTTTAAATAATTACAAATTGAGGTGAAGAAAGTTATTTAGAAGACTCAATCGTTGGCTGGCTAATAATATTTCAAAAATTAGACATGATTCGTAAAACGATATTTTAAAAAAGTCTGCTAAGGAAGAGATAAAAAAATTGTTTCAAATAGGATGTCGCGAATTTATTAGTAGTTCGAGATGCCCGATTAAAGACCAATCAGAAATTTTACCCTTTATACCCAATTGGTTTTTTTGTGTCCTATAAAAGATGATAGTCATGTAAGTGCTAACCCAGACAGCACCCTTAATCAGGATTTAGCAAATTTAGTGATATTTTACCTTTTCTGAAACAATTATTACCTGTTCAGAAAAGGGCATACTAATAATTTTCCATACCCCTTAAATTTATAGCCTAATATTTGGTATTATATAAAAAACTTGGTATTTTGTTGGAAATCGGTTTAAATAGTCGAAATTATTTTTAGCCATATCGCATGCTGAGCGTTTCATCGCCTCTCTATGACATCAATAAAACTTTTGAAGAAAACTTCAACAATCCTTCTTTTCCATCAATAATTCCACCGATTCGAATTTGGCCTGACAGAGTTCAGTGGACTTCATTATTAGGCTATTCCTTAGCCTCGAAAATTGGTGCAGCGGCATGTGCTGTTACAACGGGTAAAGGCATTGCATTATTAGCACAATTAGGTTTTGATATATTGACCTATAAAACTATACGCCGCCACGCTCATCCCACCCATCCTTTACCTAATATTGTTCATGTCGAATGCAAAAAATTATTAGAGTATTCTGATTTAAAAGAAGACCTTTTTATAAAAGATAAATCTAAAAAAATAAAAGACCAAATTGCTATTAGTAATTCGTTTGGTAATGGCTGTTTGGAACCATTAGTGGTTATGCAAGATATAACTGTTGCAAAAAACGCCCTAGTCGATGGCCAAGTATTGATTGTATCTGTTTATGGTGAAGGTGATTCACTGTCGTCAATGTCACAAGATTTTGCCGCGGCTGCGTTAATGGCTAAAGAAGCAGGTGCTGATATTATTGAGTTAAATTTTTCTTGTCCTAATTTAATGACGTCAGGAGAACCTGTTTATTGGAGTATTGAGTGTGTATCACAAATAACGGCTTATGTTGTGAAATGCGCGGGTGATATTCCCATAGTACTAAAATTCGGTTTACTTCATGAGCAAGAGTCACCGCTTAAATTATTAGTTTCTGCCGCACGTGCTGGTGCAAGAGGGATTAGCGCGATCAATTCAATCGGTATGCGTGTGTTGAACCAAAATCATCATCCTGCATTTGGAAAAAGAATATATAGCGGCGTTTCCGGCTATCCAATCCGTCGATTAGCATTGCAAAGTGTTAAAAAACTGATTCAAATTAATCAAAGTGAGAAATTAAATTTAGCTATTTTGGGTATGGGTGGTATTACTTTGGCTGAACATTTTAATGAATTCTTAAATATAGGTGCAGATATTGCTCTTTCAGCAACAGGCATGATGTGGAATCCTTATCTTGCTGCACAATTTCACCAACAATCGCGATCATGAAAAAATTAGTTTCTGCACAATTATTTTTAAAAACAGGTGAAAGCTTTTGGGGATATATTCCATCAACCCAAACCTCTGAAGTTTCCGGTGAAGTTATATTTAATACAGGTATGGTAGGTTATGTGGAGTCTTTAACTGATCCCTCTTATGCAGGCCAAATATTATGTTTTACTTATCCTTTAATCGGAAATTATGGAGTTTCTGCGTCCAATACTTGGGAATCTAGCCAAATTCAAGTAAAAGGCGTTGTAGTGTCTGAATTAGTGACATTTTATTCGAATCATACTGCTCAACGTTCACTAATAAACTGGTTAGATACGGAAAATATACCTTTTATTACTGGCGTGGATACGCGTGCTTTAACACATTGCTTAAGAGTAAATGGGGTAACACCGGGAATTATTACCCAATTAAATAAACCTCTTGATGATTTTATTGAATTTGAAACTATCGATTGGGTAAAACAAGTAACAATTAGTGAACCACTTTATTATGGTAAAGGTAGAAAAAAAATAATTGTAGTAGATTGTGGTCTCAAGGAAAATATTTTACGTTGTTTACTAGAATTTCCAGTAAAAATTAAACGAGTTCCTTATGATTACGATTATAGTCAGGAAGACTATGATGGAGTTTTTATCTCTAATGGTCCGGGCGATCCGCAATTATGTAAAAAAACAGTAACTATTTTAGAAAAGGCTCTAGCAAAAAAGAAGCCTTGTTTTGGTATTTGTTTGGGGACACAACTGATGGCTTTAGCGGTCGGTGCTAAAACTTATAAGTTAATTTTTGGTCATCGTTCTCAAAATCAACCCTGTATGTATCTGCCTACACAACGATGTTATTTAACTTCACAAAATCATGGCTATGCCGTGAATGAAAAATCACTTCCTAATGATTGGCGAGTATTATTTCGAAATTTAAATGATGGATCGGTGGCAGGGATTGAGCATAAGAACGATCCTTTTTTCTCCGTACAATTTCACCCCGAAGCAGCACCTGGACCTATGGATACGCAATGGTTATTTGAACGTTTTTATCGCATGCTATAAGAAATTATGAAAATACAACGACACAAAGCTCGAAGAATTTTGATTTTAGGATCGGGTGGTTTACGAATAGGCCAAGCAGGTGAGTTTGATTATTCTGGTTCACAGGCCATTAAAGCCCTAAAAGAGGAAAAAATTACTTCGATATTAATAAACCCAAATATTGCCACTATACAAACCGATGCCAATTTAGCCGATAAAATTTATTTGCAACCCTTAAATTTTGATACCGTTAAGCGAATTATTATTAAAGAAAAGCCAGACGGAATTTTATTGGGTTTTGGCGGCCAAACCGCACTTAATTTAGGTTTAAATTTAGAAGAAAAAGGAATATTAAAAAAATATAAAGTTACGGTGCTAGGTACATCTGTTGTATCGATACGTCAAACAGAAGACAGAGATCTTTTTAAAGCCGCTTTAGCTAAGATTAAAATCAAAACACCGCTAAGTTTTGCAGTCAAAACTGTTGTTGAAGCATTGAAAGCAGCAGAAAAGATCGGTTATCCCATTATGTTGCGTTCAGGTTTTTCGTTAGGTGGATTGGGCTCCGGAAAAATCACGCATCGAGAAATACTTGAACAACGTGTCCAAGAAAGTCTAGCTACAGCACCACAAATTTTAATAGAAGAATATTTATTCGGCTGGAAAGAATTCGAATATGAAATTGTTCGCGATCAAGGAGGAAATGCATTAACAATTTGTAATATGGAAAATATGGATGCAATGGGCATCCATACCGGAGAGAGTATTGTTGTCGCACCAGCACAGACCTTAAGTAACGAGCAACATCAATTATTACGTAATATCGCTTTACAGATTGCCGAGCATTTTAACATTATCGGCGAGTGCAATGTTCAATTTGCTATTAATCCAATAAATGGTGATTACCGAGTTATAGAAATGAATGCGCGGTTATCACGCTCTAGTGCGTTAGCATCTAAAGCAACAGGCTATCCATTAGCTTTTATCGCTACTAAATTAGCATTGGGTTATCAGCTTTATGAAATAAAAAATAGTGTTACGCAGGTGACAAGTGCCTATTTTGAACCCGCATTGGATTATATTGTAGTAAAAATTCCTCGCTGGGATACACATAAATTAAAAGCTGCAGAAAGGACCATAGGCACTGAAATGAAAAGTGTGGGTGAAGTGATGGCAATAGGCCGCTCTTTTCCGGAAGCATTACAAAAAGCAGTTGGCATGCTAAATAAAGGGGCTACTTGCTTAATGGATTATCCAGAAGAAATTGAGAATCCACACAAAGAAATAGAAGTTGCTACCGATAGACGTTTATTTGCTTTATATCAATTTTTTAAAAATGGTGGCTCGGTAATCCAGGCTGAGCGTTTATCACAAATTAATTTTTGGTTTTTGGCGCAAATTCACCAATTAACAGAATTAGAGAGACAATTAAATTTTCATAAGTTAAATAAAAATCTTTTACGTCAACTAAAACAAGCGGGATTTTCAGATAGCTTTATTGCTAAAACAAAAAATAAGTCAATAAAACAAATTCGCGCATTACGTTTAAGATATGGTATTACACCTTTTGTGAAGCAGATAGATACATTGGCAGGGGAATTTGCTGCACAAACAAATTATCTTTATCTCAGCTATCATGCTGTTGAGCACGATATTGTGCCTGCTAAGCAACGACCTATCATTGTATTAGGTTCGGGACCGTATTCGATAGGTTCATCGGTTGAGTTTGATTGGTGTGCAGTTAATACCGCACAGACTTTGCGCCGTTTAAAAAAAACGGCCATTATTATTAACTCAAATCCTGAAACAGTCTCTACAGATTATGATGAATCCGATCGATTGTATTTTGAGCAACTTACTTTTGAGCGAGTACAAGATATTGTAGATTTTGAATCAGCAAAAAGTATTATCGTTTCAGTTGGAGGACAGATTGCCAATAATTTAGCAGTTCCTTTAGCTAAAAACGGTTATCATTTATTGGGTACGGATCCTATTTTTATTGATCAAGCTGAAAATCGAGAAAAATTTTCTGCTTTATTGAATACACTTAAGGTGGATCAACCAGCCTGGGAAAGAATTACTAGTTTGAGTAAAGCAAAAGCTTTTGCTGCAAAAGTGGGTTATCCGGTATTAATTAGACCTTCTTATATTTTATCCGGTTCTGCAATGAATGTAGTTTTCGATCCAGAGTCTTTAGAACAGCATTTACAAGCAGCAGCGCATGTTTCGCAAGATCATCCGGTAGTGATATCTAAATTTGTCCAAGAAGCAAAAGAATTAGAAATAGACGGTGTCGCTAAACAGGGTGATATTGTTATTGAAGCTATTTCGGAGCATATCGAGAATGCGGGTGTCCATTCTGGAGATGCGACGGTGGTGTTACCACCCCAGAAATTGTATTTAGAAACCATACGCCGGACTAAAAGAATAGCGCGTAAAATTGTAAAAGCATTACATATCACTGGACCGTTTAATATTCAATTTATTGCCAAAAATAATGACATTCAGGTTATTGAATGTAATTTGCGAGCATCGCGTTCTTTCCCATTTGTTTCTAAAGTAACAGGACATAATTTTATACAAATAGCGACCGAAGTGATGTTGGATAAGAACCAAACAAAACATTATGAAACTTTAGAGCTTGATTATGTGGGTGTCAAAGCAGCACAATTTTCATATAGTCGTTTAAAAGGTGCTAATCCAGTAGCACAGGTTGAAATGGCATCAACAGGTGAAGTGGCCTGTATCGCTGAAGATTTAGTGGAAGCTTTTTATAAAGCATGGTTGGCAACCGATCAAAATATCGCAGAGAAAAAATTATTATTAAGTATTGCAGATAACTATAAAATTAAGCTTTTATCTTGGATCAAACAACTCGATGATCAAGGTTGGCTTATTTATAGTACAGAAGGAACTCATCAATTTTTATCTCAGCATGGTATAGCTTCTTATTTTGTTAACAAAACCAGTGAAGCTAAGAAACCTAATATTAGAGACCTAATTATACAACGTAAGATAGCAGCCATTATTAATATACCGAGTTCTATGACAGGTTTGCAGCAAACAGATGGATTTTTAATTCGGCGTTTAGCCATTGACCATAATATTTCCTTAATTACTAATGCTCAGATCGCACAGATATTTTTACAATGTTTAGTCAGTTTGTGGGGAACAGAATTGCCTGTGGAATCTTGGCAAAGTTTAGTTCTAAAAAAGAATGAATAATGAACATTGGATTCAGACATTTAAGGGGAGAATCCCGATTTTTATCTTGAAATATCTAGAGTGAGATATAAACACGTCAAAATATTTTCTTTTATTTTGGTGTGTATTGATTATTTTAATTTTTGTATATGAGTCAATTATGCCTAAAGTTCTGAGTAGAAAAGATATTATATCAATCCGTGATCTTTCTTTAACCGAAGTAAATGATATATTAAAACTTGCTAAAAAAATTAAGAAAAATCTACATAAAAAATATTTAATTGAAAAAGTAATTGCGCACTGTTTTTTTGAACCTTCAACACGTACGCGTTTATCTTTTGAAACAGCTACTTTACGCTTAGGAGGACAAGTTATTGGTTTTTCGGATGGTGAGACTACTTCAACCAAAAAAGGTGAGAATTTACAAGATACGATAAAAACAATTTCTTGTTATGCTGATCTTATTATTATTCGACACCCGCTCGAGGGAGCAGCACGTTTGGCCGCAGAAATTTCTGATAAGCCTATTATTAATGCAGGAGATGGTGCTAATCAACATCCTACGCAAGCTTTAGCAGATTTATTTACACTACAAGAAGCACAAGGAAATTTGGAAGGATTATCGGTTGCATTTGTTGGGGATTTGAAATACGGACGAGCCGTACATTCTTTAGTACAGTTATGTGGTTTATTTAATATGCGGTTATTTTTAGTTTCATCTTCTTCGTTAAGCTTGCCAGAGGTTATATGTGATGAATTAAAGCATAATGGTATTCGATTTTCATTTCATACAAGCTTAGACGAAGTGATTTCTAAAATTGATATTTTATATATGACTCGATTACAACAAGAAAGATTTACTCAATCGGAACATCAGTTATTTCAAAATCAATATGTTCTGACATTAGATAAGCTAAGAAAAGTTAAAGCTAACTTGAATATTTTGCATCCTTTACCACGAGGACCCGAAATTGATAAAGCGATTGATGAAAGCTCTCATGCTTTATATTTTAAACAAGTTGTTAATGCAATTTACGTTAGACAGGCTATTCTAGCATTATTATTAGATGAAAGTTAACCTTGCTGATTTTTTTGGATAAAATTTATGGTAAAAACTCGTTCGGTTTCTGCGATTGATAATGGGGTTGTCATCGACCATATTCCCGCAGGTCAGGCACTTAAAATTATGCGTTTATTACATGTGGTCAATAGTAAGCAACGTGTTACTTTAGGTCTAAATTTGCGAAGTAAAACTCTAAAATTAAAAGATTTAATTAAAATTGAGAACCGATTGCTTACTCCTCAGGAAATTGATTATGTCGCAATTTTTGCTCCCGGAGCTACGATTAGCCGAATTGAAAATTTTAAGGTTAGCGAAAAAATAAACTGTAAAATACCTAAGACTATACGTGATGTATTAGTATGTCCCAATCAAAATTGTATCAATCATATTGCATCAAAAGGTTATTTTAAACTTGAAGAATCATCTAATCAGGTGAAATTACGTTGTTTTTATTGTGAGAAACAATTTGAACGGGATCAAGTAAAAGAAGTTTATTTATAATGCAATTAAAAAAAAATCAATTATTAAAAATGTCTGGATTAATTGACCCACATGTTCACTTTCGAACTCCTGGTTGGGAATATAAAGAAGATTGGAAAACTGCAGCTAAAGCGAGCATAAAAGGTGGCTACACCACTGTTTTTGATATGCCGAATACCCTACCCCCGACTGTGACAGAGGTTGCATTAATAGAGAAAAAAGCCCTTATTAATAAACAATTAAGAGAAGTAGAGATTCCTCTTCATTATTATTTATATTTTGGTGCCGATAAACATCATTTAAATGAAATAAAAAAAGTTAAAGGACAGGTCATTGGTATTAAGGTTTTTATGGGGTGTAGCACGGGAGGCTTAGTTATTGATGACGATGATAGTTTGCAGGCTATTTTTAAGCTAGCGGCTGAAGAAAATATGTTAGTTGCGGTTCATGCAGAAGATGAACAACGATTAAAAGAAAATGCAAAAAAATTTAGCGGGCCGCAAACCTATTCGATACATTCTAAAATTCGTGATGAACCAGCAGCAATCCGAGCAGTAAAAAAGGCAATTCAACTCGTTCGTTTGTATAGAACACGATTATATATTTTGCATGTTAGTACACGCCAAGAAATTAATTTAATTGCCCAAGCAAAAGAAGAAGGACTTCCGGTTTTTGCAGAAACGACACCACATCATTTATTTTTGAATATATCAGATTATCAAAAACTTAAAGGGAAGGCAGTGATGAATCCACCTTTGCGAGCATCTGAACATCAAATAGCACTATTTTCCGCAATAAAATCCGGTATTATTGATACAATAGGTTCTGATCATGCTCCACATACTTTAAAAGAAAAAGCTAAAGCTTATGGAGCCTGTCCATCAGGCGTCCCAGGTATAGAAACTACTTTGCCATTATTATTTGAAGCCTATCATCAAAACTTACTTTCTTTAGAAAATATAGTTGATTTAACTTCTCGCCGCGCAAGAAAAATATTCAATTTACCCGATTGCCCTGATGATTATGTATTAGTGGATTTGTCTTTAGCAAAGATAGTTGAAGACAAGCGTCTCAGTACAAAATGTCAGTGGTCACCCTTTGCAGGACGTCTTTTGAGAGGCTGGCCTGTTACGACTGTTTTAAAAGGAAAGGTCTATGATTTAGAAAAACTATAATTATACTCTTTGTTTGAGTTTTTATAGGCGTTGCCACTTAATTTTTCATGGTTGTTGTATGTTCACAGATTTCTTTATTTTACGGCACTTACCAAAAAGCTAATTGTTGATCTCAAGCATTGGTAATGCCAACCAGAAAATAGGATATACCACTTGCGATGAATGTGAAAAGAAACCTATTTTTAAGTGCGACGTTATTTTTTAATTAATCCTTTTTTAAACCATGTTAAAGCTTGCAGTGGTTCTTCTAGACCTTCAAATAATTCACCTAATTCCAGATAAGTTTCTGAGTTAGAAGAATCATAAATTAAACTTTTTTCTAAATAATCTCGTGCTTTGCCCCATAATTTTCTCTGTCTACAAAGACGGCCTAAACTTAATAAAAGATAGGGGTCATCAGGATGTTTTTTAAGCCATTTTTCTGCTATCGCTAATTGTTGGGCAGAATTTGTACTTTTAATAAGACTATAAGTTGAAACGAGAGGCCCAAACCATTGTCTTTTTAATTGTTTTATTATTAATAATTCGGCTTTTGTGTCTTCATGATGTTTTATAAGGCCTTGAATGTAGAAATTTAATAATAAAGAATCTTTTTTTAATTTAGATGATAAATTGCTCCAGATATTTTCAAGCATCGATAAATCGTAAGTATATTTTTCTTCACTTAGTAAGCCTTCATAACTTTCTTGTTGCAAATGTTGAATTTGATTTTTAGATATCCAGGTTTTGCTTTCCAGTTGAGGTAAAATTTCTAAAATATGATGCCAATTTTGTGGTTTTTGATAAATCGAAGAAAAAAGCCGTTGATCATCTAATGCGGTAATTTTTTGTAAATGTTTTTTGTCTGAATTCTGACGCCATCGCTTTGGGAGCGTTAATAAATATTTAAAGAATCGAATTAAATAATAAATTAAAATAAAACTTATGACTAAAATTAAGATAATTAACCATAATGGCATTTCTAAGGCAAGTTGATGCCAAGTAATTAGGACATAACCTGGATCAAAGGTTACTTTTACTCCGATCCAAACGGACAGAGCTAGAACCAATAAAAATATAAAAAACCGTTGCATCAAGAGGGTTCCTTTTGATTAGCGGTAACAACAGGACTAGGGTTAGAATAGCTGGATGTTTTTTTGATGATCGAAATTGCCTCGAGCAATGGATTTAAATCAAGAGACGGGGTTTGTAAATCGATTTGTTTTAATTGGGTAATGCTTTGTAGGGCTGTTTGTGTGATGGGGGAGCTCGGTGCAAAATGATCTTTTATAGTTTCTTGAATTTCTTGCAAACTGGATTGATAAATAGGGGCTTCATGATGGATTAATGCCCATTGAGCTTGTTGTAATAATAACAGTAAGTTATGTTGTAAATATTGTTGCTCTGTTTCTGACAATAAAGGCTCAATGGGTTTATTCAGGCGGCGAATAACGATTAGCTGTCGAAAGCTATATAGAGTATTTTGCAGCGTACTTAGCCATTTATTTTCCGAGGAACTATGGGCAACAACATTAGGATTGGGTGTAA
Organism: Candidatus Aquirickettsiella sp.; assembly: GCA_049283295.1. Lineage (GTDB taxonomy): Bacteria > Pseudomonadota > Gammaproteobacteria > Diplorickettsiales > Diplorickettsiaceae > Aquirickettsiella. The sequence goes on from JBAPVR010000027.1 coordinate 32,483, forward strand.
CCGAATTGGGATTAATTATAATCAATAAAGGCAACTGTGTGATTTGTATTTTTAAAGTCTGTAACTGTCCTAACGTAGCACCTAAATCAGTACGAGGTAAGGTTTTTAGATTAGTTAAATATTGAGTCAATAATTGACGAAGATTTTCTAATCGACTATCAGGACTTATTATTGTAGCTAATTGTTTATCGGCTAAAGTCAATGCAGACAAAGCATTGTCAGTATCGTGGAAATAAACAAGATTATACTGAGCTAACTGAATCAATTGATTAACATTATTGAATAAAATGGCATTATCCTTAGCGGATATTTTTTGTTCTATAAAATCTTGTAGTTGTACGATATGTTGCTGAAGATTCTTATCTTCATTTTGACTTTGTAAGACCTGCGTTTGTAGAATGGATAGTTGATTATGATATTCGGCAATCCGTTCTTTATTTTTTAACCAAAAAAAACTTAAACCTAAAAATAAACCTATCCAAGTGATTAGCAACAGCCCTATTGCGCACCAAGCAATGGAACAACTTTTAGAACGTAAAGACTTATTTTTTTTGGTCTTTATTTCTGTTTCTTCTAAGTAGGGTGTGGACTGTGATTCCATATAGATTGCTCCCGCCAGGAAAACAAAGTTTGTAAGATAGCTGCATGATTTGCATTATCCGATATTAAAGGTCGTTTGACAAAACCTAGTTTCTTAGCACTATCAGCTAGTCGAGGGCTAATGACGAGCAATTGTTTTTGAAATAAAATATCTCGCCAGTAAGGATACAATAAACTAACTAGGTTCGTTAGTCCGCTATGACTCATGCAAATGATGATATCAATTGCTTCCTGATTCGGAATATTGGTTTTATCAATCTTTGGCAATTGTCGCTTGTAAACGTTTAAATTATCGATTTGAGCACCTCGAGCTTTTAAGCCTTTTGCTAAGTATGATCGTCCACCTTGTCCTTTAATGATTAGAATTTTTTTTTGTTTTATATCTTGTAAGGCAACAAGTTCTAATATTCCTAGACCATTAAAATCTTTTTCTGGGCAGTTATCGCAAGGTAGATTATATCGTTTTAAAGCTAAGCTTGTGCCGAGTCCTGTAGCAACGATTTTGCTATCCTTGGGCCAAGATGGCCAAAACCGATGAATATACTCAGCTGTTTTGAAGACTGCATTAGGACTAATAAAGATGACAAAATCATACTCGTCAAGTTTTTTTATTGTTAATAATACTTTTTTTATATTCTTGGTTTCGATAATTTCCAGTGTGGGAAACTGGAAGGGTATTCCCCGATAATATTGAGTTTGAGCTATTAGATCTTGTGCTTGATGAGTAGGGCGGGTAATGAGGACCCTTAAACCATGTAAAGAAGTCATGCCCACAAAATAGCCTTAATTTTAAGGGGAAGCAATATTAGTAGCAATTTTCTGCTTCCCCAATATTGATTATTGTTTTAGCGGCAAATCAATGTTAGCCTAAAAAGAGATTTTGTGAAAAAATAAAGAGAAAAATATATATGTCGGCTTGTTTAAATCAAGCTTTTCCCAACTCATTTAACAGCAATTACAGTTCTTTAATTGATTTTAAAAACAAGCAGATAACATTCTCTTACCGTCCAAGGTGGTGTTTGAAAAATCGGGTAAACAATTTTTGATTTATTTTCTGAAGTAATTTTTTCTGTTCTTAATGTTGATATATCCTTCATTTGTATAATTTATGCAATTAATTAGTTTAGAAGATTTAGATTTACAAAACAAACGTGTTCTCATTCGGGAAGATTTTAATGTGCCCATAAATGAGGGTATGATTATGAGTGATACACGTATCCTAGCAGCATTACCAACTATTCAATATGCTTTAAAAAAAAATGCAGCGGTTATTTTACTCTCCCATTTAGATAGACCTGAAGAAGGATTCGTTAACCCTAAACTTTCTTTAGCACCTATTGCAACGCGATTACAAGATTTATTAGATCAACCAGTAAGATTTATCGCTAATTGGTTAGATGGATTTGAAATTTTACCTGGCGAAGTCGTGCTCTGTGAAAATGTTAGATTTCAAATTGGTGAAAAGAAAAACGATCCTATTTTAGCTAAAAAAATTGCAAAATTGGGTGATATTTTTGTCATGGATGCATTTGCTACAGCGCATCGCAGTGAAGCATCCACCGTGGGAGTGGCACAGTTTTCATCACAGGTTTGTGCAGGTTTATTGCTTAGGTCCGAGTTAAAAGCCCTGAGCTTAGCATTGGAAAATCCAGCTAGACCTTTATTAGCTATTGTCGGAGGCGCGAAGGTTTCTACTAAATTAATGCTGTTATCTTCCTTACTTGATAAAGTGGATATCTTAATTCTCGGCGGAGGAATTGCCAATACCTTTTTAGTTGCACAAGGTTATTCTGTAGGCCGATCCTTATATGAAGTTGCACTCGTTAAAGAGGCAAAAAAACTTTTAGATTTGTCAAAGCAACAACAAGTGGAGATTGTACTACCTACTGATGTTATTGTGGCTACTGAAATCTCTGCTACGGCCAAAATTAAGGTTAAAAAATTAACAGAAATAAAAAAGGACGAAATGATTTTAGATGTTGGACCAGAGTCGATTAAACATTATACCGAATATGTACAGCGAGCAGCTAGTATTTTATGGAATGGTCCACTTGGAGTTTTCGAAATGATTCCGTTTGAACAAGGAACACGCGCCTTGAGTAATGTTATTGCCAATAGCTCCGCCTTTTCT
>JBAPVR010000028.1:0-9272 GCA_049283295.1 Candidatus Aquirickettsiella sp.
TTTATTAATTTTGGGTCTAGGTTTATTTCTTGTTCTTGTTTCATTGCTTATTTCTCAATTAGCTCTAGCGTTTTTGTCGCTAGCTTAGTTAATAATAAGCACTTACACAATTTTATTTACAGGCTCTATGATTGAGGTAAAAATCCATCTATTTGTATCTTGCTTAGCATCATTAACTATAATTCTATTTATTTAATAAATGAATTTAATTGGTTTTGCAGTTTAGTAGAGGTAGCCGTAAAATCAGTTAAGCGTTGTCGTTCTTGAGCAATAATTTCTGGAGGTGCTTTTGTGATAAACGCTACATTAGCCAGTTTGGATTCGGCTCGTTCAATTTCCTTTTCTATTTTTATAATTTCTTTCTTCAAGCGCTGTATTTCAGCTTCAGTATCGATTAATCCTTCCATAGGAATGAGTAGCTCTAAGTTACCTACCACACCCATGGCATGACGGGCGTTTTTTTCTTTTTCAACTATCCATTGTATGTCACTAATTTTAGCAAGATTCATGATATCATTAAGAAAAACACGATAATTTTCACGATCTTTTTTATCGCCTTTATAAAATACCAGGGCAATTTTTTTACCAGGAGCTACATTCATTTCACTACGAAGTGTACGAATAGTATGTACGATAGTTTTTAGCCAAATTAAGTCATGCTCAGCATGAGTGTCTTTTTTGGTTTGATCACATTGAGGGTAAGCTTGTATCATTAAACTGTTCCCTGTTTTCCCAGTCAAAGGTGCGATGGATTGCCAAATTTCTTCAGTAATAAAGGGCATTAATGGGTGTAAAAGTCGCAAGCAAGCTTCTAAAGCAAAAATTAAACAGGTCAAAGTTTCTTGTGATGCAGCCGAGCTTGGGTCGGCTAAGAGAGGTTTAGCGAGTTCAACATACCAATCACAATATTCATTCCAAATAAACTCATAAATTGTTTGTGCCATCAAATCAAAACGATAATCTTGAAAATGTGTATGCATGTCTGCAATAGTATTTTGTAATAACGAATAAAAAGCACGGTTAACCGGTAGTGTTAACTTTGGTAATGACGTTAAATTTTTTTGTTTTGCGCTATGCATTAAAACAAAACGCGATGCATTCCAAAGTTTATTACAAAAATTTCTATAACCCTCAGTACGATTTATGTCAAAACGTATATCGCGTGTAGGAGAAGCTAAGGCACAATAAGTGAAACGTAAAGCATCAGTGCCTAATATAGGGATGCCAAATGGAAATTGTTGTCGGGTAGTTAGTTCAATTTTTTTAGCCATTTGTGGCTGTAATAGACCTTGTGTACGTTTTGTAACTAAATCGTCAACATGAATACCGAGTATTACATCGAGAGGATCCAAAACATTCCCTTTGGATTTCGACATTTTTTGACCTTCATGATCACGTATCAGTCCAGTTATATACACTTCTTTAAAAGGAACTTTCCCCGTAAAATGTAATCCCAGCATTAACATGCGCGCTACCCAAAAAAAGATAATATCAAATCCAGTGACTAAAACATTCGTTGGATAAAAAATTTCTAATTCTTTAGTAGATTTTGGCCAACCTAAGGTAACAAAAGGCCAAAGTGCTGATGAAAACCAAGTGTCTAGCACATCTTCATCTTGTTTCAGCGCCACTTGTGGATCTAAAGAATATTTTTGGCGAACATTGTTTTCATTTTTACCTACATAAAATTTGCCTTGTTCGTCATACCAGGCAGGAATTCGATGTCCCCACCAGAGCTGACGGCTAATGCACCAATCTTCAATATTTTCTAACCATTGTAAACAAACCTTGCGCCAAGTTTCCGGAATAAAATCAAGCTGGCCTTGATTTATGGCTAAAATAGCGGGTTTTGCTAAGGGTTGCATGGAGATAAACCATTGATCAGTAAGATAAGGTTCTATCACAGCCCCTGAGCGATCACCTCGCGGAATTTTTACAAGATAAGCCTCGGTTTTTTCTAATAAGCCTAGATGCTCTAAATCTTTGATGATTTTTTTGCGTGCAACAAAGCGTTCCAATCCGCGATATATTTCTGGAGCCTCTTCATTAAGATGTGCATTAGGTGTAAAAATATTAATGCTGGCTAAATTATTTCTTTGCGCAGTGGCATAATCATTAAAATCATGTGCAGGAGTGATCTTGACGCAACCACTACCAAATATGGGCTCTACTGATGTGTCAGCAATTATGGGAATAATACGCTCGGTTAATGGGAGTTTTATCTGTTTTCCAATATAAGATTGAAAGCGTGGGTCATCAGGATGTACTGCTACAGCGACATCGCCAAATAAAGTTTCAGGTCGGGTAGTGGCGACTAATAAAAAATCATTGCTATTAGTTAAGGGATAGCGAATAGTCCATAAGTGACCTTGTTCTTCTTGATTGATAACTTCAAGGTCAGAAACTGCTGTTAAAAGCTGGGGGTCCCAATTAACTAAGCGTTTCCCTCGATAAATTAAATTTTGCTCATATAAATCAATAAATACTTTTTCTACCGCTACGCAGAAATCAGCATCACGAGTAAATCGTTCCCGAGTCCAATCTATGGAGGCGCCCATATACCGTAATTGTTCGGTTATCATTCCGCCAGATTTATTTTTCCATTCCCATATGGCGGCTACAAATATATCACGTCCTAAGTCATGCCGAGATTTTCCTTGAGCTAACAATTGACGTTCTACCACCATTTGTGTGGCAATACCTGCGTGATCAGTACCGCCTTGCCACAAAACATTTTTTCCACACATGCGCTGATAGCGAATTAACGCATCCATCAAAGTTACTTGGAAGCCATGGCCCATATGCAAACTTCCCGTTACATTGGGAGGTGGAAGTACGATGCAGTAGGGTTGACCCTGACCATTAGGTTGAAAATAGGGATTTATTTCCCATTGTTTTCGCCAGTGAGCCTCTATTTTTTTAGAGTCATAATTTTTATTTATCATGATGCGCTTATATTATGCATAGTTAATGGACAGTTCTGTGTTTTATAAAATTTATATTTTTGACGCGATTGACTTTTATTTTTTTTTTCTTCTGATACCACTTCAATAATACGTGCGAATTCAGAGAAGTAAGTTGGAACTTCATCGCTAAGATTGAATAGAATATCAGCCTCAAGCGCATTAGGTTTGTCGGTAGCAATATTAACCCATAACATGGGGTCGAGGATTGAATTTGCAACTAGATAGGAATGTGGAATAAAGCTAATATCGCGAAAGGTCCATAGCAAATCGTCTAAGCGTTTTCCTTCCTCATGCGAATTAACATGTATATAAACTCTTTTTTGTAGAAGATACGCTTTATCGACTAAGCGACATGTAAAACGATAAATATCTTCTTGTAGGAGTGTATTTAATAAATAAAAATCAACTGTTGGGTTTGGCATAGGATTTTATAGCATAATGCTAGGATGAATAATCTTCAGAATGACTATTTTCAGTTAGTGTTTGTTTAGAATGGATAGATTTAGCACTAGGTTTCTGTGTCGCCGCTAACATGCCTGGATCACGTGCTTCTTCAGCAAGTTCATTAAAAGGATGAATTTTCGCATATTCGATTACCTGATGGACGTAAGCTAATCCATTTTGTAGTTTTTTGGTTTTATATAAAGAAAGCACACAAGATGATACGTCAGTGTTTGGGTTATTAGCAGCAATAGATTGACATTGTAAACGTAATTTTTCTAAAAGTTGTGTCGCAACAACCAAATTTTTACAAGGTCTAAATAAATCGGAAGCATGGGCACCCATTCCAGGAAGCCATTGACTAGAGATTTGCATCAAACCTATTTCTAGATTTTTTCCAAGTGCGATTTGGGTATTTGTATACTGGGCGGCGGCAGGAATTGTTTTAAAAGTCCTAGTATCGCCATCAACGGTTACCACTAGCGGATTATTTTGGGTTCCGATTTGTATCATGGCATAGGGAATAGAATTGTCAGCATAGAGACTGCAAGCTAAAACAAGTGTGACTAAATCCATGAATGATGCCCTAAGCAGTATATTCTTCGCCCTTTGAATTTTGATTGTGTTGCCGCCGAACTCGCAATTCCCATGGTTGTTATCAACCAAGCTGGCTTCATGCTCGCGACGCGCCTTGCCAAAACCCAATTGCTGCGAGTGTAAATAAATTATTTTCTTAACTAGGAATATACCCAGGCTTACCTTCGCTTGGCAAGAGATTTTGCTCAATATCGATCGAGATAAGGGGGGAATTCCATTGCTACATCTTTATTAATAGAGATTTAAGTTTTTTCATTAACCCGGGGGCCAATGGAGTGCACGACCGCCTAGCAGATGTAAATGTAAATGAAAAACTTCTTGGCCACTATCCCTATTGCAATTAAAAACAGTTCGATATCCCGATTGGTCAATATTAGCTTTTTTAGCTAAATACTGTGCCACTTGTAAGAGACTTCCTAGCAACAACGTATCATCTTCTGCCAAATCATTAAGCGTAGCAATATGTTTTTTTGGGACAATTAATTGGTGAATAGGAGCACAGGGATGCCTGTCATTAAAGGCAATAATTTCTTCATCTTGATAAACAATTTCAGCAGGAAGTTTTTTTTTAATAATTTTGCAGAAAATACAATCCATCATAGTCCCGGTAACTGGGGTAGCTTAAGTCGAATAGTTTGTTTATTATACTGTTTGCACTTGAATTTTTGTCAACGTTGCCGTTCAGCAATCCTCATGTATAGTATAAACGAAGCTTGCTTTACTAGCGATGCCTTGCCAAAAATCCAATTACTACGAGTAGATTATGCTTTAAAAGTAAAATTTTAGGAATAAAAAATTATGAATGCGCTTGTAAAATTAAGTCCGGGTAAAAAAGTTCCCGATGAAATAAATGTAGTGATAGAAATTCCTAGTCACAGTGACCCGATTAAATACGAGGTTGATAAAGAAACAGGCGCGTTACGTGTCGATCGTTTTTTAGGAACAGCTATGTATTATCCCTGTAATTATGGTTATGTCCCTTCTACTCTATCAGAGGATGGCGATCCGGTTGATGTGTTGGTAGTGGCGCCTTTTCCTTTGTTAATTGGTTGTGTAATCTGCTGTCGACCTATTGGCATGTTAAAGATGGAAGACGAATCAGGTATTGATGCTAAAATTCTAGCGGTACCTGTGGATAAATTATCTTCATTATATCATCAAGTAAAAACTTGGCAAGATTTACCCGCGCAACTCACGCAGAGTATCCAACATTTCTTTGAACATTATAAAGATTTAGAAGCTGGAAAATGGGTCAAAGTAACAGGTTGGGTAGGAGCCGAGCAAGCCAGGATTGAAATTAAGGCGAGTATGGAACGCTATAAACAATAATCAAGAGAGACCACTTCGCACTTGAATTCTTTGTCTACGGCGCTGTCAACTCGCAATCCTTATAGGGTATAAATGAAGTGTCTTCATTTTCTCAGCTCTGCCAAAAGCTATAAGGTGAGCTTAATAGGGCATAAAAATTAAAAACAAAATTAATGAATCTTTGCTAATACGCAAAGATTCATTAATTTTGTAGAAATATTTCTTGAAAATACTTGCGTTAAGATGAGACACTTTAATTTATAGATTGGAAAATTAAAGTGCAAGTTATGGATATGACATTGGATACAATAGGATATTGGTTAGCACTTTATACTGTTCCGCGTTGTGGTTTTAGCGCGGTTTCGATGCTATTAAAAAAATTTGCTCACCCCAAAGAAGTCTTATTAGCCTCGTATGAAGAATTGCTTAATGCAGGCGTAAGTCCAATATTAGCTGGCAACTTGCAAAATCCAGATTGGAAAAGTGTAGAAATTTGTTTACGTTGGGTAGAAAAACCTCAAAGGTATATTTTACATTGGGGGGATTTATATTATCCCCCATTATTGGGTGAAATTTCTTCTCCGCCGCTGATTTTATTTATGATGGGTGAGCTATCTACTTTACAGCAGAAAAATTTAGCTATAGTCGGTGCTCGCCATCCTACACATACAGGCCTAGAGATTGCGTCCCAACTGGCTAACGAATTAAGTGAGCAGAAATTTGCTATTATTAGTGGTTTGGCGAAAGGTATTGATGGTGCAGCACATCAAGGGGTGTTGTTAAACAAAGGAAAAACAGTTGCCGTATTAGGTAATGGACTAGAGCATATCTACCCAGCGTGTCATCAAACTTTAGCGATGGACATATTGGAAAAAGGAGGGGCGTTAATTTCTGAATTTTTTCCATATACCCCTCCAAAGGCAGAATTTTTTCCTAGGCGAAATAGGATAATTAGTGGCATGAGTCTAGGTGTTATTGTGGTAGAAGCAACACTACGCAGTGGGTCATTAATCACGGCACGTTATGCGCTGGAACAAGGTCGAGAGGTATTTGCTGTTCCAGGTTCTATTCGTAATCCCCTAAGTCAAGGTTGTCATGGATTATTAAAAGAAGGGGCTACACTCGTTGAAAGTTATGAAGATATTATACAAGGATTGTCATTTTTTCCAGACAAAAGGAATAATTGGAATGAAATAGTGACAACTAAGTCCTATAAAACTATAGACTATGTAGTTAAAAAGGGTGTTAAATCTACTCTTAGTCCTAGTTCGGGTAACGAGCTAAGTTTGATTTTGGGTCCTGAAGTTCAGAAAATCACACCGGGTCTGCAAAAAAAGGATCTATCTAGACTTGATTCGCAGGATATAAAGCTTGTAGAGTGCCTTGGATTTGAAATGACAAGTATCGATATTTTGCTAACGAGAACAGGTTTAACTATCGATAAATTGCTTGCTCGTTTATTGACACTGCAATTACAAGGGTATATTGACGTGGTTCCTGGGGGCTACGTGAGGAAATAAAGATGGCAAAAAATCTATTGATTGTAGAATCGCCAGCTAAGGCTAAAACAATCAAGAAATATTTAGGTAAAGACTTTGACGTTTTGGCTTCCTATGGCCATGTTCGTGATCTGATTCCTAAAGAGGGTGCTGTGAACCCAGAGCAGGGTTTTGCTATGCAATACGCACTCATTGAAAAGAATGCCAAACATATGGATATGATTATTAAGGCTTTTAAGAATGCCGATGCTTTATATCTTGCGACCGATCCAGATCGTGAAGGCGAAGCCATTGCTTGGCATATTTACGAAATTCTTAAGCAGAAAAAACTGTTAAAAAACAAACCAACTTATCGCGTAGTATTTCATGAAATTACTAAATCAGCGGTTAATGCAGCTGTGGCAAATCCACGTCACATCGCAATGGATTTGGTGAATGCACAACAGGCACGTCGAGCATTGGATTATTTGGTTGGTTTTACGTTATCCCCTTTATTATGGAAAAAGGTTCGTCGTGGTTTGTCTGCTGGGCGTGTCCAAAGTCCTGCATTACGATTGATCGTTGAACGTGAAGAAGAAATCGAGGCTTTCAAATCTCAAGAATATTGGACGATTACGGCTAATAATAAGTTGGATGAAAAATTTTTTGCTGCGCGGTTAATTCAGTATCAACAAGAAAAGTTGACCCAATTCAGTATAATTACAGAAGAGCAAGCTGCTGCAATCAAGAAAAATTTGCAACAATTAGCTCAGGGTTATTTACAAGTTATCAATGTTGAGAAAAAACAACGTAAACGCAATCCCGCAGCACCTTTTATTACCTCCACTTTGCAGCAAGAAGCGGGTCGTAAATTAGGTTTTACCGCTCAGCGGACTATGCGTCTTGCGCAACAACTTTATGAAGGAATTGATGTCGGTGAAGGTTTGGTCGGATTGATTACGTATATGCGAACGGATTCTGTTCATTTAGCCAATGAAGCGATAGATTCGATACGCCAGCTTATTGTGCAACGCTATGGTGAGAAAGATTTACCTGAAGCTCCTCGGCATTTTCGCACTAAAAGTCGTAATGCCCAAGAAGCCCATGAAGCTATTCGTCCAACACATGTAGAATTTTCTCCTGAACAACTTAAAAAGCATTTAACGCCTGATCTATTAAAATTATATGAGCTTATTTGGAAACGTGCGGTAGCTTCTCAGATGGTGCATGCCACTATTGACACTGTGGCAGTTGATTTAAGTGCAAAAGCAGCTAAGGATCATTGTTTTCGGGCCAATGGATCGACTATCGTACATGCAGGTTTTATGGCGGTTTATTTAGAAAGCTATGATGATAGCAAATCTAAAGTATCTGATGATGACAGCGTTAAATCTGAAGAACAACGCATACTGCCGCTCCTAAAAGTAGGTGATCAGGTTAATCTTATCGACATTAGCGCGGATCAACATTTTACAGAGCCGCCGCCACGTTACAGTGAAGCAAGTTTGGTCAAGGCTTTGGAAGAACGAGATATAGGTCGACCTTCAACCTATGTGCCTATTATTTCAACATTACAGCAAAGAGAATATGTCACGCTGGATCAAAAAAGATTTAAACCGACCGATGTCGGTAGGATAGTCAATAAATTTTTAACGCGTTATTTTATGCAATATGTTGATTATGCATTTACAGCGCGATTAGAGGATGAGCTCGATCAAATTTCTAGAGGAGAGAAAGAATGGGTTCCTTTGTTACAAGATTTTTGGACGCCATTTAAAACACTGATTGAGACCACTGAGGAAACTGTACAGCGAAAAGACGTAACTCAAGAAGCTTTAGATGAAACTTGTCCTAAATGTGGTAAAACTTTATCGATACGCTTAGGTAAGCGTGGTAGGTTTATTGGCTGTTCAGGATATCCAGAATGTGATTATACTCGAAATATGGAAGGAGAAGTCACTACAGCAAGTGAGCCTGAGGTTGTCGAGGGCCGTTTATGTCCTGACTGCGGACATGCATTACACATAAAAATGGGTCGTTATGGGAAGTTTATTGGTTGCGGTAACTATCCTAAATGTAAACACATAGAGCCTTTAGAAAAACCAACGGATACTGGAATAGAATGTCCTGAATGTCATAAAGGCAGATTACTTAAGCGTAAGTCACGATATGGTAAAATTTTTTATTCTTGTGCTACTTATCCCACATGTACTTACGCAGTGTGGAATGAACCTATCGAACAAGCCTGCCCACGTTGTGCTTGGCCAGTGATGACTATTAAAACAACTAAACGTCGAGGTACTGAAAAAGTTTGTCCTCGTAAAGAGTGCGGTTATGCTGAGCCTATGCTAGAAGAAAAGAGCCTGTAAACCATTTTGTGTAAATGCCGAGTTAGGAGAATCTGCCCTCGAATTCGATAGCGAATCGATTCATAGCAGCTCTCCAATCATGTAAAGACATAGTCCACTTTTGTGATGCCTTC
>JBAPVR010000029.1:0-30171 GCA_049283295.1 Candidatus Aquirickettsiella sp.
ATCAGTAGTATGTAACATGAGAGTTTCCTCTATTTTTATGTTTTGATTCAAAGCTTTACACTTCTATCAAAACCGGAAACTCTCGCTTTTTCAAGCTCTTTGTACGATTAGGTCGGAACTACTACAACTTACGTCATACATGGGCATCTTGGCATATACAAAATGGAACTTCACTTTATGAATTGCAAAAACTTGGTGGCTGGTCTTCTTACGAAACAGTGCAACGTTATGCGCATCTAAATAGTCAACAACTTCAAGATGCCGCTGAACGTTTGTCTGGTACAAAATTGGTACATGGCAATACTTAGATAAAAAACAAGGCTTTGAATAGTTAGGTAAGTTATTGAAAAAACAAGATTTACTGGTGCGCCCGGAGAGATTCGAACTCCCGACCACCAAGTTCGTAGCCTGGTACTCTATCCAGCTGAGCTACGGGCGCATGTTCCCAAAGAGCCCGGCATTCTAACAGTTTATCCTTCATCCAGCTAGTCTCCAGCTTAAGCTATTTGATAGTGATGTAGGGAATTTGTAACAATTCTCCCTGCTGCTTTCTGAAGATGATCACTGTTTAAATGTGCATAGCGTAGAACCATTTCAAAAGAAGACCATCCACCCAATTATTGTAACTCTTGTAATGACGTCCCATTTTGAACATGCCAAGATGCCCATGTATGACGCAAATCATACCGCCGCATTACATTAACTGGTTTTCCTTCATTTGATCCACTCATTTGGATCAATAGATTTTTTTAAAATTGAATTTATAACATTGAAATTCATAAGTGTCCTTATTTTGTTATTGGTTACTTTATTCAACCTACATAAAAATTAAAAATATATTGGTTTACGCAAATTATAATTATATATCCAGTATAACAAAACATTAAAGATTTATTATAATAAAAAATTTTTAAATTTATAAAAACTTATTTAGGGTATGCGCTTTATCAAGATTAAAAGAAGTAAACTAGTATTGCTTTAAAAATTTTCCTTTGAATCTTTTACTGAGTCAACAAGTAAAAATGCTCCGTATTTGTGATAACAGGCGCCTTCTTCTACATGCGACTAATGTTACATAGAAATCATTATGACTTTTTCACAACAACTAAAACGATACTTCTTAAATAAAAGTTACTGAAAGCGAAATAAAAAAATATGCCTTAAAATCTAAAAGGATTTTAAGTACCCAATGATTGCTTTGCATTATCAGGTTCTTGAGGAAAAAGTAGCTGGTCTCGAGTGAGACATTTTTTTCTTGCTTTTATTACTGGTGTTACTGGTTTATTTACTTCTTTTTTTTGTTAAAAAAATTATTTCCAATAGGTCTATTTCTACGGGGAGAAGGAAGAGGCGGTGCTGTAATAGCCGAATAGCCTTTAAGAAATTTATCACAAATATACTTTTCAACATCATAGTTCTGATTTTTTTTAAGTTCAGTTAATAAAACTGATTTTCCCGTGGTTTTAAAGGACTTTAGCTCAGCAATAAAATTCTGTATATCTTTTTTTGCTTGAACACTGGATTTATACTCTTGAAAACTTTTAATTTGATTAACTGTTGTTTCTAATTGATTTTTTCGATTGATAATAAAGTCAGCCAATTCCCTTGCGAGATCAGTGTCTTCAATATAAGCTTGTGTAAAATATTGAATAAATTTTTCTGGTAATAAACAAATACGTAATAGAATTTGATCCCGTTCTTTTCTAAAGAAATCTAATGCGCTATCCGATAATTTAAGCAAGTTAGATTTTGGATTTTTTATAGACTGGCACTCATTTTTTATATTACCCCGAGAGTCCGTTACCTGTACTACTATATATTCAATGAAATCTAACCAATTAGCAGGCTCATGGGTATCAAGCGCGGGAAGTGCTTCAATATCTTTCCGGATAATGTTAAAATTGTTAGTGTCAAATGAATATTGATCACGTTTTCTTTCAGCAAAACATAATCCTCCATCAATTTTTACAACACGCCTCTCTGCATCTATACCGACGTTACCTGCTTTAAAATCACCTTCATTTAAACAGTAATGCAAGAATTTGTGCAGAAGCCAAGCCTGTCAAATCCTGATTGATAATTGCTTCCTTGCCTTCAGGAGAGGAAAAAAAATCAGGTTTAAATTTTGATATTTCTTTTGATAATACATAAGCACCTTCTACCCAACGTGTTTTAGGATAATAAGCGCAAAACAAACGCATAAATTCTTGGGCCACTGTTTCTTGTTTGGCTTCGGATGATTTATTGCCTACGCTTTTCAGAACCTAACTGCTATTGTTTTTATTCTTCGTAACAAAAATAGTCTCGTTTAAGGATGGGAGAAAAATTTCATTTCTTTCCTTAGTGAACGTAAAATTAGCTAAACTTTTAGCATTAGGCATTGGTTTTCTTTAAAATGATGTGATTATTAAATTGATAATAACCTCAGAATATTAAAGAAAAATTAAATATGTAACTGTAAGTTAATATGTAAACATTAATATTTTTATAGTTCTAGCTAGTTTGATTTACTCAATAATAACGAAATAATTACCGCATGAGTGCTATTTTAATCAGGGGAGTTTTTTACGGAACTATCCGAAAAAATGGTCGGAACTTCGACGCTATTTAAATTTACCTGTAACTGGGTAAATATTGAAGGAATTAAAATGAGGAAATGTAACAATAGAATCAAACTTATCAACAATCGAAAAGGATTATTGACATATCTGGATTATAGTTGCTGTTAAAAACTTTCCAAGTTAGTGAAAGTTTAATCGACTCAGAACTTCACTAATAGGATGCCAAATAGCCCGTTAATCTAGTAACTGACATGGCGGAGAGAGAGGGATTCGAACCCTCGATGGTTTTTATGCCATACTCCCTTAGCAGGGGAGCGCCTTCAGCCTCTCGGCCACCTCTCCGGCTGAGGCTGGCGAGTATAGCACTACCTTAAGTTTTATAAAATAGTTAGTTAATCTTCATCGCTATCTTCTAACTCTCCTTCGTCAGAGTGCCCTTCCTGCTTTTGTTTTTCTTGCTGAATGCGTTGATAAATTTCTTCCCGATGAACAGAAACTTCTTTAGGTGCGTTAATACCTAATCTTACTTGATGTCCTTTAATGCCCAGTACAGTCACTGTAACATCGTCACCAATAATAAGTGTTTCTGCAATACGCCGTGTCAAAATAAGCATCTTTATGATTCTCCTTTAGTTGACTCATGAATCGACCGTATGCAACACCTAATCAATTTCTATCTATTAACAAAAAAAGATATAAAAATTTACATACAGACATTTTGCGGAATTAGTCTACTAACAAAACCTTAAGGAAAACTTAATACTTGTTAAAAATACCGTAAAATTCCTTAAAAATAAGCTGACAACTAATTATTCTTCGCCTAAGCCAAAAACATGATGCAAAATCTGAACGCCTCGCACTATCTGGGCATCTCTGACTATCAAAGAGACTCTTAACGCCGAGGATAACGTTAAAATAACAGGGATATCTGCTGATTCCAGTGCTTGAAACAAGGTATGAATGATGCCAGGGTGAGAATGTAAACCTATTCCAACCACAGAAAGCTTGGCCAGTTTATTATCACCGATTATGGATAGTGCGTATTTCTCCTTTACTAAGGTTTGGAGTAATTGTACAGCTTGCAGATAATCCGCACCTGCTAGTGTAAATGTTATATCCATTCGTTCTGGTGAGAGTTGTTGTTGGGTTAACATATCAATTTCGATACGCGCGTCATTAAGCAAAGAAAAAAAATGTGACATCGCTTCTTTTTCAGTTGTTAATCCATGGACAGTCAATTTTGCCTCGTGATGACTTGCTGTCACTCCGGTGATCGTTGCTCCTTCTACCGCCGACTCTTTTTTGCTAGCTTTGATTAGCGTTCCTCTGCCATTCTGCGAGCTTGATAAAACGCGTAATGGAATATGATATTTACTCGCCAGCTCAACCGCCCGATGTTGCACGACTTTGGCTCCGGCACGAGCAAATTCTGTCATTTCGATGAAACCAATTTGATCTAAGCGCTTAGCCTGTGGAACAAGATGAGGATCGGCGGTATAGATACCATCTACATCAGTATAAATTTGACATTCATCGGCTTTTAAGACAGCGGCTAAAGCGGCTGCGGTAGTATCAGAGCCACCCCGTCCTAAAGTGGTCATATTTCCTGAATCTGAGATTCCCTGGAATCCAGCAACTATAGGTACTCTACCTTCACCGATATCCTTACGTAACACTTCTTCTTTAATACTTAAAATACGCGCTTTTTTATGGTGACTATCGGTATAAATAGGAACATGAAAACTATTATAAGATCGGGCCGGACAACCTTGTGCAAGTAAAGCCATTGCTAATAAAGCAGTAGCTGCTTGTTCTCCGGTTGCTAACAACAAATCATATTCCCTAGAATCGGGTTGTTCATTCAATATTTTAGCGAGTGAAATTAAGCGATTGGTTTCACCTTCCATCGCCGAAACAACGACTACCAATTGATGCCCTTGTGCGCGGGTTTCAATAATTTTATTTGCAACTTGTTGAATTTTATCGATACTTCCAACTGAGCTGCCGCCAAATTTTTGTACAATTAAAGCCATTGTAATGATCTATTTGATTAGTTATTCAATTCTAAGCATAGTTGCCATTTAAGCGGGTCTCAACCCAATGCTTTACATTTTTTAAAGCCGTATCTAAGGCTTCGGGGTTATCTCCTCCTGCTTGGGCAAAATCCGGTCGTCCACCGCCACTCCCTCCAATTGCTAACGCTATATTATTGGCCAGTTCGCCGGCCTTTATTTTTTCGGTCAGCTCTTTAGTAACTCCAACCACTAATTGCACGTGCTGCTGTTCGATACTGGCTAGCACAATAACTGCGGGTTTTAATTTGTTTTTAAGTTGATCAAGCAAATGACGTAACCCAGCTGCATCAATCCCATTAATTTCACTGATTAATAATTTAATTCCTTGTAATTCGATCGCTTGAGAAATGAGTTCTTCCCCCATCATAGCGACGATAGATTGTTGTAAGGCTGCTATTTGTTTTTGTGAAGACTGTTTTACTTCTATATCCCTACGCGCTTTTTCGAGTAAATTATCCTTAGAGCTTTTAAAAAGCTTGGCAAGTTGATTGAGCTGCTCCTCTATGGCGGTAATCCAATCTAATGCATATTGTCCAGTCACGGCTTGAATACGACGTATTCCTGCAGAAATACCTATTTCTGCTGTAATTTTAAATAAACCAATATCACCGGTACGCAAAACATGTGTACCTCCACATAATTCCTTGGAAAAACAACCCATGCTCAACATGCGTACCTTATCGCCGTATTTCTCCCCAAACATAGCTAAAGCGCCTTGATTTTTCGCCTCTTCAGGCGACATTTCTTCAGTAACAACAGGTAAATTTGCACGAATTTGTTGGTTAACGCGATCTTCAATCAACTTCAATTGTTCAACATTTACTGGGCTGGTATGTGTAAAATCAAATCGTAAACGTTCAGGTTCTACCAAAGAACCTTGCTGCATCACATGTTCTCCTAAAATTTCTCGTAATGTTGCATGCAATAGGTGTGTTGCAGAATGATTTAAACTAACAGCGCGACGCTTTTCAACATCCACTTCTGCTTTCAATTTATCACCCTTTTTTAAATGTCCTTTAATTAACTTACCCTTATGAAGAATTAACGCCCCTTCTTTAAATGTTTCAGTCACTAAAAAACGACTCGTCGCATTAACTAGATATCCGGTATCGCCTATTTGCCCTCCACTTTCGGCATAGAAGGGAGTCTTGGCTAAGATAACAAAGCCTTCTTCATCTAAAGATAATTCTTCTATAAATTGTTTTCCATCAAATAACGCTACAATGAGAACAGATGTTTGTTTTAATGCCTTATAACCAACAAATTCAGTCGGCTTATTTTTATCCAGAGATAAACTCTGCATGGAAGTAAAACAACTGGCCGCTTTAGATTGACTTTTTTGACGTTCCATTTCCTTTTTAAAACCCGTTATATCTACGGTTAAACCATGTTCTCTAGCCACATCCGCGGTGAGATCAACGGGAAATCCAAAGGTATCGTATAAACGAAAAAGTGCAGATCCGGGAAATTGTTTTTGGCCTTGCAGCTTGGTTAATTCTTGTTCAAACAATTTAAGGCCGTGGGTTAACGTTCGGGCAAATTGTTGCTCTTCCTGGAGCAGGACCTTCTCAATGGTTTTTTGTTTTTTTACTAATTGCGGATAAGCTTGCTGCATTTGTATCGCTAAAGGTTTAACCAGTCGGTAAAAAAAAGGGCGATCCAAACCTATTTTATGGCCATGTCGAATAGCTCGGCGGATAATTCGACGTAACACATAAGAACGCCCCTCATTACCAGGATGAACTCCATCGCTGACTAAGAAAGCACACGCACGAATATGATCCGTAATGACGCGTAAAGAAGTATTGGTAAAATCTGTTAGGGATGCTTCTTTAGCGACTATCTTAATTAAAGGTTGAAACAAATCGGTATCATAATTATTAGTAACTCCCTGCATAACAGCTGCGAGCCGTTCTAAACCCATACCTGTATCTACCGAGCACTTAGGTAAAGGCGTCAGCATCCCATCTAAGGAACGCTGAAACTGCATGAAGACTAAATTCCAGATTTCAACATATCTATCACCATCCGCTGTGGGCGTACCCGGAGGGCCTCCAGGAATACTAGGTCCATGGTCATAAAAGATTTCAGAGCATGGACCACAAGGACCGACATCACCCATCGCCCAAAAATTATCCTGTTTTCCACAACGAGAAAAGCGCTTGGGGTTTACTTTAACCTCATTTAACCAAATCACCGCCGCTTCATCATCCTCAGTAAATACCGTAACCCATAGCTTCTCGGGAGGAAGACCGAGCTCCTCAGTCAAAAACTTCCAGCTATATAAAATAGCCTCGCGCTTAAAATAATCACCGAAGCTGAAATTCCCTAACATCTCAAAAAAAGTGTGATGCCTAGCTGTATAACCTACATTTTCAAGGTCATTATGTTTTCCCCCAGCCCGCATACACCTTTGTATACTTGCTGCACGGGTATAGGGTCTAGTTTCCAGGCCTAAAAAAACATCCTTAAAGGGCACCATTCCGGCGTTAGTAAATAATAAACTCGGATCATCTGCCGGAATTAAGGAAGCAGAGGGAACAATAGTGTGACCCTGACTTTTAAAATAATTAAGAAATAATTTGCGTAGGGCATTACTATTCATGTCGGAAGCTCTTCAATGCAAAACCGAAGAGTATCATGGCAAGAGATTTTCCTGTCAATAAATTAAGAATGACTTAACCAATTTATCAGCATTTTAAGACCATCAATGGCTTGCCTAATCAAAGCGATGGATTCCATCTACTTAAAAATTAGGCCTATAATTTCTATTAATGATTCAAGGACAAGAAAATCTACAGTCATTTTAGCTCCTTTAAGTCTTTGATTTTCTTATTAATATTCGAATTTAAGGGTTAATTTATGGTATAATTTCAGTTTTTAACCCTTATGCTGTATGTCGATTAAAAATGAGTTTTTGGCGGGAATAAACCCATCTATAACGGATTGTGAGCCTATTGTCCCACACACGGAAAGCTCTCTTGAACCAGAACTAGGTCTTAAGGGAAATTCTAGCCAACAGGGTGGACTAGGTATGTCGTATGACTCTTCCAATATAAAAGTCTTAAAAGGCCTGGATGCTGTCCGAAAACGTCCTGGTATGTATATCGGTGATACGGATGATGGAACAGGTCTCCACCATATGGTTTTTGAGGTCGTAGACAATTCCGTAGACGAATCTTTAGCGGGTTATTGTTCTCAGATTGATATTATCCTGCATAGTGATGACTCAGTCACCGTTAAAGATAATGGCCGTGGTATTCCAGTTGACATCCATAGTGAAGAAGGCCGATCGGCTGCTGAAGTTATCATGACAGTCTTACATGCGGGCGGTAAATTTGATAGTAATTCGTATAAAGTCTCTGGAGGCTTGCATGGTGTAGGTGTTTCCGTTGTTAACGCTTTATCAGAAAAGCTACAGCTCACTATTCGACGTAATAATAGGGTCTATGAGCAAACCTATCTGCTAGGAGAGCCTGCTGCGCCGCTACAAGTTGCAGGAGAAACTCAAGAAAGAGGGACTGAAATTCGATTCTATCCCAGCAAGACCATTTTTCAACATAACAATGAATTCCACTATGATATTCTCTTAAAACGCTTACGTGAGTTATCCTTTTTAAACTCGGGTGTCGCAATTAATCTTACCGATGAAAGGACCAATGAAGAAACTCAACTTAAGTATGTGGGAGGAATCAAAGCTTTTGTTGAATACCTTAATCAAAACAAAACTTTAATTCACAAGCAGCCTTTTTATTTCACCGCTGAACGCGATGAGGTTACTGTTGAAGTTGCCTTGCAATGGAATGATAGCTTTCAAGAAAATATTTTATGTTTTACCAATAATATTTCTCAGCGTGATGGAGGAACCCATCTGGCTGGTTTTCGTGCTGCCTTAACTCGAACATTAAATACTTATATCGATCGTGAAGCAACTAGCAAAAAGCTAAAAATCACCACCACGGGCGATGACACACGTGAAGGACTCACTGCTGTTTTATCCGTTAAGGTTCCTGATCCTAAATTCTCCTCACAAACTAAAGATAAACTAGTTTCTTCGGAAGTTAAAGGAATAGTTGAAGCCTTAACCTCAGAAAAACTTGAAGAGTTTTTACTTGAGACACCACAAGATGCGCGTGCCATCATGATGAAGATCATCGATGCCGCGCGGGCCCGTGAAGCAGCACGTAAAGCACGTGAAATGACGCGACGAAAAACCGCACTCGATATTGCTGACTTACCTGGAAAATTAGCAGATTGCCAAGAAACTGATCCTGCTCTTTGTGAGTTATTTATTGTTGAAGGAGATTCAGCCGGTGGGTCTGCTAAACAAGGGCGCAATCGCCGTTATCAAGCTATTTTACCTCTTACAGGTAAAATCCTAAACGTAGAAAAAGCCCGCTTTGACAAAATGTTATCCTCAGAAGCCGTCGGAACATTAATCACTGCACTAGGTTGTGGTATCGGTAAAGAAGAATATAATCCAGATAAGTTGCGTTATCACCGCATAATTATCATGACCGATGCCGATGTCGATGGTTCACATATTCGTACTTTATTGCTGACATTTTTCTATCGTCAAATGCCAGAATTATTGCAACGCGGCACTATTTATATTGCTCAACCTCCTTTATATAAAATTAAAAAAGGAAAGCAAGAACAATACTTAAAAGACGATGCTGCACTACAAGCTTATTTGACACAAACTGCGCTGCATGATGCAGCTCTTTATCCCCATACTGAAGGCCTCTCTATTCAAGGTATCGGTTTAGAAAAATTAGTCATGGATTACCGCAAAACACAAATGATGGTTCAACATTTGTCGCGACGCTATCCAATAGATGCTTTGCAAGCCCTTCTTGATCTTCCGCCTTTATCTTCTGATGAATTGACAGATTCTTCTAAAATGTTGGCGTGGACAAAAGACTGGCAAAATCAATTGCAACAAACTACCAATAATGAAGCTATTCGCTATCAAGTCACAATTTATGAAAATACTGAACGGCATGTATTTTTGCCTGAAATAACAATTAGTACGCATGGTTTAGAAACAACCTATAAAATTTCTTATGAGTTCTTTAAGACACTCGAATATCAGTGTTTATTCGAAATGACTAAGCAGCTATACGGCCTAATTGCATCAGGCGCTTATATACAGCGCGATAACAAAAAACAAGCCGTGAAGAATTTTAAAGAAGTCTACGAATGGCTATTAGCTGAGGCACGTCGAGGACAAGCCATACAACGCTATAAAGGTTTAGGCGAAATGAATCCTGATCAATTATGGGAAACAACGATGGATCCGAATACCCGACGTTTGCTACGTGTCACGGTTGAAGATGCTATCGCAACCGATCAAATCTTTACTACCTTAATGGGTGACCAAGTTGAACCTCGTCGTAATTTTATTCAACAGAATGCGCTAGAAGTTGATAATTTAGATATATAAAACCAAGCATTCTAGAAAAAATTAAGCTAGAAAATAGCATAGATTCAAAACTCCAATATACTTGCTGAAATTGTATTTTTGGCAAACGAAGCACTGTTGTTATACGACAACCATGAGGATTGCTAGTGAAGCAACAACATAGACAAAAATTTAAGTGCGAAAAATATATAAAAATAGATAATATTAGTTTCATGGTCAACTAAGTTAATGATTATGCACTTAGAATCAACAACAAAAATGAATAGCTTTAAACCCTGGCAAACTTTAAAGAAAAATTCAATTATTGATATTATTGCTCCTGCCGGTGGTGTTGCAGACAAATCGGTTATAGAAAAATTTAAAAGCTTATTAGAAAGTTGGCAATTAATTCCAAGAATTTCCTTTGATTTATTTGCGCCTGATCTGCTTTGTGCCAACAGTGATGAAAAACGTTTTCAACAACTAAAAGACGCTTTATTTAATACGGATTCTCATGCTATTTGGTGTCTTCGCGGAGGCTATGGTTGTACGCGTCTAATACCTTCTTTATTAAAATTAAACGCGCCTGAAAAATCAAAAATATTTATTGGCTTTAGCGATATCACAGCTTTACATTTATTTTTACAACAAAAATGGCATTGGCAAACACTGCATGCGCCTACACTTAACCAAGTAGTTCATCATTTAATTGCAGCAGAAAATATTAATGAATTAAAAAAAGTTATTTTTGGCCAACTATCAGAATTAACCTATTCACTAAAATCTTATCATAAACCCTTTCATTCTTTGGATTTTATCGAAACAACTTTAACCGGTGGCAGTCTTAGCCTAGCGCAAACAAGTCTAGGCACAAACTGGCAAATTGAAACTAATCATAAAATTTTATTTTTAGAAGATGTCAATGAATCTGCTTATCGTATCGACAGAATGCTACAGCATTTACAGCAGTCGGGCATACTGAGTCATATAAAAGCTTTATTATTGGGTGATTTTACCTTTCCAGCAAAGGTAGAGGAAGAAAAAAAAATTCAAGCAGTATTAGAACGATTTGCCAAAGAACAAAATTTTCCAGTATTACGTTGTCCCGATATTGGCCATGGAAAAAAGAATCGTAGTTTACCTTTTGGAACACCCGCACTATTAGACTTAACTAACAACCAGATGACAATTAAAATAACAGGTTAACTTTCTATGCTCAATTCTTTTAATAATGCAGGGATATTCCTTATTCAATCCATTTTTGATTTGTATATTTTTATTTTACTATTACGAATTGTTTTACAATGGGTTAATACGGATAGTCACAATCCTTTATTTGTATTAATTGCAAAATTAACCAATCCACTCTTGCGCCCTATTTGCCGCATCATTCCCAGTCTACATGGTATCGACATCGCCGCTATCATATTATTATTAGGCTTAGAAATGATTAAAATTGCACTGCTCGTCTGGTTACAGATTAGTACAACACCTCATTTAATTGGATTGCTAGTGCTTGGATTTTCCGAGCTGCTAAATCAATTGATTAATATCTTCTTTTATGCCGTAATTGCTTTAACTATTTTAAGTTGGATAAGTCCGCTATCCCATGGCCCATTCGTGGAAATAGTGGTACGCGTTAGTGAACCTTTAATCAAACCCATACGCGGTTTCATACCAAATGTTTCAGGCTTAGATTTTTCACCGCTTATTCTGATAATAGGTTTAAAATTATTATCTATTTTATTAATAGCACCACTGGCACAAATCGGTGCAAACTTAGCGTTAGATCGTTAAATCGGTAATGAACATTTTTCCAATCGCCATGTCTTTTAGGAAAATCTCTTCACGGGGCACCGATTTTAAATATCTAATAAATAGCATTAATAAAATTTCTATTATTTTTCACTGTGATTCCTACTAAACCTTTTCTTGCAGGTAACTGGCTTTCTTTTTTCACCCAGTTTATGGCGTTTCATCTCCATTTTTACGCTTTTTATTTTTTGGGTTAATTCTAACCTATTTACTTAATTGACGGCACTCTCTAAATAACATTTAATCTGATCGAATATTTTTTAATACTATTTTTTACTTATATGTCGAACGAAAAATTCTTATTATAATATGTGTTATTCATTTTTAATACAAATAAATATCTGAAATATCTAATAATACTATAAAAATTGTTATGCGTACAAAAAAACCTGATAACTTAATACCTACAATTCCTCCTAACAAAACAGTAATCCCAACACCTCCACCAACTTTTAGCCCTCGAAAAAGACCACGGCCCACTGATCTTACTCTTGAAATAAAATCAAACAAGCAATTGAAACACATTTTTTTTCCAAGTCCACAAACACCGTTACCAACTTCTTATCCACAAAAAAGACCGCGACCTACTAATCTGAACCTTAACTTCAAAGTAGATCCGTGTGGGAAACAATCCATAGAACAAAATTTTTTCCTAAGCCCGCAAACACCGTTACCCACTCCTGATCTCGAAAGGAGCTTAGCTTTAATGAGTCCAAATGAAATAAGCGCTTCTATAACACACATAAATAAACGGTTAAACCAGGGGCAAAATGGCAAGACAAGCTTAGTTTTTTTCATTAACCGAGAAAAAAGAATCCGTAAGCTTGTTGAAAAATCCGGAAATACAGGAATAGGCCGTGAAATTCAGATCAATAAGGCCATTAAAGAAAATACAGCTCCACATTTTCCACATCATTTATTAGCATTGTCCGTTCATCAAAAATCAGATACTTTTTATACGTGTTATAGAGAAAAAGGTGATCTTCAAAGTAACTATGAAGAGATACAAAAAAATCTAGAATGCAAATTTACTTTAAGCTATCTGCTTCGAGGATTCTCCCAGGTGATAACAGCATTATTCCACTTGCACAATTCTAAGTTTAAAGATGAAGCAGGAAAATATCACATTGGTATTATTCATAATGATATCAAGCCAGATAATATTTTACTTAAGGAGAATGGATTCGAATTAGCAGATTTTGGATGTGCTTATTATAAAGATGAACCCGCTTCACAAAACGCAACCTATTTTTTTACAGCTCCAGAAATATGGAATAATTCAGAATTTCTTAAAAGAAAAATCAAAAATATTGATAAAGCAGATATTTGGTCCCTTGGAGCGACATTACATTATGTTTTAAACAATGACATAATGGGTCCATTAGAAAAATCGAATAATGA
Organism: Candidatus Aquirickettsiella sp.; assembly: GCA_049283295.1. Lineage (GTDB taxonomy): Bacteria > Pseudomonadota > Gammaproteobacteria > Diplorickettsiales > Diplorickettsiaceae > Aquirickettsiella. The sequence continues at coordinate 13,257 of JBAPVR010000029.1, forward strand.
ATGTGAAAAATTGCTAAATTACAAAAAATGGGCTGCGCATTATACTTTACATTGGAATATTCTTTTAGTTCATCAAGTTGGCATTTATAATGAAAATTTGCAACTCATGATTAGCGAATTAAAAAATATGATTAGTGTATCGGGAGCAAAGATAAAAAATTCTCAGCTAAGCGCAGAGTTTTCTATGCCAGAAATTACTTTTCAAAAAAAACAATTATTAAAATATCTGGTATTATTGATGATTTCACCTATTGATGTAAGACCTGATGCTGAGGAGTTAAAAAACATAATTGGATCAATTGATTTTGTTATTGATGGAGAACCAGAAAAATTTTTTTCGCAGAATTTGAATCCAAATAATAGTGTTAATACTGCTTATTTTCCACAGACAAATGGTTACGTAGCTATCACAGACTTACATATGAAAATATCTAAGTAGTATTTCAAGATAAAAAATGTCGTTTACGCTTGCGCCGGTTAATATATACCTGGCGCAAAGAGATAGCAGCCAGTACAATAAAAATTATTAATGTCCACATCGGCATGCTTAAATTTAAAAACCGCCAGGTTCCACTGCCACAATTACTGGTCCCTTGAAAAAATAATTCAATAATTTTATGAAAATAGACAGACGTACTATATTGTGCTACTGCAGCTTGACAACTGATTAACTGCTCTGAAGGAAAATGCTCCAACCAAAGTTGGCGGCTAGCTACCACGGCGCCCGCTACTCCTAATAAAAACGTTATCGTATGTAAGAAACAACGCGTGAATGCTTCAAAGTTAAACAGCGCGCCCATTAAAAATAATAAGCCTAATAAAGTAATGATAAATCGTTGGATGATGCAGAGCGGGCAAGGAATGATCCCAACTTTATATTGCAAATATACCGCGACCATTAACACTAAGACGCAAAGAAAAAAGGTCAATAAATCGATCCAGCGAGTAACGGGTAAATGCATATTCGAATCCCTACCGTTAGATTGAGGCTTGTTGTAAACTACTATACATTATCTAATAAACTACACAAAATTCTACATAATAAACAATTTATTGTTTCTATCGTATTATAACTTATTTTCCTATAGGAAATTCTTTATGCGGCCTGTCAGTTAAAGACTCATTAATCACTTATTTTAGTTTTTATAACTGAGAAATAATCAAAGAGATAGGATAATGCTATCCTTAAACGAAAATTAAATGGATTTAATTTTAGGAATTTAGTATGCCACAAAATGTAACGCAAAAATTAATTAATTCTCATAAAGTTGAAGGTGAGATGCAACCCGGCGCCGAAATTGGCCTGAAAATTGATCAAACATTATGTCAAGATGCCACAGGAACGATGGTAATGCTGGAATGTGAAGCGATGGAATTAAATCAGGCTAAAACGGAAGTCTCAGTACAGTATATTGACCATAACCTATTACAAACAGATTTCAAAAATGCAGATGATCATTTATTTTTACTCAGTGCTTGTAAAAAATTTGGTTTGTATTTTAGCGGTCCGGGTAATGGTGTAAGTCATCCTGTGCATATGGAACGTTTTGGAAAACCGGGAAAAACCTTATTAGGCTCAGATAGCCATACGTGTGCGGCTGGATCGATGGGTATGTTAGCCATTGGCGCAGGCGGATTAGAAGTTGCCATGGCTATTGCTGGACATCCTTTCCGCGTCGCCATGCCGAAAGTTTGGGGTGTAAAACTAACCAACTCACTACCGGATTGGGTCAGTGCAAAGGATATCATTCTGGAATTATTACGCCGCCATGATGTTAATGGTGGCATAGGAAAAATTATTGAATACTATGGACCAGGACTGCAGCATTTATCTGCGATGGATCGGCATGTCATTGCCAATATGGGCGCAGAGCTAGGAGCCACTACTAGCGTCTTCCCCTCGGATGCGATGACACGAGAATTCCTGAAAACGCAAAAGCGAGAATCTGATTGGCAAGAAATAACTGCCGACAACAATGCAAGTTACGATGAACATGACGAAATTGATCTTTCACAGCTTGAGCCTTTAATTGCATTACCTTCTAGCCCAGGAAAAGTAGTTCCTATCCAAGAAGTTGTTGGCCGACCTATTTACCAATCGATGATAGGTTCATCAGCCAATCCTGGACTACGAGATTTCGCTGTTGCAGCAGAAATTGTCGCTGGGAAACAAATAGCTCCTGGTGTTTCGTTTGATATAAACCCAACCTCGCGCCAAATTTTAGAAAATATGGTTGAATTAGGCATTTTAGAAAAATTAATTCGCGCAGGCGGACGTATTCATCAGGCAGGATGTAATGGATGTATTGGTATGGGTCAAGCGCCTGCTTCTGGAAAAATAAGCTTACGCACCGTACCAAGAAATTTTCCTGGTCGATCTGGAACCAAAGAAGATCAAGTCTATCTTTGCAGTCCAGAAATTGCTGCAGCTTCGGCTTTAACCGGTGTTATCACCGATCCTCGTTCTCTAAATAATAAAGCTTATCCCCGCTTTAAAGAACCGAAAAAAATTATTATTAATACAACGATGCTGGTACCACCCTCTGAAAATCCTAGCGAAGTAAAATTAGCTAAAGGTCCTAATATCCAGCCCTTACCCATATTTGCTCCTTTAACCGATAACATTGAAGGGCCGGTTTTAATTAAAGTTGGTGATGATATTTCCACCGACACAATTTTGCCTGCAGGAGCTAAAGTACTTCCTTTTCGCAGTAATATTGCTGGGATTAGTCAGTTTGTTTTTGATCAAATCGACCCTTCTTACCCCAAACGCGCTTTAGAATATCAGAAAACTGGATCCATTATTGTTGGCGGCGAAAACTATGGGCAAGGTTCCAGTCGTGAACATGCTGCCATTGCACCTCGTTATTTAGGTGTACAAGCCGTGCTAGTTAAACAGTTTGCACGTATTCACAGACAGAACCTGGTTAATTTTGGAGTTTTACCTCTGATTTTTACTAATCCTGCCGATTATGACACTATTGACCAAGGTGATGTTTTATTAATTAAAGATATTCGCGAAACTATTCAAAAATCTGATGAACTGACCGTTCATAATAAAACTAAAAATAAAAATTACGTCGTTACTCATCCTTTAAGTCCACGAGAATTAAAGGTGCTATTAGCCGGCGGCCTCATTAATTGGATAAAACAATAAGAAGGTGCCTTCAATTGCACGATGCTAGCTAACAAACAAATGTTTTTCTGTGTTTCGTTACTCACATATTGCGCGGATGCTCCGTTACGATACTCAAAAATAGCGCTTTTTGTCTCAGCCTGGCACAATTGCAGACGCCCTCTAAACGTTAAAATAGATTTTTTATTGAAAATAATTTTTAAAGAGTGTTTGCGGTGATTTTTGCTCATATAAAATAGAATATACGCTCTCACAAAATGGCGCTTTGACTCCATATTTCTTGATTAAGAAGAAAATATTTTTTGCAGTATCATAACCTTCTGTGGTTCCAATTAACGCTTTAGTTTCCTCTAAGCTACGTCCTTGCCCTAAAGCTAAACCTAAGCGACGATTCCGTGATTGATTATCTGTGCAGGTTAATACAAGATCTCCAAGACCTGACAGCCCCAAAAAAGTCTCCTGTCTTGCACCCAATGTTAAACCTAATTCTATCATTTCTGCTAAACCGGAAGTAATCACTGCGGCTTTGGCATTGGCTCCAAAACCTAAGCCTTCTGTCATGCCAACAGCAATAGCTAATATGTTTTTCATCGCCCCGCCGAGTTCGACACCAATAATATCTTGAGTAATTTCCACGCGAAATTTTTTTGTCTGAAATCTTTGTAATAACTCATATGCAAAATCATAATTTTCTGAGGCAATACAGACAGCAGTAGGTAATTCCATAGCAACTTCTTTAGCAAAACTAGGGCCTGATAGCACTGCCATTTCTCTATGTCCTAAAACATCTTTCACCACTTCATTTAATAATTGATGCTTTTCAGGATCTATACCTTTACTTGCCCATAATAATCGCTGATTCGCTTGTAAAAAAGGCTGAATTTTTTTTAGGGTTGTTTGAAAAGCAACACTAGGAGTAACAATTAAAATATCTTGTGTTCCAGAAAGAACCGTTTGGTAGTCCTCTGAACAAGTGATATTAGACGGAAAAACGATACCCGGCAGATAGCGTTCATTAGTTCTTTTAATATTTATTTCAGTAACTTGTTGTTTTTCATAGGCCCATAAACGTACCTCTTGATGCTTACGGGCTAAATGAATAGCCAAAGCACTTCCCCAAGCACCTGCGCCTAGGATAGCAATGCAAGCGTCAGAGTTAGATGGTTTTACAACCCTATAATTTTTCATTTATTGCCAAATTTAAATATTAATTTCATCTATTTTCATTTCTTATCCCTCCATGATACGATGAATTAAGAAAGATAAAAAGCTAGTTTTAGTTTAAATATATTATTCAAGTCGCAAGTCACATCAAGGGATTCTTTGTAAATGCACGCTTTATTGCTAGGTGTGGCATAATAAAACTAACCAACCTGATAAAGCTAAATAAGGGCCGAAAGCTATCCCTTTTCGTAAGCTATCTTTATTACATAGATATAGCACAACGCCAACCAATGAGCCTATAACAGAGGCTATGAGCAAAACATAAGGTAATGCATTTATACCTAGCCAAGCCCCCAATAAAGCAAAACACTTAAAATCCCCTTCCCCCATAGGCTCAATTTTTATGAGCCACTGATAACACTTGGCTAGTATGTAAAGAAAAAGATAAGCAAAACAAGCACCTAAAATAGCTGATTCTGGAGAAACAAAAAGCTGCTTTATGTTTGAAAGTAACCCGCACCACAATAAAGGAAAAGTGATGATATCCGGTAATATCTTATGTTCAATATCAATAAACGCTAAAATTAATAAGCCCCAAGTTAAAATTAAAGCTGCAAATGTTTGTAAATTTATTCCAAATCGCTCAATAACTATAAGTGAGGTTACTAAAGTTAAAACTTCGATAAGTGGATAACAAAAAGAAATTTTTTCTTGGCAAAAAGCACATTTTCTTTTTAGGAAAAAATAACTTAATAAAGGAATTTTCTGTAAAAACGTTAAATATGCGTGACAATTGGGACAATGTGAAAAAGGTAAAAATATATTAAAAGTTTTTGTGTTTAAATCTAGGGAATTTTCTTGGCTTAAAAAATTTTGAGAATTTTTTCTCCATTGTTGCTCTAAAATTAGCGGTAACCGATATATCAATACTGTAAAAAAACTACCTAATAAGACACTAAAAAAAGAACAGCTAGCTATTAATAAATAATCCATTTAAATAACACTTCCTAATTTAAAGATGGGTAAATACATTGCTATAATTAAACAAGCCACCATTAAACCTAAAATAATGATTAATATCGGCTCTAATAATACCGATAAGTTATCAGCCAAATAATTCATTTTTTCTTCGTATAGGTCGGCAGTATTGTTTAATAGTTCGCTTAGACAATTACCTATTTCCCCAATCTTAATAAGTTGTAGTAAATCTAATGGAAAAATATTTTGTTGTAAAAAAGCTTCATAAAAACATTCGCCATTCCGTATATGTTCACAGCTCCTTAAAATAGCAGACTTATAAACAAAATTACCCGCTATTTCAGCAATAAGTTGCAAAGCGTCAATTAATGGCAAACCCGCTGTAAGAGCAGTAGATAGTGCGCGAGTAATACGAGCTACTATAATTTCTGTGTAAATTTTATTAAACAGTGGAATTTTCAAATAAAAACAATCTATTTTATTATTGACAATTGGGTATTTTTTCTTTAGGAAAACGAACAAAACACCTAAAATTAATAATGATAATCCGACATAGATACTAATAAATCCCATACGCCTTGATAAATAAATAACAATGCGTGTTATTAGTGGTAATTGAGCACCTACGTCTGAAAAAAATTGTTCGAACTGAGGCACTACTCCCGTCAATAAAGCGACAAAAACGAGAACCGCCACTATTAAAACCACCATAGGATATACTAATGCATTAATTATTTTTGCTCTTAATTTCATGCTTTTCTCTTGATATACTGCTATGCGATCAAACATTAATCCTAAAGTAGCAGTTTTTTCTCCTAATGCGATTAAGCTACGATGAAATTGATTAAAATAAATTTTATTTTTTTGTACGGCTTCACTTAAAGAAAACCCATCCTCTAAATCAGCAATTAATTTTTGTAAATAATCCTGTAATGCGCTATTGTTAGTACTGGTTTTTAATAATTGCAAGATTTGTAGCAATGGGATTCCTGCTTTCAATAAACGTGCTATTTGACGAGTAAAAAGAAAAACCTCCTGCATCTTGACAGATTTAATAAATCGAATAGTCCAACGAGTACGAATACAGCTTATAAAAATGTTTTGACGTTGTAATTCTAAACGTAATTGAGATTTGCTTCGTAAACACTCTTTACCTTTGCATAATTTTCTTTTGTTAGTAATCCCTTTCCAGATATAAATTTTAACAAAATTTAACATAATTATTTTAGTCTTTTATTACACGTTTCATTTCTAATAAACTTATTTCACCTTGTTTAAGTTTTTCTAAGGCTGATAAATACAAGGTTTGCATCCCTTGTTTTTTTGCAAATTGCTTAATTTCTAACGCGCTATTCTTCTGTAAAATTATTTTTTTTATTTCATCTGTAAGTATTAAAACTTCAAAAATTCCAGTGCGACCTTTATAACCCTTTGTGCATTGTGAGCATCCTTTCGCACTGAAAATTTTAACTTTAGCATCTAATTTTACATTTAATTTAAATAAAATTTTTTCTGGTAATTGTTCTTCAATTTTGCAATGTATGCACAAACGTCTTACTAACCGCTGTGCAATAATTAACTGTACAGAAGCAGCAATATTGTAGCTAGGAATATTCATATTCTCTAAACGAATTAAACTCTCAGCTGCACTGTTTGTATGCAATGTAGATAAAACAAGATGTCCCGTTTGAGCTGCTTTTATGCCTATTTCAGCTGTTTCTTGATCACGCATTTCTCCTACCATGATAATATCGGGATCTTGACGTAAAAAAGCTCTTAACACGCAAGCAAAAGTTAAACCTATAGCAGAATTTACGTTAACCTGATTAATTCCCGGTAAAATAATTTCTATAGGATTTTCAACAGTCGAAATATTTACTGTAGTTTTTTTTAAAAAATTTAATGCTGTATAAAGCGTAACCGTTTTTCCACTGCCGGTAGGTCCCGTGACTAGAATCATGCCATGGGGACTTGTTAAGGCTTTGATAAATTCCATTTTTTGAGCTTTATTCATTCCCAATTTATCTATTTCGAGCAACATTTTGTTACTATCCAAAATTCTTATAACTAGTTTTTCCCCGTGAATTGTTGGGCAGGTACTTAATCGACAATCTACATTTTGACCCTTTACATCCCTTACCTGAAAACGACCATCTTGCGGAATTCTTCGCTCAGCAATATCCAATTGAGACATTATTTTTAATCGGGTAATAATCCGTGATATTAATCGTTTAGGTAAGTCCAGCATCGAATATAACAAACCATCGATACGAAAACGTATTTTTAATTTTTCTTGATAAGGTTCTATATGAATATCGGAAGCATTATGTGTAATAGCATCGATTAAAAGTTTATAGACATAATTTACAATTGTTAAATCCTCAGCATCGGAATTATTAAACGCTGTCTCTAGATTATTGATATCGTTTAGTTGGGTTTCATTACTATTATTTAAATCAACTGCATTACTAATCCTTTGTTTTAGCAAGGAAGGGTCTTTCATTTTTTCTAATAACTTTATGAATTTTTTTTCATCTGCAATCTGATATTCCAACCTTAAGCCCGTGGTAAATCGAATATCATCCAAAACTAATTGTTGTGTGGGATCCACCAAGATTAAATTTAATTTTTTCTTATCATGCCATAAAGGTAATATTTGATATTTTTTTAGTAAATTTTTATCAATTAAGCTGTTCGATGTTTGTAAAACATCGATAGTATCTAAGTCAATATATTCCAGAAACAGCTCTTCCGCTAAAAGATGGGCTAAGTAGGAAGAATCTATCTTTTGTGTTTGAATTAAACAAGTTATAAAAGAAACTTGCTGTTGCTTGGCATCAGCAATCATTGCGTCAATAAATTCTTTATTTAATCCACAATCCAGTATTAAATGGTTTAGAAAATTAGTGATGGCAAATTTTTTCATTTTATATCCATACAATTAGACCTTTTTCAGTATAACTCAAATTACAGATTAAATGTATTGACACATTATTTATTTAATGCTTATATAGATTTCTGAGCTAATGAATACCTTGCTGGTAGAAGTTCTAGGGGTTAACAATAGAAATATTAAAAAACAATAATAACTTTCTATTTTTAGGAGCTTACTTATTTTTTTATTGCTAATGCTTGGGGAATCAATTAAATGCAAAGCTTATATTATTGCTTTGATAGATTACTTTAAGCTTTATAATTTAGAAAAATATGGAAATCCAGCAAGGTTTCTTAATTTTCTACCCGATATTATTAATATTTACTTACCAAATGACGATTTACATTAATATTCGTTAAATTTAGATAAATCTCAGTTTTTTAAATATCCTTCCAAACATTTGATACGATCAATTTATTATCATCTCTATGCTCTTCCTGCTCTATAGTCAAAATTTCGCTTTTTTAATATCCTGAGGTATATTAAAAATGTACCAAATTTAACCTGAAAATCAGGATCTAATACCTATGGACGTGTTAAATCAACCTATTATTCATATTTGGCATACTAGATTTGAAGTCCATACAAAAAAATGTGAGATCTTTCAAAACTGGCTTTCGCCTGATGAAAAAAAACGGGCTGAAAAATTAGCTATTCCTTATCGACAAAGCTTTATTATTTCAAGAGGAGTACTACGTGATTTATTAGCTTATTATTCCGAACAATGTCCACAGAAGCTGACATTAACCTACTCCGTTTCTGGGAAGCCTTTATTAATAAATTCTGAACACCGTATAGAGTTTAATCTCTCTCATTCAAAAAATATCCTGGTTTACGCTTTTACCATCGACACACCCCTGGGTATTGATATTGAATATATAAACCACAGAATGAATCTCGATAAAATCGCTTTTCGTTTCCTTCCTGCTGATGAATATGATCGATTGCAATTATTACAAGGTAAAGAAAAATTAAAGGCATTTTTTAATGCTTGGGTAAGAAATGAAGCCTTAATAAAAGCCATGGGTGGTACTTTACAGACTCATCCGTACTCTCGATATAAGCGGCCTTTAGATCTTTTAGAATACGTCAATAATATAAACCCTTATACTATTGATAATTTATCTCTTTATCCTGAGTCGGCAGCGGCTATTGCTATAAAAGGAAATAAAAAACCTATCATTATTAAAAAATATACTAAAAGATTGTCCGGATTAAATAATTAAAGCTTTATTAAATTAAGCAATAAACTGTCAAAATTCCATCAACATAAAACGTACCACCCCACATGTCGTATCATCGGGTTGCATTTCTGTCAAAGGATAATGCTGGTTTAAAGCTTTCAGATATCGGCGATTACCATCAATAACCAATTGTCTAAAGAGCAATGTATTTCCCGGATCTTGCTTTATTTTAGCTAAAATAAAAGCTGCATTGTGCGCCACACAGTCAGTGTCTAACACAATAATGCAATTTTTAGGAAAACTTGGGCCTTGAGCAGTTTCCATACAGTCATTCTCTACACGAAGTGCAAAAGCATCTGAACTGAGAGGAATATTGGTGCTTAAATATTTGGAATAGGTTTTTGGTGAAATTTTTATAAAATGCAGAAAACGTTCTTTTACTTCTTGCGGCGTCAATAAAGGTACCTGATAATAAGGCTGACTATTTTCATAGTGGTAAGCTCCTTCAGACTCCTCAGTCGCATGCTCATGATCGAGCCAACCATGAGGTTTATTAAAAACTTTCTCTATGTGGCTCGCCAACCTATCACCTATATTTTTAATAGGACTATTTCCTATTAAATGACTAATTTGGCTTTGCGAACGATCCAAATGCTCAGATAAATCGGTGATTCCACCTACTAAGCGAGCTAATTTCCGTAAATTCTTCCGTCTAATATCTTTTATATTCATGCCATAGCTTTATTAAAGTTTTAGTGTTATGACCCATAGAGTAAACTTATACTTTGTTTAAAGTCCTATAAATGTCAAAAAAAGTAATATATATGGTAATGCATATTACCTTTTTAGATAAGTAGCCGCATAATTATTTTAATTCAAAAACGAAATTACCTAGTTTTTTCTTAACTTTAGCCTTTTTTAACTGTATATAATTTGGTAAACCTTTTTGATATTGAGGATAATCCTCACCCTGAATTAAAGGCTGCAGATAATCGCGGCAGCGCTGAGTAATATGGAAGCCATCCTTAGTTATGTAAGTACGGGGTAATTTTTTTTCCTGATTAGCAACCACAGCTAATTTTGCCTCGCCAATGCTCCATTGATAGCGCTTACTAGCTGATCTAACAATAGTAGGCATTACAGCGTTCTTTCCCTTTAGAGCAAATACAACAGCTGCTTTGCCTAAAGCGTACGCCTGCTTAACATCAACTTCAGCAGCGACATGTCTTGCTGAACGTTGTAAATAATCGGGTAATGCCCAATGATATTTATATCCTAATTTAGCTTTAATTAATTGTGCGATAATCGGAGCTGCGCCGCCTAGCTGCTTATGGCCAAATGCATCTGTAGTGCCAGCCTCAGCTAAAAACTGTTGTGTTGCATCCCTAACACCTTCTGACAAAACAATAACACAATAACCGTATTTTTTTACTGTCTTATCCACTTGCTGTAAAAACAAAGACTCATTAAACGTTATTTCTGGAAATAAGATAATATGAGGCGCATCTCCTTTTTTTTGCATAGCCAATCCACTGGCAGCGGCTATCCAACCGGTATGCCGACCCATTACTTCCATGATAAAAACCTTAGTCGATGTTGCACACATCGAAGCCACATCTAATCCTGCTTCCAATGTAGAGATAGCGATATACTTTGCAGCGGAACCAAAACCAGGACAATTATCGGTTACAGAAAGATCATTATCGACTGTTTTAGGAATGCCAATACAGCTTAATGGATAACCCAGCTTTTGACTGAGCAAATAAACTTTATGGGCGGTATCTTGTGAATCCCCCCCCCCATTATAAAAAAAATAACCGATGTCATGTGCTTTAAAAACCTTTAGTAAACGTTCATATTCCGCACGATTATCTTCTAAGCTTTTTAATTTATAACGACAAGAGCCAAATGCCCCTCCCGGCGTATAACGTAAACCTGCAATCGCTTTAGTGCTTTCTTTGCTCGTATCAATTAGATCCTCCTTTAAAGCACCTATAATCCCATTACAACCCGCATAAACTTTACCTATTTTATTTTTATATTGCCTAGCGGTTTCAATCACACCACAGGCTGTTGCATTAATAACTGCTGTAACACCGCCTGATTGTGCATAAAACACATTTTTCTTTGACATCCTGCGTATTCTCCAGGTAACTTAAAGATAGATAATATACTTGAAACATTCACACTTTTTCTAGACTAGCGGCATGCGACTTCATATTTTAGGTATCTGTGGGACATTCATGGCTGGCGTTGCCTTATTAGCCAAACAAAAAAACTTTAATGTTACTGGCTCTGATGCGAATATCTATCCTCCGATGAATATCCATTTGGCAGAACATAAAATTCCTATTTTTGAAGGCTATGATGAAAAAAATCTGTTGCCTCATCCTGATTTAGTCATCATGGGAAATGCCATGACGCGCGGCAATCCATGTGTTGAATATGTTTTAAATCAAAATATCCCTTATACTTCAGGGCCACAATGGCTAGCTGAAAATGTTTTACAGAAATATCATGTTTTAGCGGTTTCCGGAACACATGGTAAAACCACAGTATCAAGTTTATTAAGTTGGATATTGGAATATGCTGGCTTACAGCCTGGATTTTTAATTGGCGGTATTTCTAAAAATTTTAATAGTTCCGCTCGTTTAGGAAAGGAAAATTTTTTTGTCATTGAAGCAGACGAATATGATACGGCATTTTTTGATAAGCGCTCGAAATTTATTCATTACCATCCCAAAACTTTGATTTTAAATAACCTTGAATTTGATCATGCCGATATTTTTACCAACTTAGATACGATTAAAATTCAATTTTCTTATTTACTGCGCACCGTACCGACTCAGGGATTAATTATCTGTCCAAAAACCGATGAAAATTTACAAAATGTCATATCACTCGGGTGTTGGACGCCTATTGAATATACCGGTATGAAGGAGAATAAAGATGTAATTTGGCGAACCACACTATTAAAAACGGACGCCAGTCAATTTACTATCCATTATAAAAACATAAAACAAGGGGAAGTAAATTGGCCGTTAATCGGTGACCACAATGCTTCGAATGCTATCAGCGCCATAGCGGCTGCACATCATATCGGTGTTAATCCAAAAAGTGCAATCGAAGCGCTGAATCAATTTCAAGGAATCAAACGCCGCTTAGAAATCTATAAAAAAATTAAAGGAATAACTCTTTATGATGATTTTGCTCATCACCCTACAGCCATAGCTACAACGCTTGCTGGTTTACGTAAAAAAATTGGAACTAAGCAGCGCATCTTAGTTATTTTAGAGTCTGGTACACACACAATGCGCTCTGGAATACATCGAGAAACTTTAGGTCCCTCTTTAAAAAACGCAGATAAGGTATGGTTACTACGGCCAAAACAAGATTGGGGAATTGAATGCGTTGCGCAAACGACATCAATCCCTATTTTTATTTGCGATTCCGTAACAGATATTATCCAAAAAGTAAGTAAAGACGCCAAAAATGCTGATCATATTGTAATTATGAGTAACAGCGCCTTTGATAATTTACATGAAAAATTGGCTCGAGCCTTAGACCCGTGAATAACACTAGCTACTATCTCAAAGCAGCGTTAGCATTAGCAGAAATACGTCGGGGTTTTTGTGCCCCAAACCCTTGTGTAGGCGCTATATTAGTTAAAAATGCACAGATTATTGCTACAGGTTATCACCTGGCAAGTGGTTATGATCATGCTGAAGTGGATGCTATTAATAAAGGTGATATTTCTCTAGCCCAAGGCGCTACTTTGTATGTGACTTTACAACCTTGTTGTCATACCACCAAAAAAACGCCCCCTTGCACCGATCTCATTATAAACAGCGGCATCGTTAAAGTAATTTATGGTTTTCGAGATCCTAACCCCGCTGTAAATACACATACTGATAAGATATTACAACATGCGGGTATTGAATGTATCCAATATCCTTTACCTGCCATCGATAACTTTTATGCAAGTTATGTCTACTGGTGGAAACATAAAAGACCTTTTACTACGGCAAAATTGGCTATGAGTCTAGATGGTAAAATTGCTGGTACAAATGGAAAGCGTATTCAATTAACAGGTGATGCAACGCAACAATTTACGCATCAACAACGTAAACAAACTGACGCCATTTTAACTACGGCAAAAACCGTTTGCTTGGACAACCCTTTGTTAAATAGCCGTTTAAATGATGGAATACATAAAAAACCACTTTATATTTTAGATACTCATCTCAACATACCCGCTTCCGCAAAAATTTTTAATTCTGCAGAATCCATTACTATTTTCCATGATGCTAACTTAGGTGAAAAACATCAACAAAGACTACAACAACATGACCTACGTTTCGTTCCCATAAAAAGCGATAAAAACGGTCTCAACTTAGTAGATGTACTAGAGCAAATTGGTTTAGACGGGAAGATTGACTTATGGATAGAAGCCGGGGGTCATAGCTTTCAAACTTTCATCAAGAATGATTTATTACAACGTGCTTTTATTTACGTGGCACCTTTATGGTTAGGAGAGAATACTCAAACCGCCTTTACTTTCCAAAATCCCTTAAAGGGAGCCATACCGATTAACACCAAAAATTTAGGTAGAGACACCTGTTTTGAGTTCAAATGGAGTGATAAAAAGGCGTATAATGCTTCATAAGTCGAAAAAATAAATCAAATTATGAAAACCTCCACATTCCCAAGCATCAACCGCGCTTTAGAAGATTTACGTCTAGGAAAAATGCTCGTTTTATTTGATCATGAAAACCGTGAAAATGAAGGCGATCTAGTCCTTGCTGCTGAAAAAGTGACCCCTGAAGCTATTAATTTTATGGCTCAATATGGACGTGGCTTAATCTGTTTAGCCTTAGTTGAAGAAGATATTAGCCGTTTACAAATCCCCATGATGGTAGAAAACTCGACTAACCCTTATAACACTGCCTTTACTGCGTCTATCGAGGCTGCCAAGGGTGTTACGACTGGAATTTCTGCTGCAGACCGGGCGCATACCATTAAGGTCGCCATCAACTCGCAAAGTGGCCCTCAAGATATTGTCATGCCAGGTCATATTTTTCCTTTACGTGCTCGAAAAGGTGGTGTTTTAGAACGTATGGGACAAACGGAAGGAAGCACCGATTTAACCCGTTTAGCTGGATTAAAATCTGCAGCTGTTATCTGTGAAATCATGAATCCAGATGGTAGTATGGCTCGCTTCCCTGACTTAGAAAGATTCGCTAAGCAATATCAACTCAGTTTATTATCAATACGTGATTTGATCCAATACCGCTTACAAACCGAATCTTTAGTCAAAGAAATCGCTTCTATTCGCTTACCCACGGAAGAATATGGCGATTTGACTATCAAGCTATTTGAAAGTTGTATGGACAAACATCACCATTTAGCAATTATTAAGGAAAAGCCGGCAGCATCCTATCAGCCCACTTTAGTACGTATCCATTCAGAATGCTTTACCGGCGATCTGTTTGGTTCCACTCGCTGTGATTGTGGGTGGCAATTACACGAGTCCTTAACCCAAATCAGCCAACAAGGCGGTGTATTGCTTTATTTACGTCAAGAGGGTCGTGGGATTGGGTTACTGAATAAACTTAAAGCCTATGCCTTACAAGACCAAGGTCTTGATACTGTTGAAGCGAATCAAAAATTAGGTTTTGGCAGTGATGACCGTAATTATTGGATAGGGGCGCAAATGCTACAAAACTTGAAAATATTACAGATAAAATTACTCACTAATAATCCACAAAAAATTATTGACTTAGAACAATACGGAATTGAAGTCGTTGAACGCATCCCCTTAATTGCCACACCTAACTCAACGAATCATGCCTATTTAAAAACTAAGCAAACCAAGCTCGGACATCTTCTCAATTTATAAAAAGGAGCTACTTATGCAAAAAATAAAAGAAATTACCGCTAAATCCTTACCTTTCAACCAACCGGCTGATGAATTTAATATTGCTATCGTAGTAAGTCGATTTAATTCAAATATTACTGAAGAATTACTGAAAGGTGCCTTACAACGATTAAAGGAACTAAATTTCCCTGAACAATGCATCACTATCGTCAGAGTTCCTGGCGCAATAGAAATCGGTCTTACTGCACAACAAATAGCAATCTCAGATGAAAATTGTTTAGCCATTATTTGCTTAGGCGCGATTATCCGCGGTGAAACCGATCATTATGATTATGTTTGTCAGCAAGTAAGTTATGCTTGCCAAAAGGTTGCCTTGCAAGAATCTATTCCCGTTATATTTGGAGTGCTAACCACTGAAAGTGAAGAACAAGCGCTGGCACGCATAGATGGAAAACGATGTCATAAAGGACGTGATGCAGTAGATGCAGCAATGGAAATGATCTCAGTGCTAGAGCAAATCGAAATAGAATAAAATACTCCAGTACTTTAATTCTTGTCTGTGAGATCGCTCAACTTACAAGTAGGTATACGCAGCACTCCGTTGTTTTCATTTTCGCAGCACCTTGATCCAATTGCTAGCGTATAAAAACTATTTTCACACTCACTCAGCAGCTATAGAATAGCTGCTGATACCACGTCAATTAGAAGAAATATACTTTTCACGTCGGACCCTATCAGTAGGAAAACTGTAGCTTTTCACTAAAAGCGTAAAAACCTCATCCACCATATTGGGATTTCCACACAAGTACACGACATCTTGTTTAGCATTCGGTCTGATTTCACTAAAAGCATTCAATACATAACCAGTATGCTCATAACTCAATGCTGCCTGCAATTTAACTCGACTATAATAAGCATGAAATTCAAACCAAGTATTTCTTTCTGCAAATGCAATAAACTCATCGCGATATAATAGATCTTCTGCTCTACGCACACCAAATAATAGGACAACTTTAAAACAAGGACGCAATTTAAATCGATGTTCTAACTCGGCTAACATCGTCCGATAGGGTGTAACGCCAGTGCCAGTTGCCACCAAAATATAACGTTCCGGCATCTCTTCACCTAAAACGAGCCGTCCAAAAGGACCCGTCGCTGTCAGTCTATCGCCGGATTTTAATGTGAACAAGAGCTCACTCGCGATACCTGCAGGAACATAAGAAGCAGCAAATTCAACTTTATTAGTCGCTTGGTGGGTTTTATTGGCGATACTATAGCTTCGACGTAGTAGCTTTTCAGGGGTAGGAATGTGCAAGGTAATAAATTGGCCTGGAATGAATTCAAAGCTCTCGTCCCCTTCACAACGAAAAGTAAAATGTTTGACGTCTGGAGCAATCTGCTCACTAGCCTCGAGGATTAAATGAAATTCTTTTCTTGACATAATCCGCGTAGTCTAATCAGCTAGGTCGTTTTCGTCAAAATATTTTATGTTAAAAAAACTTGAAACGGGTTAAAAAGAGCCTGTAAACCATTTTGTGTAAATGCCGAGTTAGGAGAATCTGCCCTCGAATTCGATAGCGAATCGATTCATAGCAGCTCTCCAATCATGTAAAGACATAGTCCACTTTTGTGATGCCTTC
>JBAPVR010000030.1:0-7813 GCA_049283295.1 Candidatus Aquirickettsiella sp.
GGCGATACTTTATATGTTGAATTAATATCAGCTAAAAATTTAGCCAAATTATTTTTAATTTCTTTTTCATATTTTTCAATAGAATATAAATTTTCTTCAAATTTTTCGATAATTAAATATTCTAGTAATGATGTTTTGTTTAATAAATTAACCCTACCAAATCCTTCAACAATATTTTTTCTATAGATTTCACCTTCTACCAAAGTTGCACTACATGCAGCATATTTTGCCCACTGTGCGGGCGTGAAATCTACAATTTGTCTAGCGCTAGCTAACCCATCAGTAGCAACTTGAGCACCCGCTAGCACCCATCCAAAAGCTGACTTTACTATTTCTTTTTTTTTCATAATGCACTCTTTTTTCAATGGTACAAATCAATTTTTTTATAAAGTATAGGTGACTTAACTTAAGGTTCTATTAAATGATATTAAGAATCATTCCTATTTGAAGCTGAGATAATAACCAAGAAAATCTGAATCATCAAGAGAATTTTTAGAAGAGGATATTATTGACAAATATTTTTTATGAATGGACTGGATTGACTTAGATAAGGATTGCAAATTAGATTCATTATGAATGATATCATCTACTTGATTTACGCTTTCCTCAGGAGATATTTGTGCTGCTAAAATAGCGTCTATCTGGCTTTCTTCAAGAAAATCACGTTCTTTAGCACGTTGAATTTGCAACTCCCTAGGAGCCGTGACCAGCAAAATCCGATCAAATTGAATATAATTATCTGAAGAAGGTTTTTTTTTAAGTAATTTGGATGTTCTGTTCTCTAATAATAAAGGTATGACAACAAGATTATATATACCCCCCGCTTTTCGAATTGAACACTTTATTTCTTGATAAATTAAAGGGTGCAATAAGTTTTCTAGCCATTCGCGATCCTTGGGATGAGCAAAAATAATGGCTCGTAATCTATCTCGATCGATAGTTTCATTTTTCTTTAATAGGCTAACACCAAAACGAGCAACTAACTGCTTGCGGATTTCTGAGGAGTTATCGATAAGCTCACGGCCAATTTGGTCTGCATCGATAATATTTACCCCTGATTCAGCAAGATAACGTGCAACCGTAGACTTACCACTTGCGATTCCGCCTGTTAATACAACGGTAAACACGTCCAAAAATTAATGGGTAATAATAGAATTGGAAGAATTTTCTTTTTGCCCATTACCACCATTATCATTCTGTTCTTGCACTTGCTGAGCATACAAAGCTTCAAAATTAACAGGCGCTAAATAAAGGGGTGGAAAACCAGCGCGACCAACTAAATCCGAAACCGCTTCTCTGGCATAGGGAAATAGAATAGTAGGGCAGGTAATGCTCATCACTTGATGACTTTGTTCTTCAGTGAATCCTTTTAATGTAAAAAGGCCTGCTTGTTTTACTTCAACCAAAAATAAGGTTTTATCTTTTGATTTCGCGGTCACAGTAATTTGCAAGACAATCTCATGATTGTCAGCTCCTAGGTCAGACGTATTCATAGTAAACTGCAAGTTTAACTCCGGTTGCCATTCTTCTTGAAAAGCTTGGGGAGAATGAGGAGTTTCTAGTGATAAATCTTTAACATACACACGTTGAATAATAAATTCGGGTTGTTGGGTAGGTTTGCTTGATTGATTCATAAATTACTCGTCTTTTAATAAGATATCTAATTCCCCAGAGGTAGCCAATTTTGCTAAGTCTTCAAATCCTCCGATAGATTTATTATTAATAAATATTTGTGGCACTGAACGTCGCTTACTTAATTCCACCATTTCTGCTAACTTATTAGGATCTTTATCCACTTGAATTTCTTCGTATTTAACTGCTTTTTTAGAGAATAATTCCTTAGCATCGGCACAGTAAGGACAATCTGGTTTAGTATATATTACTACTTTTTTCATAAAAACCCCTTCAAATGAAACATTAACCTTTGATGATAGGCAAAGCTGCGTTCTGCCAGCTCATAATTCCACCCTTAAGATGGTAACATTTTGTAAAGCCTGCATTTTTTAACAGTCTACCAATTTTATGGTGTGATTGCCCCTGACTATAGTTAATGATAATAGGCCTTCCTCGATATGAGTCAAGTTCGCTTAATTTAGCTTTTAGATCAGAAAAAGGTATATTAATAGATTCAGCGATATGGCCTTTTTTAAAACTGAGAACATCACGAACATCTAAAAAAATTGCATCTTCCCGGTTAATCTTAAAAATAGCCTCCTGGATGCTAAGAGGCAATGTACCCGTTATTTTAGCATGCAATTCAAAGGTCAGTAATAAAATTAAAATAACAAAAAAAGCTAGCCATAGCTCCCAATGTCGTAAACTAAACTCTATGAATTGCTGCATTTGCTTTGACCTTGTGGTATTTGTCTTATCTTAGAAATGCTAGTCTAGCGAAATTTAACTCCCATCGCTATACTCCCTTATATTTTAATATTGAGAAATTGGTTTTATGTCTACCCAAATAGCACATCAGCATCCACTAGAGCTAACAAATAAGCAAGAAAATTATAAAAGTCTGCTCACTGAACTGATGAACACGGCAAAAAAACAAGGGGCTAGTGAAACTGAAGCTAGTATTAATCATGACACAGGCTTTTCAGTCACTGTTCGCAATCAAAAAGTTGAAACAATCGAACATAATCGGAATAAAAGTTTAGGAATAAATGTGTATTTTGGTCGCAAAAAAGGTTCTGCAAGCACCTCAGACTTTAGTCCTCAAGCCATTAAAAGTACTGTGGAAGCAGCTTGTCATATAGCCTGTTTCACTACTGAAGATCCCTTTAGCGGCCTAGCAGAACCCCAGTTTTTAGAAAAAACACCAGCAGATTTAGACCTTTATCATCCTTGGTCGATCGATCCACAAAATGCTATTGCATTAGGCAAAGAATGTGAAGCGAGCGCGCTCGCTATAGATAATAGATTAATACTTTCAGAAGGAGTTACTTTATCGACACAAGAAGCTATTTTTGTTTATGCTAATAGCAATGGATTTTTAGCAGGATACCCTAGCACATTGCATAATGTTTCTTGTAGTCTAATTGCAAAAGATAAAATGGGTATGCAGCGCGATGGTAGTTACACCATCAATCGCAATCCTGATCAGTTACAATCTATTGAACATTTGGCTAAAGAAGCCGCTGAAAATACGGTTAAGCGTCTTAGTGCAAAGCGTATGCCCACTTGTCAGGTGCCTGTGATTTTCCATTCGGAAATTGCCACCTGCTTAATCAGAACTTTTCTTGAGGCCATCTCAGGTAGCAATCTTTATCGTAACGCCTCTTTCTTAGTCAACCATATAGGAAAATCTGTTTTTGCTAAAAAGATTTCTATTTATGAAAAACCTCATTTATTGAGTGCTTTAGGAAGTGTTCCTTTTGATGACGAAGGAGTTCGTGCTAACGACCGAATTTTAGTTGACCAAGGCGTTTTATGCGGATATTTACTAAACAGTTATTCAGCCAGAAAATTAGGCTTGCAAACAACAGGAAATGCGGGTGGATTTTATAATATTCTATTAGAAACGAGTCCGTTTAAGCTCAGTGATCTAATAAAACAGATGGGGAAGGGCTTATTAGTCACTGAAGTTATGGGACAAGGTATTAATTTAGTAACGGGTGATTACTCTCGGGGGGCAGCGGGTTTTTGGATTGAAAATGGAGAGATACAATATCCTGTGGAAGAAATTACTATAGCAGGTAACTTAAAAGATATGTTTCAAAATATCGTAGCTATAGGTAAAGATATTAATAATAAGAGTTCTATTCAAACAGGTTCAATTTTTATTGAAAATATGATGATCGCAGGAACAAAATAATCTAAATTAAAACTATTGCGTAGTAAAACAACCGGAGTGTATTAATATACATGAAGATCGCGAATTAAACGGTAACGCAGCCAAAAATTCAAGCGCGAAGAGTGTATACTAAGCGGGTTCAGTTATAGACCACACACTAATGCCATCTAAAGTACCGCGTAATAAATAGGTTTTTAAATAATCTAAGAAAAGAACATCTAACATTCTTCCTGCTTTGGATGAAGCCATACGACAATAAAGCTGACCATTATTCCAAATTGCAAAGCTCATATGTAATACATTCATAGGTGTTCCTATTCGGGAACTTAGATAAGAATCATGACCGACAAAAAAAATTAAACTTCCAGTAGGGATTCTTTGTCTTAATCCAGAGTTTTGTAACAAATCAACAGCCGGAATATAAGGCATACTAACGCTTTTACTTTTATATAATGTCCCACCTTCTTTTTTTAATTGAACTAGTAGTGCTTCTTTTTGTTGGGGACTTAAATAGGGAATTTGAATGCTATCTGTAGTTAAATTTCGATACCAATTCCGCAGGTTTATCTGAGTTTTAATAACTCTAGCTTTTTGATCTGCAATTAAATAATTCAACTCGTGAATATATCCCTTTCTTTTATTATTGGGTATCCAATCAGCGCTCGGAAAATGATTACGTTGAATAAAGCTTACATTTCCCTGCCTATAACGAATTTGATTTATTTTATTTCTAAAATCAGGAAGATTTTTTGATAAGGCCAATGCTATGACAGTATCAACATAGGTTTCACAATCAAAATAATCAAAGCGGTATAAAGGATTTTGATCATATCTACCCTTAATACCTTCTCCAAGTGATCCTTCTAAATACGGTATATTTAATAATGCGGCACTTTGAATTTCAATTCGTTGCTGAATTGGATAATTCCGGTTTAAAGAGATTAAATACTTAACAGTTTCATCCCTAACTTGAGTGTCTGCAAAACTCAAAGGGATAAACAAAAAATAAAGCACTATAAAAGCATAGAAAAGTCGGCACTGAGTTATCACCCCTCTTCACCAAACCTATCTGTAACTAATTTCTCTAATACCGTTAAAGCAGCCGCCTCATCCTCTCCTTGAACGATAACTTCAACAGGGCTTCCTTGCCGGGCAGTAAGACCCATTACTTCTAAAATACTCTTTCCATCCACTTGTTTACCGTTACATTTGAGTGTAATTTGGCTAATAAAACATCTTGCGATTTTAACCCACTTCATAGAAGCACGTGCATGTAATCCCAATTTGTTATTTATCGTAATAATTTTACATATCATATAGTGAGGAAACTAATCCTCTATTTTTCCTCTATACTAAAACTTTCGCCACATCCGCAGGCGGCCGTTTGATTTGGATTAATAAATTTCAGCGTCCCATTAAGTCCCTTTTGTATATAATCGATACGCACTCCCTGAAGAATAGGCAAGCTCGCTCGATCAACAAAGACAACTAAATCATTATCAATAGAAAATTGTAAATCGTCAGAATGGGAGCTATCTACATAATCAACTACATAAGCGAAACCTGAACAACCCGAACGCTTAACACTCAACCGAAAACATTTTTCATCTCGCTGCTTAGCAAGGATTTTTTTAATATGTTTAATCGCAGAAGGTGTTAAATAAAGCTGATCACCCCTACCTGTTCTTTCAGCAGGGTCGTAAATAGGAACATTAACTTGTATCATAAACTCCATATTACCACTTAATAAGATAGGTAACAAAAGTGGCTATGGTAACTCTCTCAGAAAGAGGAGATATAGTTTATTTTTGTAGTTATTTCACTTACAAATCAAGGGGAAATGGGCGCTTTTTGCTCGAATCTTAAAAGTTTTAGCTTAAAGCTTTATAAAGCTTTATAAAGCTTAATTTAGCTCCTTTAACACAGCTTAGCGATTCAATCTCCTAATCATAAAAATACGCCATAATCCAAGTTTTATTATTAGCGTCCTGTCGTAAAGTAAAAAACATCACCATTGAAACTTCATCAAAATGATTATCTATTTTGGCTTAATCATAAGTTTAGTTTCAATTTGCAAGCTAACTTTTTACTTGTGTCATAAAAGTGTTTGTTGTACGGTTAAGCTAGCAATTAAAATATAAGCAATTTGCATCTTTAACTCTTTAATATGTTTAACAAATTAGATACTAAGCTTCTTGGGGGTATTTTACTCATAGTCGGCACAGCAATAGGGGGAGGAATGTTAGCCTTACCTATTGCAACAGCCGAGGCAGGCTTTACAAACTCATTGATTCTTTTATTGCTATGCTGGTTCATTATGACTGCTAGCGCTTATTTAGTCCTCGAAGTTAATCTATGGCTACCTGCCAATACTAATATTATTTCCATGTCACGAATTTTACTTGGCCGCTGGGGAGAATCTATTGCATGGATAAGTTATCTTTTATTATTTTATTCTGTCCTTGCTGCTTATATGGCTGGTGGCGGAGATTTCCTTAGGGGCTTATTGTTTAATTTAGGTTTTAAAATACCCAACTGGTTATCTATTCTTCTATTTGCTGCTATTTTAAGTTATGTAGTTTACCAAGGCATTCATTATGTTGATTATGTGAATCGTGGTTTAATGTTTAGTAAACTTAGCATTTTTATTTTACTTATTTTACTTATTATCCCTTCTATCTCTATCACTAAGTTAAAAGATGGAAACTTGCTTTACTTAACAAGTGGAGCAACAGTGATGATAACTTCATTTACTTTTGCTAACATCATACCAAGCTTACGTACCTATTTTAAAAATGATATTCCCAAATTACGTAAAGCCATTCTAATTGGCAGTTTAATTCCCTTATCTTGTTATTTATTTTGGGATTTATGCATTATGGGAGTGCTATCACGTGAGGGAAATTATGGATTAATTAACATGTTACATTCCAAACACTCAACCAGTGAGTTTGTTATGCAATTAAGTAATACGTTAAATAACCCATTAATTACTTTTATGACCCGAATTTTTACTTCTATTTGTCTTGCTACTTCTTTTCTTGCCAGTGGGTTGAGTTTATCTGATTTTTTAGCCGATGGTCTACGTACTACTAAACGAGGAACAGGGGGGGTTATTGTTTATTTAGCTACCTTTCTGCCTCCGATGACGGTGGTGCTATTTTATCCAGGCGCTTTTATTGGTGCATTAAGTTATGCTGGGATTTATTGTGCGATACTGTTTATTTTACTCCCTTGTCTTATGGCCTGGCGGGGACGCTATCGAAAAAATCCTTTAGCAAAAGGATTTAGAGTTAAAGGGGGGAAATTTTTATTGGTAGGGCTTAGTATTGCCGGTGTTTTATTTATTAGCAATGGAATTCAAATAGCCTTAACATAAGCTTTAGCTTACAAAAACATAAGCTAATGGTCATGGGCATTGAATTGCATCTTTCCTATCCAACCACTTACAACCCTTTCCTCTCGACCCACTACCCCTTTTCCAAGTAAAAGTCCAATATTAATAGTGAATCAACTAATAGGGATTTAGAAATAGATTTTTTTCATAAAAATATAACGATTTTTAAAGTCTTTTAATTCGTTATAGTAGAAAAAAATAACTATATTTTCCTAAAATTAACTAAGAAATTTCAATAATTGAATGGGGGACAAATATGATAATAGATGGTGTATTAGTCGGGGTTGTATTAGCAGGACTAGAGCTAGGTGTGGCATGGGTATTAGCGTGTGTAATTAATCAAGAGCCTTCATCTGAAAAAAAGGAGGAAAAAGAACCTCCTCTAAATTTTTCAGCTAATTTCGCAAATCTAGCTAATTTAAAATAAAACTTAAGTTGATCGCTCTGCTTACTAAATTTAAAATTTTAAGCACAAAAAACCTATAACATACAAGAAAGCTCCTGGAAATACGTCGAATAATTTTCAGGGGCTTTTTCATTTACATTACATGAATTAACAATTGATTCCTGATTAAAATAATTTTCCTAACATAATATATAAATCTTGATAAGAAATGGGTTTA
>JBAPVR010000031.1:0-1691 GCA_049283295.1 Candidatus Aquirickettsiella sp.
TCGAGGGGCACAAAATCCTTCACGGTGAACTGGCCGCCCGAGGGGTTGAGGTGGACCGTCATCGCCTGCCGGAACACCGTCAGCCCTTTGCCCAGCGTGACCGCCTCCTGCTCGTGCAGCCACAGAAGTGCGCGATCCATCAGCTTGGTCATGTCTTGAATGCCGCTGCTGCGAAGCAAGGCGTCTCCGGTCAGGGCGGCGAGCAGATCGCCCATTGTGGTTTCGACCTGGATGTCCTTGCCGCGGCTGCCCTTCGGCAGCTTGCCTAGAAGATGCGCTAGCAACAGCTCGGCGCCCTGCTGCCGCAGGTTTGCCGTCTGTTCCAGCGCCTGCCAGGACCGTTGCAAAGTTACCATCAACGTGTTGCGCGAGGCCTTGCGCAGCCGCAGATTGCCCTTGCCGCCGTCTTGATCGCGCCCGTCTCGGCCCATGCTGCGCAGCAGCTTTTCCACGATGTCGGGGCGAACTGCGCTATGCCCCTGGTTACGCAGCGCTTGGCAGGTCTCGGCCAGATGCAGGGGAATGCCCCCGGCACCATCGGCATCGGGCGCAGCTTCGCGCATCAGGGCGATCAGCGCGTTTTCAAGCTGTGCGGACTGCGCCAGCCGCTGCAGCGAATGGCCTTCGACGGCGACATGGACAAAGACCGTGACCGCCAGGTCGTTGCGGGCAATCCCAAGCGCCTCGAGATCGGCAAATGCCTTGTTGAGCATGCCGCCAGTCAATCCGCTGATCCCAGCCAGCTCATCAGTGGAAATGCCCTGATCGGGGGGCGCGTTCATCAGATAACGAGCGATATCCAGAAGCTGCTTGCGTCGGTTGCCGGTGATCGCGGCCCTGGCCAGGATCGCCTCGGCTTCTTGCTCGGTGCGGATCCTCAGCGAGGAGGGGAAGACCTGAACCCGGTTCTCCTCTCGGCTCAGCAGCGTGGCCTCTTCCAGCCAGGACACCGCGGTTTTTACCCTCGTGTCGTCGGTAGCGCTGTCGCGCTCGAATTCCTGATCGCGTTCGGCTCGCACTATCTCGCCCGAAGTGGCGACCACGGTGCCAGTTTTCTTCATTCGGTCGTTCAGCCGCCGCAGGGCTTTGAGGACGGCGCCGATTTCGTGCCGGGCCAAGCGCGAGCGGGCCGAAAGCGAGAACTGCCGCTCGACATCCTCGGCAGCGAACAGCAGGACGCAATTGGCATGGGCGCGGTCGCGGCCCGCTCGCCCAGCTTCCTGCAGGTAGTTCTCCAATGATCCGGGAATGTCGCCATGCACCACCAGCCGGATATCAGGCTTGTCGATCCCCATGCCGAAAGCGTTGGTCGCGGCGATGATCCGCAGCTCGCCGATGCGAAATCGTTCCTGGACGTTGCGCTTTTCCTCGGGCGTCAGCCCGGCGTGGAACCGTTCCGCCGACAGACCCTGCTGCTTGAGGAAATCGGCGAGGCGTTGCGTCTCGCCGCGGGTGGCGCAATAGACTACGGCACCCGAAGCGCCATCCTGTGGCAGTTTGGCCTCGATCTCATCGAGTATATCGGCCAGCTTGGTGCCGCGCTGCGTGGGCCGGACCTCAAAGCTGAGATTAGTGCGCACCACGCCGCCGTCAAGCAGCAACAGTTCGCGCTCCAGACGCGACTGGAAATGGTCGCGGATGTCGCGGACTACTTCGGGCTTGGCGGTGGCGGTCAGGCAGAGCAGCGGAGC
>JBAPVR010000032.1:0-1767 GCA_049283295.1 Candidatus Aquirickettsiella sp.
GCCGCGCTCGCGGAGCGCGCCGACCAGTTCGCCGCTGGCGGAGCCGGCAACGAGCAGCCTGTAGCCCCTGGCCCTGTTCCAGACGATCTTGATCAGGTCGGTCAGATACGCCGGATCGGTAAACCGGCTCCAGACTTCGCCATAGGGTCCGAGGCCGCGGTAATTGTCGAAGTAGCTGCGGTCGATCTTGTCGGACGATACCTCGTCCTGCTGTGCGCGGGCGCGGCGCAACCGCATCATCTCGGTCAGAATGATATCGGTGGCGGCGTCGGAGGAGTCGAGCAGACCGTTCAGCGTCGAATCGAATAGATAGTCGCCGACCACGACAATCCCCGGATGCTCTTTCGGCTCCGGCCGGTGGTTGGTCATGACGTCGCGCACCGGCAGGCCGCCCGGCAGCGCATTCACCGATGACAGCCAGCGGTGAATCTTGCCTTCCAGAAAATGGTCACGGGCGTTGCCAAAGGACGCCGGCAGCGATTTCAGCACCGCGTCGATTAGTTCCTGGTCGCTGAGATTGGCGAACGCCAGCGCATCGGAGCCGGCGATCAGCCAGTTCAGCACGCCGTGCTTGCCGACGTCGTGGCGGGCGCCCTCGTTGTAGACGCAGCAGCCGCCGAACGCTTCCGACATGAACCAGGCGCCGGGGATCTTCTCGCCCCAGAACGGTTCGTCGAACAGGATGGATACCCTCAGATAGTGCGCCGGACGGTCGAAATAGGCGACGTGCTTGACCATCGACTTGCGCAGCTCTTCGCCATCCCAGCGCATGGTGGCGAGCCAGGAATGCGGCAGGCACATCAGCACCAGATCGAAATCCCGCGTCTCCGGCCCCTTCCCGTTCATCATGTTGAGCTCGTAACGGCCAGAGTCGGTCTTGCCGACCTTGAGCACGCGATGGTTGAGCTGGATGTCAGCATCGACTTCCGAGCGCAGGCATTCGATCAGTTGCTCGTTGCCGTTCTGGATCGAATACAGGCCGATATAGCCGTCGACATCCATCACGAAGTTCTTCAGCGCATTCAGCCCGTTGGTGTTGTGGCTTTCGGTCGCGATATCCGAGCGCGCCATCGCCTTGAAGAAGCGCTTGGCGGTGGGATCGTCGACGAACTTGTCGAGCAATTCCTCGCAGGTCATGTAGGCCCAGGGATGCTCGTTGTCGTGCGCGCCGACGCCTTCGTAATACTCGATCGGCGACACCATGTCGGTGCAGCGCTTGCGAAACGCTTCGATCGCAGCCGCAGTCTTCTCACCATACTTGCGGCGCATGCCGGGCACGTCGTTGAGCAACTCGCCGTCGAGGTGCACCTGCTCGGCGTCCATCGGGATGGTCTGCAGGCCGAAATGCTGGATCAGTTCCCGTAGCGGATCCGGGCCGGTCATCGAATAATCGTAGATTTCGGCGACGCCGGCCTCGTACATCGCCGGCGCGGAATCGAATTTGCGCGAGACGACCTTGCCCCCGACGCGGTCGGATGCCTCGTAGATCGTGACGCGGCAGAGATCGCCGAGCTTTTTCTTCAAATACCAGGCGCTCATCAGCCCGCCCGGGCCGCCGCCTACGATTGCAAGATCCAACATGTCTTTTCCGTCGCCCTCCGGCCCCCCTGCCTTGGGAAGCAGCCGGTCTAAACCACATTAGCAAAAGCGCATTTCACTCCGAAGGGAAGATGAACAAAGCAGGTCCACGCAACGCAGCAATGAAAGAAAGCAGTAAAATGGCCGGCTTGTGCCGGCCGTTTGTCTTCGCACCGTATTCTTGCGGCC
>JBAPVR010000033.1:0-10386 GCA_049283295.1 Candidatus Aquirickettsiella sp.
ACGAAGACCAAGGGGGCCTATTTAAATTTAAATATTTAATGAAATAGGATAGTAACTCGAGCGTTACTATTTTATTGGTTAGCGTAAAATTCCCGGTTTTTACAAACGTATATAAAACGGTATCAAATGACGAGTTTGGTTTCTCTTGATGATTATAATGTTTGGACTTAGTAGTAGCCTTGGGCATAAAACACTCCTTTTATTGTAGTTGTTTCCAATTATTTTTTTATCTTTACAAGGATAATTTATATTTAAATTATTTAATAGATCAATCTTAAAAAATTAATTATTTTTTAAGAAAATAAGCTTCGCCCTGAATCTGTATTTTATATATTGTTACTGAGATATAGATTTCGCTAGGACTATCTACGATAATAAAGTTTATCGGATTTAATGTCCTAAAGTGACGGACGCATTCCGATCGTAAGAGCAACACTATTACTACTTTCCGGCACGTTAACATCCGATGCGGATACGGAAGATTTTGATGCAGCTTGTTGTTGAGTTGCATGAGTAAATAACTTATCCAATTTAGCTTCAAATTCCTTTAGCCTAGCGTCCGTCGCTTCTTTATATCGCTCTTGCTGAACTTCCATCGCTTCTTTATATCGCTCTTGCTGAGCTTCCATCGCTTCCTTATCTTGTGCTCTTTTAGCTTCGACTTCTCTCAATTTCTTAGCAAAATCTTTGAATGATTGTTTCAATTCTTTGATTGATTGACTTAATTCCTGAATACGTAGTGCAAGATCAGACCATTCTGATGGTAAATGCTTTCTTTGTAATTTTTGTTGATCAAGAATATACAATTCTTCGATACGCAGATGATAATTTTTTAAACTATCTAAATAGCACCTGCTTTGTTCCAAATAAGCTTGACTGTAGCGTGTTATCAGCTTCTTCATCGCCTGAGAATGTGTTAGATTTAGTACATGATCGGGATGGAATAAAAGCAAACCTCCCTGTAATAAAGGCTTTAGTTGACGCTGTAAATTATCCAAATAGTTTAAGAATTTACGATACCCCTCTTCTTTATCCTGAACATCAGAAAGCATCGTATCGCAAAAGCCCAAATGAAGTTCAGTTATCATTTTAATATCATTTAGACCCGTCTGTAATAGGTCTTCCACTTTCTGTAAAGAACCTTCTTTGAGCAGTAACTTTAATTGCTCTCTTTGCACTCGTATCCATTCTTTAGATCGATGTAATGATATATCAGTTTGATAAGTTGCTGTTCTTGGTATAGCCGATGGTGATGAAGAAATAATTGGTGAACAATTATTTCCCGCTAAGCTAAGTTCTGTATTTTGACTTAAACTTCCATTTTGAATAACATCGATTCCTACCTCCACCCTTCCATTAGAAGGAGTGATACGCGGAAAAAGGCTGTTAAGCCATAGACCATGATAATTAAACATAAATGCCTCGACTTGCTGAAATTCCTGCTCGGCTTGTTGTTTTAAAATAAATCGGTCTCCTTCTGTCTTAATCTGTTGCAAGGATTTATTGAGCTTACTCAAAAATATTTTTTTTATCCGTTGGTTATAAGCTTTAATTTCTTTCAAAGAATGTTTTTCTACCCACTTTGGGTTACGGCAACGTTTTTCTAAATACGTTTCAAATTCGACATTGAATTGATGTAAAACCAAACCTAATTCATCGAATAATGGCCTACTCTTACTCACAACGAAATTATCTTGTTCCAGTTTATCCGGACGCGTCGCTTGATAGGCCAAACAACGTTGATAATAATTCCAGACATCAATCTTTTTGTTCATCCCAAAAGAAGCAAACCAACGCCGCCAACGCGGTTTTTTCCAGTAACGCTCTATTTTTTTTCCCAATTCTTCTGGACTTAAATCAAATAAACGTAATAGGCGAAGCTCATCTTTGTTACGTTTCCATAAAGGGTAGTCCTTGGTTACTGGCGGCTGGATAGTCATATGAACTATCCAGCGTCTCGACCACCAAAGACGTTTAAACGGTTTATTCGAGAGGTATTCATCCACTTGATTCAATAACTGACTCAACATATCCTCCTATACATCCCCTCCTCCTTTAACTAATGTCTAAATAAGTGCGTATTATTACTACTTCCTGGCATCTCCGTATCTGATGCGGGGTGAGTTGATGCCTGTTGCTGTTGAGTTGCAGGAGTAGATAACTTATCCAATCTAGCTTCAAATTTCTTTAGCCTAGCCTCCGTCGCCTCTTTATATCGCTCTTGCCGAGCTTCCATCGCTTCTTTATCTCGATCCCGCTGAGCTTCCATCGCTTCTTTATCTTGCTTTCGCTGAGCTTCAGATTTCTTTAGCTGATCTTCCAAAACTTCTTTTTCTTGTTTCATTACATCTAGGTTTGCCTGCAAGCTCTCCACCTTAGCTTTTTCTACTTCTAATTCTAATTGTTTTTGTTCAGCTTCAGAGAGGCAATGCATCTCTGAAATACAGCCATTTATAGCCTTTCCTACGAGATCATATAAAGTACTACTAAAGGTCCTTTTTGCTGCCTTATACATATCCGCATAATTTTTTTTGAAGTCACTTATAGCCTTGTTAATTGATAATATATCTTCAGCCGAAACGACAGCATGCAACTTACCCATAATTATTTGCACGCTCTCAAATCGGTCTTCTCTAATTTTTTGACCAAAATTAAATAAACCTTGAATTAAGAGTTTGAATTTCTCTCTGAGTGGTAATTCCTTGTGTAACCCAGGCTTTAATCTCATGTACGATAAATTATAGTACTCACCCAATTGATTAATAAAAATCTCTGTTTCTTCCTTTACTGTGGGTGATATGTTGTTTAATGCCATACTATTAGCAGGGACAGATAGTTTCTCGCCATTTTTTAAAATAATTACCAATAAAGGATTTAACGAAGAATTTTTTGCATTTCCGTTTTCTATAGCTAACCTGGGTTTAGTAGGATAAGAATGCAAATTAAGTAAAGGCTGCGCATTAATTCGGCATTTGATCGCAGCATAAGCAAAAGCTTCTAGTTTTGAGTCTTCTGGTTGTTTCGGATAAAAATAGTCTATGAGTAGATTGGTGTTTGAATTAGGATTACCTTTAAATTTACAAACTCCATGCAAATCAACTCCTCTGTAAATCACCTGAATTAAATCATCCACGGTAGGTACTTTCCGCTCTTTTTCAGCTTCATTGACGGTTTCAGGACGATAGAGATAGGGAAATAGTCTGTTGCATAACTCGTCAGTCGAAGAAATATATCGATGGGATTCCTTAATGCGTCCCACACCGTTTTCATGTTCTAGATTTTTTATTCCATTGCGGACCTTTTTTTCTTCATCGCGAACAACAATAATATCCTCTTCTAAAAGCTCTTTTTTGTCGTATAATTTCTCTTTTAATGCCTCAAGTTCATTAATTAGCATTTTAGATAGTTTATCCATCAGCGGAGTAACGAGGTTTGAGTCTTTGAAGAATTGTTTATCGCGTTGAGAGCGATCATCTGGAATAATTTTTGTTTTAAATGAGACAGGAAACTGGATTAATTGATCACTTTTTTCTCGGATAGCGCCCCAATAACTTGCCCGATATTCTTTAATCATTGAATCTATATTTTCATCGGGCAATAATGTTTCAAGTTTGGGCCGTAATGATTCGATATGGTACTTGCTGAGGCTAAAAGGCGGTACTAAGACTTTTCTCCAATGCTCGACCGAATTCACAATTTTTCTTGTTATTTTGAGCCAGTCAATTAATCCATCAAGATCATGCTCTGGCAATATGGCTCCTTCCGTTAGGTTATTGAGAAACTTAGTAAGTTTGTCACACTTTTTGATTTGCTCAGCTATTAACAATCTGGCTAACCTCTGAGACAATAGCTTAATAGTAACTTGATTTAGGTCATATTTAGAAACGTATTGATATAAGAAAATTTCGGCGATCCGTAATTTTATTTTTCCTCGGTGTTCAGTTTCGTTCATCGCATGGAGAAAAATACGTTGTCCAGCTTCTATTTGTTTTTCTTCCGTTAACAAGGGCAACCAGTTTGGATCATTACTCCATAAGTTGGTCTGCTCATTATCTGTATTGTCGATTTTTTTAAATGCAGTGGATATCTGGGCTATTTCAGTGCAGAGGCCGGCAAGTTCCGAATTTTTTGGCAGGATCTTTTGCATGGTTTCTTCTATAAGTTCTGGTTCAGCCATACACCCACTGATTCTTTGATTTAATTTTTCAAAAGAAAGTGCAGAACTTGAGCTTGCTTCAGAGGGGGAGTCCTTAGTGTCACGAAAGTCATTCTTAAACAAGACAGCAATCTTTTCTTTTGTTTCTTTCAGTTCGCGAAAACATTCATCAATGCTTTCTAAATAGGCATTAAACTCTTCAATTGAATTTGTCCCTTTCGATATATCGGCAATATACAAGTTTTTACGATCGGGCGGTTTAATCTTCAATGAAAATTGGTTTAATTCATCCTTAAAGGATTTTAAATTATCCCTAAATTTTGACAATTGGGACGAGAACTCTTGCTCTTCTTCATCCTTTAAGGCATTCACCATTTTTTCTAAGCTGCGGTGTGTCTTACGAAAATGTCTTTTTACATCATTTAAAATCCCAAGACTCTCATTCAATAGATTCAAATAAGCTTGAGCTTTTTTATTCCGCTTCTCAATAGTTTGCTCTACATTAACAGTAGCTCGGAAATCGTAGTCTGTTTTTGCTTCATGAACTAATTTTAGGAGGCGATCTTTTTCATACTTCCTTTCTAGTTGCCGTTGTTGCAAAGCATTTGTAATAAAACTCCCTGCTCTGTAACCATGCATCCCGGTTTCATGACCTACATGCAGTAAGTGTAGAATTTCAAGCGTCTCCCAGGTGATCTTAACCGCACTATATGCTGTTAACGCCTCAATAATCATACCCATCTCCTTTTATTAATTTTATTTTTACGTCACCTTTTTGAGTATAGAGGGTCAATAAATTATTTCCTAGATCATTTTTACTAAATTTTTTTTAAAAAATTTAAAATAATTTTTATTTTATTGATTGAAATACGCTGCACCTTTAATAGTTATTTTTTGTGTTCTTATAGAAACATAAATCTGACTGGGCTTTCCTAAGTTAGCACCCTGCTCTATCGTAAAATTATTCTTTTTATTATCATTTTTTAAATTTAACATAAAAGTTAAGGCGGCAGCTGCAACGCCGGTCGCAATATCCTCTTGATGGCTAAACAATGGGTTAAAGTTACGCCCGACATAGTCAGAATGAGCTTGTTCGGTATCATTTGAATACACATAAACCCCATTGACAGTGTATTTTTTGCACCATTGACTGATTAAATCTAAGTTAGGCTCCATATTAAATAGAATATTTCTATCAATAACGGGCACTAATAGCTTAGGGCTCCCTATAGAAGCTACAGCGGAAGGTAAATGGACGTTTATAGAGGTTTTATTGATAGCTAACAATTTACTGATAATATCTAGATCTATATTGTCATCTATAATTTTGCCATTATTTACGATAGACATGGCGATTAAATCGTCATCACAAGCTATATCAAGATTAGTTTTTGTTTGATAAGCTTTAATATTAAAAGATTTTGCGAAATCTGATTTAAAAAGATAATACGCTGCACCTAAAGCACCATGACAACATAAAGGAAGTTCTCCTCTAGTAGCAAAAAATCGGAGCAAATATTGATTTTTATCTGGAATGATAAAAACTGTTTCAGGAAGATTGAAATCTGTAGCCATTGCTTGCATTTCATCTGCACTAAGGTGGGCAGCGTTATCTACAATGGCACAGGGATTTCCACCCTGATTATTTATAGAAAATACATTAACAATTTTAACCTTCATAGAAAAATACCATTATGCTAAAACGAATTTTTTTAATTTGTATATTGAGTTCCTTTACGCTGATTCAGGGATGTGCCGGATCATCACATACTAATTTGATTAGTTTACCGACAAAATCTGTTTCTTGCCCTGTTATTCACGCTTGCTTTACGCCAGGTCAAGATTGTACCCATCAAATTACCGATCACATTTCAAAAGCTGATCATTCTATCCTTGTTCAAGCCTATAATTTCACTTCTAAGGATATCGCCGATGCATTAATCGAGGCAAAAAATCGGGGCATTCAAGTTAAAGTTCTATTAGATAAAAGCCAACGTACGCAAAAATATAGCTTATTACATTATATCGTTGATGCAGGAATTCCTGTTTGGATCGATACCAAGCCTGCTATTGTTCACAATAAAGTAATGATTATTGATGAAAAAGAAGTCATCACCGGCTCTTTTAACTTTACGGATTCGGCTCAAAAGCGAAATGCCGAAAATTTAGTATTTATCTCTGATACTAAACTTGCTCAAGAATATATACAAAATTGGCAGAATAGAGAACATCAATCTATTTCTTATTCTCCATAAAAAGTTTAATAATTTGAACATCTTTATTAGTGAAAGGTTTATTAAGAATATAATCAATACCTGCCTCTTCGCATTTTTCTTTAACTTCATCTATCCCATGAGCAGTTAGTACAAAAAGTGGAATTCGAGGTTTATTATGTTCTTTCTCCCATTGACGATAACGTTTTGCGACTTCTGTTCCTACTAAATTCGGCAGACCTATATCTAATAGCGCCCAATGAAAATATTGAGTTTGCAAGGCATTTAGCGCAGCATTCCCATCCGTTACCGTAGTAACATCATAACCTAAGTTAACGAGTAAATTTTTTACCACATGCAAGACTAACGTATTATCTTCAGCCACTAGCACCGAATGCTTACCTACCTCAGGATGAGACTTCAAAGAAGATGACTGCAAAGTTGAACAAACTGTTTGTTCAACGTTTACTTCATCTAAAGGAAAAATAAACTCTAAAACAAAACAACTTCCTTTTCCTTCTTCACTGGAAACTTTTATTTCTCCACCTAATAGGTTTATAGTTTTCTTAACTAAATATAAACCAATACCATAACCCGTATATTCCGCAAGATAGGAAGGATGAGCACGATAAAAACGATCAAATATTTTATCAAGATCATCCATTGCGATACCGATACCTGTATCGGATATAAACATATCAATTTTGACTCGTTCATTATCTAGTGTTAATTGTTTTATTTCTAAACAAATCATTCCTTGTTTAGTAAATTTTACTGCATTAGAAAGAAGATTAAGTACAAGTCGTTTTAATTTAATTCGATCACTAATAATTATAGGTAAATTGTTAGCCAGTTTAATTTGAAACTCTAATTTTTTAGCCAATATAGAGGGTTGCATCAAAGCTTGTAGTTCTTCAGAAAATTGCTGTAAATTAATACTTTCATTTTTTACATGATCTATTTGATGATCAGCAGCAGTTACCTCTAACACTGAATTAAGCAATTCTAAAAGCTGTTCCCCAGCACCTTCTATCCATTGGCCATACTGTCTATCCTCAGTTTTAGTTCCTTCTTTGGCTTGGATATTGGAGAGCCCAATGATACCTGATAATGGAGTTCTCAAATCGTGTGCCATATTCATAAGAAAGTCTTGTTTTGCAATTTCAGCTTTTTTTATGGCGGTAACATCAATAGATAAACCTATAACGCCGCGAAATCCTCCTTGCGTATAAGGTACTTTTATTGTAACAAAATTCTTACCTTGGATATTTTCATATATAATTTCTTCTTTTTTTGATTCAACTACTTTTTTTGTATGTAGCCACTCTGCTTCCCCAAAAATACTCACATACTTTCCTCTAATAGCTTTAAGCTCAGAAACTTTACTAGATTTAAGCATGTGCTCATTAGCCCAGCGTATTCTTCCATTTTCGCTGACAAGAAAAAGATTAACTGGAAAAATTTTTCCTAAAGCATTGGCTATATGTTCAATATTAGTTGGGATCATATACTATTCCTATGTATTATTGTTTTTCTTATTTGAATTGCATCTTGTTGGGTTTGAAAAAATTCAGAATAATTATCAATTCGATGGATTAATTTTCTAAATTCCTTAATAAATCTTACTTCTTGCTTAATATTCCATTCCGATGTTTCTAAATTACATTTTACGAAACAAGAAAGGTGACACTCGTTATCTTTAAAAGAAGCAGACACTTTCTTTGGCTTAAAATGTGTATAAGGACTAGGTGAGGAAGGTTTTTCTTGTTTTATTTCATAACGAACATAACGTAGAGAATTTTCTTGAAAGTATTTATTCCAGATATGCCGCGCTGGGGGATTCATGCCGCCAGGATAGGACAAAAAATCTCCACCACATTTGTTTAATTGCACTATAGCTGCACATTCCTCTAATATATAATCAATAGCCACTTTTAAAAATTGATCATAATTCGTGTCTATATTTTCTTTTAAAAAGCTATTTATTTTTTTTGCCACGTAAGAAGCAGCATGTTCATTCACCAAATTTCTGAATGCGGAATCTTTTTTCCGATAGTCTTCTGTTATTTGTTGAAAAAATTCGCCAAACTCAAGAGAATTAGAATTAGATGTTTTATTTAATAAGTCTTGCCAACTAATGACTTCAATAGGTATTTTAAATCCCGAAGGGATTTTGATATGGTTTTTTAACCATTGGGAATCTAAAGTTAAGGTTTTTTCTTCTATTTCTTGTTCTGTAAGAAGTCTTTTTAATCCTAATGACAAATAATGGCGTTGAAGATAACCAGTGGTAATAATTATTAATTTTTCTAGAGTTTTTTCCGCATAAGATTGCTCACTCAAAGCTAAAAAATGATCCCAATTCTTTCCGCTTTGTAAATGATTTCCACAACTAATAACGGTCATTAAAACAGCTGTGTTTTTATTAGATGTGCGTATAGAATCTTTAAAGCGAGCTTGTAGTTTAGGCATAAAATCTCCTCCTTTTATTATTATAATTTCATAAAAAATAACCCTAAGTATTAAGTTAATCTAGCCCATATTTTTTAATATAGAGCTATTCATTAATACCTGAAATATTTTATCATAAATACTGTTTTTATCCCCTTCATTTTCCATTTAAAAATTAATCGCTCTGGCACTTAAACTACCTAAAAAGCCAAATAAATGCATCGTTGTAGAAAATACCGCTATGATTGTACCCATTGGGGCTTTAGGGATCTCAATCGCTTTACGATGCAGTGAGTAAAAAATGAGTCCTGTACTCATGCAAAACAACAAAATCCACTCCATCACCAAAAATAAATGTTGGGGGCAATACACTAATGTCCATAAGCTTAAAATGAAAAAGATTATCGTCAGAAATATCCCGCTCTTAATGATTTTTTCTATCGGATATATCAATAGGCTTTTTAGATTTACACCAAGAATTAAAAACCCGTAAACAAATAGCTGTAAGAATCCAAATTGAATGAGGTTAAGTTTTAAATAATCCATCAAATAAAAAGGACTTAAGGTATTCCAAGCGACTAAACTCGCCAATAAGAAACAAAAAAATAAGGTATAGGACCAAAATTGAGAATTAGTAAGAATGGTCCGATAATCAACGAATATTTTTTTGAGACTTAATCGTCCTGACTTAGCCCGATCTGGAGGCATAAACACATACAATAGATATAAGCTTAGGACCGTAAAACCGGTTAAAGCAATGAATAATTCTCTCCAATTTATCCATAGCAGTAATAGACTGCCCAACAACGGCCCTAAGGCGGGCGCTAAGATAGTGATGCTACCCATCCATGATATCGTTTTGACAGCTTGTTCTCTTTCCATCAGTCGTGAATGGTAGCGTATCCCGCTATCAAAATTGTACTCACGACAGCGCCTTGAAAAAACCTGCCTATAAGAAACCAAATGATATGATGGGTAAAGCTACACAGTAAAGTTACGCATATAAAGAGAATCCCCCCACTCAACAATATTTTCTTTCGTCCATAATGATCAGAGAGTGATCCTAACAGTAATTGGAAAGCTGAAGCCCCTAGAAACCAGAAGGCGATACTTAATTGAGCCGTAGCATTGGTTATTTGAAAGCTTTTGGTTATTCCTGGCAACGCCGGTAAAAAGAGATTGTTGGATAAATACAAAGGCAATTCATAAAGAATTAAACTCAACGGGAATAATAGGGTTATATTTCTATTTAGTGACATTATATTCTTATTTTTTGTTAATTCGTTTAGCATACTTTTAATATCGTATTTTCACAGGCGTTACACAATTGTTGCGTTAGATCATTGATGGGTTTAGGAGACGGCTTTTTGAAAAAATTAGAACATGGAGGTCTAGGAAATAATAAATTCTGAATCGACCCAAGGAATTGGTACAATAAAATGTAGTAGTTCCGACCTAATCGTACAAAGAGCTTGAAAAAGCGAGAGTTTCCGGTTTTGATAGAAGTGTAAAGCTTTGAATCAAAACATAAAAATAGAGGAAACTCTCATGTTACATACTACTGAT
>JBAPVR010000034.1:0-12300 GCA_049283295.1 Candidatus Aquirickettsiella sp.
ACGAAGACCAAGGGGGCCTATTTAAATTTAAATATTTAATGAAATAGGATAGTAACTCGAGCGTTACTATTTTATTGGTTAGCGTAAAATTCCCGGTTTTTACAAACGTATATAAAACGGTATCAAAGTACGAATTGGGTTTATCTTGATAACTATAATGTTTGGACTTAGTGGTAGCCTTAGGCATAAAATACTTCTTTTATTGTAGTTGTTTCCAATTCTATTTATGTTATTTATAGTTCAATATTAATTGATTTATTTAAAAAACTCCTCCTTTATTTTAGATGCATACCAATTTTTTTAGTTTATTAACGAGAAGAACTAACGATTTTTTGGATTAATTTTTTTAATTGTTTTTACATCCTTTTCTGTGAAGGGTTTATTCGGGTGAGTCGCTATGCTCACGAAAAATTTCGACCGTCGTGTCCCCAAAATTTGTTCGCATTACGCGCGACTATCATTAGGCCGCGACCGTCCTGCGTCCGACGCGCACTCATCCCAAACGGGATTCATGCCCGCGTCTCCCACAATGACTTTACGGCGCGATGCGTTTCCTGCTTCGCCCGTCAACGCGCCCCCATCGCGGGCTCCTCGACTGCGAACTTCGTTCTCTCCTTGTCTCGTCGCATGCGCTTACTTATTCTCTTTACGATTTTTTGTAACGGGCTAAGTGCACTTATCTATGTATAAAATCGGAAACCCGCTATTTGCAATGGCATAAATTTTTTATTTCTAATAAAAAGGTAAAATATTGGTAATTAAACCGGCTGTAATAGATATTCGGGTTTTTTATTCCAAAATTTCATTTCCCATTTATGCTCATAAGTGAATAAACAAATATTCCCGGTGGCTACTTTAAATGTTTTATCTTGCACCTGTTGTTCAAATAGACCAGAAATGAGCTTTAGAAAATAACGTAGTCGACCATTACTAGTAATCACTAAAATAGTATCTGTCAGAGCATATTCAGTCACTAGATCGTTGCTAAATTCTTTAACTTCCTTGGCCATATGTGCGGGTGAGCCTGACCAGCTAGCAATTTTTGGCCACACACTTAAATTTTCCCAAGCAGACAATTCCTCACCCTCACCTATTTCTTGAATTTGGGTATTACTTAAACCTGCCCAATTTCCATAATCAATCTCATTTAAACGCATATCCACAATAGGTTTTATAGAGGAATGTAATTGTTCTAAGACAATAACGGCATAATCATGTGTTCTTTTTAAAGGACCACAAAACACAGCTTTAGGATGTATATCGGCTTTATGTAGTGCTTGCGCCAAACATTTAGCTTGTAAGCGCCCTGAGTCCACTAAAGGTAAGTCTTGTGATGCACCTACCCAAACCACCGGATCGTCTACAGAAAAAGTATTACCATGCCGAGAAAAAATAACGTTCATATTTATATCATTTATTAACTATAATAAAACTAACTCACCTTCTGTTTCTATCAACTGCTCAACTCGTGGAACATCTTCTGGACTATCAATAGACGCATGCGTATGATCTTTATAGTCAACTAATATCACTCGTATCGGTTTGCCATTTTCCAATAGGCGTAATTGTTCAAGACCTTCTAATTTTTCTAAAGATGTGGAAGGTAAAGAAATATAGCTTTCTAATGCCGTATAACGGTAAGCATAAAGTCCTATATGTCGATAAAGCGGTGGCGACTGCATCTGTGTATCTCTTAAATAAGGGATCATACTTTTAGAAAAATACAGGGCGTTTAAATCTTTATCACAGACAACCATAGTACCTCCCACCTCACCTTTTAATTTGGCTTTTTGCATAAGTGAGTATTGTTCTCTACTAATCAGCGTTACCGGTGTTGTTATTTCTAATTTAATGTTAGCCAGCATAGCATTGATTAATGCTTGAATAACCCAGGGTGGCGTTAGTACGGCGTCTCCCTGCAGATTTAAAATAATATCGGGTTTATTTTCCAGCAAAGAAAGTGCGGCAAAACTACGCTCCGTGCCATTACGATGTTCTTCTGCTGTCATTAATACTTTAGCGCCAAAATTCAAAGCGTGGGTTTCTATATCCGTATGATCCGTTGCAATATAAACTTCATCTACTCCCTTAATAGTTTTCGCAATAGACCAAACTCGATATATTAAACTATGGCCATTAATCAACGTTAAGGGTTTTCCTGGAAAACGACTGGAATGATAACGTGCAGGAATAACGATAACATTTTTATTCTGCATAATGATTATTAGATTCTCCGTTTTGTTGTTCTTGTATTTGCTGTTCTTGTATTTGCTTAAGTACTGAAAAATCTTCTAATGTCGATGTGTCTTGTTCAATTCGACGATTAGCGGCAATGTCTTGTAATAAACGTCGCATAATTTTACCAGAACGTGTCTTAGGCAAAGCAACGGTAAAAATTAAACGCTTAGGCAACGCTAAAGCGCCTATAGTCATTCTAACTTGGTTAATAATCTCTGTCTTTAATGTTGCTGTAGGTTTTTCAGCATCATTTAGTACAACAAAAGCAACGACTGCTTGGCCCGTGGTTTTATCCGGAATAGGTACCACGGCAGATTCAGCTACGGCAGGATAACTATCTAGCGCTGCTTCTATTTCTGCAGATCCTAAACGATGCCCCGATACTTTAATAACATCATCAGTACGTCCCAAAATCCAAATATAATCATCTCGATCATAATGGGCGCCATCGCCAGAAAAATAAGCATGTGGTACTTTACTCCAATATTGTTCTTCATATCTTTTTGGATCATTCCAAATCCCACGGAGCATACTCGGCCAGGGCCGGCGAATCACCAAAGCACCTCCTTTTCCTTGTTCTACGCTTAATCCGGTTACGGGATCCACAATATCAACTTCCACACCGGGTAACGGTTTGGCAACAGAACCTGGTTTTGCTGGTGTTGCTCCAGGAAGTGGTGCGATCATAATCGCTCCCGTTTCAGTTTGCCACCACGTATCCACAATAGGACATTGTTTGTTACCAATTTTTTCAAAATACCAAACCCATGCTTCTGGGTTAAGCGGCTCACCTACACTGCCTAACAGTCTTAAACTCGACAAACCTTTTTTGCCTAACCATTCATTACCCCATTTCATAAAAGAACGTATCGCGGTAGGGGCGGTATAAAAAATATTAACTTGATAAGTTTCAATGAGCTGCCAGAAACGATCCGGCTTAGGCCAGTCTGGAGCTCCTTCATAGATGAGCACCGTCGCCGCATTGAGCAATGGACCATAAACCACGTAGGTATGGCCTGTGATCCAACCTACATCGGCAGTACACCAGTAAACATCCTCAGGTGTTAAATCAAAAACTATCTTGGAAGTATAATAAGCACCTACCATATAACCAGCAGTAGAATGAAAAATTCCTTTTGGTTCTCCGGTAGAGCCTGAGGTGTAAAGAATAAAAAGTGTATCTTCGCTATCCATAGGCTCAGCAGGACAACTATCGTTAAGTCCCGCGATTACATCGTGCCACCAAATATCACGATCGGCTTTAAAACTAATTTCAGCTCGTGTACGTTGGTAAATAATAACCTTTTCTACTAGCGGACAGCCGAGCAAAGCTTCATCCATAACCTGTTTAAGTGGGATGATCTTGCCCCGTCGGTAACCACCATCCGCAGTAATCACAAACCTAGATTTAGAGTCTTGAATACGGCTTTCAAGTGCTTGTACCGAATAACCGCCAAACACAACATTATGAATACTTCCTAAACGTGCACTCGCTAATACAGCAATGATAAGTTCTGGTATTAAAGGCATATACAGCGTGATGCAATCACCTTTTTTTACACCTAATTTTTTTAAACCATTAGCAAACTGACAAACCGCTTGATGTAATTCTTTATAACTGATTTGACGTTTTTCTTCTGGCTCACCCTGCCAAAGCAATGCAGTTTTTTCTGCATAGTATTCCAGATGCCGATCCAGACAATTATAAGCCAGGTTGGTTTTGCCTGCTTCAAACCACCTTGCATAAGGCTCTTTCCAATTTAATACACTTTTCCAAGTCTGCATCCAGTGTAATTCGCT
Source organism: Candidatus Aquirickettsiella sp. (assembly GCA_049283295.1). Lineage (GTDB taxonomy): Bacteria > Pseudomonadota > Gammaproteobacteria > Diplorickettsiales > Diplorickettsiaceae > Aquirickettsiella. The sequence goes on from JBAPVR010000034.1 coordinate 4,039, forward strand.
GGCAATGTTAGCCCAAAATTGTTCGGGCTGCTCCATAGAGTAACGATAAATCTCCTCATATTGAGCCATAGATTTAACCCGCGCTTGATCGGAAAATTTTTTTGACGGGGGGTAAACTTTGATTTCATTTAAGATAGTATCTATTGTTTGTGATTCGTTTATAGACATATTTTATACTCCTGTTGTCAAAACGACCAAAAGATGACGATGCTTTTCTAAGAACGACTATCGCCACTTGCGACTACTGGATTCATCAACTAACCTTAAAGCTTAAGCCAATTTAAATAGAGGAGAAATATTATGTTAGCGTGGGCATTTATCTTTCTAGCTATTGCTATCATTGCTGCCATTGTTGGATTTACCGGTGTTTTTGCCCTAGCGGCTGGCATTGCAAAAATTATCTTTTTTATATTCATCATATTAGCCATCATCGCATTTGTAACGATGTTATTCCGGCGACAACGATAAAAAATCAGTGCTGGCATTCCATTAAAATAAACTATGTCGCTATTCATCAAAAATTAAGCATCGAATTTGTTCACAAACATGGTGCATGACGTAGATATTGTGTATGCATGCCAGCTGGTTATAAAGCGACGATCCTTGTTTAAATAAAAAATGTAAATAGGCCCGCGTAAAATGCCGACAAGTATAGCATAAACACCCTGTTAAAATAGGGTTTTCATCTTTTGCATAAATAGATTTTTTAATCAATATCCTGGATTGATTTTTTTCACTGACAAACTCTAGCCAGTTATCTTTTTTAATAATATTTCCATGATAAAGTGCACCGTGTCGCGCATTGCGCGTTGGGGCAACACAATCAAACAGATCAACTCCCTTAGCGACCACATCAATCAGATCTTGTGGGTTAAGCCCTACGCCCATGGTATAACGAACTTTATTCTCGGGTAATAAAGGCCGGACCCAATCGATCACTTCAGCGGTTTTTTGCATATCAAAACCAATCACTTCTCCACCAATCGCAATACCGTCCAGTTGTGCCGCTAAAATAAATTGGGTACTCAATTCGCGCAGATCCCTAAAGCTTCCACCTTGAATAATGCCAAATAAAGCTTGGTTATAGCCATAAATTGGGTCTGAAACCAAATACGCTTCTTTTGAAGCTAATAACCAACGATGAGTCCGATCCATCGCCGCTAATGCGGCATCTCTTCCGCCGTTTTCAGGTGTACATTCATCAAAGGCCATAATGATATCGGCACCAATAATTCTTTGCGCTTCAATAGAACTTTGGGGGGTTAAATGGATCACTTTTCCCGTAGTAGGATGTTTAAAATGTGCTCCATCCGCATCAATACGACAAATCTTTGCATTTTTCGACAAGCTAAATACTTGAAAACCTCCACTGTCCGTTAGCATAGGTCCCTTCCAAGCCATTAAACGATGCATTCCTCCACTCGCTCTAATAACGTCCATGCCTGGGTTGAGCAACATATGATAAGTATTGCCACCTAAAATAATTTGCGAACCGGCATCGATCAGATCGTTCGGTGTCATGTGATTAACAAATGCTCGCGTTCCCACAGGCATAAAAGCAGGCGTTAGCACACTACCATGCGCTGTATTTATCTTAGTAACACGAGCATAGCAATTTTTACTCGATTTGATTAACTGACAATTAAATTGATTATTCATGAAAATAGGCACGATTTTATGGCTTAGATGCTATTTTTTTTTCAATAGCGCTTAATATTCCTCGTAAAATTTTTACTTCGGTTACATCTAACTCGGATCGGCTAAATAAACGACGTAATCTATCCATAATTTGTTGGCTACGAATCGGTTTTAAAAATTCAATTTTATTAAGTATGTCATGTAAATGTTGGTAAAAGTATTCTTGTTGTTTGACATCCGCCAGCAGTATGTCTTTTTTCTCAAGCCTATTTTCTTGTTGCAAGAAAGCCATGCGTAACTCATAACAGACAATTTGTACTGCAGCTGCTAAATTTAAAGAACTATAATCAGGGTTTGCTGGAATATTAATTTGAAAATGACAGTGCTGTAATTCTTTATTGCTAAGACCACATCGTTCACGCCCAAATACTACCGCTACTTTCTGGTTAGATTTAATAGCAATTTTTTCAGCCGCCGCATGGGCTGTTAAAGAAAGCCAATTGAGTTCGCGGGTACGCGTACTGGTCCCAAATACTAAATGACAATCCTGAATTGCTAGCGCTAAATGATCGACAACAATTGCTTCTGCCAATACATCAATAGCACTACTTGCTCGTACCGATGCATTCACATGTGGAAAAAACTTAGGATCAACCAGATAAAGCTGTTTTAAACCCATGGTTTTCATTGCGCGCGCCGTAGCGCCAATATTACCCGGGTCAGTTGTATTAACGAGAACGATCCGAATTTGTGAAAGTGGCATGATTTTTACCTATAAACCTTTCGACGCAGGTTTTTTATAATCGATACTCATTGCACATGAAAATACGGAAAATATCTTCATGTGCCTGCATCGCGCACGGTATATCAGATTAGTTTAAAACTATCTTGTTATTACCCCCACCCTAGCTTCACATAAAGGATTAATATCGTCAAATCAACCTAGAAAATGTCTTCAATTACATGATGCGCCAAAAAGCATCTGCTTTTCTGCGTTTCGTTATTTGCATACGGCCCGTATACTTCGTTAAGATATTCAAAAAATAAGGCTTTTTTTCTTAGCCTAGCACAATTGAAGACATCCTCTTAAGCCTTTTTTGAAATTTCACAGAACAGTATGAAGTTGAACTACATCTAAAGATATTTTAGATGCATAAGCTATGGTATCATTCTTACACTTTTAACAATAGTGTCTTAGGTGTGCTGACAATTGTGCTAGGATGAGCGAAAAAGCGTTGTTTTTTAAGTATCGTAACGCAGCATACACAGAGTATGTGAGTAACGAAACGCAGAAAAACGACGCTTTTTCGCCATCATCGTGCAATTGTCAACACACCCTAGTTTTCACTCTATCATCAATACCTATGCACCCTTTCTTAAATATAGCCGATCGTGCTGCCCGTCTGGCAGGCAAAACTATTTTAGACGGTTTAAACCGTTTAGACCGACTTCGTATGCAACAAAAACAGGATAATCGCGGTGTTGTCACTGAGGTCGATTTAAAAGCGGAAAAAATTATTATCGCTACTATCCAAGAAGCCTATCCAAATCATGGAATTCTTGCTGAGGAAAGTGCACCGATTAGTGGTGATGGCTATACTTGGATTATTGATCCACTCGATGGGACCAGTAATTATGTGCATGATTTTCCGCATTTTGCAGTATCTATTGCTATTAAAAACAATGAGAAAGATCGTATTGAACATGCCTTGATCTATGATCCTTTACGGCAAGAAACCTTTACCGCAACACGAGGAGAAGGTGCTTATTTAAATAATACGCAACGTTTTACCCGTCGTTTACGCGTCAGTGCGCGTTCGAGTATTCAAGAATCGTTAATAGGAATTTCTATTCCTAGTCGAGGCTTTAACACACTTACCGCCTCAATTAACAAAGAAGCCTTACGGACCATGATGTCACAAGCAAGTGGCATACGCAGAACAGGATCGGCTGCACTTGACTTAGCCTATGTTGCCGCTGGGCGCTTAGATGCTGCCTTAGAGCTAGAACTCGCGCCCTGGGATATGGCAGCAGGTATTTTACTGGTTCAAGAAGCGGGTGGAATTGCCTGTGATATAAAAGGTGGCGAAAATTATTTTGCAAGCGGCCATATTTTGGTAGCCAGTCCTAAACTCTGTCCTTTATTACTACAAGCGATTAGCCAAAAACTCTAACCAGAGTCATTGACTTAAGGTCTATCATCGACATTTTTTGTTGCAGGTAAAAAATTACGTCGATCGAGTCCTAATGCAACAGCGATAGTTCCTGCCACATAAATGGATGAGTAAGTCCCCACTACAATTCCTATTACTAACGCTAAAGCAAAACTATGAATCATCGTTCCACCAAAAACGCAGAGCGAAAGCACAACGAGCAATGTCGTTGCTGATGTCATAATAGTACGCGATAGAGTTTGATTAATAGACAAATTGACTACCTCAACTGCAGTACCTTTACGTAGTTTACGAAAATTTTCGCGAATTCGATCAAAGATAACGATAGTATCATTAAGTGAGTAGCCAATCACCGCTAAAATAGCAGCTAATGCCGTCAAATTGAATTCAATACCAAATAAAGAAAAGATGCCTAAAATAACGATAGGATCATGAATCAAAGCAATAGCCGCTCCTACTGCAAAACGATACTCAAAACGCAGCGCGATGTAAATCATAATCCCTAATAATGCAATAAAAACAGCAAGTGCACCTTGCGTTGCTAACTCTCGTCCTACCTGCGGACCTATAAATTCAATTTGCTTTAATTGTGCACCCGGTAAAGCTTTTACAATTTGTGCACTCAAATCATGTTGACTCGTTTGTAGATGGGGCGCTAGGCTTATCAATATATCACGTGAAGTTCCATAACTTTGCACTAAGATATCATTAAACCCAGCGGCTTCTAATTGTTTCCTTAGTAAAGGTATCTCTACAACATGGTTAAAAGAAACTTGTAGTTGGCTACCACCAGTAAAATCTAATCCCCAATGTAAACCTTTAGTCATTAAGGACCCCGCTGAAATAACAACTAATAGTAAAGATAAACCCACCGCCCAGCGACGTAGGCCTAAAAAATTTATATGGGTTTGTTTTTTAAAAAATTCCACAGCTTTTACTCTTTAAAACTAAATACCAATCGGCAACTGTTTTAGAGGACGTCCTCCATAGCATGCATTGATTAAGGCTCTTGTTATCATAATTCCAGTTAACATTGATGTTAGTAATCCTATTGTTAAAGTCACGGCAAATCCTTTGATTGAACCCGTTCCTACACCAAATAATATTAATGCTACAATTAAGGTGGTTATGTTGGCATCAATAATCGTCATTAATGCACGATCATAACCTGCATGAATACTCGATTGCGGTAACATACCATTGCGTAGTTCTTCACGAATACGCTCAAATATTAAGACATTCGCATCAACCGCCATGCCGACGGTTAACACGATCCCTGCCATACCAGGCAAGGTTAACGTCATCCCCAATAAAGATAATAAAGCCACTAATAATACTAGATTAAGCGCTAAAGCTATATCCGCAATGACACCAAATACACCATAATAAATAGCCATAAAAACGACAGCCAAAATAAATCCTACCACAATAGAGACAATTCCTTTATGGATGTTCTCAGCACCTAACTGTGGACCTATCGTACGTTGTTCAACCACATAAATGGGGGCTGGCAAAGCACCCGCACGTAATAATAAGGATAAGTTTAAGGCTTCTTGTGGATTCGTTAACCCTGTTACCTGAAAATTAGGCGGAAGTGCGGTCTTAATTCTAGCAATACTGATAATTCTTTCCACTTTACGCGGAATATGAGTAATTTTTCCATTAACGACATTTACACTGCTTTTAGTTTCTACATACACAATAGCCAGTGGCTTACCCACATTTTCACCGGTGACCTGATGAAAATAACTTTCTCCTCCTCCACCCAAACTAATACTTACCGCGGATCGTCCTGACTCATCAAAGCTAGTTGATGCATCAGTAATTGAATTGCCCGTTAAAATAACTTGTTTGTTCAGTAATACCGGTTGATTTTCATAGTGATATAATTGTGAACCCGCAGGTGCTGCATTATTTGTTTGCGCGAGTTCCGGATCATGTAGGGTATCCACTAAGCGAAATTCTATGGTGGCTGTCCCACCTAAAATTTGTTGTGCTCGCGCTATATCCTGAACGCCAGGTAAATCGACTAAGATTCGATTGCTACCTTGCTGTTGAACAATAGGTTCTGCCACTCCCAACTCATTAATTCGATTACGTAAAGTATTGATAGTCTGATCAATAGCCAGTTGCCGTAAACTATTGAGTCCTTGTTTTGACCAAACCACGATAAGTTGTTTCGGATTAGCTACTGCTTCGTTCAATTCAAAGTTTGGAAACTGTTGTTGCAACAAGTTTTTTGCTTGCGTTAAGTTGTCTGTATTCTTAAATAAAATAGATAATTGTTTTTCACTCGGTCTTAATTCTGTATAGCGAACACGCGCCTGCTGAAGATTTTCGCTAATATTTTTGGCTAAACCCTGCATGCGTTGCGCAATAAGATTATTAATATCGACTTCTAAAGCGAAATGCACCCCGCCGCGCAGATCCAATCCTAATTTCATAGGCGTGGCACCAATAGCCTGCATCCAGTGCGGTGTCGATGAAAGTAAATTAACCGCTACGGTATAATCATCACCCAATGTAGCAGATAAAATATCTTTGGCTTTAAGCTGAGTATCGGTGTTATTAAATCTTAGTAAAAGTGTTTGTTGGCTAAGTTCTTCGCTAAGAGGAGAAATCTTTACTGTTTTAATTATTGTATTGACTTTAGCTTGTAAAGCTTCCAAATCCACATGCATTATCGCTGTAGCAGGAGAAATTTGTACTGTCGGCTGCTCTGGAAAAAGATTAGGTGCTGCATAAATAAAACCAAGTATCAACAACACCAATAATACTATATTTTTCCAAAGAGGATATTTATTGAGCATAAGTTTATAAAGACTTTACAGTTCCTTTAGGTAAGACACTAGAAACCGCTGCTTTTTGTAAATTAATTTCAACGTTTTCTGCAACTTTTAAGCTAATTAAATCATCATTTAACTGGGTAATTTTACCGACTATTCCACCGGTAGTAGTCACTTCATCACCTATCGCTAAATTAGCCATTAATTGGCGATGTTCTTTCGCGCGTTTCGCTTGCGGCCGCCATAATAATAAGTAAAAGATAACTACAAAACCTAATAAAATTAAAATTTGAGACAATCCATTTGATTGCGAGGTTACAGAAGTAGCGGCGGATTGCGCCAACACATCAGTAATAAATAAACTCATACTTTTCTCCTAATTAGGGAATCAATAATATTAAGCCAAGCAATTTACCTGGTTCGTTGCCTATTCGCAAATTTTGCACGTTAAACTTCCCTTGAAAATTAGAAACTAACTAATCCACATGGCATCGCCATAGCTAAAAAATCGATAATTCTGTTTAATTGCCTCTTGATAGGCTTGCATAATAGACTCATAGCCTCCAAAAGCACAAACTAACATCAATAAAGTCGACTGTGGCAAATGAAAATTTGTAATTAAAGCATCAATACAGCGAAATTTAAAACCTGGATAAATAAAAAGCCGTGTATCTCCGGTAAATGGTTTTAATTGACCGTTTAAAGCAGCCGTTTCTAAACTCCTAACAGCCGTTGTTCCCACTGCTATAACACGCTTATTATTTTGCTTAGTTAGTGTTATTTGTTCACATACTGATTCTGACACGCTAACGTGTTCATTATGCATAGAATGATCTTCAAGGCGAACACTACGAATAGGCTGAAAAGTTCCTGAGCCAACATGTAAGGTAATATAAGCAATATTAACTCCTTTATCTTGTAATTCAGTTAATAAGTCCTCATCAAAATGCAAGCCTGCAGTGGGTGCTGCAATAGCACCGGGCGCAGAGGCAAAAACAGTTTGATAACGTTCCCAATCAAATAGCTCATCCGCTCTTTGTATATACGGGGGCAACGGAATATGACCGATCTGATTTAATAGCTCTAAAATAGAAGTGCTAGGCTCAATTAAAAAAACCAATTCGAATATATTTTCTGATCGTGATGCAATTTCTAGACTTACTCCATTTTCCAATGTAAGTATAGTGCCTAATTTAAGCGATTTACATGATTTTAAATGCGCTAAGACACGTTGTTTATCAAAAATTCTTTCAATCAAAATCTCTACGCTTCCACCCGTCGTTTTCTTTGCAAACAACCGTGCTGGAATAACTTGTGTATTATTTAAAATTAACAGATCACCCGGATTTATAAAATTTAAAATATCTTTAAATCTTTGATGTTGGATAGCACCTGTCTTTTTATTTAGACAACATAAACGACTCTCAGTGCGTTGCGTCGTTGGATATAACGCTATTAGTTTTTTAGGAAGGTCATAGCAGAAATCTTGCCGTTTATATTGAGTTTGCAACATAAATAAAGTACATAAAAAAATGAAGCAAAAGCCAACTATTGCAATAATCAGGGATTATAAAAAACCCGCTTATAGCGGGTTTTTTATTGATACAGTAGCCTGGCGATGCCCTACTTTCCCATGGGGGAACCCCAAAGTATCATTGGCGCAG
>JBAPVR010000035.1:0-91899 GCA_049283295.1 Candidatus Aquirickettsiella sp.
TAATGAAAAAATAATGACCGTTAGGTTTACGTATCGTTTCAACAATATTCGTCTTATTGGAGCAGGTTATTGGAGAAAGGGGAAACGCATTTATGAAAAAAACCAAAAGAATTAATTATACTGATGAGCCAATTGGAAAAATCAAAATAATTCCTGATTTTTTGCCAAAACCTCATCAGTTAGTATTAAAAACTGAAACTAAAAAAATTACTTTATCTTTAACCAAAGAAAGCCTTGAATTTTTTAAGGGTGAGGCTGAAAAGCATCATACCAATTATCAGAGTATGATACGAGAGTTACTAGCTCAATATGCTGCCCATTATAGGGAAAAGACAGTCTCTTCTCATTCAAAACCCAGGAAACATATCCGATAATTATGGTTGTCGGCAATAATAGACTAAATTTCGGGGGCGGATCCAAGTCATAAGTGCAACCACCACTTTCTCTACTACATGGAGATACAACAACCTATAGTTTAAAAATGTCTCGATTACCATGCTCAAAAGCGGTAACATTACTCAATGTTACTTCGGCAATATTCGTTAACGCTTCTTTTGTAAAAAAGGCTTGATGGCCTGTAATAATAACATTGGGGAATGTTTGTAATCGTGCAAAGATATCATCTTGAATAATGGTATTAGATAAATCTTGAAAAAATAAGTGTTCTTCTTCTTCGTAAACATCTAATCCCAAGTAACCGATTATTTTATTCTTAAGTGCCTGGATAATATCTTTACTATCTATCAATGCTCCCCTGCCTGTATTAATTAGCATAACACCTGGCTTCATACAAGCGATCGTTTGTTCATTAATCATATGGTATGAGTTATCATTCAGTGGACAATGCAGACTAATAATGTCAGCTTGTTGGCAAAGTTCATTAAGCTTCATATAGCGTACTCCAAATTTTAAACAAGTTTCATTTGGAGAAGGATCAAAAGCCAGTAAATTACACCCAAATCCATGCATAATTTTAGCAAAAATGGTTCCTATCTTCCCTGTGCCGATGATGCCAACCATTTTATTATGTAAATCAAAACCTAATAAATTCGTTAACAGAAAATTTTGTTCTCTAACTAAATTGTAAGCGCGATGAATCTTACGATTTAGCGTTAAAATCAACCCAACCGCAAACTCTGCTACTGCATACGGAGAGTAGGCAGGTACACGAACTACAGTCAATCCTAAATTTTTCGCGACCGGGAGATCTACATGGTTAAAGCCGGCTGATCTTAGTGCAATCAAACAAGTACCATTTTTTGCCAGTATATTTAATACGGAGGCTGAAAGATTATCAGTTACAAAACAACTTACAGCGGGGAATCCAGCAGCCAATACGGCAGTTTGCTCGTTAAGAGTTGTTTCGAAATATACTAACTCATGTTGATGTAGCTTATTCGCCGATATTAAAAACGGCTTTTCAAAATCCTTAGTGCTAAATATAGCAATTTTCATTAAGATTTACTCTTATGCCTACTATTTATAGTGTGTATGATGGGCAATTAAATATTGGATTATAAGGGACTGTTATACTTCATCCTGTAACCTTTTGCTATTCTAAAAATATTTATCCCATAACCAAGATACGCACATAAAAATTCTAGCTCCTAAATTCAAGACAAAAAACACCCAATGTATGATAATGTAAGACGAGTTTGGAAATTACTGACCAAGGTTTCCCGCATATGATTGGCCATTGCCCATCCAATTACGCGGCGTGAAAACAAATCTAAGAGCGCTGCAATATAGAGCCAACCTTCGAGGGTCCACAAGTACGTGATATCGCCAAGCCAAATACGATTGGGACTGCTTACGGTAAATTCCCGATTTAATATATTAGCTACTAATAAATTATGCTGGCTTTGGGTTGTTGTTATACGATAACGGCGCCGTTGCTTGCATTCAATCCCCGCCTTACGCATCCAACGTGCGAGCAGCATAGCGGCCTATATAATAACCCTTCATTTGTAAATGTTTCGCCATTCTCCGACTTCCATAACTATTTTGACTTTCCTGTGCCAATACTTTTACCTCAACAAGAAGCTTATTTCCCAGTAGGTGCTTCTCACTTAAGTTGTACTGTAAATATTTATAATAGCCACTACGACTCACTTTACTTTGTTTATCCGTTTGAATCTGTGCACAATTTTCAATTTTATCAATTAAATTTATATATGCTTAAAAAATATTGTATTGATCGGAGCAATGGTTTAAATTTTTGTAAGAGATTATAAAGACCTTATTTTTAACCAAGCTATCTGCACTTACATGTTATCTTTAATAAAGAAAATTTATTTTAGTCTGTCAAGATAAGCATTAATTTATTTCAAAAGATAGTTTTAGTCTCTACTTAAGGATCCTTTATAAAATAAAAACAATAACACTAACGAGGATTAGTGTGTTTAGATTTAAGGGAGATATCATGCTAAAATTTTATTTTGAAAAAGGAGCCTTTGATAAGGCCTATATTAAAAACTTGGAAACGGAGCTAAAACAGTTAGGAGCACAATTTGCCCCCCTTTTTCTTCAATTGAAGAAGTGCAGATTAAATGACGTAGGGATAAATGAGGAAAGAATAGCACGACTTTTAAAAAAACGTACAGAAGATCTAGATAACCATCAAAAAATAGAAGCATCCAAATTAGATTTCTGTGATGCAAAGTTTACTTTGCTGCTTGATTTATTAGAAAGAAGTATCCCTTTAAGCAATTTATCTAATTTATTTAATTCGCCTAATCTTTCAGGGAAATTTATTTTCTCACTTGTTTTGATATTGGAAATACCCAGTAATTTACATTACTCAAAGGATGATGTAGATAAAAATCAAAAAATAAAAAGTTTTCTTGGGGCTTCAGAGGATGAAACGGACCTACCTTTTCAGTACATTCTATTGTTACAAACGGCAGTGATCCTTGCATTATTTGATGATAAAATTATTACTAAAGATGAAGTAGCTACCCTGTTTATAGTGAATGTATACCAACTTATTCAATTAGGGTTTAGTATTGAAAATTTTTACTCCTGTAAATGTGCGCTATACAGCGAGAACTGTGGGCATGAAAATAATTTTAAAAAAAAGTTATTAGAGACGTTCTCGAAAAAAATTGATGAGACTAAAGCCACGCTTATTTTAGAATTATTTAAGCGACGACTTCCTTACTCTGGCGCTGTTTCAGAAGATGTCGCCCAATCAGAATCAAATTGGCAGTGTTTTTCAGTTAAACAAATAAAAGCTAACTGCCACGAAGATAATGGTGAAAAAAATTTTGAAAAGGACCGAATTAAAAGTTTTCTAAAAGAAAAATTAAATGACCAACTGGAAGATGATATTGATAGAGCCAATAGTTTTTTGCAATTTAATATCATTCAATCCTTAATCAAGACTAAACTTTTTTGTGCTTATGTAAATAAAGAAACCGACGAAAAAGAAGATGAAGAAGTAAAACGTTATAAAGTGCAGTTAGAACGACTTCCAGTTCTAGTTACGCATGCGGATGAGCATCTAACATCTCAAGAAGTTACTTCTGAAAGCAGTAACCGTATTTCTTCAGAACTCGAAGATTCTATTTTTTTAGATCAAAAATCCCAGGAATTGATTCTTTCCAATATACCAAAGGATAAAAAGGATTTTTTAAATATAATTAGCTCTTTTCCCGAGTTGATCTCACTTACTTTAGAAAAAAATGATGCTTTAAAAGATGTTAATTTTAAACAGAAACTATTTAATTTAATTACAGGTAACAATGAGAATATACTTCAAGAAATCGAAAACATAAACGAAAAAGAAAAGAATTCAACCAACTATGCTATGTTTATCACGAAAATATCGGTTTTTAGCACGGAAATTCAGGAGTTTGTGAAAATGAATGCCCTGACTCTGAGAGAAAAAATAACATTTTTTTCAAATGAAATTCAAGAATTAAATCTGCAAAATAATCAAGAAAAAGTTAGAGAAAAAATAGCATTTTTTTTTGTTAAAATGCAAGAGCTTACGGATGATATCTTTGTTAAAGATAACGAAGTAAAAAATAAAATAGCAGCGATTTTAACCCAAATACAGATACTAATACGCCATTCAACTAAAGACGACGAATTTAGAGAAAAAATAGCTAAGGAAATTAAGAAAATAAAAGCGGATATAGAAAAAAATAACGGGTTAGCCTCTAATAAACCATGGCTCGATGAAATAAACCCTAAACTCAAGAAATTTATATTTGAACTTTTTATCGACGAAGATCGTGTAATAAAACAAGAATATTACAATTATCTGTTTAATACGCTTAGTGCAGATTTTTTTAATTCATTTGAAAAGTTAACGCAGAATAAAGGGATAATTAAATATATAAGAAAATTTTTGCCAAAAACTCTAAATGAAACGATTGAGACGCATGTGGATTTAAGCCTTTTCCAGAAGATTGAGCGTCACATTAAGAAAGAGGTATCTAGAAAAAATATTTCGATGCTAATTCCTATGATGAAAGAACTAGCTAATTTTTCTACAAATTATTCTGAACTTTTTAAACTTAGAGAGAAACTTGATTCATTTACTTTGTATGCGGTAAAAATATCTTACGAATCCAGTAACTTGAGAATAAAAATACCGTATTATAAAAAAGAAACAAATGGAAATATTTTGTATTTTAAGTTGAAACATAATGAGTCTATAAAAAATTTGTTTGATTTTGTTATGAACTATAAAATGAAAAATACAGTATGTAATAATTTGGAAGAGGGAGTCTCATTAAAAAAGATAATAACGGGACATTTAAAAAAAGAAGAACACCTGTCAATTGATAAAGAAATTGATTTATATACCGAATTGCTTAACAAAATTACAACATCGACAAATAAATTAAATCATAAACAAAGTCAAAATGCTGCAAGCTCTGTTACAAAAGACATAAAACTCAGACAATTGAAGGAATGTATCGACGAGGTAACAAACTGTGTCATACAGTCCAAGCTGAAAAAAACAGATGAAAAATTTCTTCCGGTAACGCAAAAAAAAGACTCTATTATGGAGGACAAAAGCCATTTTGATTGCTTTTTAGCGCGGCTCCTTTCTGATCAGATAGAACAGGCTAAAAATGAGCTCAAAGCGTTAAATGATGAATTTTCTAATTATATGTTGTTTGAAAGAAAATTTAATGCCTTGAAGGCTTTATTGAACCATTTAAGACAAAGACACCTCGAGATTTTAAAACAATTTGATAAAAAAAGTGTTTCATCGCAGCTAATTCCTGGCGATCAACAAGCCTGTATACTTCTTTTGCAATTATCTGCTCGGCATACTTTAGCTAATTCAGCGAGCGAACAAAATTTTCGTATTATTAGTTTCTTAAAAACTCGAAAAATGGAAGGCAAAGCCGCTAACTACTTAAAAAAATATCAAATAAAATTAGATGAAAGTTTAACAGCTGATAAGAATAAACGTAGTGAAATCTTTGGTAAATTAAAAAAACATATTTTAGAACAAAACAGGATTTATCTGGATAAGGCATTAATGATTATATGCCAACTTGAAAATAACTACAATTCAATTGATTTTCTTTACAAGCTCATCGCCTATGTAGGAACATCAAGTCGTATTATAATTTACAAGGATTACCTGGGCGTCCAAGATTTAAATGTGGAAGAAAAAAAATTATTATTAGGTATGGGCCTTGAAATTTGTGGCTCTTTTTTGCAACAGAAAACTTCCTCGTTCATTTCGGAAGCAGCGTTTAAACAAAAAATTTCAGTAGATGAATCTCAAACACAGCTTAGGATTTATGCTAAAAATTCTCCAAAAAATTTTGATAGCTCACAACCAAAAACGGATGAAAACATAGTCCATCATGAGACATCCAAGCAGCCATTAAGTTATTTATTTAATAATCCTGATAAGCGCTCTTCAACGCTTAATCAGCCTTTGACTAATAATTCTTTTCTGTACTCCTAGATAAATTCTTAACCTTATAGTATTCCTAGCAGCAAAGCAAAGCCAAGGAAATAGAGGCTTGCCTTTGTTTACAGAGATTAAATATTAAAGAGCATGCTGATTTCTTTTTAATGTTTAAATTTGTTTATCTTAAATTTTTGAGCTACAGTAAGGGGGTATTATTGTCAAATGAGCCAAAAATAAGACGTTTAGTGTGGTATTTGAGTTTAATTTGCTTAAATAAAGGAGTATTTATGATCAAAAATCCGAGCGTTTTAGATTGGATTGCACTAGTTATCTTATTTATCGGTGGTTTAAACTGGGGTTTAGTGGGTTTATTCCATTTTGATTTAATTACCGGCATCTTTGGAGATTACAGTCCAATTGCGCGAATTATTTATATTATCGTTGGCTTGAGTGCAATTTATGTACTGGTACGCGCGATCAGTTGTTGTAAAAATCATGTTTCTGTCCCTTAAAGTCTACGCAGCTCATCCAAAACCTCCCGTCTTGCACGGGGGGATACTACTTTTTTAATTAAAACCGCTTAACAATTGTAATACTAAATTGATAGTAGGTTCTTGCCCAAAATAAAATCCAAAAAATATCAAGCGTGGAGCTTTGCACCTAATAAAGTTTATCCCATAACCAATTAAAGATATTTTATACATCCATTAACGGAATGGCCGCGCTCATTACACTCGCTCGCCAGGACACGTAAAAATTTTTGGCTGTTCAGAGGACTTATTCCATTAAATTGGAGCTTAATTCCACTTTTTCTATTTTTTCAAAGCGTGAGGTGATTTTATCGGCCGAGGTTTTAGCGTCTTGAATATCGGTATAAGCCTGTTGAATATGACGGAATAAATGATCCATACGTTGTTTAAAACGTGAAAAATCTTTGGCTAAAACGCTTAAATGTTCTTGGATCAAATGGATTTGTTCCCGTGTTGCTGCGTCCTTTAAGATAGCGCTAGTGGTGGTGAGTACCGCCATCATGGTTGTCGGTGAGACTAACCAGACGCGTTGACGCTGTGCTTCTTCGACTAAATCATAATAATGGGCATGAATTTCGGCAAAAATGGCTTCAGCTGGAATAAATAATAAAGCGCCTTCTGAAGTTTCACCGGGAATAATATATTTACTGGCCACGGCTTGGATATGATGGCGAATATCTTGGCGAAATTGCGCCGCTGCTGCGCGTTGTTCACTTTTTGGCAGATCGATTTCAGTTAATTTTCTAAAGCCTTCTAAAGGGAATTTAGCATCGATAGCGATGCTACCGGTGGGGGCGGGTAATAATAATAAACAATCGACGCGTTTACCGTTACTTAAGGTATGTTGTAAACTGTAATTTTTACTGGGTAAAACATTTTCGATTAAGGCATTGAGTTGAACTTCACCAAAAACACCGCGTGAACGCTTATCGGCAAGAATTTGTTGTAAATTGACCACATTACTGGAAAGTTCAGTGATGCGTTTTTGTGCCTCATCGATCAATGCCAGTCGCTTTACCACGTCAGCAAACGTGGCGGTGGTTTGTGCAAATCCATCAAATAAGCGTTTTTCAACTTGACCACTGATGGCTAGTAATTTTTCTTGGGTATTTTCAGTCAATTTATCCATACGTTGACTGATATGTTGCAAACCTTGTTGTAAGCTATCTTGTAACAGTTTTAAACTGCTGAGTTGATGGTGATCAAATTGTTGTCGATAGGTATTAAGTTCGAGTAACAATTGCTCTTTGCTGGCGGCCGTATGACGTTGATCGACAACACGTGCATCATGCAGTTGATTGAGTAAACGATTGATATCTGCCCAACGACTTTCCATTTGGGTTAATTTGTCATGTTGACGTTCTAATTTATAAAAATGTAACAGCGTAAAAGCGATTAAGCTGGTAAGCAAAGCTAAAGTGATATATATAAAATAGAGGGGCATAAATTTTTCCTACTCTTAGAATGTGCTATGGAGTATATACTCATAGCACTTCAAGCTGCGAATGAGCAGGTTGAAGTGCCTTCATCTCGCGATGGAGATTTTCAAGAGGAGCATCGCGATGCTCCTCTTGAATGGCGGTGCGTAAGCTTTGCTTATGTCCGGCATGTGATTGGGTATACCGCTCGCCGTGTATTTCATCAAATGCTTCGTATTTTTAAGTGCGAGCGATATATAAAAAGTACCATTTTTATCATAGGTTTATTATTAACATGGCCTTGTTTAGTTCACGCTGAAAATAGAGATCAACAACGAAAATTATTTTGGCAGGCGCGAAAGTTATTAATAAATAAACATTATCAACAGTTTTCTGCCTTAAAAGTTAAACTAAAAAATTATCCTTTATATCCTTACTTAATTTTTATCAAATTAAAACAACAGTGGCCTTCCGCAAATAATGGCGAAATCGACGAGTTTTTGCAAACCTATAATGATACACCCTTAGCCGTAAGATTACGTGCTGAATGGTTGGGTTATTTAGCCAAAAAACAGGATTGGAATCATTTCATCCATTACTATCAACCTATTTATGGTGCACCATTACAGTGCTATTACCTGCAATCTTTATTAGTGACACAACAAAAATCCTTGGCCTTTAAAAAAATAGCGACACTTTGGTTGGAAGTTAATTCACCGCCGAGTGTTTGTCGTAAGATTTTTGGTCGATGGGAGCAAGCGGGAGGCTTAAATTCAGATTTAATTTGGAAGAAATTAGATCGGGCGATGACAAAAAATAATCTCCATGTGATCCAACATGTTGCACAATTTTTACCATCTGCACAACGCCAGCAAGTAAAACGTTGGTATCAAGTGCAACGTCATCCCTTATTAATTGAGCAGAGTGATCAATTTGATCCTGATAATACCCTCGATCGTAGAATCTTATTATTCGGTATGAAACGCTTGGCGAATAAAGATCCAATAGAATTAGTCGAAAACTGGTCGCAATTAAGTAAAACTTATGATTTGAATGAAGCAGAACAACAAACAATATTGGCCGATTTAGCCGTCGGCTTAGCCAGGCGCGGCCATTATGCTGCGGGTGAGTGGTTAAAAAAAATTAAACCCACTTATGCGAATGCTAGCTTACGCGAATGGCGGGTACGGAATAGTTTATTATCTCAACAATGGAGCAAAGTCCTTTATTGGTTGGATCATTTATCACGTAAAGAACAACAACAAGCTTGTTGGCGTTATTGGCGAGCTAGGGCCTTAGCAGAGACACAACAAATTGCAGCGGCGAATAATATTTACACAAGCTTAGCAAAAGAAGTTGACTATTATGGTGTGCTGGCAAGCCAACGTCTGAAATTAAACTATCATCCCACTACGTGCCGCATTGTCGGTGATCGTCAAGCACTGAACAAAAATCTGGCCATACAACGAGCTAAAGAATTGGTGGCTTTAGGTTTTGTCGGTGAAGCACGTCAGGAATGGTTATGGGCATTGAATAGCTTAAGTGTGCCAGAACGCCAAGCGGCGGCACAATTGGCTAAGCAATGGGGTTGGTATGATTTAGCTATTGTCGGTGCCAGCAAAGCCAAGATTCACAATGATGTTAAATTACGTTTTCCATTCGCTTATCGGCGCTCAGTATTGGCCGCAGCGCGTAAAACGCATTTAAATTCAGCTTGGGTTTGGGCGATCATGCGTCAAGAAAGTGCCTTTATGTGGAATGCTAAGTCGAGTGCGGGGGCCTTAGGCTTAATGCAAATTATGCCGAGTACCGGTAAACAGTTAGCACGTAGCCTAGCTTTACGCCGTGTGGATTTGCTCGATCCAGAACAAAATATTCGTTTAGGCAGTATTTATTTAAGACAATTATTAAAATTATTTGATGGTAATGCGACCTTAGCTACGGCTTCTTATAATGTCGGTCCTAACCGGATTAAACATTTTCAAGGATTGTATCAGCGTCTACCGAAAGATGTATGGGTAGAAATTTTACCTTGGAAGGAAACGCGCGATTATGTTAAAAGCGTACGTTTAGCGCGCAGTATCTATAATCAAATTTAGATTAATTTTTCTGGATAGAATAGCTTGATAGTGCGCTGCTTGATGCGATAAATAAGAAAAACAAGGATTAACCTTGTTTTTCTTACGCTAACAGTTATTTTACATTAGAAAAATACGCTGGCAGGTTTAGCGATGCATTTTTTTCACCACGATGGCATTGGTGACGCCGGTGACGCCTTCAACTTGTTTAGCAAGCATGCCGGCTTTTTGTTTTTGTGCGCAAGTATTCGCAAAACCTGTTAGTTTGACTTGACCTTTATAGCTCATTACTGAAATAGCGAGACCTTTTATATCGGGGTCGGCTAATAATTTCGATTTTACTTTCAAGGTAATGACGCTACTGTCAACATATTGACCCGTTGTTTCTTGTTGTATAGCACGATGACTGCTCATAGCTAGGGTGGTGACCATAGGTAATGCAATTAAGCCTAAGATAATAAATAACTTTACTTTCATAGTATAAATACTCCTACTTGAAAATATACTCTTCAAACTTGAATTTTTGTCTGCGTTGCCGCTTAACGCTCAATCCTGATGTATCTTGAATACATTCCGGTTGCTCATTCTTGCGGTGCGTTGCCAAAAATCCAATTGCTAAAGTATAGAACCTGGAACATAAATCTGATTCATTTTGAGTGTAAGAATTTTATTCTACATAAAGGGTTAGATTTTAAAATAGATGACTGAATAACCAAACAAGTAACAATACAGCAATAGGTATGCCTAATAACCAAGCAATTAAATATTTCACAATCCCCCCTTACATTCTTCTACTTTAAGAAATAAACGTTCCCCTATAAAAAGATTAGCCAACTCAGCAGATAAATCAAGTAATCTCACTTTTATAATGAGATATACACTTGTATATAAAATATACAAAATCGCTATCGTTCGACTTTAAATGATCCGTTAAAAAGGAATATCATCATCAAACGCTTCACTGGCCATTTCAGGTAATTTGTCGGTTTCGCGTTTGGGTCGTATAGCGCTAGTATTTTGCGCAGTAAAGGAAGGTGTATCACCTGTTGCACCACTGCCCCGACTATCTAGCATTTGCATTTCATTGGCAATAATTTCGGTGGTGTAGCGATCTTGACCGGTCGTTTTATCTTGCCATTTACGTGTTTGTAAACGACCTTCAATGTAAACTTTAGAGCCTTTTTTTAAATACTCGGCGACAATCTCAGCGAGGCGTTGGAATAAGACCACGCGGTGCCATTCGGTGCGCTCTTGGAGTTCACCGGTATTTTTATCTTTCCAGCTTTCGCTGGTGGCGAGGTTAATATTCGCCACAGCTGCACCGTTAGGCATATGACGAATTTCCGGATCAGCACCTAAGTTACCGATTAAAATAACCTTATTAATACCTTTGGCCATGTTCGAATACTCCACAGTAGTTATACGCTTCGCACTTGAATTTTTGTCTGTGTTGCCGCACAACTCGCAACCCCATGTAGGATATACACTCCAGTTGCTTCACACTGCGGCCACTCCCCCAAAAATCCACACTATAAATATATATATCAAAACAGTTGATCTTAAATTCTAAATCTTGTGGCGCAAAAAAGAAAGCAATAAAAAGGACTTTTTTAGAGGTTTCTTTTCGCTATTTTCAAGGTTATAGTGTGGGGTTTCAACAATAGTTGATAAAAGTTTTTAACTTTTGCACCAGAACTTTAATGTTTATCTATGGATACAATTCGCATTCGTGGTGCTCGCACCCATAATCTTCAGAATATCGATCTGGATATTCCACGGGATCAATTAATTGTGGTGACTGGATTATCCGGTTCGGGGAAGTCTTCGCTAGCGTTTGATACGTTATATGCCGAAGGTCAACGTCGTTATGTAGAATCTCTGTCGTCTTATGCACGGCAATTTTTGTCCATGATGGAGAAACCCGATGTCGATCATATCGAAGGGCTTTCTCCTGCAATTGCCATTGATCAAAAATCCACCTCGCATAATCCACGTTCAACCGTGGGGACGGTGACGGAAATTTATGATTATTTGCGTGTGTTGTTTGCCCGAATAGGTGAGCCGCGCTGTCCTGTGCATAACACCAGCCTGGCTGCGCAGAGTGTCAGTCAGATGGTTGATACTTTGATGGATTTACCAAATGAGACCCGCCTACTTATTTTAGCGCCGAAAGTCCAAGGACGGAAAGGCGAGTTTAAACCTTTATTGGACGAATTACGTAGCCAAGGCTACTTACGAGCGCGTATTGATGGAGAACTGCTTGAATTGGAGCAAGTGTCTCGTTTAAGCGCTAAACAAAAACATAGTATCGATGTCGTGGTGGATAGGGTGAAAGTGAAGCCAGACAATCGTCTACGTTTGAGTGAATCCTTAGCGACAGCGGCGTCTTTGAGCGAAGGTGTGGTCATTGTTATTGTACAAGATGCGGTAGGAAAAACTAAGCAAGAGCTCGTTTTCTCCGAGCGCTTTGCGTGCCCGGAGTGTGGTTATAGTATTAGCGAATTAGAGCCGCGCTTATTCTCTTTTAATAATCCGGCCGGTGCCTGTCCACAATGTGATGGTTTAGGTCATGAACTCATTTTTGATTCCGAGAAGGTGATACCACAGCCAGAATTAAGTATCGCGCGCGGTGCTATCCATGGTTGGGATGCGCAAAATCCTTATTATTCTTTATTGTTATCGACCTTAGCTAAACATTTTCATTTTTCTTTAGATACGTCTTTCAATGCATTACCGAGTGCTATTCAAAAAATTATTTTATACGGTAGTGGTAAAGAAGAAATAAAATTTTATTACGAGAGTGAAAAAGGCTATGTCTATAACAAGAAAAAACCTTTTGAAGGTGTGCTACCGGTCATGCAACGTCGTTATCAAGAAACGGAGTCGCATTCGGTACGCGAAGAGTTAGCGCGTTATTTAGCGTCCAAACCCTGTACCCGTTGCCAGGGTACACGTCTCAATGTCGCTGCACGGCATGTTTTTATTACTGATAAAGCCATTACCGATTGGGTTGCTTTACCCCTCGATAAATTAAAAGAATTATTTGAAAAATTAAATTTGTCCGGCCAACGTGCTCAAATCGCTTTACGCTTGCAAAAAGAAATCATTGACCGTTTAAATTTTTTAATTGACGTTGGTTTAAATTATCTATCCTTAGATCGTAGTGCCGACACCTTATCTGGCGGTGAGTCGCAACGAATACGTTTAGCGAGCCAAATCGGCTCAGGTTTAGTCGGTGTAATGTATATTCTAGATGAACCGTCAATCGGGTTACATCAACGCGATAATGGGCGTTTGTTAAGTACATTGCTGAGATTGCGTGATTTAGGGAATACCGTGATTGTCGTCGAACATGACGAGGAAGCGATACGGCATGCCGATTATGTTGTAGATATGGGACCCGGTGCCGGCGTGCATGGTGGCCGTGTGATTGCGCAAGGTTCACCGGCCGCGATTATGCGGAATCCAAATTCTTTAACGGGTCAATATTTATCCGGCGAGCGACGCATAGAATGTCCTAAAAAACGACTCAAATTCGATAAGAATCGCGTGATCAAACTTTCGGGTGCAAGCGGCAATAACTTAAAACAGATCGATCTTGAGATTCCTCTCGGTTTAATGACCTGCATTACCGGTGTTTCGGGCTCTGGAAAGTCAACGCTGATTAATGACACTTTATATCCGCTTGCGGCCAAACAATTAAATGCAGCTATCTTGCCACAAGCGGCCCCTTATCAATCTATTACCGGTTTAGAGCAATTGGATAAAGTGATAGATATTGATCAAAGCCCTATAGGGCGCACGCCACGATCGAATCCTGCTACTTATATTGGTTTATTTACACCGATCCGCGAGTTATTTGCTGCAACGCCTGAAGCACGTTCACGTGGCTACAATGCGGGACGGTTTAGTTTTAATGTGAAGGGCGGACGTTGTGAAGCCTGTGAGGGTGATGGTGTCCTCAAAGTAGAAATGCATTTCTTAGCCGATGTGTATGTGCAATGTGATATCTGTAAAGGACAACGTTATAACCGTGAAACCTTAGAGATATATTATAAAGGGAAAAATATTTATCAAATCCTAGACATGACGGTAGAGGAAGCACATGAGTTTTTTAATCCGGTGCCGGTTTTGGCTCGGAAATTACAGACCTTGATCGAAGTGGGGCTAGGCTATTTACACCTCGGTCAAAGCGCACCCACCTTATCCGGAGGCGAAGCACAACGCGTCAAACTCGCTAAAGAATTAAGTAAACGCGATACCGGTCGTACGTTATATATTCTGGATGAGCCAACCACCGGTTTACATTTTTATGATATCGAACAGTTATTGAAGGTTTTATATCGCTTACGTGAACGAGGGAATACGGTAGTTGTAATAGAACATAATCTAGATGTGATCAAAACTGCCGATTGGATTATTGATCTCGGCCCAGAAGGAGGGAGCAAAGGGGGCGAAATCGTATCTGTCGGCACACCGGAACAAGTCGCGAAACAACTTACTTCGTATACGGGCCACTATTTAAAACCTTTATTAGGTAAACGTACTTTATCGAGTGAGGATGGCAGTCGTCATGGCTGATTGAGCGAGTAAGTGTGCATATGGAAGCGAGCATTTAACGAAGAAATAAAGCGAAAGACGCAGATTATATAAGAAAAAACCCCTGGAGAAGGGGTTTTTTACTAGGGTTGGTTAGAATTAACCAAAGCTAAAGCCAATACCAACAGTAGCCATGTTAATATTACTAGGCTTATTTTTCCCAATCGGTTGAATATGTGTAAAAGCAGTATCAATAAACACATTAGAAGTCACATTATAAGTGACACCAATACCCGCCTCAGGCGCCCAACTATGTTTAGCAACAGGTTTAATAATCGATTGTTGGGCAATCGTATTACCGCTTAAACCCGTTACTAGATAAGCAATACCTGCTTTAGCGTAGATATCAAACTTGCTAGAGATAGGGTAAATACCTTTTCCGACTAAATCATAAGCATGTTGATTAATGGTGATAGATTGATTGGTGAGCGTAGATTTGATATTAGCTTTTTGATTAGCGAATCGTAAATACCCCATTTCAACGGCCCAATTAGGGTTAAATTGATAACCAACCGCTAAACGTCCTGCTAAACCACCTTGATATTTGGAAGAAGTTTTTCCTAATGGAAAAGGCTTAATAAAGTGATTACCGGTATGCGCATAGCCCAGTTGGCCTTCCACATAAGCGGCACCTGGCGTAGTTGCATTAGCAGCCATTATACCTAACGCAGAAACGCCTAGGACGCTTACTCCGATTATTTTTTTTATCATATTGTTATTATCCTCATAAGAGTTTAACTAGTTAAATAGGTCCCTGTGTATCATTTGTGCAAATAATTGTCAACTTTGTTATCAATTAAACTGATAATACAATCTCCTCGGAGCGCCCATTGACTAAACCCTAGAATAGGCAGGAAAATAGCGATTATCATCCCCTGAGCTCTGACTAGGGGGGATGTGATATATTGATGGAAAAATTTTGCTCTAGAAAAGAAAAACCCCTTAAAAAAGGGGTTTTTGTAAGGATTAACGAATGTTTTAGCCAAAGTTGTAACTAAGACCGACAGCAATAAAATCAATATTACCGGGTTTGTTGTTTCCTAAAGGTTGGATATGTGTCCAGGAAGTATCGACAGCGACATTGGGGGTGATGTCATAGCTAACACCGATTGCCGCTTCAGGAGCCCATTTGCGTTTGGCAACGTTTTCAAGATTATAAGAAAAGTCATCAGAAGCAGAAGAAGCAGAATTAAAACTACCATGCGTTGTTAAATAAGCAACACCCAATTTGCCATAAAGGTTAAGGTTACTGTTAACTGGAAGTATGCCTTTAGCTACTAAGTCAATCGCACGTTGACTATACTTGAGTTTACCACCTGTTTCGATCTGGTTTGAATACTGATCAAAATAAGCGAGAGTAAGTCTTTTTTGGGCGGTTCGAAAATAGCCAGCTTCAACTGCAAAATTTTGATTAAACTGATAACCAACCGCTACTCGACCCGCAAAATTGGATTTTGATACGCCATTAATTGGGATAATATTGTGGGTTTGGGTTTCGGTTTGAATTTCCATATTATTATTGGCATAACCGAGCTGACCCGTCACATACACACCCGGTGCAGCGGCATGAGCTGCCATTGCGCCTAAAGCAGAAATGGCTAATGTGGTGCTAAGAACTTTTTTTAACATTATTATTATTCTCCAGTAAGAGTTTATTAAATTAGTAAGAATGAATCTAAGCTTAAATGTGTTTAACCAAAGTTATAGCCAACACCAACAGCAACAAAATCAATATTGCCAGGTTTGTTGTGTCCTAAAGGTTGGATATGTGTCCAAGAAGCATCTACATTTACGTTAGACGAAATGTCGTAGCTAACACCTATCGCTGCTTCTGGAGCCCACTTGTGCTTAGAGACATTAACCATCTCATTGACGTTAGCATCCACAATAACAGGGCCAATGGCATGTGGGTTAAGAATCTGAGCAGAGACTTGTATCGGTGTCGTTATATAAGCTAGACCGAGCTTACCGTAGAGATTAATCTTGTCAGTCACGGGCAGCATGCCTTTACCGACAAAATCCACTACATTTTGTTGTAGCTTGACTGAACCCGCTGTCAATGGAAAGTCATGTCTTACCTGATCTTCACTAATATTGACTTTTCGGTTTGATAATTGCAAATAACCTGCTTCGACAGCAAAGTTTTGGTTAAATTGATAACCTAAGGCAATGCGGCCAGCTAAACCATTATTTGAAAGATTTTGATTATTTTGATCGGCGGGGTGTAGGTTAAACTTTGCGAAATTAGTTTTGCTACCCATATCTGTATCGGCATAACCGAATTGACCGCCGATATAAATACCGGGTGCAGCAGCACTGGCTGCCATGGCGCTTAATACAGATGCACCCAACACAGTCGTGCTGATAATTTTTTTGAACATTATTATTATTCTCCTGAAAGAGTTTAACTAGTTAAACGAACAGCTATTTAACAATTAGATTCATTTATTGTCAACTTGTGCGCATAAAAAATATTTTTTATGCGTCGAGAGACGGAAAGCAAAAAGTGCGGAGGAAACGTATCACGGTCTTAAAGTCATTGTGGTAGCCGCTGTGCGCCGCCCAGAATGGGCCAGGGGGGCGGTAGACGTACGCGCCCTCCGAGGGGCTTACTTTCAGTGGCACCAGGCGAGCAAATTATAGGGACACGACGGCCAAATTTTTTTGTGAGTATAACGACTCGCTAGAAATGATTGATTAGATAGAATTTTAAGCTGGGTAGTAAGCAAGTACACAAAAATAAAGCATTCTCAGGCAAAGAATTGTTTGACTATTCTTAAACAAAGACGAGAGGCTATTAGAAAGGTCTACCGCAAGGGGGGCATCGTAATGCCTTATTAATTGCCAGGAATTTATTAAAGAAGAATGTTCTTTTAATTAAATCAGCAACTTCTTTACGCAATTTTACTTACATATTCTCAAGAATTTATATGTCATATAATGTAATGGAATTATGATTAAAAAGCGGTTAACTTTAATTTAAGTTTATTCTTCAAGGAAAATATGAACACATCATTTATTCCGTCAGTGAATGTCGGATCTGAACATGAAAACAAAATCACCCATCACATCAGTAGAAACAAGTTTCTCGGTGAAACTGATGAGGCCATATTTGAGTTTCAATTGCATCTTGCGGATGAAAAAATTTCAATAATCGATTATTCTTCTAACCTAGAAGACTTGATAGTGCTTCCAAATTATGACTCATCCGAGAAGAAATATACCTTTTATGAATGTACCTTCTATACCAATCAACGTCTAAATAAGTTGAAGTTACCTATAGTCTTCGGAAGTATTATCTTAGATAGCTATAAGCAAGATTACCCTCTTTTGAGTTTTACAAATTTTAGTACGCTTTACTTTAGAGATAAGGTGAAATATCCCCAAAAGGTTAATTTAAATATTATTACTAGTATTGATGGGAAATTTATAACTACAGTTTCTGGTGATGTGTATATTAAACTTTTATGGAAACTAAAATAACGGGGATAGGTTTATAATGATTTTTTTATAAATTTAAGCGTTAAAGCTAAAGTTTTAATGTGAAAATAAAATGCATATTGGTGGGGACCAACTAAAAACCTAAGAAAGGTTTTTAGTTGGTAATTGTTCAATTAAGATTAGCCAAAGTTGTAACCGACACCCACTGCCAAGAAGTCAATGTTGCCTGGTCGCTTGCTTCCTAAAGTTTGAATATGTGTGAGTGATGTATCAACCGACACATTAGGAGTAATATCATAACCCATACCGACAGCTACTTCAGGTGCAAAAGTGCGTTTTGCAATCCCTTGAGCGGAATTAAGATCGGTAGTTCTTCCTTGCGCTGACTTTTCTTTTAACTCTGTGGTTAAATAAGCAACGCCTAATTTGCCATAAATATTAACATTGTTAGTGATAGGCAACATTCCTTTGGCAGCAACATCAATGGCGTCTTGCTTATTAGAAAAGCGGGGTCCACCAATATTGAATTTTGCGCTAGAAAGTTGTAAGTAACCTAATTCTACAGCGAAATTCGGTGTGGCTTTATAACCAATTGCCAAACGACCGGCCAGTCCATTATTGTCAAAACCTAAACCATTATTTTTCACCTGAGACTTGATCTGTGTGTCGGCATAGCCTGCTTGACCGCTCACATACAGACCGGTAGGTAACGCCGCATTAGCGGCCACTCCAATACAGGCACTGGCAGTTAGCACACTAGTAACGAGTATTTTTTTAAGCATTGTTATTATTTTCCCATGGAAATATTATTATTAACGGTTACTATTTAACCGTTAATCAGGATTAATGTCAATTTTTGAGAAATTAACTGTGTAAAATGCGAAAATAACGGGTATCGATAATTAACTTTTAAGGTATTCAGGGATAAATAAGGCATTATCCAAAATAATACGACACACCAAGTGAATAAAAATCACTGCTCGGCGCATGATTACCCCCCCCCATTTTTTGAATGCGATTCCAAGAAAACTCTACTGGAACATTCGGTTTCAGTGCGTAACTGATTCCTAAGCCAAAGGTAGGTTCTAAAGTTTTAGAATAACTATGTGTTGTGCCGCTATAAGGACTAATGGTAAGTAAGCTTCCGTTTGCGTTGGGGCGTAGATAAGCTAACCCCAATTTGGCATAAAAATTTAATTTAGCTGTGACGGGAAGTATACCTTTTGCAGTTAAGTCAAATGCACTGGACTTGCTGGATGCAGCGGCGATGTAATTATTAGTCCCAACCGAAATATCGGTATTGCTAAAATGACGATAAGCAAATTCCATTGCCCAATATTGATCAAATTGATAGCCAAAACTGAGACGATAAGCTAAAGCGAGATTGTTTAGATCCGGTAACGGTACGGACGAAGTTCCATTACTGACAGTGACTAAATTACTGGTATTGATATGACTGTTCGCATAGCCGAGTTGCGCACCGGCATAAAATCCTGGCATTTCTGCTTGTACGTTTTGTGTGCTACTAAAAATACCGCTAACCAATACTAAGGCGATTGTATTTCTTTTTTGCATAATACTTCCTAATAATAAATAAATAACTGCTGATAGTGAACGGTTAAGGCAAAAACTGTACTTAAAATTAAGTCTAAATACCCGTTCATTTTGTTAGCTAACCAAAATAATACGCCAAACCTATGGAATAAAAATCGGTACTGGGTAGGCTATTACCACCGCCGACACCTTGGATGCGTGTCCAAGCTAAATCAATGGGCACAACAGGCGTAATATCGTAACTAAGACCGAGACCGAAACTGGGATTCCAACTATCCGAATACCCTAAGTAAGAACGGCCATTCACAAAAGCAGAACCATTGGCTTTAAAATAGGCTAAACCTAATTTAGCATAAAGGTCCATATTGCTCGAAATGGGTAACATGGGTTTAGCCATGAAATCGATGGCTTTTTCACTTAAAGAAACATTTTGACCCGGCACGCCTCCAATGTTAGAAAAATCAACATCAGAAAAACGCGTGTATCCCATTTCAAAAGCAACATTTTGATTAAATTGGTAACCGCCAGCGATACGCCCGGTGAAAGCCATTTTACTATTTATAGATTGCGCGGCAGCATTGCTGGCTTCTTGGTGTGTGTCGGCTGTGCCGAGTTGGCCTAAGATATAAAACCCAGGAATAGAAGCACTGGCTAATAAGGGAAAGCCATATGAAAAAATGAAAAGAATCTTTATCCTAATTTTTTTCAACATGAACAACGCTCCTTGTGAATGAAGATATCATCAACTCTATATAATATACCCATTAGATGAGTATGGCTAAGCTTGCAAAGATAGACTTCGCATTTGAGTTTTGTTTACGTTCCGGCTCATTGGACTATCCTCATGAGATTTTGTTAGCACAGCATCGATACTTTGCAGTATGTATTAACCTATTATACGATAAGCGGCATGAACCACCTACCACGTTGGCAAGCTTATATTGCGTTGCTTCGATTACATCAACCTATTGGGATTTTTTTATTGTTATGGCCGGCGCTATGGGCGTTATGGATTGCCAATGCAGGCGCAGTTGATTTTAAAATTGTTTCCTTATTTATAATTGGGGCGGTGTTAACACGATCCCTCGGTTGTGTCATGAATGATATTGCCGATAGAAATCTGGATGGTTTTGTGGCGAGAACTCGGCACCGACCTTTAGCGGCCGGCACAGTGAGTTTAAAAGAAGCAGTGTTTCTCGTAATAATTTTGACGCTGTTAGCGTTTTTTGTTGTCTGTCAATTGAATCGTTTAACCCTTGAGTTGGCTGGGGTGGGAGTTGTCTTGATGGCTATCTATCCATTTACTAAACGTTATATCGGATGGCCTCAGCTATTTTTAGGTATCGTATTTGGGGCTTGGTCTATCTTAATGGCTTTTACTGCAGAAACCGGAAAAATACCTGCAATTGCGTGGTTATTATGTTTGGCTGCTTATGGTTGGTGTGTCGCTTATGATACCATCTATGCCATGGTCGATAGAGAGGATGATCGACGTATAGGGATTAAATCCACTGCTTTAACGCTAGGCCAGCATGAGGTGATCTTTATCGCCATCATAGAATCCGTTTTTGTTTTATTATTAAGTATTATAGGTGTCTGCTTAAAAGTACATAGCGCTTATTATGTGATATTAGGCGTGGTAGTGGGCTTATTGATTTACCAACATTATTTAATTAGAGATCGAAAACCTGAAGCGTGTTTTAAAGCTTTCTTGAACAATGCATGGATAGGGGGGCTGATATTTTTAGGGTTTTATTTAGGTCTGCATGCTTAAAAATACTTCGCAATGAATTTTTTATAGGTAGGGTAGCATTCAAAATCGTTTGTAATATGTCTACACTTGGCTACTGTAGATCTTTTTGCTGAAAATTCAATGGTTGCGTGTGTATACTATGCTAGAGATGATTGACTCATGAAAACGAAAGTAATCTATCCCGGTACTTTTGATCCAATGACTAATGGCCATCTGGATCTCGTGCAACGTGCTGCGCGTTTATTTGAAACCGTGATCGTTGCAGTGGCGAAAAATCCGAGCAAAACCCCCGCGTTTGCTATCGATGAACGCTTAAGCTTAGCCAAACAG
The DNA here is from genome assembly GCA_049283295.1 of Candidatus Aquirickettsiella sp. GTDB lineage: Bacteria > Pseudomonadota > Gammaproteobacteria > Diplorickettsiales > Diplorickettsiaceae > Aquirickettsiella. Next base: position 21,591 of record JBAPVR010000035.1, read on the forward strand.
GTGTTAAGTGACCTTAATAATGTACAGGTATATGGCTTTGATGGATTGTTGATTAATTGCGCAAAAGAATATAACGCACGCGTTATTTTACGGGGTTTGCGTGCGGTTTCTGATTTTGAATACGAATTTCAATTGGCGAGTATGAATCGAAAAATGATGCCCGATTTGGAAACCTTATTTTTAACTCCGGCTGAACAGCATTCCTTTATTTCAGCTAATCTTGTTAGAGAAATTGCTAGTCTCGGTGGCGATGTGGCGCAATTTGTGCCCGCTGTGGTCGCAAAAGCTTTGCAAACCAAGTTTAAGCGTAAGGTATGAGAGCAGACAACAATAGGTGTATGAATGGCTTTATTAATAACCGATGATTGTATCAATTGTGATGTTTGTGAACCTGAATGTCCTAATGAAGCCATCTTTCAGGGCGAGTTTATCTATGAGATTAAACCTCATAAATGCACCGAGTGCGTGGGTCATTTTGATGCCCCACAGTGTGTCGAAGTCTGTCCGGTAGCTTGTATAATCGTTAATCCAGGGCATAAAGAAACCTCACAACAATTGTTATTGAAATACCAAGGTTTAGTAGAAACTACTTAATTGAAAAAAACGCCGGTTGTTTTTTCAACCATCAGCCCGCATAATATGCGTCTTTTAGAAAGCTTACAAAGAGGGCCATCATGGCAGTCCAAAAATCACGTAAATCCCGTTCCAAAAGAAACATGCGCCGTGCGCATGATGCCTTAACTTCTCCGGCTATCTCTATCGATGCGACCAGTGGAGAAACGCATATTCGCCATCATATCAGCAAAGATGGCTATTATCGTGGAAAAAAGGTCCTAAATAAGGAATAACACCTTTAAAATGTCTCGTTACACTCTGGCTATAGATGCAATGGGAGGCGATTACGGTCCCTCCGTGATAGTGCCCGCTGTGCTCCTGGCTCTTCAGGAAGAGCCAGCGTTGCATATCATTCTTGTCGGTGATTTGGATGTTTTGCAAGCTCAATTGGAACTTGCAAAAACCCAGCCCGCATCCAGTCAATTGACCTTGCATGCGGCGACTCAAGTCGTATTGATGGATGAACCTCCCGCTTTGGCGCTGCGCAATAAAAAGGATTCCTCGATGCGGGTTGCGATTAATTTAGTGAAAGAAAATGTGGCACAGGCTTGCGTCAGCGCGGGCAATACCGGTGCACTCATGGCGACAGCCCGTTTTGTATTGAAAACCATACCGGGCATCGATAGGCCCGCTATCAGTGCCATGCTCCCTACCATGAAAGAACAAACCAAAGTACGTGTCTTAGATCTGGGTGCGAATGTCGATTCTGAGGTTGAGCATCTACTGCAATTTGCCATTATGGGCTCGGTATTAAGCTCTGAGATTGATAATATCCCCAGTCCGCGTGTTGCTTTGTTGAATATTGGTTCTGAAGAAATCAAAGGTAATGAGCAGGTTAAAAAGGCAGCTGAATTATTAAAGAATGCACATATTAATTATATCGGTTATATCGAAGGCGATGCAATTTATCAAGGTATGGCGGATGTCATCGTGTGTGATGGTTTTGTTGGAAATGTGGCATTGAAAGTCACTGAAGGTGTAGCAAAATTAATGAGCCATTATATTAAATTAGCTTTTAATCGTAATTGGTTTTCACGGCTCTCTGGGTTAATGGCTTTACATGTATTGAAGGGATTGCGTAAACAATTTGATCCAGCGCATTATAATGGCGCAAGTCTAGTGGGCTTACGCGGTATTGTGATTAAAAGTCATGGTAGCGCGAACGTATTCGCTTTTAAAAATGCCATTAATGAGGCGATCTTAGAAGTGCAAAAAAATATTCCCGAACGGATAAGAGAACAAGTGACCGGTTTATTGAAGGAATCTGAACAATCTTTATGAAATATTCACGCATTGCAGGTACGGGTAGTTATTTACCGGAAAGGATATTAACGAATGCCGAACTTGAGAAAATGGTGGCCACCTCAAATGAATGGATAGTTGAACGTACCGGCATACGTGAACGTCATATTATTGGTCCTAATGATAGCACAGCGAGTATGGCAACGGCAGCTGCGAAAAAAGCCCTGCTGGCTGCCGAGGTTTCTGTAAAGGCTATTCAACTCATTATTGTTGCAACGAGCACGCCGGATAAATTTTTCCCTAGCACAGCGTGTTTAGTGCAAGCCGCGTTGGGTGAAGATGGTTGTCCAGCTTTTGATATCGTAGCAGCCTGTGCGGGTTTTAATTATGCCTTGAGTGTTGCGGATCAATTTATTCGTAACGGCGTTGTTCAGACTGCGTTGGTGATAGGCAGTGAAAGTATGTCAAATATTATCAATTGGGAAGATCGTTCGACCTGTATTTTATTTGGTGACGGTGCCGGTGCTGTGGTACTGCAGGCTGCTCATGAACCTGGGATTATTTCTGCGCATTTGCACGCTGCGGGTTCTTATAAAGATTTATTATCATTAGGTACAGGTTTAAAAAAAGACGATGTTCCACATCTAAAAATGCAAGGCAGTGATGTGTTTAAAATTGCAGTGAATAAATTAAGTTCAGTCTTAGAAGAAACCTTAGCGGCGAATAAAATGAATAAAAAAGATATTGATTGGTTAATTCCGCATCAGGCTAATTTACGAATTATCCAAGCCATGGCTAATAAACTTAAAATGACCATGCAGCATGTCGTGGTTACATTAGATAAACATGGCAATACTTCGGCAGCTTCTATTCCGATAGCTTTAGATGTTGCTGTGCGTGATGGTCGTGTCCAACGCGGGCAGTTATTATTAATGGAAAGTTTTGGCGCAGGGTTGGCATGGGGTTCCGCTTTAGTGCGCTATTAAATGGAAAATTATCGTTTTTTGTTTGATTTCGTTATTAAAGGGGCTTTTCCGATGCTCACGTACTCTCAGTACGCTCTGCTCTTCAAAGCCCCTTTACCTAGAACTCAAACAAAATACTTAATTTTATAAAAATTAATTTGCATGAGTAATATGACTAAAAAAATTGCATTTATTTTTCCGGGACAAGGTTCGCAAACAGTAGGAATGTTAGCGGAGTTGGCTAAAAAATATCCCTTAATCCAAGAAACATTCGCTCAGGCTTCACAGGCTTTAAAATTTGATTTATGGGAATTATGTCAAGAAGGTCCGGCTTCTGCGCTTAATCAAACTGAAAATACACAACCTGCTTTGTTGGCAGCGAGTGTGGCACTATGGCGAGTTTGGTTGCAACAACGTGGTATGAAACCGACGTTTATGGCCGGTCATAGTTTAGGTGAATATTCTGCATTAGTATGTGCTGGAGCTTTAGACTTTCTGACTGCAATACGTTTAGTTGCTGAACGAGGACGTTTAATGCAAGCTGCCGTTCCACCCGGCGCCGGTGCAATGGCGGCGATTGTGGGTTTAGACAATGATAAATTGCAGACTTTATGTGCCTCTTTAGCAGAAGGTCAAATCTTATCACCGGCTAATTACAATTCCATTGGCCAAACTGTTGTGGCTGGGGATGTTGCTGCAGTTGATCGGTTGCTCGAACAAGCCAAACAAGCGGGTGCGAAATTAGCGAAACGTATTCCAGTAAGCGTTCCTTCACATTGTGCTTTGATGAAACCCGCCGCTGAACATTTGGCAGAAACATTGCAAACCATTCATATTTCAGTACCGCATATTCCTATTGTCAATAATGTCGATGTTAGCATCGAACATGATCCGATGATGATAAAAAAAGCGTTAAGCCAACAACTTTATAAGCCTGTGCGTTGGGTAGAGATAATACAATTTCTTGAGAAGCAGGCTGTTGATGAATGGATTGAATGTGGTTCAGGTAAAGTATTAGCAGGCTTAAATAAGCGTATCACATCGATACCGACACTTTCGATACAAGATCCGGAAATACTAGAAGAAGCCTTAATGGGTTAGGGGGGACTTATGTTATTACTTGAAAATAAAGTAGCCTTAGTAACAGGTGCCAGTCGTGGTATTGGAGCTGCCATTGCTGTTGCGTTGGCGCAACAAGGTGCCAGGGTCGTTGGAACCGCAACTACCGACGCCGGGGCAGAAAAAATTTCCAATTCATTCCATGAGCAAGGCTTGCAAGGTCAAGGTTTTGTATTAAATTTGAACGATGAAACATCAATAAAAAATTTAATGACCGAATTACAAACATTGGGCGACCTACCGAATATATTGGTGAATAATGCGGGCATTACACGCGATAATCTTTTATTGCGGATGAAAGGCGATGAATGGAATGCCGTCATAGAGACTAACTTAAGTGCTGTTTTTAAGTTAACGCAATTGTGTTTAAAACCAATGTTAAAAGCACATTATGGACGGATTATTAATATTGCTTCTATAGTAGGGTGTACGGGAAATCCAGGCCAAGCCAACTATGCTGCCGCCAAAGCAGGATTAATTGGTTTTACCAAAGCACTCGCACAAGAAGTGGCTACGCGTCATATTACCGCGAATGTTGTGGCGCCAGGATTTATAGAAACGGATATGACGAGTCAATTAAATGAAAAGCAACGATCGTCATTACTTGAAAAAATTCCAGTAAAACGATTAGGTTCCGCAATGGATATAGCGCATGCCTGTGTATTTTTAGCATCGGATTGGGCGGACTATGTGACAGGAAATACGTTACATGTTAACGGTGGAATGTATATGAATTGATCAGAATGGGTTTGCAACATAAGTTTAGTTTATAAGCTGCTAAACTTAATTGCTTAATTTAAGTAAAGTGACTTGCGTTCATTCAGGAATTGAATAAACTAAGCGACAGGTTTTATTTATACTAAATAGGGGAGATTCTCAGTGAGTACAATTGAAGAGCGTGTAAAAAAGGTAGTGGTTAATCAACTTGAAATAAAAGAAGAAGAAGCCACTATGGAAGCATCGTTTGTCGATGATTTAGGTGCTGATTCTTTAGATACCGTAGAATTAGTGATGGCCTTAGAAGAAGAGTTCGATACCGAAATTCCAGATGAAGAAGCTGAAAAAATCCGTACTATTCAGCAAGCAGTGGATTACATCAAACAACATCAAGTCGAAACAGAAGATTCAGAAGAAACTGAAGAATAAATTCCATCTAAAATATAAGCCAGAATATACTAACAGCAATGGGGTTTTTTGCAAGGCGCTGTGAATCAACCGGAATGTATTAATAATCATGAGGGTTTCGAGTTGAGCGGCAACACAAACAAAAATTCAAATACAACGAGTATATAAGCCAGTTCATTTGAAGGGGGCGAAGTAACGTGAAGAAAAAGCGACGTATAGTGGTAACCGGTGTGGGCATGATGACACCGTTAGGCCTTAATACTAAAACAACTTGGGAAGCGATATTGGCAGGCAAAAGTGGAGTTGCTGCGATCACCCAATTTGATGTTTCTACTTTTCCCTGTCAAATTTCTGCCAGTGTGCGTGATTTTCAAGCAGAAAATTATGGTATCTCGCCGAAAGAAGGTCGGAAAATGGATTTATTTATTCAATATGGTTTAGCTGCAGCGATAGAAGCAATGACGGATTCGAAACTAGAAATTACAGAGAAAAATGCCGACAGGATTGGCGTCGCGGTAGGCTCCGGAATTGGCGGTTTACCTTTTATTGAAGAAAATCATAGCAAACTCGAGCACGGAGGCCCACGTAAAATATCTCCTTTTTTTATACCGGGCGCTATCACGAATATGTTAGCCGGCCAAATTTCAATTCGTTATGGATTGCGAGGGCCCAATATGGCTGTAGTAACGGCCTGCACCACCGGTACACATAATATTGGCTTGGGTGCACGTACTATTCTTTATGGTGACGCGGATGTTATGGTGGTGGGTGGCTCGGAGATGGCGACAACCCCTTTAGGTTTGGGTGGGTTTTCTGCTTGCCGAGCGTTATCGAACCGCAATAAAGATCCAGAAGCCGCTAGTCGTCCTTGGGATAAAGCACGTGATGGCTTTGTATTAGGCGATGGTGCGGGTATTTTAGTTTTAGAAGAGTATGAGCGTGCCAAACAACGCAATGCGCCGATTTACGCTGAACTAGTGGGCTTTGGGATGAGTGCCGATGCTTATCATATGACCAGTCCAGCGCCAGACGGGCAAGGTGCTATGACGGCTATGTTAAATACCCTCCATGATGCCAATATTGATAGAGAAAAAGTGGCTTATATCAATGCGCATGCCACCTCCACATTGCAAGGTGATTATTTAGAATTAAGAGCTATCCGTCGCGTGTTTGGCGACTATGCCAAGAAAATGGCGATTAGTTCGACTAAATCGATGACGGGTCATCTGCTAGGAGCGGCTGGCGCTGTCGAAGCTATTTTTACCATTTTGGCCTTGAAAGAACAAAATGTACCTCCCACAATAAATTTAGAAAATCCTGGGAACCCACCTGAACTCAATATTCCCGATGATGATTTTGTCGGTCTAAATTTTGTACCTCATGTACCGCAACAATTAAAAATGGATTATGCCTTATCTAACTCTTTTGGATTTGGTGGAACCAATGCATCATTGCTTTTTGCTCGATTGTTGTAAGTCCAATGCCTAAAAGATTGACACTGATTGCATTCGTCATTCTGGTTGTCGCTTTCGGGTTAACTTATTTTGTTTCGCATTATTTTCGGTTTTTGGAATCGCCTTTAAGTCAAAAACAAACGATACACATTGTATTTGAACCGGGCTCATCGGTACATCATTTACTTGCAGATTTGCAGGATCAAGGTTATATGCCCCATCCGCGTTTTTTCTTATTATTAGTTTATTTTAAAGGAGCCACGAACAAACTAAAAACCGGTGAATATCAGTTTGACCCGGGTACGACGCCTGGTCAGTTGCTCGATCAAATGTTAGCCGGTAAAGCCATTTTTCATCGCTTTACGATTGTTGAAGGATGGACGTTTCAACAATTAATTAACGCATTAAATAATTTAGCTTATATTAAACATCAACTAAACCTTATTTCTTCAGAACAAATCTTAGCTAATCTAGGTTTACCGGAACAGAATCCTGAGGGTTTATTTTATCCAGCCACCTATTATTTTAGTGCGGGTGCGAAAGATAGTGATCTATTAAAATGGTCTTATCAATTATTAGAAAAGAAACTATTGGCTGCTTGGAAAGTTCGTGCTGTCGATTTACCGTATAAAACACCTTATCAAGCATTGATAGCGGCATCCTTAGTTGAGAAAGAAACCGCGATTGCTAAAGAACGGCCAATGATTGCGGGCGTTATCGTGCGTCGTTTGCAAGTGGGTATTCCTTTACAAATCGATGCGAGCATTATTTATGGTTTAGGTGTACATTACACCGGTAAACTCAGCATTGAAGATCTACGCAAAGATACACCCTATAACACCTATACGCGCAGAGGTTTACCGCCAACACCGATTGCCAGTCCGAGTTTGGCTTCCATCGAGGCGGCTTTACATCCGGATCAAAGCCAAAATTTATATTTTGTGGCAAAAGGAGATGGTACGCATCAGTTTTCTGTACATTTAGCTGAACATAATAGGGCTGTGCAATTGTATCAATTAGATCAACGTTATCCTTATGTGAAGAAAAGAAAAACCTGTCAAAGTCTTTGGTATTTAAATAAGTCGTCGATGCGATTGTTTTTTTGTAAATTGAATGATTTAAGTTAGCCAGCGGGTATTCACACTAAACTTATCTTTTAATATCGGATAAGCTTATCTTTTTCGGTGAAGTCATTAATACTGGTTTGCAGTAATTTTCTTTTATCCTCACAAAAATAAGGCATCGCATATCTTGCCCAAACAACAATGGAAAAATTATTTAAAGACTCATGGAGCTGGATACGTTTAATTAAATTTTTAATATCTAATTCTGATAAAATAATACCATAAGCGGTTTTATAAATTTTCAAAAAAACCTCCTTTTGCTCGCAATTAAACGCTGACACGCAGAACAGTCTCGAAATATCATAAGCTGGATCTTCTATGCTAGATAGTTCCCAATCGATTAATTGCATATCGCCGCCCGTTTCAATCACATTAAAATGATGTAAATCTCCATGTGATGGAAATTTTAAGGATTTTAATTTTGCAAGAAAATTTTTAATACCAACTAGTTTTTTTAATACTGCATAATCTTTTTTATTTAAGATAGGTTTTATAATTTGAAAAGATTTTGAAGATGAATCGATGAAAGAAATGGCCGTTTCTGGGTTTTTTTTAAAGTTAAATGGAGAATAATGTAATTTTTTAACTAAATGTGCTAGCGCGATTAACTTATTGGTATTTTTGAAATCAGCGATGGATAGCGACTGGTAGGGCGGCAAAAATTCCGTAACAAGCAAACTGTACTTTGAATAATAAGCAACGGTTTTTAAAGGCGTTAAATTGGATAATTGAGCTTGAATAAGATTTTGTACTTCTATGGATAAGTGACGGTAAACTGGACTATAATGTTTTGGAAAACGTAAAACAAGATTTTCTTCTGCATAATGGTAAGTATCATTGGAATGTCCACCCTTTATTGCTATGAATTTACTGGGCTGATTAATTTTTAGTATTAATAATTGTATTAAAAGATTTTTATTGAGGAGCAGTGGCCCTTCTTGTTCTTTTTTTATGTCGGCTAACATCTGGCATAAAAGATTATTCTCTTTTTCGGCAACAGTTTTTGTTAATTGTCTCTGCATAAACTTCCTTTAATGAACCCGCCTGTATACACTCCGATAATTTTGATCAATTATAATAGCATGTCTCATGCGACATAGGACAATTGCGGCAATTTAGCTTTTCTTAGTTATACGTTGAGGGTCTAAATTAGAGACTTTTCCAATTTGCTCTTGCATAGCTTGGTTTTCAGGAGGTCTAAACAGCGCGAAATGTGTAGAGAGATATCGGTTTTCAACATACATATTAGGATTAATAGAGGATAGGTCGATATTTTCCAGTACGGTTAATGTTTTTGCAGTAAAATTTTTGACAGTTTCTTCGAGTAATTTTCTTTGATCATCATAAAAAAACAAAACTGCATATTTAGCCCAAACGACTATAGAAAAATAACTTAAGGGTTCATAGAGTTGAATACGTGTTGCTAAATTATTAAGCGCTGATTCTGATAAGCGGATACTGCAAGAATTTTGATAAGTTTGTAAAAAAATACTTTTTTGTTCGATACTCAAATCGGCTACACAGAAAAACCTAGAAATATCATAAGCGGGATCTTCGATACTAGAAAGTTCCCAATCCATTAATTGCAGTTTTTCATCTTTTTTAATAAGATTAAACGGGTGAAAATCACCATGCGAAGGTCGTTTGGAAATTTTGAATTTTTTTAGAAAATTTCTTAGGAGATCTAATTTTTTTAAAATGATACCATCTTCTGAGTTTAATATCGTACTTATCCTTTGGAAAGTTTTTGATGTTGAATCAATAAAAGCAGTCGCAGTCTCTGGGTTTTGTTCAAATTTTGCTTGAGAATAATGTAATGCTTTAATTAAATGCGCTGCTTGAATTAATTCATCGGTATTTTTGAAATCGATACTGGAAAAAGATTGATAATTGGGTATAAATTCTGTCACTAATAATGAATATTTTGTATAGTAAGCCACTAGTTTTAAAGGTGTTAAATTCAATAATTTAGCTTGCGAAAGATTATGGATCTCTATCGAGGTATTACGATAGAGTGGATTGTGTAATTTTGGAAAACGCAAAACTAAACTTTCTTTTTTATAATAATACGTGTTACTAGAATAACCGCCGAATAGCTCTTTAAATTGACTAGGTTGATTAATTTTTTGTGTTAATAATTCGATTAAAATATTTTTATTTAATACGGATTCTGCTGAGTTTTCTTTTTTTAAATCAGTGAGTATCTGCAGCAAAAGTTTTTCTTCTTCAGTTCTAGTATCTTTTAATAGGCTTTCCATAAAATCCTTTTATATGTGCTTCACTCACTATTGTAAACTTATTTTAACAGTTATGCAGCTTAATCGTTTATCGCATGGCCATTAATACTGTTTAATATTATGGTGGTGCTGTCGATCTGATAGACATCCCTAGCTATCTTAAATCTTCATTACTTTACTTTTTTTGATATAAATATACCTAATTAATATTCAAATTTTTTAATGCAAAAAATTTAAAAAAAACTAGTCAGAATTAAAAAATATGGTTACATTCTGTTCGCCTGTAAAAGAAAAGTTAATAACAAGGAGTAAAAAAATGCGATATGAATTATTACCCGGCCTATTTTTGACAACCTACCAACGACTTACTGAGTATCTGGAAACCAATAAAGCTACCGATATTTCTGAACTGATACTCTTAAATCGTTTACCCGATGATTTAAAAAATAAAGATCTTTTTGTGCTAGACCAAAATGGTCAATCATTTTTACATAAAGCGGCAGTGGAAGAAAATGTGATGATGATTAAATATCTAAAAACCGTTGGTTTTAATATTAATTTCTTAGACCATAGGGATAGAACAGCTTTGTATTATGCTTGTAAGAGCTTAAAATTAGCGGCGGTCAATATTCTATGTGAATATGACGCGAAGCCAAATCTAGGTTATGGCGAAAACATCCCTTTAATCGCAACTATTGAGAGTGAAGCGCAGGTTAGTGCGGAAGAATTGTCCACAGTTACCGGCGAAGATTTTTCTGGTTTAACTGAAGAACAAGTCACAGAACATGCCGCGATGCGTATCGTAAAAAAACTGATTGAGTATGGTGTTGATATCAACTTTCAAATTGGTGAAGATTATTTATCGCCCTTGCATCGAGCGGTCGTTCTACAAAAGCCTTTAATAGTTAAGGAGTTTGTTAATAACAATGTAAATTTTGCGCTGCTTGCGAAGGATGGCACGAGTGCTTTGCATTCACTGGTTGAATACCGAAGCAAAAGCCAAAAACAAGAAGAACAAGCGCAAATGCAGCGAGAAAAGCAGATAGCTGATTTAGTTATTCCACATTCAGGCGCTGTTTTCAATCTCAAAGCAGAATTTGGCAATACGCCGCTCCATACTGCCGTTATTGGTAGTAACGCAGATGTGGTTGAAACTATATGTAAAAATGACTATTTATTTCCTCAATTAAAGCTGTTAAGTATTCAGAACGATGAGGGTAATACCGCTATCCATGAAGCCGTTAAAGAGGCCAGACGGGGGCCTGTGGTTTTAGCTACTTTACTGCGTCTCGCTACAGAAGATGATTTGGCTATTTTTAATTATAAGGGTGAGTCTGTTCTACAAATGGCTCAACGTCTGATAAATGAAGCAGAATCGGTGCATCATTTAGTGGATTCTATTAAAACAAAATCTATTGAGTTAGATAATTTTTTTGTAGGAAAAAGTAGCGCAGAGTTAGAAGCGAATGTCGCAGATTTTGCAGAATTTAATAAATTTGATCAGGCCATCAATGAATTAAGAAATTGCGAGTATTTTGATCTGAAAATTTCTAAAAAAACCAGTGATGCACTAGAAAATATATACTTAAGCCTAGAAAAGTCAAAAAACGAGGGAACGATAACAATAGAGCAAGTAGAGTTTATTAACGAACAAGTAACGAATTTATTGTCACCTACATATCAAAAATTCACACCGGATTATATGGCTACACTGACGAGCGTAAAAGCCGAAAAGTATTCTGAATGGAAACAGCAACAAATGGATTTACCGAGCAGTTTTAGTGGTCTAGAAAGTTCTCCCGACCATCACACTGAATTAGCGAAAGCTCATGCAGAATATAATGATGCTTGGGCGCTTTCAAATTCGGGTAATAGATTAGATGCAAAAACAAAGCTGCAAGAAAGCATTCAACATTATGCGCGTTTGCAGGAATACACTTTTTTAGAGATCCCCTATCAAGATTTAGCAAGCTTTTCTACTAATACACTTACTGCAATAGTTGCTTATGGAAGTAATCAGCAGGCCATACTACGTTCTCGTTCTTCAAGTAGTGAAAAGAAGTTGCAAGCTCATTTGGCATTGGCAGGTCTCTATAAAGTGCTCAGGAAGAATCCGGTGAAACTCCCTTCGATGACTGCACAAGAGTTATATACTCAAGAGTCTTTTCATTACAGTGAAGCCTATAAGTATACTCAGGGAGTGCCCGATCCAGCCGTCCATATTGTGCTGCAACGTGAGATTGGTGTCGCCCATGCGGCTCAATTGGGTACGTATAATATCCAACAATGTGTGGCTGTTATTGCTCATGACCCTGGAACCAATAAAGTTGTTTTATCACATTTTGATCGTTATTCGGGACCTTTAAAATTTATTGACCAAATTTTAGCAGAGTTTCCTAACGCTGAAGCCCATGCCAAGATTGATCTCTATTTGACAGGCGCGCGCGATCGTTCTCTGAACAATAAAAAAGTGTCTGATAGTAATATTAATCAAGTGTTAAAACAAATCTATGCTTATAAAGAGCGGTTTACTATCAGAGCGACCGACTTAGGCGATAAGTTATCTCCACCCGCGGTGGTTTTTGATGGGCAGGCTCAGAATGGATTGCGCTTGCTGCAGGGCATGCCGAATCACCCCGATGTTAGTTTAGATTCGCGAGCCGCCGCTATGAATCTTCAATTCACCAAAGGCGACTACTTATATCCATTAAAAAAAATTGATTTTAGTCACAGTGCAGTTAGCAGAAAAATAATCTTTTCTGTCGAGGAATTACAGCAGATACACAATCAGTTTAATAATTTTTTTCGTGATTATGGCGATTCTTCTTCCTATCCAGACTCCTGGAAACACAATCAACTCTTTCAGCCATTATTAACGGTCATGACCGAAACAGCCGACACATCGGTAAGGTCAACGACTGATCATTTTGGACAAGGATCATTAAACCCATTAAGCATGCAGGAGCAAATTATATTTGCAGAACATCCGCTCAAAGATAGCTCATTATTGCAACAACAGAGAATGCCTCAAAATCCCGATTTGCTTGAGGTCTTATTTCATCAAAATCAGGTTCCTTTGTCTAGCCATCCGCAACCGGTGTATACCATTGAACGTTTCCAGCCTTTGACGCATATCATTAGTCATGCCCTGGCCGTGCTTGATGAGAATGATAATAAGTGGGATGAGCAGCCACCTCTTAAAAAAATCTGTTTAGCCAATCTAAGACGTAAAAGAGAAGCGCAAGCTTGTTTATTTTCTTGGGAAGATATCGACGAATTTAACTTAGAGAAAGAAAACACGCGTGATAGTGAGAAAATTATTATTGATAGCACCACCTTCCTTGAACATCTAAGCGATGCCGATGAAGCTAAGCGCACGCAACTGTTGCAATTGGCAGCCAGCTGCCAGATAAGCGGCGAAAAACAATCGGCTATTCGACGTTTGTTTTCTATTGAACGACAGAAGGTTTATTTACACAAATTGGGAAGGATTTCAAATGGTTTAACGGAAGGTATGTTTACTGGGGACGCTTTACTGGGGCTTTTTAAGGGTGACCCGTATGCCACCGCTCAATGGGTTGATTTCAAAGTCGCTAATTACCTATTGGAAAAAACTGTAGTAAAGATGAATACTCAAGGGCTTAAATGGATAACCGCAGGCAAGTTGTTGCCAGGTAAGCTCTTACGTGCGGGAGGACCTGTTGTACTGCGTAGTTTTAATTTTGGTTTTATGGCTGTCGACTTGTCGGAGCAAATTAAGGCGTTAAAAAAAGATCCTAATAATACCGATGCATGGATAGGGGCTATCAGTGATGGAATGCAATTAACCACTGATTTAGGTACGGCGGGTGTGGAAGTTTTAGAAATCAGTTCAGAAAGACTAGCACTTCTGGGTATTTCTGAGGTAACCGGGCCTCTAGGCGAAGTGGTGGTGGGTATGATCATGCTGGGTGATCGAATCTATGCAGATATTGAAAAAGTCGCTCGTGAAGATCATCTTCTGCATTTATCTAAATGGGAAAAGTTTACTGAAGGATGGCGTGCTTTTTTAAATTTAGATTCCGCTTATCAAAAGCAACTGGATGAAATAAGCGAATATGCACGCATATTGTCTAAGCAATTCGAATTCTTGCAAACTCATCCCAAAATTAAACACGTTATTTTTCCAGCTATTGAAAAAATAGATGAAAAATGTAGACGTCGTATCATACCGGGAACGATACATCGTCATAAGACGACCTGCTCGCCTATTTTTATAGAGGTTAAAAATAATTACGTTTATTTTGCCGATCAGCTCACCGGTTTTAGTTTAACTAGAGAAGAAATTACACCCTTTGCGGGAAGTGAACTGCTTTGTACCCCTACAGGTAGTGATAAATCTGTTCCTGATAGTGGCGCCTATAGGTGTGATGGAGCACTGGGTTTGACTAACAAAAATAGTACCGGGACAACGACTTTTTTTAATCTAGGAGAGGGAGACGATCATGCCGTGGGTTTTGTTAATAGTTCTAATATTTTTATGATTAATAATGGGGCGAAAGATTATCAAGGCGGGGATCAAGAAGATACTTTTATTCTAGTAGCGCAAGAAGTTAGCACTGCCGTCAATAAAAACGGCAAGATAGGTGGTTTAAATGGAGGAGCGGGGATTGATAATTTAATGCTGCAAGGATTTCGTCCTACCACCAAAGAAAGTATTGGAGTTAATTTAGCGGCTGGATATATACACTATGCCAATAAAACATTGTTGATAAACAGCATAGAAAAACTTGCCGGAGGAACTTTTCCTCTTTCTGTAACTGCGGGTTGTGATACGCAAGAAATTCATCTAATAGGAGGGCCGACGCTTGACCATCAGGATACGCTTTTAATTCCAAAAAATAGTAGTGGTCCTTATGATCTAAAAATATATTTACAATCACATGTCAGTATCAAAAATGAGGCAGAAGCGGGTAACTTCACTTATTATATTTTACCCGGTAAAGGCATCATTTCAGTTAACCTGCCCATTACTAAGAACAGTTCTAACACGCGACAGCAATTTGTTTTTAATAAACTTATTTTCGACGTATCGTCTATCCAAGTTTCTACTACTTCATCAGAGCCTCGGCAGCCAAGCACTATTAAATTACATTTTTTAGAGCATAGATTTAAAAAACTTTGGCGAAGTATACAAAGTATTTCCTTTACTAAGTTGAATGCAATAGCGAATGCAAGCATTGCCTATCAGTTTGAGCCGAATACTGCTCCCAAGCTAACTTATTTTGAATTACCTACGCAATGGCCCGTTGTGCAAACACACAAGATTTTGAAGGAGCATTTAGAAAACCAAACGGCTGATAGTCTTAATGTGACATTAAGCGACCGACATGAACTACGTCATGCCTTGTTACAGTTACTAAATAAAAATGTGGCGGAGAGCATAGAAGATTTTAAATTCGAATTAAAAGCTAATTTATCCACTAACACCCGTTTTTATTTCATCGATAATGCTGAGCTTAAAATAGGTAATAAAAATCGTTATCTTTTTCAGCAAAATCTTAATCAAAGTGTTAGCGAGATTATGGATAAGTATGCTCCGACCGCTAGACGTTTAAACCTCATTTGCGTTCTACATACATTAGACAATGAACAGATTGTTATTGGTCATCAAGGGAAAGAAGCTATGATGAATAATCCCAACGCGAGAACGCATCTCAATGGGAATGGTGGCGAAGGTCTTTTTGTTATTAAATCAGGAATAGCATCGATATTTAAATCGAGTTTACCTTTAAGCGAGGTGGTACTGCATCGTCGACCCGAAGATATTCATACCGATAGCTTAGATTTTCGAGCGTTAAATGCGCAAGTCCAAACTGAAAATAATATGACTGCCAAGTTAGTTTTCATAACACCTAATAGTAAAAATAGGCTAGGCAATGATATGTTAATTTTATTTACGCTTGTCACGCCCTACACGCCTGCCGGTAAGCATATTGAAGTTATCACCGTTCGTTTAAAAGATGCTTTACTGAATCATTGGCATAAAAAATATTTACATATTATTTTAGAGCGTATGCCACAGCAGATCGTTGGCCGACATGCGCATTTGCATTTGAAGCCTATTCCTTTAGAGTTTGATGCGCAGCATGAAATTGCGAGTATCGGTGTGAAAGATATCGAAGAAAATACCGAGCTTGTTCTTCCTACAACCTATCGAGTAGGTGCTTTTTTCCGGCATAATAATACCAGTTTACTCTGGACGAATCGGCTCAGTCATCATTCTAGCAGGGTAAAACCTTTTACGCTAATAGTCGAAAAATTTTTCCTAGAATCTAAATTAAAAACTTTATCATTACAGTTTACTGATAAAAAAATAATGCTCAGCAATAAATTAAGCGAGCTTAATTTAGTAGAAGATTTTGCTGAAGCAAGGAATCAATCACTAACCTACCTAAGAGAAGAATCCTTAACTTTGATGCGTTCCAATCTACTGGATTTACGTCTAACCAGTAAATCCGCTATTGCAAGTGAAATTGATACCCTTCAAAAACATTATTTAATTAACGATATTAATTCGAACTCCATCGACAATGCTATAGATGATTATTCAGGTGAAAAAACTAATGATACCCATTTCTTTCGGCAACGTCGTTTTGTTGCAGAAATATCCGCTCTTACTTCAAGTGCACCCTGTTTACAGGGCTGGATTCATTTTCCACGGTTAATAACAGAAAATTTTTTGCGTATCGCAGGGAAAGTTTTTACTACGCTAGGATCCCCTATCATCGATCTTAGCGTTGTCTTATTCGATAGGAATTTTTCTGGCAGCCCAGAGTTACTTCAGCCGCCAATACTAGGTAATAAAACGACAACGTCGAGTGCACAGGCACAGAAGGCTCAAGAATATTCAATGGAGGCTCGAGATATTTCATTGAAAAAATGCGTCTCTTTAAGGCTACTCGATGTTAATCAAGAGCCCATTGCGGGAAGGCGTTGTAGCATCCCTGATGCAAAGATTAATTTTTTCCATAAAACTCCTTTTCAAACGTGTCCCGTCTCTTTTGAAAAGCCCGAAGAAAATTATGCTAACTGTAGGCCCCTTGAATGGTATGGTCGCCCCTCTGTCGTGTGTGAAGGAGAAAAAACGACGGCTATTGTTACTCCACATCAGTCACAACGTCTGTTTGATCCTATTAATGATTGGATAATGTTAGGGCAGTTAATTGTTATAAAAATGGCTAAGTTTTTCACAAAGCCAGCCCAGGATACTCGATATCAATTAGTCGATGCATTTTCGTTGCAACAAGCATTATTGTGGTATACGAAATTAAATACGATAGAACAACAGTTAAGAACATTACAGGGACGTGTAGAAAGACAAAAATTAAGTTGGATCGAATATCGTTTAGAAGATCGACAAGAAGAATTTGAACAATTTAATCAACGTAATCGAGTAACCTGGAATGAAATAACAGCATTCACCGAGAACTTGTTTGCTTTAGAAGAAATGTTGGCTGAAATTGATGAGATACCTCAGGCTACAGCATCTCACTTTCCACAGAAAGATAATGACGTATTTGCACGTGCAGCCAGCAACGAGAATGACCAAAACAATACACAACATGCGATACCTACTTTTTATAGCATGAGCACAAGTTATAGCATGAGCACAAGGACTGAAGGACTAACCCATCAAAGCAATTTCTTTGGATTAACGCAGCTTTCCAGTTTTGCTGAAACTGAAAATCAAAGTGCTGTAGTGAATGGAACGACTCAAAGCTTTACCCGATAGATTTCTCAATTAAATTTATCGTTAAAAATATGAATCTTAGTGCTTGTACACAAAACACTGAGATTCATTATTAAGTTAAACAGTAGTAAAAATATAAAAAATCTAGGTGCGATTCGCGAACACATATTATTATGGGTATAATTGCTGAAATATCCATTTGGAAGTGTTATGCAAACCACGCAAGCGCGTTTTATTAGCTTAGAAGGCATAGAAGGCGTTGGAAAATCCACGCAACTCAAATTTATTACTGATTATTTACAGCAAGCCGATATCTCGCTTACCGTCACACGTGAACCTGGTGGCACGCAGGTGGCTGAGGCGATACGGACTTTAGTGTTACAATCCGATTTTGCGCCAGAAACTATTATTCCTGAAACTGAGCTATTATTATTTTTTGCTGCGCGCGCGCAGCATATTCATTATGTGATTAAACCGGCTTTACAGCGTGGGGATTGGGTGCTCTGTGATCGGTTTACCGAAACCAGTTATGCGTATCAGGGTGGCGGCAGAGGGATCGATTTAGCCTTTATTCGTAGTTTGCAGTTATGGGTGCAACAAGATTTAAAAGTTGATGCGGTTTTATTACTCGATGCACCAGTCGATATTGCCTTACGGCGCACGCATCGTCGAAAAACTGCCGATCGCATCGAATCCGAGAAGCAAGATTTTTTTACTCGTGCGCGTGCCTGCTATTTAGAACGGGCCAAACACATGCCGGATTGTTATCATATCATTGATGCAAGTCGTTCATTAAAGGATGTGCAAAAACAAATTAAGAAGGTCTTGGATCAGTTATTAACGTTATGGGTAAAGTCTGATGAATAATTATTCAGTGCCTTTGCCATGGCAAACCCAACAATGGCAGCAACTCTATCGCTGTCATCAAGAGGGTCGTTTACCCCATGCCTTGTTACTGGTAGGACAAAGCGGTTTAGGTAAAGCTTTATTTGCCGCAGATTTTGCTAAAACCTTGTTATGCCAGCAACCTATAGACACACAGGGTGGGTTTTTGACAAGTGCTGTGAATAGGAGCGGGTTGAATGGTAACGCAGACAATGCAAGTGCGAAGAGTATCGCGTTGGCTTGTCAGCATTGTCGTGATTGCCGATTAGTGGCCGCGGGTACGCACCCGGATCTCTGTATGCTGACTACAGAACAATCGAGGCTAGGGATTAAAATTGATCAAATACGCGATGTCATTGAAAAATTAAATCACACCAGTCAAGCGGCATATAAAATTATTGTGATTAACCCGGCAGATAGTTTGTTATTGGCAGCCAGTCACGCCTTATTAAAAAGTTTAGAAGAACCTAGCGAGCGTACCTTATTTCTTTTATTGACCGAAAAAATGGAACGCTTATTACCGACTATTCGCAGCCGCTGCCCGGTGATTCGGTTCGCCCCCCCAGAGAAAGCGCTAGCGATAGCTTGGTTAGCACAGCAACTTCCAGAATCCACATCAGTCGATAAATTGTATCATTTAGCGGCGGGTGCACCCTTGCTCGCGTTGACGTATGCGCAACAGAATTATTATGTATTTTATACTGATTTGTTGACATCATTAGCACATTTGCTCGATCAAGAACTGGATCCGATAGGTTGTGCGGCACGTTATCTGAAAATCGATGTACAGCAATTATTATCTACTTTATTGAATGTCGTCAGCGAGCTGCTAAAATGCCAGTTACTGCAGGATTATGTGAGCATAGAAAACGCAATAGCACCGTTAGCGGCCTGTTTGTCGAGAGATTTCTTGTTACGGTATTTTGACGACTTAATGGCGCTACAAGCGCACACGGCTAAAATTACACTGAATCTACCCTTAATGTTAGAAGATCTATTTTCTCGTTGGGCTTTACAAGGTAAATCATGTTAGTTGATTCTCATTGTCATCTGGATCGATTGGATCTCGATTATTTTAAAAAAGATCTCAACGCTTGTCTGGATTTTGCTAGAGAGCAAGGCGTAATGCATTTTCTGTGTGTGTGTATTGATTTAGCCAATTTTCCGGCCGTGTTAGCGATAGCCGAACAGTTTAACGAGATTTCTGCTTCAGTCGGTGTCCACCCCACCGAACAAGTGGCTGAAGAGGCTTCGTTAGAGAAGTTGATTCAACTCGCGCAGCATCCCAAAGTAGTTGCCTTAGGTGAAACAGGTCTGGATTATTATCGTGAAAATACACAGCAAGCATTACAACAACAACGTTTTCGACAGCATATTCGTGCCGCCATTGCGGTGAATAAACCGCTTATCGTACATACACGACAAGCACGTGAAGATACATTAAGCATCTTAAGAGAAGAGGGCGCACAGCAAGTGGGTGGCGTGTTACATTGTTTTACAGAAGATCTAAACATGGCTGAAGCGGCCATTAACGAAAATTTTTATATTTCTTTTTCTGGAATTTTAACATTTAAAAATGCGGCTGACTTAAAATCTATCGCGCAAAAATTGCCCTTGGAACGCCTGTTAATTGAAACAGATTCGCCTTATTTAGCGCCTCATCCTTTTCGGGGTAAGCCGAATCAGCCGGCTTATGTGCGTTATGTGGCGGAATGTTTAGCACAGTTGCGTGACTGTTCGTTGGATGTCATTGCTGAGCAAACCACTCTTAATTTTTATAATTTGTTTAAGCTAGCACGCGTAACAAATTTGCCAAGTGCTAGGCGTTAATTTTTTAAAGAGAGACGTTTTAAGATGCGCGCATTGACTTTTTTTCTGTTGCTATTTAGCGGTAGTCTATCCATGGCGGAAACGGATGCTGAACGTGCAACGGCGTTATATTTTAATTCGATACAAACCCAGCCGAAAAAATTAAGCGCTTTTTTGTATGCTATGCCGAAAGGAGGTGATCTGCATACGCATCTTGGCGGTGCGAGTCGAGCCGAAAATATGTTGCGTTATGCCAAACAGGATAATCTTTGTGTCAATGCTCAAAACTTTGCTGTGCATACGGATCTCAGCTGCCCGAAACAGTATAGCGTTGCGCAGCTGCAAAGTTTCCCTAGATTCTATACGCAAACAATTGACGCTTGGTCGATGCAGAATTTTCGACCGGGAAAAGAATCAGGACACGATCATTTTTTTGCGAGCTTTGAAAAATATTTACCTATTTTAGTTAAACATCGATCCGAGATGGTCAATGAAGTTGTAGAGAGGGCGTGTCGGGAAAATTTGTTGTATCTAGAATTGATGATCATGCCAGATAATAATAGGTCCGGATTATTAGGAAGTGAGCTCGCCTGGGATACTCATTTAAACCGCTTGCGTGAAAAGCTTTTAAAAGTCGTTATTCCTGTGGTACAGGATATTTCCCAACAACTGGATAGTTACCAAAAGCAACTCCAGGTGTTTTTGAAGGGTGCTGGAAAACAGCAATGTCCCAATTTTAAATTGCGTTATTTATATCAAGTTTTACGCGAGCAGCCGCCAACGCAGGTTTTTGCACAGTTATTAACGGGTTTTGAGTTGGCGAGCCGCGATCCACGTGTCGTGGGGATTAATTTAGTGCAAGCTGAAGAGGGTAAGCTATCAATGCGCGATTATAGTTTGCAGATGCGGATGGTTGGATTTTTGCATCGCCGCTATCCACGCGTAAAAATTAGTTTACATGCCGGTGAATTAGTACCGGGTTTGGTTCCGATGAATGGTTTACGGTTCCATATTCGACAAGCGGTGGAGATAGCGCAAACGGATCGCATTGGTCATGGCGTGGATATACCTTATGAAGATCAGTCAGCACAATTACTGCAAGAAATGGCTAAAAAAAAGATATTGGTAGAAATTAATCTCAGTAGTAATG
The DNA here is from genome assembly GCA_049283295.1 of Candidatus Aquirickettsiella sp. Taxonomy (GTDB): domain Bacteria; phylum Pseudomonadota; class Gammaproteobacteria; order Diplorickettsiales; family Diplorickettsiaceae; genus Aquirickettsiella. The sequence continues at coordinate 43,048 of JBAPVR010000035.1, forward strand.
CCGCGATATTAAACGTTAAAGGCCAACACCATCCTATACTTCTTTATAGACAGTATCACGTACCCGTGGCTTTATCGACCGATGATGAAGGTGTATTACGCACCAATCTGACCGAGCAATTCAAACTAGCCGTATTAAATTATCATTTTTCTTATTTAACCTTAAAACAATTAGTACGGAATAGTATTCAATATAGTTTTTTACCGGGAGCAAGTTTATGGCAAGATGCTAATTATAAACACCCCGTGTCGTCTTGTAAGGATAGTTTAAACACCGGTCAATTGACCTCGTGTTGCCAACGTTTCTTAACTGTAAATGAAAAAGCCGATGGGCTATGGAAATTAGAACGACAATTTGTAAAATTTGAACAGCGCTTTATAAAGCGGCATTGTCATTGAATGAATTACAAGGAAAAGAAAGTAGCATAAGCGATACCACCAAATAAAGCCCATTTAATTAAATAATAAATCGGTTTATTCCATTTTTTAAGTCGTTTGCCAATGCGACGAATAAAGTAAACATATTTAAAGATGCGATTCACACCGCCAGTAGGGTCGGATTCGTCATTCGGAGCAGCAGCAGCGCTCATTAAGTATCGTCCCACGCCATGATTGAATCGTTGTGCCAAACGATATTTTAGAGGTCGCTCAATATCACAAAATAGAATCAAGCGATTTTGGCCGCTGGTATTCTCGGCATAATGGATATAGGTTTCATCAAAGATGACGTCTTCACCATCGCGCCAACTATAGCGCGTGCCATCAACATTAATAAAGCAGCGATCATCATTCGGCGTTATCAAGCCTAAATGATAACGTAAAGAACCGGCATAAGGATCACGATGCCGCGGTAAACGACTTTTATCGGGTAATTCAGCAAACATCGCCGCTTTTACACAGGGTAGCGTTTTTAACAGCGCGGTCGTTTTTGGACAAAACATCGCAGCAGAGGGATGATGACTATTATACCATTTCAGATAAAAGCGCTTCCAACCCGTTCTGAAGAAAGAATTAAATCCTGCATCATTATAGTTGCTTGAGGCCTTAATGTGTTGCTTAGCTAAAAGATTCATGCCTTCTTCGCGAATCAGCTGCCAATTTTGACGTAAAACTTCTAATTCAGGAAAATTTTCCAGTTTAAGATAGGGCGTACTGGGTACCGCTGAGAAGAGATACATGAAGGTATTTAATGGCGCAAAAAAAGTAGAGTGATCAGATAGTTGACGCCAAAACGGATAACGTTCGGTTCCACGTCTATGGATGTAATAGACACATCCTACAAACAAAATCAGGATGATATATTTCATTAAAATTTCTTAACATTCTAATGTAGCAGCTACTTTATAAAAACTCAATATTTGGCTGTATAGTAAAAAATAATGTAGGTTAAATTTATATCAACCATTAATTTAATCCTATCGATTGCTTAGTGGTTTTTCTTCGCCATCATAATTAGATGGCATTAGCTGGATTAGAAGCTTTAAAGTAAAATTATTTTAAGAGGTTCTGTTTTTAGCATCTGATATTAAACTTATACTACCATTGAAACAGCACTCATGGAAAATATTTATCTGCTGTGTTACTCACTAATTAAAATACGTTTACTCTATTATTAATTTTTTCTTAATAATTAAAACTTATAATGCCTCGTGTGCAAAACCTTAGTTTTCTTATATTTAAGATTTTAGTTTTAAATAATAAGTAAAAATTCCATTGTTATCAAAACAATACTCAACAATAATAAAAAGAGAAGTAACGATGCCTAAAAGACGATCAAAAAGAAATACACACACAAATGAAGCAGAACATATAGATACATTTTTTTCAAGTTTAAGCCAGTCCGATAAAATTACCAAAGACGAACAAAATAATTTGGAAGAAAATTCAAAGGCAGCTTTAGCTGAATTTACTTCCAAGGCTTGTAATAAGATGAACAGCGCTTGTACCTCAACTTTTTTTGAGGGTTTGATTAGTCAAACAGGCATACTAGCAGACAATTATAGTACTATTTTAACATTTTGGCTTAACCGTATCTTTTACTTACATAAAACTGTAGATAGCTTTTCAAAAAAATCAGGTATCGATTATTTAAAAAAAGATGATGTAGATTGGGGTAATACATTTAAAAGCATAACTAATACCGTTGAAAAATCAGCTAACCCACAAGCAACTATCGATCAGTATAAACGTAATTTATTTATGCTACGTAATGAATTAATAGGTAGTTTTACGTCTAAAAATAACCATTTTTCTCAGCTTTTGAAGAATATAAACTTAGAACTTATTATGGAAAATGCAAATTCAGCTAAATTTGATCTGCCTATAGCAATTATAAATAAAATTAAAGAATTTGATACGGCTATATTCTGTAATATCCAACAGGGTATGAAAGACCCTTATAATGTAGTTGACGATACTAGGGTAAATAATCAAATTGATAATGCTCTAACTTTTACAAATTCGGCGTATTGCCCTAGTTTGACAGGTATATCTGCTGCGGATGCGAAGTTAGTAACAGGTTCAGTAGGGTGGGGCGGTATCCCACAAATCTGTATTGTAGGAGCAACAGGGGTTGGTTTAGGTGCTGCCCTTACAATGCTAGGAAGAAGATTATATTCCTTTTTTAACCAGCGTCATCAACAACCGGCTACTAAAGATAGCGATGTGGAAGCAAATAAAGAATCTATGCCACTAGTCCCTGTACCAAAAAAATAAGTGTATTTTTAAGCGTTAGTGGTAAAATATCCCTTCCATATGGATAAGGAAGGGATGTTTTTTTATAGCTGGTAGATGAATTAAGTATATTTTTTGAAAATAATAATGAAAAGATAAATAGATAAAAACAAGAGTTTAATTTCGAAACGTATAAAGCGATTAATTACAGGGACTCTGATTATACAAATAGATCAACTGATCACACATCTTTAATAAAATTTATCGTTTCTAAATTATTTTTTTGATAAGAAAATATAATTTTTTATAAAAACTATAAATAAATGACGTATCATTTATATTGCGGAAGGCTCCGTTAACCCTATCTCCAGTGAATTGATAACAAGGGCTATTATCTTAGGCGATTCAGAAAAATTCTTTGACCCGAATATTAAAAAGGTCCGAATCAGGATTTCAGGAAATATAGTACAAGATAGCGATGGAAATCCTATCAACACAGTCAATTTGTATGAGAAAACAGGACTTATTGTTAGATATGTGGATAGTAGTTTAAATAAATTCTATTGGATGGCACTGTGTAGGTTCTAACTCAATTGCGACAAGGAGGTTAAACTAGTCGTATTTTGAAGGTAGAAATGGGTAAATGTTTTAATCAAATAACAAGAGAAGATAGAATTGTAATAAATCATTTATTAAAGATAGGAGTTAGCAAGTCTAAAATTGCAGAACAGCTAAATTTTCATCGCTCGACGATTTACAGAGAAATTGAACGCCATAGTAATCGATTGGGATATATGTCATTTCTTATGAAACGGAAATTGGCGGGAGATCGGAAAAGGGGATTAAAGTTAGACAGTAATAAGCAACTAAGAAGTTATGTATTTAAAAAATTACAGTTATCTTGGTCGCCCGAACAAATAGCAGGGCGCTTAAAACTGGAGAACAATGGAAAAAGTATAATTTGCCATGAAACAATTTACTCCTATCTTTACAGTGATTATGGAATACGCAATCGCTATTATCTTTATTTAAGGGATAAAAGACTATTTCGGTATCCTAAAATAAGCCGTCGAACTCGGACATTAATTCCTAATAGAGTTCCTATTTTAGAAAGGCCAGATGAAATTAGACACAGAAAATCACTGGGACACTGGGAAGGCGATTTGATGCAGTTCGGTAAGAAAACTAAAACGAATTTAATTACATTACGTGAACGGCAAAGTCGCTATATGCTTGCTATTAAAAATAAAAATAAAAATCGCAAAGCGGCTAGCACAGCTAAAAGAATAATTAAAGCTTTTGATAAGCTTGGCAAGCACCGTATCTCAAGCTTAACCCTGGATAATGACTCCGAGTTTACTAGACATGAAGAAATAGCTGAAAAATTAGGTATAAAAACTTATTTCTGTGAGCCCTATAAATCTTACCAAAAAGGGACGATAGAAAATGGTAATAAACAATTAAGAGAATGGTTTTCTAAAAACGCGTCGATAGATGAAATTTCGCCTAGAACAGTTCGATCGAAATTAAAGTTGCTGAATCAAAGACCGATGAAATGTTTGAGCTACAATACGCCGAGTGAAATATTTTATCGTAGACGAACTGTTAGTAATTTGCTTGATAGTAGATAAGGGGGAATATTGTAAAAATATTACTCCTTACCAAAATTTTCTTACGCCAATATATTTCTAGCATTAAGCTGCTGTTAATCTGAAAGCTATAAAATAATAATTTTCAGCTTATGGAGCTTTTGCCAATGAATAATAATACATTTATAGAAATAATAAATTTAGTAGATTTAAATAACGCACTAAACGATACGATGATCTATGAGAGAGTAAAAAATGCATTGTTTAGGTTGCTAAAAGGTGAAGTGCTAGGTGGTACATTGGCTCGATTGGATGAAGATAAGGCACTAAATCAGGCTATCTGCAAATTATTAAAAACTACTTACAACATAGTTCTAAAAGATCTTGAAGGTGATACATTAAAAGAAACACTAAATAAAATAAAAAAAGATGAAGATTTATACAAGGATCTGTATCAGGATTTAGATGATAAACAATTGGTGGCTAAATTGAGGGCTGCTACGCATGATGATGAACTTAGTGATGCATTCGATACTGCACTCCGTAATGCACTCAATGCGTGGTTTAGTAGGGTAGAAAAACATAAGGTAAAATTATGTAAAACTCTTCAAACAGAAGCACTACAAAGAGGTAATATTAATTATTATCTAGAGGTTTCGAAGGTATTAAATTGGCTCAGTTTTGAGTATTGTCAGTCTGCAGATGCTACAAAAGAATTTATAAAAAAGCACATCGGTACTATTATTGAATCTAATCATCCAAACAAAACACTTGAACGATTGCAGTTATTCCATTTTGCTCAATTGCGTGAGCTGGATAGCGATAGGTTCAAGAAATTTTTAGATACATCTCTAGAATATTTACAAGCATTTGAGCAGTTAGTTGGTAATTCCTCGTCAAAAGATCCAGGGTATCCCAGAATAGAAAACATAGCAATCGATACCTTAAATCAAAAAAACGTACTTGCGTTTATTGCAAGTCCGGCTTTGTCTCCTTTAAAAATAATCAATAAAGAACCCTCTGAGCCAATTAACTTTTTTACGTTCTTGAGTGTCCTATGGTGGGCTCTAGTTAATAGGAATAACAATTCTCAGGGATTAATAGCGAGAGTTGTTACCGCTTTTGAAGAGACTCAAAATAAGAATAAAGAATTCAAGGCCTACCGGGAAGAATTATCAGAATCAATAAAGAAGTATCAAAATATTTATAACTCTGGACTCGATAGGCTTGCTTTAAAAATATTAGATGAAAACGGAGAAGTGAAGAATGAGATAGACTTCATGGCATTGGCGAACGATCTATGTGCGCTCAGTTATCTTTATTGTTTTGGCATTACATTAGCAAAAAAAAATCCTATCATGGATAAATTTTTTGAAAAATTTAACTATCCTAATACGGTCGATCCCATTGTTAAAGGTAAGCTTGAAGTGCTATCTTGGATTTACCAAGGCTTCTATGGAAATATGGATAGCGCTGGAAAAGAGTTTATACAGCAACATCTCGATAAAATCATGGGTTGTAATCGTCCTAAAGAAGCGCTTAATGCTTTATTTTTTATCTTTTTTTATAAATTACATGATAAAACTAACGCTAACGACATTATAGATGCTGTTCTGAAAAATAATTCACCTGAATCGTTCTTTAAAGAATTTATGATCAGATTAGTTTCCTTGAATGAACATCCAAATTTACTAAAAGAAGATGAGGTAAGCTCAGTTCTAGACGCGTTATTAGTACAGTGCTCACAAAGTAGCACAAACGGGGCCTCTGAAGTTATAACATTAAAAAAAGCAGCTAAGATCCCAAGTCAAAACCGTCCAATAACTGCTTGGTGTAGCTTTTATGGATGCGAAGGACATCGTAGCTTAGAGGCTGATGCTAATAACAATGAGCCGGATACTCGGGCTACTCTTGATAGTAAAAGTTATGGGGTGTCAAACTGATGTAAGTCATTAATTAAATGAGTATTTTTTAGGCTTGTCGCATTTGGCCTTAGAACGTACCATTGTAAACTTACTACCGATAATAAAAGTTATCGGCAGTAAGCGCTTATGGGTACGCTCTAGCTTTACATGACATTACTTTTACTATCAAGGCTAACTCGAATATCCGGTTTATTGGCATCTACATCCAAGCTACGATGTCCTTCGCATCCATAAAAGCTACACCAAGCAGTTATTGGACGGTTTTGACTTGGGATCTTAGCTGCTTTTTTTAATGTTATAACTTCAGAGGCCCCGTTTGTGCTAGTTGTGCTACTTTGTGAGCACTGTACTAATAACGCGTCTAGAACTGAGCTTATTTCATCTGCTTTTTTTTTATTTTATTTAGTGTTTCTGTTAATACATCATCTTCAGGGCTCTTAATAAGCGTGTTGTAAGCAGCTTTTGCGACTGCGACTTTAAAGGTCTTTGTCACATTTGAGTTAGAATCTACATGCATTCATCAAGCCAACTTAGTAGGCACATAAACACCACGACGACGACGTCGCTGCCAAGCTATTTTGCGTTGGATTAATATTAAATATTCTTCCATTGAAATAGGTTTTCCAGGGAATGCTGGAGTCTTCCTGCTAAAGGTATGTAATGCATTCCATACTGTGTTGCTGGGCTGTACTGGCAATATTCCATTAGCTTCATATTTTACATATAAATCCTTCAGATCTTTTCCATTTTGTACAAATACTTTCAACATCCGTTTAAGCATTGCGCCAGAATCAGTATTTCCAACCAGAGAATCAACATTTTCAATAATACCTTCCAGATTCGTTGCAATAAGCTGATAGGCCACGGCCATCGCTTGTACGGCCTGCACTGATTCAATATTTCCAGTGATTAAATTACTTAATTGGCCACTGACGGTTTGTAATAAGGCGCAAGTTTGTTGTAATGTGTTATACCTAAGTGCCCTTTCCTTTAATTTCTCACTGGATTCATCTCGTTTTTCTGTTGCAATCCCAATTGCGGTACTGCCTCCCGCAGTAATAAGCGTACCTGCAGCAATAATAGCAGAAGATGCTCCTGCAGAAGGAAGTTCCAATAAAACACCCACTGCAATAACTAAAGCTCCAATGACAACCACGGCAGCACCGCCGGCAATAATCGCATTGTAGGTGCTTATAGCCGTCTCTAAAGCATCCATTGCATCTTTTAATTGCTTCATTTCACCGGTATTCGAATTATATTTTATATCGGCTTGCTGTTTTATTGATTGAAACGCTGAGCCATCACCACTAATGAGCACTCGAAAATCATTTAATCCATTAGTAACCGCTGTAATTTTTTTGCTTCGGTTTACTGCTTCATCTTTTAAGAGGCCTATTTCTGATACAAAGTTATCTTTAGCCCCTGAGATATTATTAACGACATCATCTATAAGATTATCAATATCATTTTCATAAGTGATAATAAGATTACAATATTGCTTTCCATTTGAATTAATTCCGACTACTTTTCCATTTAAGTTACTCAACCAAAGGTTAGCATGGTCCTGTGCATCTTCTTGAATCTTAGAAACATTGTTAAATTCTGTATCAGGCGGCATAACAATCGCCTGAGTTGTTGTTTGAACACAATAATTTTGTACGATAGCACCTTGCGAAAAATTAGCGGATGAATAACATTCCGTATCCTTAGGTATTATAGATTGATTACTTAGTTTCTTTAAATAATCGTCTTGCGCCCTAAGCGATAAAAATGAAAAATCAATAGCACTTTCTTTTATTTGTTTATAAGGGCTTATACTCCTTGCATGCCCTAGTACAGTTGACAAAGTATTAATACTATCTATTTTGTTCGCAGGGACTTGGGTGCAATAATCTGCATCCGTTTTTATTGAATTTAACATAATTTTCTCCTTTTTATTAAATTCGTTTAATTTAAATATGAATACTTAAACTAACTGCAACTAATCTCATCCCATTTACGAGATCACTCCAGTTTTGCTGTAGGACTAATAGCTGACGTCGCAATAAACGGGGCGTATTGTCAGGATCAATATCTTCTAAGAGATCAGCAATCCCGGAAATATTATTTTCAATAAAGATACACGTGCTATTAGCCGCTGTAATATTTACTAATAAAGTATTACATTCAATTTGCTCATTCCTTAAGTTTTGTTGTTGCGTCCTTTGCGTAGTTAATCTAAAATTACAATCATTTAATTCCGAAAATTTACGGTATAACTCTGCTTTTTTTTGACTTTTATTAAAGCCTACTTCCTGAATTAAGATAGGAAGCCAAGCACATAAAAAAGGCAAAATACAAATCGTCCACCACCATTTTAGATCACTCAATTGTTGCTGTAATGCATGAATCTCATCTACTAGTAGGTTTGTCTGTATATTAAGTTCCGTTTGGTTTATTTCTAGGTAATTAATTTGTGTCGCTAAATTGCTTATTTTTTTTGAGTTTTTTTCGCGTAAGACGTTTAATTCATTTTTCGTGGACATCGCTAGGCTTTGTATATGATGCACATTGATAGAAATGTCGTCATTAAGTATGTCTTTAAATTGATTAATAGCTGACTCATTATTATTGCCGACTGGCTCAATGAGCTCTAATAACTGGTTGTAATTTTTATTAAATTGATTATCGTATTGATTAACCGCATTTACTAGCGGTTTAATAATAAGTTCAGCTTCCCCCCCCTTTGAATTTGTTACCCTAGAAAGTTGTAAGATATTTTCATGACTAATGGATACAGATGCATTCGTTTGCATACTTTGTCTAGCTAATTTTTCATAAATTTTTGTAACGTTTGGATTCACTTTTAATTCTTTACTATCACAAGACATTATTTTTCTCCTTATATGTGTTCATTTGATAGATAACTTAAATATTTTAAACTGAACGGTTCTTTTTAGTTTTTGTCGCGTTCTTATCTTACTCAAAAAAGTTATTCCTGCAATTGCAAAATAGAGTGTTTAATTAAGCTTATAAGTGCCAACAGCTCAGGAAATGGGGAGCCCTCTGATAGGGCGGGATATTTTTTATCAAATTCATTGAGCGGTTTTTTAGCTCTTTGGGTAACTTATATTTAATAATCAAATTAAAAACAAATAACTGTGTCCGTATTAGAAAATTTGCTAAAATAATGCATCCTAGTGTGTCTATCGAATCTTATGCCTGAATTACCCGAAGTTGAAACCACGTTGCGTGGCATACAGCCTTCAATACAAGATCAAATTATCCATAAACTGCTTATCCGTCGGCCTAATTTGCGTTGGGTTATTCCTGAATACGATCTACAACAATTAGTCGGTTTAGCCATTACCGAGGTTACTCGGCGCGGTAAATATCTGTTATTAAGTACCTGTCGAGGTCATATGCTGATCCATCTCGGCATGTCCGGTCGTCTTCGTATTCTGGATAAATGGTTTGCTGCTGATAAACACGATCATATCGATATTCTTTTTAATAATGGTACCCTACTCCGTTTTACCGACCCACGTCGGTTTGGCGCATGGCTTTATACTGATGGCGATCCTAAACAGCATCCATTGCTGAAAAATTTGGGTATCGAACCCTTGAGCCGGCAATTTAATGGTTTGTATTTAAAGCAACATTTAGCAAATAAACGCTCCCCAATAAAAACGGCGATTATGGATCAGCATATTGTTGTGGGTGTTGGTAATATTTATGTGACTGAAGCCCTTTTTAAGGCCAGGATTAATCCATTAAGACCTGCCAACAGCTTGTTACTCAGTGATTTAAAGCAATTGGCAAGGTCAATCAAGGCTATTTTACGTTTGGCTATTACGCAAGGCGGGAGTAGCTTAAAAGATTTTTTAAAAAGCGATGGTAAACCCGGTTATTTTACTCAGCACTTAAATGTGTACGGTCGCGCAGGGCTTCCTTGTTTGCAATGTCAAACCTGCTTACAACAGATCCGGATTGGACAGCGCAGCAGCGTGTATTGTCAACAATGTCAGCTGTAGACCTTATTGAAAAAGGTTCTATCACCACGTCACCCTAAGGTCAATGGCTTATCCGAATACTTTTCTCGGTCCGAAGATGGTTGATCTGGTAGATGAGATGCCTTTATTTCTGTGAAAAAAGATGGCTTAGATTCATTATCATTTGAACTAAAATTAGTGACCAATGACACTGATCTCTCGCATGAAGAAGGATGCTGGGCTCCTGATTCCTGTGGCTTTAGGTTGACGTTATCCTTTCCGATATTCTTACGAAAAGCACCGTTTGCAGTATTTTCAGGGATGATAGTAGTACTATCATCAGCAATTTTTTTTATTTTATCAGCAAGTGCATCGTTAGCTAGTTGTCTTTTGCCGTGATTCATATCAGGTTCAGTCATGTTGCCAGTAAAAGAATTAAGACCACAAAATACAGCCCCAGCAGTTGACGTAGAAGAACCATCGTAAACCAATACAGCATTACCAATGGCATTGATAAAAAGACTGAGTGCATACCAACTATTAGAGAGAACAGACTTCCACACGCTTTTCGAAGCTTGGTTATTCACGCCTAGGTCAGCCGCAGTTGCAGAAAAAGGTTTTATTAAGACATTTTTTAATTTATTAACCGATAAGCAGGTAAAAGCTATTTGCGCAACATAAGCGATAGCCCCCATCACGATAGAACCGGCTAATCCAATAAATACCGATAAATCAACACCGGCCGTGTAGCGATAATAAGCTAAACCCGCTAATGCAATGGGAACCAGCAATAACATAATGACTAAACCGACTTTTTCATGAGTTTTTAAATGCTTTAAATTTTTTAACCAGGTTTTGCAATGCTCATAGGCATGCTGACAGAGTGCTTTGAAACCCATGTTTAAGGCGGCCACTTTTTTTAAAGCATCTAAAGAGGATGTTAATATTGCAACGGTTAAGGTAATGCCAACTGCAAGTGATAAGACACCGACAATAATTAACGGTAACGGTGGCCAGATTAGGGCTAGTATCGGTAATAGACTGCTCACTAATTTTAAAATAGTGAGATAAGTTAATGCCGTAGTTCCAGTACCTACTGTAAGCGAAGCGAATATCATTAGGGGTGTTAATAAATATTTGTAAGTTTTAGAGAATTGCTTACGCGTCCCTTCATTATTAATATACTCAGTAATACCTCCTTTTTTTAATAGGCTTAACATAAAGGTAGGAAAATTCTCTGATAAGAAACCTAAATTAGCTAGAAACCCAAATAAGGCAATCACTCCTCCTAACGTTAAAGCGAGTATCGTCAAGGATGGAAAGAGTAAAATGATGGCACCGCCGGTTGATAAGCCGCATGCGAGTGCCGCAATCAAAGCCAGCAAGACACCGGCATATTTGATGAGTTTTTTCTTTTTATTCGGCGTCTGAAAGGATGAAATAGCTAGGCCAATTTTGTCTATTTCTGGGTGTAAATCCTCTGTCTTAAACTCTTTATTCGCAATCTGAGCAAAAACCGAGCGAATTAAAGCTTCCGGATTAAAGTTGCTCTCTGATTTGTGTGCATCGTTATTAAATGGCTGTCCTGTTGCGGTTAAATGGCGAGTCAATGCATATAACCCAATACCCACAGGATGCCTGTCATTTTTATCGACTTGGCCTTTATATTTGATTCGCTGACGTTCGATTAGTTCGTCATCACTGGATGATTCCCCTTTTCGCGGTAAACCTATATCGTACCAAACGGCTAAGACCGGTATAAGTTTACGAAGAATAAGTTCTTTATCGGGTTGATTTGTTTCCTCATCTTGACTTAAAGAGTTTCTGAAAGCAGAATTTTTAAGCGAAACTTTTTCACCCTGATTTTTTTCAATATGGTCGCCGAATTGACGCGCATCAATTAAAAATTGCTTATAATCGCTGCTTTTTAAAGCAGTGATTAATTTATTGACATATGCGTTTAAATCTCTTTGATTGAATGGCATATAAGCCTCGCTAATTAAACAGTACCCTCATCGTGCTTCTGTTTACAATTAAGTCTAATCCCTAAAGCTTAAGATAAACTTAAATCTTTCTTAGGGAGCGCAACTTAGGATACGAATTTTAGGTGTTCTAAGAAGAAAAATAAGCGCTTTTAAACAACTTTTTTTTCAACGGGTTCGTTTAGGTATGGATAAGAATCAACAGGATTCTGTTGTAGATAAGAAAATATTGGCAGTTTCGCCCGCTGAGAGAGGTGAAGATATGCTTTTTCCAGACAATAGGCGGATAAACACACGGATATATTCAAGTTTAGCTTGGGCTAGATTTATGAGTTTCCCCCCGAATTCATGTTGTAACATAATACCCTCCTCGTTTTGAAAATTTACATTTAAAATTTATTTTAAATATGGAATTAAGTCAATAAATTTAAGTAGGTTGTCGAATAAACAACAATATAGAATAGGTTAATTAATGACTTCTTTTTTATATCGATACACACTGATAGACGGTAAAAAAGCAACGCTTTCAATTTGCTTATCCGCACGCAACTTACGATTTTGGATGCGTGGCTTACTAAAACAAACGATAGGATTTGGTAATTGTTGATTATGTAAGTAAAATAACGGTAAAGCAGTACGAATATCTTCATAAGCTGAGCAATTATTTTCTTTAAATGAACCAATATTTACTACCCAACCCGGTTTGATCGCTCGGTGTTTAATGAGTTTCATTTGATGGGGTAAACCACTTAGTTTTACTTTTTGTATTTCTATATGTAAGCCTTGACCGGCTTTGTCGAGTAATTTTTCAGAATCCTGTTTTGATAACAGTTTACTCGTCGTATGTTTTCCTTTAGTCCATGCGATACGTCGCGGATGATAATCAATATAAATAATATGTCGAAAAACCTGTTTCAATTTAATGCCTGGATAACCGGCACGTGCCAAGGTATCTCGAACAAATTTAGTGATATCTTGCTGTGTTGTTTGCTGGTAGTCACGCACCCGTTTTTTGAAAGTATTTTTAGCTTGATTGACGTTATCAATAAGCATTAATGTTTGTTGTGTGCCGGCCACCACACCAGGACATTTAAAGGTCTCTTGTGGTGATAAACCCTGTGTGGGACCAAAATTTCCTAACGCGGCAACAACTTTATCACGATTTTTGCTAAACTCAGCAGCGCCATTATCGACCCATAGCGGTAATTCACGGAGATCGGATTGGATATGTGCATGGCAGTTATCGATAGCTTGCAATAATGCACTAAAACAGCTAATTAAATGCGGCGCAAAATCTATTAACATATTCCTTCCCTCCTTAGAAAAAACAGTAATTAAATTATAGTTTATCCCATAACCTATTTAGATAGATTTATTCGACACTATTATATCAAATATTAATTTTTTATCACTATCATTTCTAGAAGTGTCGCTGAAAAAAATTTATGTGAATTAGGTAATATTGGTGTGATATTTAGAGGCGCATCAGAAATACTGAATTGTTATAATTCATATTTCATTCGTCAATAATTTTTAGGAGTTGCTATGGACAAATAGACAATAAGTCTTCAGCTAAAAAAACGGAAACAAAATTGCTGCATAGCGGAACTAAGGCTATCCAAGATAGTAAAAAACTAAAGTGGATTTTTCCTTAACATTTTTCTAAGCATGAAAAATTTAACAAATCTCCTTCGGGAGCGTATACATCAATTCCTCTCTATGCCTCATGTTTGTTCGCACACCCTATCGCCTTTTTTTAGAACGTAAATCCCTAGCCCTTAGACAAACTTTTTAATAATTTTGAGTTTACTGGTTGGTTATGGGATAAACTATAAATGAAACTCTTATGTCAGCTAATTTTTTCAAAATTAAGTACTAGTTGAATCGAGATAATTCTTCGATTCGAGAATGACAAAAATCGATCGCCCTAGCTAAGGTTTGTTTATTAAAGGGTTTAATAAACACCACGTCTGCCCCTAAATACAGACACTTTTGCTGCATAGGCCCATCGGCATGGGCAGTAGCCACGATCAAGGGTGTTTGTTGGTTGGTCACAAACTCACGTGTCGCACGAATGACTAATTCCCCGGATTGATCAGGTAATCCCAAATCTAATACGATTAGATTATAAACAGAGTGTTGAACGCGATTAATTGCTGTTTCAGCATCACTTGCAATTTCTACTCTGTATCCTAATTCACAAAGACAATGACTTTGCACCTTTTGACAAAAAATATCATCCTCTATCAGTAAAGCACAGCGTTCTTCTAAGGCGGATTTTTTTTCTAGACTATTCATAAAATCATCCATTAATTTTTAATTTTATTTTTTTAATGCATTACATTATTTTCTACAATCAATAAGAATTAATGATAAAAAAGTTAATTGTAATTATTTTATAACATCGTTGTTAATCACTAATATTCATTATTTCCAAGCTAAATTACAGTGAATTTATCTTCTGAGGATATATGGTAGGTACTTTAAAGAATAGTGTCAAGCGATTCAAACAATTTTTTACTTAAAAATTTTTAAAAAAATATAAATATAAAACTTTAGTTTTTATTATAAAAAGTGATAGTTAGTTTACCTCTTTATTTTTAAAAAACGCTATTAATTTTTACGCCGTCGAGACTAATCCCATTAAGATGCGCTATAAAGCGACTAGCGGCGTTGATTTAGCAGGTAGAACTGAATAAGATAGCAACGTTATAAGCAAATAGGCATAAAAAAAATTTTGTTGAGTTCTTTATCCAACGTAAAAATACCTTAAGCCGACCTTTCTACAGAATAGAAAATATAAAAGATGATAAAACTGGTTACTATCTCCAAAATTTATACGAGTTCAGGCGGCCTATCCAGCTATGCCCTGCGCGACATTAACTTAACAATTCGACAAGGTGAAATATTTGGTATTGTGGGTCAAAGTGGAGCCGGCAAAAGCACACTGGTACGCTGTATCAATCTGTTAGAAAAGCCTAGCCAAGGACAAGTTTGGATAACTGGACAAGAATTAACCTCATTGAACGCTGCTGAGCTACGCTTAATGCGACGACAGATAGGCATGATATTTCAACAATTTAATTTGCTTGCAGCAAAAACAGTGTATGAAAATATTGCTTTACCGTTAAAATTTGCCCATTATCCTAAATCAAAAATACGCGCCACGATTGAACCTTTATTAAAGTTCACCGGATTAAGTGACAAGCAACAGGCTTACCCCGCACAACTTAGTGGCGGTCAAAAACAACGTGTCGCAATTGCACGTGCACTAGCCAATCAACCCAAGGTGTTACTCTGTGATGAAGCAACATCGGCGCTTGATCCACATACTACACAAACGATTCTTCAATTGTTAAAAGACATTAATCAGCGCTTAGGGATTACTATCGTACTCATTACACATCAAATCGAAGTCGTGAAAAGTATTTGTGATAGGGTTGCATTACTGGATAAAGGATCTGTCGTTGAAGTCGCAGATATTGTGAGTTTTTTTACCGAACCAAAAACTCATTTAGCCAAGAAATTTGTCAGTGTATCTTTAAAGCATGAACTACCGCCTCGCTTACAAAAACGACTCAGTGCTCAAAAAAAACCTGACAGTCACGCCGTACTTAGAATAATATTTCAAGGACATGCTGCGACAGAACCTTTAATTGCCCACCTTATGGGTAAATTGGGTATCCACCTGAATATTTTACAAGCCAATATTGAATGTCTTAAAGAAACAATTTTGGGTATCATGGTCGTCGAAGTCATGGGCGATCAAACTCCTTTGTCTCAAGGTATGCAATTTTTAATAAATAAAGGACTTCATGTCAAAATTATAGGTTATGTCGATGAATCTATTATTTGAATTACTCACATCCACTTGGGAAACAATCTACATGGTGTTGGTTTCAGGTATATTGGCCATGTTGCTGGGTTTACCCTTAGGTGTATTATTATTTAGTACACGACAAGCCAATTTATTACCCATGCCGTTACTTAACAAAATTTTATCATTAATGGTTAATATGGCACGTTCTATACCCTTTATTATTTTAATGTTAGCTATCATTCCCTTCACACGCTTATTAATCGGGACTTCGATAGGGACTAGCGCGGCTATTGTACCCTTAACTTTAGCAACAGTGCCGTTTTTTGCACGTATGATAGAAAATAACCTCAATCAATTACCTCCAGGTTTAATCGAAACAGGGCTAGCCATGGGCGCTACCCCTTGGCAATTAATTCCAGCTATTTTATTAATAGAAGCCCTCCCCGGTATACTGGGCACCTTGACTACTACCTTTATTACTCTAATTGGATATTCTGCCATGGCAGGAGCAGTCGGTGGCGGGGGCTTAGGTGATTTAGCGATACGCTACGGTTATCAACGATTTGATGCCAGAGTGATGCTCATCACGATTGTGATTCTCATTGTCTTAGTACAAGGCATGCAGCATCTAGGAGATTATTGGACAAAACGTTTAAACCACCACTAAACTCACCGATACCGCTAAAAATAGTGGGTAGAATTATAAAATTTTCACTAGACTGTCGGACATATTAAAAATGATAAAAAAAATTCTTCATTTCACATTTACCTTGCTACTGATAAGTGTTTGGTTAAGCGTAACGGCTTGTCATCATCGTGAGAAGTCTAATCAAATTCGTTTAGGCACTATTAGTGGACCTGAAACCGAACTTATGCAAGTCGCTCAACGAGTGGCTCTACGGGATTATGGTTTAAAAATAAAACTGATTGAATTCTCTGATTATTCGCTACCTAATCGCGCTTTAAATGATGGTAGTCTGGATGCCAACATGTTTCAACACCAAGCTTTTTTAAACGATGAAGTTTACAACCGACATTATGCATTGGTCGCCATAGCCAAAATGTTTATCTATCCCATCGCTATCTATTCAGAAAAAATCAAGAACTTAAGTGCATTAAAACAACATGCCATTGTGGCTATTCCCAATGATCCGAGTAATGAAGCACGCGCGTTATTATTACTAAGCCAAGCCGGCTTAGTGTCTCTCGACACATCTAAAGGCTCACTCATAACGCCTGCCGATATCCAATATAATCCTAAACAATTAACTATCAAAGAACTGGATGCGGCACAATTACCCCGCGTATTACAGGATGTCGATTTAGCAGTAATTAATGCGAATTATGCCGCGTTAGCTCACTTCTATCCGCAGCAAAATGCTCTGTTTAGTGAAGGTAAAAATTCTATTTACGCTAATTTATTAGTGGTCAAAGCTGAGGATAAAAATAATCCTAAATTTATTAATTTAATTAAAGCAATTCACTCCTCTGAGGTATTAGCCGCTGCCCATAAATTGTTTCGTAGTACAGCCATTCCAGCTTGGAAGTAACTATTAACGATTTATTATATACCCATAGCAGTAGAATTGTTGGCAGAGACACCCTGATAAATGAAGTAAGCTTGATTTGATATATAACAACCCTGAGGCTTGATTGCGAAACCGAGCGGCAACACAGACAAAACGTTCAAGTGCGCGGCCATTAATTTAACCAGATAAAGATAAACTACGATGGAAAAACATATTAAAGCTATTTTAACTGCACTCGGAGAAGACACAGAACGAGAAGGCTTGAAAAATACGCCGTTACGTGTGTCCAAATCTTTACGTTATCTAACGAGTGGTTCGCGTCAATCTTTAGATGAAATTTTGAATGGCGCGGTGTTTTGCTCAGCAATGGAAGAAATGATCTTAGTCAAAGACATAGAATTATATTCTCTTTGCGAACATCACTTGTTGCCTTTTATTGGTGTCTGCCATATTGCCTATATTCCGAACGGAAAAATCATAGGTTTATCAAAAATATCGCGCATTATTAATTTTTATGCGCGACGTTTACAAATCCAAGAAAATTTAACTCGCCAAATCGCCGATACCTTAATGAAAGTATTAGATGCCAAAGGTGTTGCTATTATTATTGAAGCCAAACATCTGTGCATGATGATGCGGGGTGTTGAAAAACAAAAAGCTTCGATGAAAACATCAGTGATGCTCGGCCTATTTCGACAAGATCTACACACTCGATCAGAATTTTTAAGTTTAGTCGTCTAGGTTATGACAACACTCCTTAACTTATTTTTAAAAATTTAATCACAGCAATTCGATTTCTGGCAAGGCGCCGCGATAATGAAGTAACCGGAGTGTATTAAAGGATACATGAGGATTGCGAATTGAGCGGCAACATAGCCAGAAATTCAAGTGCGAAGATTATATTTTAAATAAAAAAAACTGGGCGCATGCGGTAAATACGGTGGATCGATCCAATACGTATCATTAATCACCTTTAATATTTTCTGTCGATATACTGAATAATTAAATTTTGTACCAATTAAATAATAAAAAAGCGCTTGTTCGTAGTGAAAAGTATGCAAGCTCACCCGCTGGAAATAAGGCTTGTAGTCGTTGTATACCAAGGGTGTACGCGAAAAAATTAAAAAGTTTTTGTTATTGAAGTTTTTGAAATTGGTAATTAAGTCATCTTCACGACCGTGATAAGAACCTGTTAAAAACACCGATGCATACTGATCAGTATCATAAAAAAATAAACACGCATCGGCATAATTAGGACTTGCATAAATAATAGCTTGCGGATATTTTTCTTTTAATAAGTCGTTGATGGCCTTATGATGAAAAAAATATACGATCTTGTTATAGCTTAAGGCTAAAACATTACGATGTTGTATTGATTTGAGTGGAGTAAACAATAAACTAATAATGAGTATGAGCTGTATACCCGTCCAAAAAATCGTAAATTTTAATAATTGTCTTAGTCTTTTAGTGCTTAAATACAAGCCAGCCCAAACATAAATCAAAGGGATAAAGGCAAGTGGCCAATGTACGCCTATCGGTTTAAAACTACTCAGCAAGAAAAATAATAACAACGGTATAAAAAAGAAATAAAATACAGCCTGTTGTTTTAATTCCTGTTTTGGAAATTTTGCTACCGCTAATAATAATGGTGGTGTAATCAAATAGAATAAAATAAGCAGGTATTGCAAAATCGTTTTGATACTAAAGCCCATATCATTATTTCGATTATAGATATTAAATAAAATATTCGGCCAATCATGTTGATAATTCCAATAGATATTCTGTACTACAAAAGGCAATGTAAATAAGGCCAATAAACCTAACCCGATGAGTCGGGCTCGATTCGGAGCAATAAAAAGAAAATACACCGCATAAGCTACACCTAATAAACAAGCAAAATATTTTGAGAAAAAAGCCAGGCCTAAAAATAAACCGCCAAAAGCAAAGCAACGCCAGTCATCATTCTTTTTTAAAGCCTGTAGCACACACATTACAGATAAAAAGGAAAATATAAATAAAGGGGTATCGGTAGTAATAATAATATTGAATAGGCTAATGGGTGCAATCATTAATAGGACGCTGGCCAGAGCCGCACGCACGGGATCATCTTTTTTCAGGTAAAGATACGTCACGACACCCAGTATTAAACTCGCCAAAATGGCCGGTAAGCGTAGCGTCAAGGCATGATGGCCGAACTGCAAGAGTGGATATAAAACAAACCCAATCATCGGCGGATGATCATAACCCCCGCCACTTAGATAAGCCCCCCAAATAGCATAGTAGGCTTCATCCGCGGTAATGGGGATAAAGCCTGCCAATAAGCATTTAACCGCCAGTACGCCCAGCAGGGCTATCGCAACGCTCATTGTGGGGGAAATAGAGTGTTTCACTTGTTATTTTTAGTAGATATTTTAAATAAAAGAAACTGTACGAATAGTAACCTTAGACCTGAATAAAAACAAGCTCGCTAAGAATGACACACTGGAAGCTCATTTTCCCTTGAATAAATAAAGATTTATATCTGTAAAAACTTATTGGATATGATTTTATAAGACTCACAAAAATATGTTTTTAATGTCCTTAATCTATTAAAGCTATTTTCAGCATTTAATTGATTAATATCAAGCGCACCTAATAACTTATACTGAAAAATAAACAGTATAACTTTAAAAAGTTAAAAACTATCATGCTATATAATGCACGTTACAAATAATAAAAATATTGCTACCGTAAATCAGTTAAGTTTTTTATTCTTATAGTGACATTAGTGAAAATTATTTTAGCAAATGTTAATCATTAATGAGTAAAAAGATCTTAACCACATTAATACGCTGTTTAAAATTATTATATCCGCGATTAATAATTTGTAGATTGATAAAATAACTATCTAAAGGAGGAAAATATGGGCTTACACGCAAGTATTTCTGTTAATGCCGTAAACGGTCAGGTGACAGACTATTTCGGTACGCCAGGAGCAATTGCTTTGCCGAAGGGGACACATACTACAGGAACTGGACTCTATACTATCTCATTTGTTACGGAGAACGATGTTAGAGTTGGCTTACCCCCTACCGTTGTTGTTACCATCATCGATACGGTTTCGAGGCCGCTAGTATG
Source organism: Candidatus Aquirickettsiella sp. (assembly GCA_049283295.1). GTDB lineage: Bacteria > Pseudomonadota > Gammaproteobacteria > Diplorickettsiales > Diplorickettsiaceae > Aquirickettsiella. Next base: position 63,653 of record JBAPVR010000035.1, read on the forward strand.
GAAATTAAACCAAGCTGTTTCCATCGTGCCCTACGCGGTTGCAGTGAAATATTTATATACGATATCGTTTAATATTTTAGTCTCTCAAGTCAATGCGTCGCTTTTAGGACTCTGTACAACTGTGCCTAAGGACCCTGATACGAGTATAATGATGAGAGTTGCTGTCGATACATTTGATGATGTGCCTATGCATAGCCGTTCCAGTAGTACTTAACATTTAGATTTTCTGGAAATAAAATTCGGATTGAAAAAATCCCTTTTATTGTCAATTTCAATCCGAATTTTTTCTAAAAGGTTTCTTTAATTTTACTTGATAGATAAAATCTATACCTATTAATACGTTTTCTTGAGAAGGCAACCCTAAAAAGCTACATTCCTAATTGAGTTGAGGTTGATAAATCCATAGGGGAGAAACTTGATCTTGCATGATGCAAAAAAAACCTGCCATGAACAGAACCTCCTGCGTCTTTTATTCTTTGTGGAGGCGTTCTCTTTTCTAGTAAAGGAGTTGTCTCTATGGAAGATCCCGCTGCATAATTATCATCGTTATTTATACTTCCACCAGAAAAAGTATCAAATTTCCTCTCTCTGAGTACGTTTACACTGTCTAACTTATGTATGAGCTCACAAACCGCTTTGTATTCTGAAGAAATTTCTTTTAATTCCCGGTAAACTTTTTTTAAACTGAGAGATAATTCATTCCATTGCAATTCTGTGTTGAAATAAATTAATATTGTTTCAACCTTTTCGACGGTATAGACTTGATCAAGTTGTAGCGGATCGAATAGTTTAATTAATTTAGCTAGGGCTAAATCTGCTAAATCTAGTAATTCACATTTTTTAAGTAGTTTTGTTTTTAAGTTTTCCGCTAGCTGAACAAGTGTTTCACTAAAATTTTGTAGATCGTTTTTGTCCCTTATATTTAATATAGTATTTAATTGATTTTCATTCGCCTGCGCTAAGGAGTTTAGTAATAGTCTCGGTTTCATAAGCTGTATACTATCTTTCATTTGACTGAACGCCTCAAAAAGTTTAGCCACAGTTTGTACATCTTCATCACCACCATATTGCTCAAATTTTCTCAACACATGTTTAACAAAATCTATCATTGCAGTAGAACCTAAAAAAATTAAACCGGTTTTGGCTAATTTAAGCATTAAATCAAGTAAATAAGGACGTAAAAAAGCTAATTTTCCCGTAAAATTATCATTAATTAATTGCGCACCTGCTGCATAAGAAAAAGCAGATAGATATATCGAAATCATGATCAATAATACGGATGTTTTGGGATAGGGTTTAAAGGCACTGGATATTTTAACGGAATCAAATTCCCATGCTGTTAAATAATCATAGCTCGTTTGTAAGGCATTACCACCAAAAAATGCTAATAAAACACCTAAACAGTAAATTGAAGGTGCTGAAAGAGCAGCTCCTGAAGCTGAATTTCCGGTTAATCTACTCATTTCGTTAAACGTACCGACCCAAAACCCCGAGCAAGCGAGTATCACCCAGGATGCTCCTGGAAAATAAATCACTTTTCTAAAAAAATTATTTATTCTGCTGGGTGGAGAAATAGATCGATCAGGAGAAATCTGATGCAAGTAATCAAGTAGTTGCGTTAATAATTGTAAGGGGGATTGATTTACGGCTTGAATGTCGCGAATATCATTTATGGCTTCATTAGTGTAACCACAGCCTGTAAAACTAAACCCATAAATACTTAAAAGTCTTAGTGCGAGATCATGATGATTAATCAATTGTTGCTTGATCATTTGATAATGTTGATTAATCTGTTCTTGTAATGCTTGCTCTTGTTTTTCTTCCATGCTAAGTAGCGCATTGGAGATTGATTGGAAAATAAATTCGATTGGTAAAAAAGGTGTGCGATACCACCGATTTTTTAAAGCTAATTTGAAGGGTAATAAATGTAGTAAGGTATTCGTCACACCGACAATCAAAGCTTGCGAAAGAATGAATAGTTTGGGTAAGCCTGGTATAGGATTAACCACCGTGATTATCATAAAAGGTATTGAAGCAATAAACGAACCTGCAAAGGTCACTACATTTTCTAATGCCTTTTGTTGGGGACTTAAAGGATGTTTTAAATACTCCACTAGTTTTAATGGGATGTATTCGGCTTGTAGTTGGTCAAAAAATGCATTAGTTGCCGTCATTAAAATTCCACCCGCAACCAACATAGTACCTAGTAAGTGATTTATCACAAAAAAATCACAGGGTATCTCCTTATAGTTCGGATCGGCGCAAATAGATTCGGCATAGGCTTTTGCAGGGACGTAATAAAACATCACTCCAAAAATAGCTATGGCGAACAACCCTGATTGTTTGATTACTTCTCGCGATAAACTCGTATGCCCTTCCCCATCCAGGTGATATTTAATAATAACGTTTAACGCATCCTGCGGTATTACAGGTAACGCCTGAGGCACGTGATTTTCTGCGTTCTGAGGATTTTCTTCTATTTCAACAAGACACGAATCTTGGCTATTACTTGTCGAGCATTCAACTTCAGAAGGGTTGTTTGATAATGGCATATCCATCTCCTTTTTTAAATTATTTTTTATATTTATTGAGACGTTTTTTTATTTATCGTACAAAAATAATGTACAGAATAAAAGCTGAAGCAATAAAGTTTTTTGAGGGGTGAAATTAATGAGATATTAATGGGTGAAATAATTTCCCTATATTTATATATATTATTTAGGTTAAATAAGTTTAAGTGAGAAAAATTTACTCATTTAATATGAATGATTCTGTATGTTCGTAGCTTATTTAAAATTAATTTATCATAATTTTTTATTTATTCCAATATATTTTTTATTAAAAAATAATTGTTTATGCATTTAAATAAATGTCGGTGCGATTTTGATAAGCAAACATTATGTCACGCTCTTGTCAGATTGAGTGGTCGTTGCCAGTAAAAGAACATCTACACATTGAGCTAACTGATATTTATTAGATTAACGACTTAACTGCAGAGAAAATTCGCCTTTTGGACTAGACCTGTATACTATCGGAAAAAATTAAATTTTCGAGCATAAGTATGATATCACTTAATCAACTCAGCATGGCGTATGGCGAAAAATTGTTATTTTACGATGTAAACCTTATTTTATCTGCGCACAAACGTTATGCCTTAGTCGGTGCTAACGGTGCCGGCAAGTCTACTTTGTTAAAATTACTCACCGGCGCAGAACAAGCTATTGCCGGTACATTATCAATTCCTAAAGCGGCTAGCGTAGGATGGCTGAAACAAGATCAATTTCGCTATGAAAATACCAGGATTAGCGATATCGTCTTACAAGGAAAGCCCGCCTTATGGCAAGCCCTACAAGAAAAAGATAAATTGCTGCAGAGTGATCTCCATAACGAAAAAAACATTAATCGCTTAGGAAAACTAGAGGAAGAAATTGCGCGCCTGAATGGTTATAGCGCCCATGCCTTAGCGGCCAAGCTATTAATGGGCTTAGGGATACAGCTCGACTATCATGAAAAACCGTTAAGTGCACTATCCGGAGGCTTTAAACTACGTGTCCTGCTCGCACAAGCTTTGTTTCAGGAACCTGACATTTTATTATTAGATGAACCCACCAATCACTTGGATTTTATCTCTATTGTCTGGTTAGAAAAATATTTAAAAAATGAATTTTCAGGCTTATTACTGTTTATTTCTCACGACGTAGAATTCATCAATCGCTTGGCCGATCAAATACTCGATGTCGATTATGGTGAAATACGTCAATATAGCGGCAACTATGAAAAATTTCTTGCTGAAAAACAATTAATTATCGAACAAAAGCTGCAAGAAAAGCGTTCCGTGGAACTTAAAATAGCCAGCATGCAAAGTTTTGTGGATAGATTTCGCGCTAGTGCCAACCGAGCGAAAATGGCCCAATCCCGCGTGAAAATGATAGCCAAAATGGAAATCCCGGATATTAAACAATCCTCGCGGCTATCCCCTACGTTTCAATTTAAATCGATTCGTCCTTCCGGAAAAATGGTAATGCGGGTTAAAGATTTATCCAAAAATTTTCAGGAGAAAAAACTTTTCCAGCAGCTAAACTTCGAGATAAAGCGTGGCGAAAAAGTAGCGCTTATGGGTGAAAATGGTATTGGTAAATCAACACTGGTTAAAATATTACTCGGCATTATTCAATCTGACCAAGGATGTATTGAGTGGGGCTATGAAACACATACCAGTTATTTTTCCCAAGATCATCATGATTTATTGAATAAACATGCCTCTGTTTTAGCTTGGTTAGAACATTATGCTGCAGGCAGCAGTGAACAATCGATACGGAAAACCTTGGCACAAGTATTATTTAATAAAGAAGATGTCCTTAAGGATATTTTAGCCTTGAGCGGCGGCGAAGCAGCGCGCTTATTACTAGCGAAAATGGTATTAGAATCAGCGAATGTCTTGATCTTGGATGAACCGACCAACCATCTCGATATCGAAGCGTCTGAAGCTTTAGCGCAAGCGTTACGAACTTATCCAGGCACATTACTTTTTGTGAGTCATGATCGACATTTTATCAACAAAATTGCTGATCGCATCTTATTTATTTCTCACGAAAAAAAACTCCAAGATGTTAAACGCTTGGATGCGATTAATTTAGACTAAACTTATTAATTTTTAAAATTGCTGGAAATTTTTGACTTCTTTAACAAGATTAATGGAGTCTTTATCCGAAGTAAAAGTTTCTTATTTCCTGTTTTCAATAATGGTTTTGCAAAACCGCTCTGACACCCATCTGTGCCTCATAAACAACCCGATAAATAACATGTAACAGGCTACACCTAAAAAAAGCGCTGATATTGCCTAGATCAATAAGAAGTATACGAAAGTAGATCTTTTAGATAGATAGTCTTAATTTTATATATTTATAGGTAATACATTATCTAGTAGATAATGCGACTTTTAGTTCGATAAATCATTTTACTTATTTTTATGATATAGGTAGATTGGATAGGGTCTTTGATGATCGTTATACAAACAGAAATAAAAACACATAAATAGCGAGGTAAATCTATGCCTTCATCGACGGAAAAAATCCTTAGGATTAGTCGAAAATTACCTGAGAAATTACCTACGATGAGTACAAACGAAGTGGCCGAAGTCTAGAAGCCTGTTGTAGGTCTGCACTGACGGATGAAGCAGGAAACTCGGAAGCCGCTGCGCAGTCTCCCGAAGGATCTGTGCGTAGCGGACGCCGTACGAATTGGGGCTCTATTTATAGTGGTTTAATCGTGCTCCAATTGCGGCAAGCGGGACACAGCCAATCGAGAATTTTACTATTAAAACCACAGCTTAAACATCGATAAACCGGTTTATTTTCCATCAATTTCTTAATAAGATCTTTTAAACTGATTAAATTATTTTTATCACTGAGTGAACAATTTTCTTGGGCTAAATGTAAATCAACTAACTGATATAAACCTGGAAGTGAAGGCTTAGTATGTAATTGCCGAGTCAGAAATTGCAGCGCTTTATCATTATCTTTTTCCTGGATCAACTTCACGATAGCTAACGAAATCGGAGTCTGTGCGTATTCGGTGAGTGTTTCCTGTAAATAATTCAGTAAGCCGATTGATCCCGATCGATGCTGTAAATAGCATTGCTTAAGCGGCTCTAAGGTTTCAGTAATGTAATCGGAGTCTTGTTTTTTTATTGCTTGATAGATAGCGATAGCTTCTTCCCATTTTTTGGCAGTAATAGCCAATTTCCCTTTAATTAGATTAGCACGAACACACTGCACATCGTATTTTAAAGCCAGTTCTAAGAATTTATGGACTTCCTTTTGGTTACCTTTGGCGTTTAATAAATTTTGTGCTAATTCACAATGATAATGCGCAATATTTTTAAAAATTTTGTTATCCCATTTTGAAATTTTTTTTGCCTGTTTAATGGCAATTTCCCAACGTTTTTGTTGTTGGTAGATTTCTAATAGATAACGTACTGCGATACGTACAGAATCGCCATCATCATGATGAGTCACTTCAAAAAATAAACGCTCTGCCCTATCTAATAGGCCTGCGCAGTAATAATCTCTCCCTAAAGCTAACAACGCTTGTAATTTCTGGGCGGGCGCAAGATTGGGTCTAGCAATCAAATTTTGATGGAGCCGAATGGCACGATCAATTTCACCGCGACGGCGGAATAACACACCTAAAGCTAAGTGAGTTTCGACGGTTTCTGTGTCAACTTCGAGTATCTTAATAAAAGTATCAACCGCTTTATCCGACTGTTCGTTGAGTAAATAATTCAACCCGCGTAGATACTCACGATTACATTCATGTTTCTTACGCCCATCAGAATTAGAAAACTGACAATAAGCAATGTACCAACCGGAAGCGGCAGCAAACGGAAGCAATAGAAACAGTAACTCCAGCATAGTCACGCTCGTCTTCAAGTAAGTAGTGTACCGTTACCACAGAGATATACCATTGCATTTTAAAAATGCAAGCAGCATAGCAACAAATGCTATAACGAAGCGATACTCACGACAATGGGATTTTGGCAAAGCGCCACATAGTGAAACAATATAATATGCACAGGATTGCGAGTTGAGCGACAACTCAAACCGGCATTCGAGTGCGAAGTGTATAGGCCAAGCTAAAACTTCAAGCCACCATTTTAAAACATTAATGCTGATCTTTAAAGGGTAAAGCTCTTAAGTTGGTTAGTTCTTTTTCGACTAAATTTAAACGATGTCGCAAACGCCGATTGACATACTTCAGTTTAATATAGGTAATAAATGCCGTGAGCAAACCTAATAACCCGCCTAAAATAAAACTGAGTATCGTTAATAAAGAAAGTGGTAACCGCTTAGTACCCAAATAATAATTAACACTGACTAGATCGGCGTTGAGACCGGAAAACACCAAACCCAAGATAAATAATACTATCAGGAACAAATATGTTATGCATCGCATAGACTTACCTACTAGAATGGGAACTTATGCTAAATTAGTTCTGCTACATAAGCTAAAGTCCTACCTAAACGGGAAACTTTAGCTTAGTAACAAAATCATCCTTTATTTAAGCCCATGCTGATTTCTTTAAGAAAACAGCAGTTACTTAGTGACTGCTTTTTCTTCTAAAGGAAGGAAAGAAAGTGAAATGTGACGATTTTTTCGATCAAGACTTAAAATTCTTGCTTCTATTTCTTGTCCCACTTCAAAAGTTTTCCCTTCTTCACCATACTCAGTAGTTTTAAGCTGAGCTTCTATATTATTACCTAAATCAACTTTCATCCCTTCGTCGTTGATTTCAGTTATTTTTCCTTTGACCATCTGGTCTTTACTGTATTTATCAAAAGGATGGGATGATTCAGTATCTAATTGTTTGATACCCAGCGAAATACGTTCTCGCTCAGGATCTATCGATAAGATTATCGTTTCTAATTCATCCGCTTTTTTATATTTACGTACCGCTTCTTCGCCGGATATATTCCATGCGATATCCGATAAATGCACTAAGCCATCGATGTTCCCGGGTAAGCCGATAAAGAGACCAAAATCAGTAATCGATTTGATTTTACCAGTAATACGTTCGCCTTTAACATGTGTATTCGCGAAGTCTTCCCAAGGATTAGATTTACACTGTTTAATACCTAAAGAAATACGGCGTCGATCCGAATCGATATCTAATACGACAACCTCGATTTCCATGCCTGCTTGAACAATTTTATTCGGATTAATATTTTTATTCGTCCAATCCATTTCTGAAACATGGACTAAACCTTCAACGCCTTCTTCTATTTCAACAAAGCAACCATAATCGGTCACATTGGTCACTTTACCTTTCAAACGGGTACCAACAGGGTAACGTTTAACTAAGTCTTCCCAAGGATCGCCGACTAATTGTTTAAGTCCTAATGAAACACGACCTCTATCTCTTTCGATCTTCAATACCACGACTTCAATTTCATCGCCTATGGTTAACACTTCACTGGGTTGCTTAACGCGTTTCCAGGAAATATCGGTTACGTGGAGTAAGCCATCAATGCCACCTAAATCTATAAATGCACCGTAATCGGCTAAGTTTTTTACTATACCTTTAATGACTTGTCCTTCTTCCAGTTCCGTTAATAACTGTTCTCGTCCGGCTTGGCCTTCAGACTCAAGCACCGCACGCCGTGATAAAACAATATTGTTGCGTTTAGGATCGAGCTTGATGACCTTAAATTCCAGATCTTTACCTTCGATAATACTCGAATCACGTACTGGACGTACATCAACTAGTGATCCCGGTAAGAAAGCGCGCAGATTACCGATTTCTACCGTAAAACCACCTTTCACTTTTCCTGTCACTTTCCCCGTCACTACCGTATCGGCATCGTGTGCACGCTGTAACGCCGTCCACATTTCAGCACGCTTGGCTTTTTCACGCGATAAACGTGTTTCACCAAAACCATCTTCTAAAGATTCAATACTGACGTCAATTTGGTCGCCCACTTTGACTTCTAATTCGCCTGCTTCATTATAAAATTGCTCAATAGGAATCAAGCCTTCTGATTTTAAATTCGCATTAACAACGACACGGTCTTTTTCGATGCGGACAACGGTTCCGGTGATAATCATCCCGGTATAAAAAATACGTTCGGAGAAATTCTCTTCCAGTAATTGTGCAAAACTCTCACTCATATAGTTATATCACTTGTTCTTTTTTAGAGAACCATGGTTAAGGCGCAAAATGCGCAGTTAATTTTATTAGGGTGCGTCGCCATTTGCACGATGATGATCAGAAACCATGGTGTTTTCTGCGTTTCGTTATTCACATACCGAAGTATGCTCCGTTACGATACTCGAAAAACCCTGCTTTCTGCCCATTTTTGCTGAATGATGACAGCCCCTAGCATTACGCGAAATTTCCAGCCTAATGCTCCCTTGTTATGTCTTCGTTTGAGCCAGCTACAACTTATTTTTGATACGTTGTAACACTTCTTGAATACTTAAGTGTGTCGTATCGATAGTCACAGCTCCCCTAGGCGCTATGAGTGGCGCAACGGGACGCTGCCTATCTTGACGATCACGCTGTTCAAGCTCTGCTCGCACAGCGTCAAGGCTATCATGCTTCCCCTTTACCTTCAACTGTAAATAACGTCGTTTTGCACGTTCTTTGAGACTCGCTTCCAGAAATATTTTAAGCTCAGCATCAGGGAAAACAACGCTACCCATATCCCGACCGTCTGCGACCAAACCCGGAGCACGGCGAAATGCTCGTTGATAGGCTAATAAAGCCTGCCGCACCTTAGGATAAGTACCTAATTGAGAGGCCAATTGGCCTATTTCTTCGGTGCGGATGCTATCGGTAATATCGTGCTGTTGCCAAAAAATTCTCAGCATCTGATCGGACGCTCGAACATGAAATTTCAGATTTAAATCTGTCGCTAGAGGAACTAACGTATCCTCTTCGAAAGGGATCTGTGCCGTTGCCGCAATCCAGGCTACGGCCCGATAAATAGCGCCGCTATCGAGAAAATGCCAAGTGAGATCTTGGGCTAATAAGTGGCTAATCGTACCCTTACCTGAGCCACTTGGACCATCAATGGTAATCACAGGAATGGAGGGTTTTTTTTCCATGGTTAACAGCATGATAAGTAAGCTTTCCACGCTGTTTTTCGGTAATTATAGGCACTTTCTGCAGGATCGTCCGCTTGATAAATACCTCGACCGACAATAATGATATCCGTACCGTTTTGGGTAATCGCCTGCTCAGGTGAAATATATTGCTGACCGAGCCTATCTGTCCCATTCGAATTGAATTGTATGCCGGGCGTCATATGGATTAAACCTGGATTTTCTGTTAATTGATGCTGAGCAATAAACCCCATGACAAAATCGGGATATTCTTTTGCCATAGCCATACTCGCTTGCGTGTAAGATCCTTTCGCTAAAGAACCCGCCGAACTCATTTCGGCAAGCAATAATAAACCCCGTTTTTTAGCTAAACCTATCTCTTGCAAGGCTTGGATAATGCCAGGTCCAGGAATCGTATGTGCATTAATGATATCCGCCCAGTCCGCGATATGGTAAATACCTCCGGCATATTGTTGTTTGACAGTATGACCAATATCGGCAAATTTACGATCTTCAAAGATTAAAAACTGATGTTTATCCGCTAAATTCTTAAGTTGTTCGATAAAATCGACCGTGAAATCAGCCAGAATATCAACGTGAGTTTTTAATAAGCAAATTTCCGTCCCTACTGTATCCGCCAAATGAAGTAAATCTGAGGCACGAGTGACATCGGCAGATAAACAAAGATTACTTTGCTTTTTTGCTATCAATTGACACAGACGTTGCGCACTCGCATTTAAGCAATAAGCAGCGCGCTCGACAAAACTTAATTTTTTAATTTTTGCTGGCATTATTCGCTAAGTAAAGGATCAAATGGGACAAGCTGCGTTGTGAGATGCAGTTCGGTATTGAGCTTTTTAGCTACTTGATGCATTTGTTCGGGTTTAATTTCTGGACCTACAAAAACCCGCGTCAATACGCCTAATAGACTTTTATATTGACGACTATAGGCATTAAAGCCTTTACGTCGTAAGGTTTGCACCAGATTTTCAGCCTCTGCGGGATCTTTAATATCAGGTAATTCAACCACCCACGCTTTTGCCGGCGTTAAAGGAAAGCTCAGTAAATTTTTCATTTTCGGTGTAGTTGAAGTCATGGATAATAACGATGCACTAGGAGCCACAGGTAAGGAAGGAATAGTAAACGAAAGTAAGGAAAAGGAATCGGAGCGATGATCTTTTATGCATAAAGGCACAAAAATAACCAATAAGGCGGCAATAACAATAGTTATAATCAAGCTGATGCGTTTAAATGAAAAATCCACAGACTATCTCAAGCAGTTTATTGATTAAATTATACCTATTACACAGTAATTTGCGAATGCTAACAACAGTTTTTTTCGGTGTTATTTTTTTAATGTTTGTTGCTATTTGTCACAAGCAACACTTATTGATCATTTTTTAAATATTCACGAATATCTTCCGGAGGAAGATAGAGTGTTTGAAGTATGGGGCATTCAGCTATTGTAATATTACCGTCACAATCTTGTTCCCAGTGCATCAAAGCCTGTTTTATGCGCTGTAAACCTTTTATTTTAGCTTCGATGTGAGAAATTTTTTGTTGCATACATGATTTTATCTGCTGACTGGGTGATTGATTCGTTTCTAAATTAAGTAAGTTTTTAATTTCGTTTAAATCAAAACCAATTAGCTTGGCATTCTGAATAAAATAAAAACGTCGAATAAGACTTTCCGGATAGAGACGAAAGCCTCCTTCACTGCGTTTTGACTCAGGGATTAAGCCAATTTTTTCATAATAACGTATTGTGACGGGCGTTTTCTGGACTAATTTCGCCAATTTTCCGATCGTATAATAGTTCATTCTACACGCTCTGTTTTTAAAATTATGATAGGCGATTGTCTCGTTAAAACAATAACGCCACTCCCAAACTATAGGTATTATCATTCGTAGAAAAATTATTTTCTTGAAACAATTGCTCAGTGTTACCGTAATTACCGGTATGTTGATATTGGACATAGACCGCAAGCGTCGGATTGATTTGATAATACGGTCTTAATGTTAATTGTAATTCATTGAGTCCACTACCCACCAAATCGCGCCTAACGGTTTTATTTGCAAATAGGCCTTCTACTTCAGTTCGTATAAAAAAATTATGTGCAATTTGCGTATCACGACTTAAATCTAAGTCCAGCTTGCTACTGCCATTATGATAATACGCACGAATATCGGTTTGAATAAAATAAGGGGTTAAGCCCTCGATACCGATACCGGGTTGAAAATAAGGTGTCATCGTCGGCCGACACACATAATTCACCCCCCCTTTAACCGCCCAGAATTGGCTGATAGCATGCCAATAAAACATATCCAGATTAGCATTTTCGATAATGCCCTGTCTAATTTCAGCTTTTTCCAAATATAATTGCAGTTTATTATTATCACCGCCAAACATACCTTTATAGGTAATTTCTTGATCGTTATTAACGAGATTTTGATTTACATCCAGTGAATTGACAGTAAAAAAACGCGGTACCTGATCCGAAGGATGATTCACTAAACTTTTATCGACAGGTACGTGCTGAACACGAACTATGGCTTGATTAGTATAAGCTAAAGGCTTTATCGTATTTTGCGGAAGCGGGTTTGCTGGAGTCACATCGATTAACGTGGTGTATTGAAATACTCGTGCCATACCTGCTGCCATGTGATACAGCTGGTGGCAATGAAAAAACCACTGCCCATTTGCATCGGCATCAATATCGACCACTACTTTGGCCATTGGCGGAACAACGATGGTGTGTAATAAAGGATCGTAAGCACCATGGCCATTACGTAAAATAAACCAATGACCATGAATGTGCATGGGATGATCCATCATCGAACGATTGGAAAATATAATTCGATAGCGCTTTCCGGGTTTTAGTAAAATGGGTCTTGCATTATTCATAGTCACGCCGTTAATAAACCAAATATAACGGTTCATATAACCTGATAAATCCATGTGTATGGTTTTTTCTATCGGTTTATTAGGATTATTAGTCTTAACCGCTGCAATCATTTTTTGATAGGGAGAGCCTACCGTTAGGCTTTTCATACGAGACATAGGATATTTATTACGCATGTTCATACTCAGCATACTATCTGGATGATCCATGCCAGGCATAAGATTTGCAGACGACATTTTCATGTTACCCATCATTATCGGAGCAGGTTCAGGAAAAGGTTTAATGTTGTGAATATTAAGGGGTGCATTCGGCGTGGTAGTGAGTACACCGATAGTATGTCCTAAGGTATCCATCGATTCAGCGTAAATAATCGTAGCACCCGGATGCTTAATGGATACTAAAACATCATAGGTTTCACCGGGCTCAATTTTAAAACGCTTGACCGAATAAGGTTTGATATTATTACCATCGACTTGAACCATTTCCATCTGGCCATGATCAAGTTTAACATTAAAATTAGTACTTGCTCCTGCGCCAATAAAACGTAAACGGACTTTATCGCCTACTTTCACACCGCGTGTCCAAGGTCGTTGACTGGCCTGTCCATTCAGTAAATACGCATCGTAAGCAATATCGCTAAAGTCATAAATATTCATACGACTTTTTTGCATCATTTTATAACTGCTCAGTAATTGTTGGCGTTTTAAAAGAGTAGCACTTCGGTAATCATGGATAAATTTTAATAATGAAGGCTGTAAAGGAAAACGAGAATCATAATAGCCATCGATTTTTTTAAGATTGGCATAAATTTTTTTCGGACGTGTGTTGCTCCAGTCAGACAATACTACAACAAAATCTTTGTTGTAGTGATAGAGTACAGGCGTTTTAGGGTCGATAATAATACCTCCATACAAACCTTGCTGTTCTTGGAAACCCGTGTGCGCGTGATACCAATAACTACCCGATTGATGCGGTGTAAATTGATAATGGAAAATACCGCCCGGCGGTATTGGTTTTTGACTAATACCGCTTACACCATCCATTTGCCAAGGAACCAACAAGCCATGCCAATGAATACTGGTCCCTATATTAAGCCGGTTATAAACATTAATAACGACCGGTTGCCCTTCTTTTAGATGTAAAATTGGGCCTGGAATTTGATTATTTACAGCGATTGCTCGCGCAGGGCTTGCGTTAAAATCTACCTGCTTATACGCTACAGTCAAATTAATAAGCTGGGTTTTAGCCTCCACCGGCTTCACAAATAACAGTGCTAGAATAAGTATGAGACTATAAGCCAGTTGAGTGCGACGGTTCATTAGCATTTTACGATTAAGAATAGATTGAAAAATATTAAACTTAACCTTAAGGTTAATGTCAATAGCGGTTAAGATCGCGGCTAAAACGTAGTTAAACAATTGATTTTATTCACTATTTTCGAAGTGTAAGCCCTCACTGTATTTTTAGAATAGATAGGTACCAACAATAAGCTCCCGCTTTACATGTTGATATGTAAGAAGGACGCAAATTTGGGGGCTGTATAGAAGCGTTTACAAATAAAATGGTGTAACTTAATGAGTGGATATCATGATCTGAGTTGAAAAAATTTAAGCGATTAACCCAGATCATGACATCGATTATTTAATTCGTAAAATTAAAGTCAATAACTTGATAAAAAGCATTTCCGGTATCTGCAATTTCCCAAACGGCTAAAATAACGTGATACCCCGTACGTACCGGTAACGTAAAATGGTGCGTGGGTCCCGTTGTAGGGGGTGTGCAATTCCAAAAAGGCTGGCAGGACTCTTCAAAGATAGCAATTGGATCAGAATCAAATTGTTCACGCGTTAATACTTGATTGCTATGCCAACCCACGCGGGTTATAAAGTAATTATAACGGCGAGTGGTGTGTGCAGCGGTAAAAACCCAGCGGAATTCCATAACTTGCCCTGATCTAACAGAGTGCTTGTACCAATCCCTCACTTCATCAAGAATAAATGCGTTGCTTTGTCCAGCGCTGGCAATGCGACCATCCTCAGGAGGGGTCACGTTGCGGATATCACTTGGAACAACGGGGTCAGCGAGATTAGCTACCCGTGCTGGAAAGAATTTACCGGATTCTAAGCCATTAGCTCGCCAATCTGCTAAATAAATATCTGCTCGAGATTGAGGGGTTACAATGCGGCCGTGGCGCGGTTGAGGATTTGCTTGAGTTTCTACTCCTCCAACAGTCTGCTGACAGTTTTGAGTGGGCTCATAATTATCGATTTCATGAATATGTTCTACCATAATATCTACTCCTGTAATAATGTCGCTTTTTATTAAAAATTTTAAAACTCCTATTAATGAGACTTCTCATTTACAAAGAAAACTTTGAAACTCAAAGTCTTCTTAGAATTTGTTGTTGTTTTATATTTTTTAATTTTACCGAGCCATTCATGAATTTAAAAATACATAATATGCGGGCTATATTGCATCTCAAACTATATTGGAACGAAATAGACTTTGAAAATACTTATTAATTCTAGGCGAAATTACTTTTAAAAGTAATTTAAAGAAAAAAAATTTAGCGTTATTCTATGAAACACAAAAAAGAAAATAGTTACAGCTTTTTCAAGGAGTCGCTATCAATAATAATTCAGCAAGCAATTTTTTTCTAAGATCTAACCACAAGAAAAGTAGAATATTTTACGCGTTTACACAGGCGTCTTTCAGCTAAAAGATTTTAAAATTCAAATTGCCCAATGACTCACATAAAATAAAACTAACGCGGCTGCAATCATCACCGTTCCTATCGTTAATTGTCGCCACTCACCGGCAAAGATCCGCCCTATCACCAAAGAACTAAATCCCAACATGATACCGGTGACAATATTACACGTTAATACAATAAAAACGGCACATAACAATCCTGATAATGCGTCGACAAAATCAGCAAAATTTAGTTTTGACACATTACTTAACATCAATAAGCCCACATACATCAATGCAGGTGCGGTAGCATAGGCAGGAACTAAATAAGAAAGCGGCGAAAAAAATATCGTCAGCAGAAATAATAGTCCCACTACCGCTGCCGTTAAACCGGTTTTTCCACCTACTGCAGCACCTGCGGCCGATTCAATATACACGGCAGCGGGTGAAGCACCTATCAACCCAGCAAAAATACTCGTGACAGAATCAGCGATTAAGGCTTTCGATTCATTCCTCATCGCTTGGTTTTTTTGCAGTAAATTAGCTTGACTGGCCACAGCATGAATCGTTCCAGTTGCATCGAACACCGCTGTCATAACTAAAGCTAAGACACTCGGCAATACCGCGGGTTGCAATGCACCTAAAATATCCAAATGTAAAAATAGCGTATTGGTGTGTGGATTAAATACATGTGGCAAAGCAAATAATCCCTGATATTTAACCTGCGAATCAAATAATAAACCGATGATAGAAATAAACACAATGACCCATAACAAACCGCCGGGAATCCCTCTTTTTTCTAAACCAAAGATCATAGCTAAACCAAATAAGGTCATTAATACTGGAAAGGAATTAAAAACGCCTAGGCGCATCGGCAAACCTTGCATAGGGTTTTTAATAATCAGACCTACGCTGCTTGCAGCAATCAATAATAAAAATAAACCAATACCGATACCAATACCACAAGCTACGCCCAAGGGTAGATTACGTAAGATCCAAGAACGAATTCCAGTCGCCGATATCATGGTAAATATCACACCTACCCAAAATACTGCACCTAAAGCCACTGAAATACTCGTATGCTGGGTTAACACAATACCAAATGTGGTAAAAGCTGTAAGTGATACGGCACAGCCTATTGCCATCGGTAAATTAGCCCACAGGCCCATCAATAGCGATCCAAAACCTGCGACTAAACACGTGGTGAGAAAGGTGGGTATAAGTGGAAATCCCGCTAGCTGCAACAGGTTAGGAATCACAATCACGGAATACAGCATCGCTAAAAAAGTAGTAACTCCCGCTATCACTTCCTGACGCAAACTGCTAGCACGCTCACTAATTTTAAAATAATCATTTAATAAGCTTTTCTTTGGTTTTAGCATTTTTAATCCTCAGAAAGGCTAATCGACAGAAAATTTAAAGCTCATCAGTTAACCCTCTAAATAGCGGTATATCGCAGCAGCGGTATGGAAGGATCCAAAAACGAGCAGCCGATCATTTTTTTGTAACTTACGATAAGCATGTTGAAAAGCCAAATCCGGCGCTGGAAATTCTAAAATTGTCTGAGTAACATCAAGATCACAGAGTGATTGTTTTAACTTCACTGCTTTAGCACCGCGTTGTTCAGCTAAATCACAGACATACCAATGATCAACGTGGTGCCTTAACGGGCGTAAAGTATTGATAATATCTTTATTCGCTAACATTCCTGCTAAGGCATACGTATTCCCTAAACAGGGAGTATTTGCTAAACGTTTTGATAAACATTCGCCGCCAGCAGGATTATGGGCGACATCAATAATTATTTGGCACGAATTTTTTTCAATGATGTGAAATCGACCCGGTACAAAAACACGTTTTATACCTTCTTGTATGGCAAGCGGCGTAATGATGAAATGATCACCGAGTAATTCAATAGCTTGTAAAACGGTAGCTGCATTCTGTAAATCTATGTTGGGTAAAGGTAAGTCACGCAGAGAAAGCTGTTGACTATTCCATGACCAGGACTGCTGCTGCATTTTATAATCAAATTCTATGCCTTGCCGATATAGGGGACAAGCTAAAGTTTTAGCGGTATTGAGTATCGATTTTGGCGGTTCAAAATCGCCACAAACGCAGGGGCGATTAGGACGCATGATAGCGGCTTTTTCTAAGCCAATTTTTTCACGCGTATCTCCCAACCAATCCAAATGATCGAAATCGATCATGCTAATAATAGCGAGATCAGCATCCACACAATTGACAGCATCTAAACGGCCACCTAAACCTATTTCTAAAATAATCGCATCTAACGAGTATTGTTTGAAATACCATAAAGCCGCTAGGGTTCCAAATTCAAAATAAGTTAGAGAAACATCGGCACGATTTTTTTCAATATGCACAAAAGCACGACATAAGTCTTGCTCGCTAATGCAGGAACCATCTATTTGGATACGCTCCTGATAAAGAAGAAGATGCGGTGAAGTATACGTGCCAACTCGATACCCGGCTGCATTTAAAATAGCGGCAGTCAGCGCAACAGTAGAACCTTTACCATTCGTTCCAGCAACCGTTATCACTGGACAATTAAACTTTAATACGTGCAAACGATCGGCTACTTTCGAAATACGCTCAAGACCTAGATCAATACTGTTAGGATGACAGGTTTCAATATAACGTAACCAATCCGATAATGATCGTGAACTCAATGTTAATTCATCAGTGATCGTCATTAGCGATAGCTGTGAGTGAATAACGTCCTTGATTCGCTGCCATCAATTTATTTAATAGTGAAGCAATTTTACCTTTTAATTCTCTCCTATCGATGACCATATCGATGGCACCATGCTCTAACAAAAATTCACTGCGTTGAAATCCTTCGGGTAAAACCTGACGTACCGTTTGCTCAATGACACGCGGACCGGCAAATCCTATTAACGCTTTGGGCTCTACAATAATAATATCACCCAGATTAGCAAAACTTGCCGATACCCCACCCATTGTAGGATCAGTTAATACAGAAATAAAAGGCAGTCTTTTCTGTTTAAGTTTACCTAGGACGGTACTGGTTTTTGCCATTTGCATTAATGAAAATAAACCTTCTTGCATTCTTGCCCCACCACTCGCTGAAACGCAGATAAAAGGAATATCCTCCTCAATAGCCTTTAACACACCTTGTGCAAAGCGTTCACCTACTGCAGCGCCCATCGAGCCACCCATAAAATTAAATTCGAAAGCCGCACAAACTACCGCTCTACCCTGCAATGTTCCTTGCATGACGATCAACGCTTCTTTTTCACCGGTTTTTTTTATTGCCGAATGCAGACGATCTTTATATTTAATTTGATCTTTAAATTTGAGTCTATCCACCGCCTCTATTTGACCCGCAATTTCTTGGCCGGTTTCAGGATCTAAAAGTTGCGCTAAACGTTTACGCGCTTTAACGCGATGATGGTGGTTACACGTGGGACAAACCATCAGATTACGTTCAAATTCCGCACGATATAATATGGCACCACAGGATTGACATTTAATCCAATTATTTTCAGGAACTCCCGCGGTATTTCGAACCACAGTCTGAATCCCTTTAATGACTTTTTTTAACCAACTCATAATTTTCCTATTTAATCTCGCCCGCTAAATGAATCTTTTTTTATCAAGTTTGTTTAGTATATACCCATTGCACACTAAGTTGATCATTCACCGTTTAAAGTGCTTTAATCTAAGTTGCACATTGTGCCTAAATTAACCACCAATTTTCAACAATTCCCAATAATGTTGATAAATACTTTCAGCCGTTCCAACATCAACTTGAACTACGCTGCGCTGTAAGATCGTTTTATCCGGATAGATCATGGAATTATTTAAAATGGCTTTTGGCATCAATTTATAGGCAGCAAGATTAGGTGTCGGAAAGCCTGTGGCCAAACTTATTTTTTTAGCAATATCCGGTCTTAATATAAAATTAATAAAAATATAGGCGTTATTCACATGGGATGCGCCAATCGGAATCGCCATGCTATCAATAGAAATAACAAAACCTTCTTTGGGGTAAATAAAACGTAAGGCAGGATTTTCTAATGCAGCTTGATAGATATCCCCATTCCAAGCCATTCCAATACTTAAATCTTCATCAATGAAAAGCGATTTTACACCATCATTATTAAACAAACGTATGTTTGGCATTAATTGCTTTAATTTAAGATAAGCCGAGCGTATGTGTTCCGGATCGGTATCATTAGGTGAATAACCTAGCACCATCAATGCCATAGAAAAAACTTCATGAACATCGTCTAATAAAAGTAATTGGTTACGATAACGAGGCTTCCAAAAGTCTGCCCAAGCTTGCAATTGTTGCGTTGGATGTATCTTACTGTTAATAACAATACCCGTTGAGGACCAAAAATACGGAATACTATAATGATTACCCGGATCATAGGCTTTATTGAGTAATGCAGGATTAAGATTTTTGAAATTGGGTAAACGGGATTTATTCAGCGCTTGTAACATACCTTGTTGACGCATGCGATCCACAAAATAAGTGGAGGGTACGATAACATCGTATCCGGTATGCGGATTGGCTTTAAGCTTCGCGTATAAGGTCTCATTACTGTCATAGGTCGCATAATTGACTTTGATTCCAGTCTCTTGCGTAAATTCTTTTAATACATCATTGGAAATATAGCTCGACCAATTGTAAACATTAACAATATTTTCTTCTGCATACGCCGATTTAACGAATAAGCTCAATAATACGATCAAAAAAGAAAAGAGGCGCATAATTATTGCTTAACCTTTTTAGGTAATACCAAATGGAAAGTCACTACGATAAATAAGGTAATAGCAAACATGACTGAACATAGTGCATTCAACTCGGGTTTTAATCCGATACGCACTAACGAATAAATATATAAAGGTAAAATTTGAAAATCAGGACCGGTAACAAAAAAACTAATGATCACATCATCTAATGATAACGTAAAACTTAATAACCAACCTGCTAAAATAGCCGGCCATAACATAGGAATAATAATCCGTCGAAAACTCATAAAGTCATTCGCACCTAAATCACGCGCTGCTTCAAAAATATTCCTATCTAAACCGGTCAAGCGACTATAAACGGTGACGGCCACAAAAGGAATACAAAATGTAATATGTGATAATAACAATGACCAAAAACCTAAGCGCATGTTCAATAAAAAAAATAGTATAAGTAATGAAATTCCCATGACAATATCAGGTGAGACTATTAACACAAACAATAAACCATGCAGTAAATGTTTACCAAAAAAACGATAACGATAGAGACAGGTTGCTGCAGTAGTCCCTATCAACGTCGCAAAACTAGCCGCTAACACACCTACTTCTAATGAGTGCAAGGCAACAATGGCAAGATTACTATCATCACCTAATTGCTTATACCAATCTAAAGTAAATCCATGCCAAAGCAATGAGTAGCTTGAATTATTAAAAGAATAAATAATCAACAAAATAATAGGAAAGTAAAAAAAGCAGTAAATCGCTGCTAAATAACTAAATTTCGCCAATCGGTTCATCGTGATATTGTCCTATTTTGTTAGCACGTCGATACAGTAACAACAGTACACCCATGGCTAAAGTCAGTACCATACTTACCGCAGAGCCCAATGGCCAATTATGTGCGGCTAAAAATTCATTTTGAATTAGATTGCCAACCAATAGGGATTTGGCACCGCCCAAAATATCGGGAATATAAAACATACTCATTGCTGGCAAAAAGACCAAAATAATCCCTCCCATAATACCCGGTAACGTTAACGGCAAAATAACACGCGCTAAAATAGTTAACGAATTCGCACCTAAATCGCGCGCTGCATCAATAAATTGCGTATCTAATTTTTCAATATTGGCATACAAAGGCAAAATCATAAACGGCAGTAAGCTATACACTAATCCAATGATAACGGCTGTACTGGTATACAAAATGGTTAAGGGATGATGAATAATACCGAGTGATAGGAGGATCGTATTTAACAAACCTTTTACTTTCAATATTGAGATAATGGCGTAAGTACGGATTAAGGAACTGGTCCAAAAAGGAATAATAACTAAAAATAATAATAAACTCTTATATTTAGAATCTAAGCGCGCCAATAAATAAGCAAATGGATAACTAAGGAGTAAACAAATTAAACTACACAGACCCGCCACACAAAAAGAATGCCAAAATACTTTAAAATAAATAGGATTTAATAAAGCTTGATAATTTTGCAACGAAAATTTCCAATGAATAAGGTTCACGGGATCATTTTCTAGTAAGCTAATTATCAATACCAATAACGTCGGCAGCAATGCAAATACAAACAACCATAGCCAGACGATACTTATGGTCGTTCCCTTAAAGAGGCGATCAACTTTCATCGGGTAAAATAACCTCCCATCCCGGAATCCAATGCACCCAAACTGATTCCCCACTATGGAAATCTAATTTTTCATCATCTTCGTTAAAAAATTGTGTCGCCGCTAATAAATTTTGGCTCTCTAAACGTACCATTAAATCCACCGTTGAACCCTTATAAATAACTTGTTCAACAACACCTGGAAACATTTGTGAAGTATCCGTCACTTCAGCAGGAGACCAAACTTCGAGATCTTCCGGTCTAACTAAGGTATAAACCTTTTGATCCTTAGAAAAATGCCGTCGATTTTTTAACGTGAACGCTTTACCTTCAATTACCGCATGAAATACATGTTCATCGGCTGAAATAATTTGTGTTTCAAAAATATTCACTTCGCCTATGAAACGTGCTACGCGTAAACTATGCGGCTCTTCATACACTTCGCGGGGTGTTCCGATTTGCTCGATGCGCCCCTCATACATGACTGCCACCCGATCCGACATCGACAATGCTTCTTCTTGATCGTGTGTGACAAAGATAAACGTAATACCCAATTGAGTTTGCAGTTGTTTTAACTCCAGCTGCATGGTTTTACGCAAGCGATAATCTAAAGAACTTAACGGCTCATCGAGTAAAAGAATACTGGGTTTATTCACTACGGCTCGGGCAATCGCGACACGTTGTTGTTGGCCACCACTGAGCTGATAAGGTTTACGCTCACTTAAGTGTGTCAATTTCACCATCGTTAACGCATCATTAACCTGCTGTTTAATCTCTGCTTTCGACAACCCACCTTTGCAACGCAAACCAAAAGCAATATTGTCAAAGACATTCAGATGCGGAAATAACGCATAACTTTGAAAAACTGTATTTACATGACGTTCTTGGGGTGACAATCCTTTGACATCAATACCATTAATACAGATCATACCGCCATCAGGCTGCTCAAAACCTGAAATTAAACGCAGTAAAGTGGTCTTGCCGCAACCACTCGGCCCAAGCAAGGTTAAAAATTCGCCATGCCTCACCTCGAAGTTAATATCTTCTAACACTTCTTCGTCATCGAAGCGTTTAGTGACTCCTTTGAGTTCAAGGACATTCCCGTTCATTCCACAGGTAACCTCACTTTTATGATGTAAACTAACCATTGCATAGGCATTGCTTTAACGTCAATGCCTATGCAATCCGTTCGCGATGAACATTTTCAAGAACAGATTCGCAACGCTCCTCTTGAATAGCCAGCACTAACTATGCTTATGGATTATGAGTTGTCTATAACAATTACAAAGCTCATTAAATTGGCAGCATAAGTTCGAGTGGCATCGTAAAATCGAAAGGGATTATGCAATAGACCCTCTGTAAAACCAAGTATTTTGTTCAATTCTCTGTAAATCTTTAGGAATAACCAATTTTTTTAGAATCATGGAAAAAACGGATCGGAGAAATGGGCTGTTTTTAACTTTTTAGGCAGTTAATGACATTATCTTAAAAAAATCATTTTCTGATTTAGGCAGCATAAAGTTTTCCGGATAAAATACTTGGCATAAATATAAGCCGCTCGGTGAGGCAGTCACATCCGCAGCACGCCGATCTTGTGCTAATAAAACTTCTTTAGCCCATGCAACGGGTTTTTTACCTCGCCCTATCGTCATTAACACCGCACTGATATTGCGCACCATATGATGTAAAAAAGCATTCGCTAGTATATCGATAATGACATAGCATCCTTCACGACTTATTTTAATAGAGTGCACCTCGCGACGTGCACTCTTCGCTTGACAGCTTGTCGCTCGAAATGAACTAAAATCATGTTCGCCGACTAAATACTGTGCAGCAAACTGCATATCCCTTTCATTTAAAGGATAATAGCAGTGACTGGTATAGGAATTCCATAATGCATTGCTTAAACGTCGATTATAAATAATATAGCAATAACGACGCGCTAAAGCAGAAAATCGAGCATGGAAACTTTTATCCACTGTTTGCACCCAATTGATACGAATATCTGCAGGTAAATGGCTGTTAGCCCCTAATAACCAAGCCTGTTCAGATCGCTGTGCGGTGGTATCAAAATGTACCACTTGACCGAAGGCATGCACACCCTTATCGGTGCGGCCGGCACAGATTAAAACTATCGAATGATCCGCGACTTGACTAATGGCTTGCTCTAAATAAGCTTGTATGCAGGCTAATCCCGCTTGGGATTGCCAGCCATGATAAGCACTACCTTGATAGGAAATACCCAATGCAATTCTCATACTATATACTCTTAGCACTTAAATTTTTGTCTGTGTTGCTGCTCAATTCGCAATCCTCATGTATGATATATACACTCCGCTTGCTCATTTTTACAGCGCCTTGCCAAAAATCCAATTGCTGTGAGTATAACAATGCTGCGCACGTAAATTTTTGTCTGTTACCGCTCAATTCGCAATCCTCATGTAGGAGTATACATTCCGGTTGCTTATTTTTACGACGCCTAACCAAAAATCCGATTGCTGCGAGTATATGTAGCTAATAAAATAACGCAAGCTTTGCAAGAACGTTTCGTGACTTACGCCTTATTTTTGCTTGGAATCGTTGCTGCAGAAATCATAGCTTTAAATTGCTGTAAGCGAGCTTGAGCCGCTTGTGCTGCTTTTGAATCAGGATATTGTTGGATTATTTTTTCAAACATGTCCATCGCGCTTTGTTTATCACCCTTTGCAAAATAAGCTAAACCACATTGCAACATCGCATCTGGCACCCGCGCATCTTGGCTATAATGAGTAATAAAACGTTTAAAAAAGTTAATTGCAGGATCGGCTTGTCCTTGTAATAAATATAACTGACCTAAAAAATAATCCGCATTCGCAACATTCAAATCATTCGGGAATTTTTTGATAAACGTTTCAAAAGCGACTATCGCTTCGTTATATTGTTTAGTTTTTAAGAGTTGAAAAGCCGCCTGATAAGCACGCTCCGCTGCCGCTGTGGGTGCAGCGTTCGGCATCATTGACTTTCTGTCATTCAAACTCCCTTTTTTAGCACTATTTAGATCAACAAATGGACGCGGACTCATCGCGTCGCTGGCACCTACCTTTGAAACATTAGCAGATTTTTCAGCATAAACACTGTTGTTGTGATTAGGCCGCTGAGCAAAGCGTTTATCTAAAGCCAAATATTGATTACGTACTTGCTCTTCTAACATTTTGACAGCATGTTGTTGCGATTCAAGTTTACCTTGTAAACTTTGTAATTGTTGTTGTAAGTCATCGATTTGCACCAATAAAGGATTAAGATTAGCGATTTGACGTTCTAAAATTGTCACGCGTTGTTCCAACGAAAAAGAAGCCGAATTACTCGGTAACGCCGGGACGCTCGCAGGCGCTGCATTCGGAACGGAACTCGGTGTTGTAGGATTAGGCGCATATCCAGCAGAGCTCGATGGAACTGAAGATGTGGCCGCTGCAGGAGCATCTTCATCATCGTCATAGGCATCAACGACCGGTGCCAATGCATACGTCAATGAGCTTAGTAATAAGCACATGCAACATAAACCCATCTTAATTAATTTAACCCGCCTTGAATTTATCCTTTGATCGATAAAGAAATCTCTCTTAGCTAAAGCAAACACTCTATTCGAAGGTAAATTCAATCGCATAGTAAATTCCTAGCTATTACAGCTTATCGGTGATGACCGGAATTTGATACTGTAATTCATCGCGACGATTTTTTGCATAATCCGCTTCACAATGACCACACGCAACGGGTTTTTCTGCCCCATAACTAACGGTTAGGATTTGGCTTGCATTCACACCATGCGCAACTAAAAATTGTTGTACGCTTAAAGCCCGACGTCGGCCTAAACCAATATTATATTCACGACTACCCCTTTCATCGGTATTACCGATTATTAATATTTTAGCTTGCGGATGGCAAATCAGGTAATGTGCTTGCACTAGCAACGAAGGTTTATCTTCATCGCGCACCCTACTTTTATCAAAATCAAAATGATAGGTTTGATTACCGACGTGCATAGGATTCGTACTTTCGTCACCATAAAAACTATCCACATCGCCGGCTCCTTGTGTCAATGCATTATCTGCGTATTTGGGACTGGCAGGCGCTTCCCCTAATTCACTTTGGTCGGCAGTCGAACACGCGCTCAAAGTAAAACATACCGCCGCCATGACACTTATTCTTAACAAGCTTTTTATTAACATATACTACCCCTCAATTAAAATAAAAAGTGCTACTCATCGCACTTGAATGGTTGTCTGTTACCGCTTAATTCGCAATTCTCTTCGCAGCACTTGCCAAAAATCCGATTGCTGTGAGCATAATTCTATAAAAAAGGCGACCAAACCGGATCTTGTACATCACCTTCAGGTGTTGGTAAGCGACAATTAATTCTTCCATCGATCGAAGCCATGCCTAACAAACCCTGTGCACCCGGTTTTGATTCATATAAAACCATTTGTCCATTCGGTGCAAAACTCGGAGATGCATCAAAACCTGAATGGGTAATGCTTAATAAAGTATCGTCGTCTAAATCTTGCACGGCTATATTATACATTCCTTGTTCACGATTGAGTACCACTATCATTTTTCCATCCGGAGAAAAAGAAGCGCGCGCATTATAACTGCCATCAAACGTCACGCGTTGTAAACGTTTACTGCGCAGATCTATTTGATAAATTTGTGGCCCACCTCCTCTATCGGAAGTAAAAAGCACGGTCCGTCCATCGGCTGACCATGTTGGTTCGGTGTCGATAGAAAACCCAAAACTTACTTGGTGTAACGCTTTACTGGCTAAATCCATTAAATAAATTTTTGATGTCGCAGAGTTTTTAGATAGCGCTAAGGCCAAGGTTTTATCATCCGGTGACCACGCCGGCGCACCATTAATACCTGGATAATCGCTGATCAATTGACGTTGCCCATTAGCGATAGTTTGAATATAGATACGTGGCATAATCTTTTCAAAAGAAACATAAGCAATACGTTTACCATCATGCGACCAAGCCGGAGACATTATCGGTTGTGTCGACGTTAATAAAGGTTGCGCATTATGACCATCCATGTCCGCTACCTGCAGACTATAGACTCGGTGATTATTCTGACGGGTCACTAACACATAAGCGATATGCGTAGAAAAAACTCCTTTAACACCGGTTAATTTTTCGTAAATGAGATCACTCAGATGATGCGCAAGAGCGCGTAATTGCGCATATTTAGCAGTAAATTCTCGTTGCGCTAAAATTTGCTTACGTCCCTGTGCCACATGCACTAAATCAATATGCACGCGATATTGTCCCTGCCCCAAAGCGCTTATTTTCCCCAGTATGACATCATCAATATGCTGAGCTCGCCAATAAGCGACTGAAACTTTATCACGGGTATAAGCTGGCGGGACGGCATGCGTTTTCGCCCGTGTGACCTTAAACTGACCACTGTGAGTTAAATCTGACTGAATCACACGGCTGATATCGTTTTCAGGTGTAAACGATGCTGTACTCATAAAAGGCACGATCGCAATCGGTAATTGATGCGCGACGCCTTGCGTTAACTCAAGATTAAGCGCGGCCGATGCGCTATTACTGAACACGAAACTACAGAGTGACAGCACATTAACCAGTATAAAAATAACTTTTTTCGCCGTATGACACGACTGTTCTAAGCACCTACGCATTTGTTATTCTCCCACAATTCTATTTTTAAATGACAACCACATTCTTGGCAAAACAGGATGATAAAATGCACCCATAACATGCAAAGTAAAAGACGCTACCAATAAATAAGCCAATATTTCATGGGCTTTAGCAAAAAATTTGGACACCTGTTGATTATCCGCCAAGGGTGACACCGTAAAAATACCATAAAAACTAATCGCATGATTAGCGAGTGTTGACATAAAAAATCCTGTTACCGGCATCGCCAACATTAAGAGATACAGCGCGGTAATATTAAATTTGGCTAATTGCTGTTGCCAAAAAGGGATCGAGGGTGGTAATTTCGGCGCACTATTTATAAAACGCCAAAGGAGTCTTAAGATCACTAAACCGAATAACAGCAAACCGGTTGCTTTATGAAGACTATATAAACAATCACTAAAATGAGAGATAGGGATATTGATCATGGTATAGGCCAGCATAAACATGCCGATAATCAGCCCTGCCATCAGCCAATGAAAAAATTTAGCGATGCTGCCATAAGTGCTTAAAGTATTTTTTAACATCATCAATTAACTCAATTTTTTAAATCTAAAAACATACCTACCCAATTCCAGTGGGATATGACCAATAACAGATAATTTAGTTGAATTTTCTACTAATACCAATGGCTAATAGACTTCATCAATTGATTTTTTAGAAAAATCGTAAATATAAAACAACCCATGGAATAAAAATATACAAGGCTTTGCTATTTTGGATCTAAAAGGTTTCTATGGGAATATGGATAACTCTGGAAAAGAGTTTATGCAATAGCATCTCGATATCGAGATCAGCAAACAAAGCAAGAAAGAAATAAAAAAATGTTTTTATATTAAATATTTTTTATAAAATTTTAAATTCCTAATTATAAATGAGCCTGTAAATAAAATTGTGTAAGTGCTTATTATTAACTAAGCTAGCGACAAAAACGCTAGAGCTAATTGAGAAATAAGCAATGAAACAAGAACAAGAAATAAACCTAGACCCAAAATTAATAA